>CALCVP010000022.1 GCA_937907705.1 uncultured Prevotella sp. | reverse complement strand
CAGATTTCCGTATATTGGTTGAGTGGTTCTGATGTCATGTTACTTTAAGTTTAGAGAACTATAAAGTTACTGACAATCAGCCATTTAACCAAATTTCATTAGTTGTATTACGTTAATTAACTCTCTCATTTTCAAACGATTACATTAGAATTAACAGAGTATTAATTAAAATAATTTTATTGTTTTACTCAACTTTTGTTATAAAGAATGGAATGTACGAAAAAGCGTGCCAATTATTTAATAATTTACAATTAAGTTAACAGCAAAAATATTTTTATAAAATAGTTTTGTGATATAGTAGAAAATTACTAATTTTGAAAAGAATTTAAAATAGATAATTGTGAAAAAATACATACTTTTCTTTTTTGCTTTTTTGTGCCATATTGCTATGGATGCTCAGAAAATAACTTTAGGTATTTGTGAAACGAAAGATGGTGGGCATTATAGAGGAGAATTGCTATCAGGAAAGCCTAATGGTAAAGGCAAAGCGACTTATGATAATGGCGATATTTATGAAGGCAATTATGTTAAAGGTAAGCGTCAAGGTTATGGCGTTTATACATTCTCTGATGGCGAAAAGTATGAAGGTGAATGGTTTTTAGATCAGCAGCATGGTAAAGGAACATATTATTTTATAAATAACAATAAATATGTTGGTTTATGGTTTCGCGATTATCAGCAAGGGCATGGTATTATGTACTATTATAATGGTGACATTTATGATGGTGAATGGTATCAAGACAAACGCAACGGTAAAGGTAAATATACCTATAACAGCGGGGCCTACTATGATGGTCAATGGAAGAATGACAAAAAAGAAGGTAAAGGCTTTTTTGATTGGGCTGACGGAACAAGCTATGATGGCATGTGGCAAAATAATATGCGTTCAGGAAAAGGTACAAATAAATATTCTGATGGCGATGTATATATAGGTGATTGGCAAGATGATGTACAAAATGGAAAGGGAATATATAAATTTCAAAATGGCGATGTTTATGAAGGCGATTATGTAAGAGGGAAAAGAACAGGTGAAGGCATTTTTACTTTTTCTAATGGAAATCGATACATTGGCCATTTCACCGAAGGCGATAAAGATGGATTTGGAACATTTGTTTGGAATAATGGAGATACTTATACGGGATATTGGAAGGCGGACAATCAAAATGGGCATGGTAAGCTTGTAAAGCGTGATGGAAGTATTTATGATGGCGATTTTAAGGATGGAAAACTTCATGGCAGCATTATTATACATTATGCCAATGGAAGTAAATTTAAAGGCATCTATAAAGATGGAAAAAGAAATGGAAATGCGATAGAAGTAGATAAAGACGGTAAACGCTTTGAAGGCACTTATAAGGACGATTTGCGTGACGGGAAATATATAGAAAAAGATAGAAATGGTAACATTATTTCTCAAGGAATGTATTTGTTGGGAAATAAAGTGCAATAGAATAAGAATATAAACATCATTAAATTTTTTGTTATGATAGTAGATACGTTAGAAAATTTAGAAAAATATACATCTTTAAACCCTCTGTTTAAGGATGTAGTTGACTTTATCAAAACTAATGATTTGGATAATCTTGAAATTGGTAAGCATTTGATAAAAGGTGAAAATTTATTTGTTAATATTCAAAATGCAAAAGGCAAGCAAAGAGACATTGCATTAATAGAAACTCATAAACGTATGATAGATATACAAATACCTTTAAGTTCTTCAGAAACATTTGGCTATACGCCATTATGTGATTTGCCAAATGCCACTTACAATGAAGATAAAGATATTACGAAATATGAAGGATTGGCAGAAACATATTTCACATGTAAACCAGGTGAATTTGCTATATTTTTTCCCCAAGATGGTCATGCTCCATGTATAAGTGATGAATATGAGATAAAAAAAGCAATATTTAAGGTACTTGTTTAAAATAGCATTGGCTTAAGAATAGAAATCTTTCAAATTTTAATCGATACAAATATTTTGACAAGTTACAATAGATATTCTATTATTTTGATAAAATACTAGTCATCAGAGGTAATCTTAAAACTCAGATACAATGGTAAGCAATATTTTCTTTAATATTAATATATGCTTATAGTTTAGCTGGGCCATGTAAAACGTGATAATATGACAGATAGGAAGTTTCAGTCAATAAAAGGTAAAACAGTAAGGAAAAAGAAACCTACGCATATAGGGATTGTGGCGAAAGATTCTTACTTGGAACCATATGAAGATGCCATAAGAGGGCGTCATAATCATGCTGTGTGGAAATTGAATCAGTTTACACATAATGGAAAAACAACTTTATCTTGCTTTGCAAGTGGATATGATTATTATGGCTTGCATAAGAAAGCAAAAGGTTGGGTCTTTAGGGAATGGGCTCCTAATGCAACTGCCATATATTTAGTGGGCGATTTTAATAAATGGGAAGAATCTGAAAGATTTAAGGCCAAAAGAATTCCTGAAACAGGTAATTGGGAATTAAAAATTTCAGAAAAAGGTATAAAACACGGTGATTTATACAAAATGCATGTTTATTGGAATGGCGGTCATGGTGAACGTATTCCTGCATGGGCACAACGAGTCGTTCAAGATGAAAAAACTAAAATTTTTTCAGCGCAGGTTTGGAACCCAACAGATAAGTATGTATGGAAGAAACGCACTTTTAAACCCAATAAAAGCCCATTGTTGATTTATGAGTGTCATATAGGCATGAGTCAAGATGCGGAAAAGGTTGGAACTTATACTGAATTTAAAGAGAATGTCCTACCCCGTATAATTGCAGATGGATATAATTGTATACAGATAATGGCAATACAAGAGCATCCTTATTATGGTTCTTTTGGCTACCATGTAAGTAGTTTTTTTGCTCCATCAAGCAGATTTGGTACGCCTGAAGAGCTAAAATCCTTAATTGATGAAGCACATAAAAACGGCATAGCTGTTATAATGGATATAGTTCATAGCCACGCAGTTAAAAATGAGGAAGAGGGTCTTGGAAACTTAGCAGGTGACCCCAATCAATATTTCTATTCAGGTGATCGTCATGAACATCCTGCATGGGACAGTCTTTGCTTTGATTATGGAAAAGATGATGTAATGCATTTTCTATTGAGTAACTGTAAGTACTGGCTTGAAGAATTTCATTTTGATGGTTTCCGCTTCGATGGTGTTACTTCAATGCTGTATTATAGTCATGGATTGGGCGAATCATTCAATAATTATGGTGATTATTTTAATGGACATGAAGATGATAATGCAATTTGTTATTTGACACTTGCCAATGTTCTTATTCATGAAATCAACCCCAATGCTATTACTATTGCAGAAGAGGTTAGTGGTATGCCAGGATTGGCTGCCAAATTTAAAGATGGCGGTTATGGGTTTGATTATCGCATGGCAATGAATATACCTGATTATTGGATTAAAACAATAAAGGAATTGCGAGATGAGGATTGGAAGCCCAGTAGCATATTTTGGGAAATAAAGAATAGGCGTTCTGATGAAAAAACTATTAGTTATTGTGAAAGCCATGATCAGGCTTTAGTGGGTGACAAGACTATTATTTTCCGCTTAATAGATGCTGATATGTATTGGCATTTTAAAAAAGGCGATGAAAATGAAACTGTTTATAGAGGAATCGCTTTACATAAAATGATACGATTGGCAACAGCTGCTGCGATGAATGGAGGGTATTTAAATTTTATGGGTAACGAATTTGGACACCCTGAATGGATAGATTTTCCACGTGAAGGAAATGGCTGGAGTTATAAATATGCTCGTAGACAATGGAACTTAGTGGATAATCATGATTTGTGCTATCATTATTTAGGTGATTTTGATAAAGAGATGCTCAAGGTATTAAAGAGTGAGAAGAATATACAAAAAACACCTGTAACTGAAATTTGGCATAATGATGGAGACCAAGTATTGGCATTTATGCGTGGAAACTTACTCTTCGTATTTAATTTCAGCCCTACACGTTCTTTTACAGATTATGGCTTTTTAGTTCCTACAGGGTCTTATGATGTAGTATTGAATACCGATGCAAAATGTTTTGGTGGCAATGGATTGGCAGATGATAGTATTACACATTTAACTAATTACGATCCATTATACATAAAGGAGCATAAAGAATGGTTAAAATTATATATTCCTGCACGATCAGCAGTTGTACTAAGAAAAAATTGAAATAGTAACATTACTAATGTTATTGCTTTTATTTCTGTGAAGAAATGTTTTGAATTAATATAATATAGACTCTATAATGAACCATCTGCATGATGCGATATTATAGAGTCCATATTAAAAAAAATAAAGTTGAATAATGAATTATACAAAGTTACTTCACTCCTTGTGTGCAATAGTGTTTATAGTATTTACATTTGCATATTTGTTTTTTTTTCAAGCAGATTTGTTGGCAATGGAACAACATGTTTTATCAAATGGAACTACTACTTATAATAGAACAATAGGGTCATTGGTAATATTGGCTGTTCTTTATTTATTACAAATTGGAGCATACAAGTTGACAAAATTTGACGGAATATTTTATTCACTTACATACATCCCTTCGTTCTTATTGCTGGCATTATTAACGAATGTCGATGGAAATTTTGATACAACAACTTCTTTTGGAAGTATATTATTCGTATTGCCAATAATGTTATTTTTCTATACATTTTTTGCAATTGCATATAAACGTAACATTACATTTTTCAAACATATTCAATCAAATTTGTATGTGGCACGTTCATTGTTCCTTAATTTAATTGTATTAATAATAATATTTTTATTTACTTGTTATTTTGGTAATACAGATAAAGTCTTGCATTATAGATTACACATGGAAGCATTACTGAAATCTGGTGATACAGCTGAAGCATTGGCAACAGCGTCTCAATGTGATACTACAGATGCAAGTCTTACAATGTTAAGAGCCTATGCTTTAGCAAAAGAAGGGCATTTAGGCGAAAAATTATTTGAATACCCTTTATATGGAAGTTCCGAAGCCTTGTTACCTAATGGCAACAGTACTAAAACAATGTTGATATCGCCGGATGTAATTTATAATCAACTAAGTTTCCGTAAACGTGGAAAAATGACAGCTATACAGTACTTAAAATATATAGATGCAAACGGTTTGGCAAAAAGAAGTGGAGCTGATTATTTATTATGTGCCTACTTGTTAGATAAAAATTTAGATGCATTTGTAAGCGAAATAATGAAACATTATAATATTACATCACCAACGCTTCCAAAGCACTACAAAGAAGCTCTTATTTTGTATACACACTTAAAATTGAATCCTGTCATAGTCTATCATAGTGAAGTTCTTGATGCAGATTATGCTGATTTTCAAAAAATCATGAGAAAATATAATGACCTCACAATTCGTGCAGCTTATGTGCGCGATTCGTATGAGACAACTTATTGGTATTATTATTTTTATAATATTGTTTAAACGACTATATATAGTCTCTTTATATTTTTTTTGCAAAAATCTTTAAGATATTTGCAACTAAAACGTAAGAATATAGTGTTTTATAATTTTTTATTTAAAGAAGAACAAACATATTAATTTCCAAAATGGATACAAAACATATACAAATTAAGGATTATAATTATGATTTACCTGATACGCGAATAGCTAAATTCCCTGTAGCACAGCGTGATCACAGCAAGCTATTGATATACAATAAAGGTAAAATAAGTGATGATGTATTTTATAATATCACAGAATATCTGCCGAAAGGCGAGTTGATGATTTTTAATAATACACGTGTAATACAGGCAAGAATTCATTTCAGAAAAGCAACAGGTGCATTGATTGAAGTCTTTTTGTTGGAACCTTCTGTTCCTTCAGATTATGAGCAGATGTTTCAGACAAATGAAACATGTTCATGGCTATGCATGATAGGCAATTTGAAAAAATGGAAGGAAGGTGAACTTCGCCGTGAGTTCAACATCAAAGGTATGGATGTAACGTTACGTGCAGAACGAAAATCTGATCAAGGTACAAGCCATTTGGTTTGTTTTTCATGGGATAATAAGGCTGTTTCTTTTGCAGATATTCTTGATAGCATTGGTGAATTACCAATACCTCCATATCTGAATAGAGAAACTCAAGAAAGCGATAAAACAACTTACCAAACTGTATACTCAAAGATAAAAGGTAGCGTTGCCGCTCCTACGGCAGGTTTGCATTTTACTAATGATGTGTTGTCTGCAATTGATAAGCATGGAATTTTGCGTGATGAAGTTACATTACATGTGGGAGCAGGAACTTTTAAACCTGTTAAAAGCGATGAGATTATAGACCATAATATGCATACAGAATATATCTCTGTACAAAAGAAAACGATAGAAAATTTGATAAAGCATAATGGCAAAGCTATTGCTGTCGGTACTACAAGCGTGCGTACATTAGAGAGTTTGTATTATATGGGCGTTAAACTGCATGATAATCCAAATTTGACAGAAGATCAGTTGCATATCAGTCAATGGGAACCATATGATACAAATCCTACATTATCTACAATCGAAGCATTGCAATGCATAGCTGATTATCTCGATACTAATAATCTTAATGTCCTGCATAGTAGCACTCAAATAATTATAGCTCCTGGCTATGATTATAAAATTGTAAAAATGTTGGTTACGAATTTTCACCAGCCTCAAAGCACGTTGCTTTTGTTAGTAAGTGCTTTTGTAAAAGGACATTGGCATGAAATATATGATTATGCATTAAAACATGATTTTCGCTTTTTGAGCTATGGTGATAGTTCATTATTAATACCATAAATAAAAACGAATTAATAAAAATACAAATTTAGAAGGGAAAAACGGAAATGAAGATAGGTGATAAAGTAAGATTCCTAAGTGAAGTCGGTGGTGGTAAAATTGCTGGTTTTCAAGGTCGAGACATTGTCTTTGTTGAGGATGAAGACGGTTTTCAAATACCTACGCCAATTACAGAAGTTGTAGTAGTGGAAGAAGATAATTATGACAAAAAGGAAAATACAACAGTTCCTACAAAGAATATTGTGGATGATGATGCTGATTACGATCCCGCAGATAGACCTATAAGTTTTAAGCCTCAGATAGAAGAAAGACGAGGTGGGGATAAATTATCAGTATATTTAGCATTTATACCTGCGAATGTTGAAGATTTGGCACATACCAAGTTTGAAACATATATAGTAAATGACACTAATTATTACATCAATTATAGTTACCTTTCTTTAGGACAGGAAAGTTGGAAGTTACGCTCCATAGGAACAGTAGAACCTAATACAAAACTATTTATTGAAGAGTTTGACAAAGATATATTGAATGAATTAGATAAAGTATCCATACAATTTATATCCTATAAAAAAGAAAAAGAATTTTTACTAAAACCAGTGGCAGACGTTCAGTTAAAGATTGATACCGTTAAGTTTTACAAATTGCACACGTTTCAAGAAAATGACTATTTTGAACAACCTGCTTTAATTTATCCAATCATAGAAAATGATAAGTTATTAAAGCCACTGTTTGTCAATGTGGATACTCTAAGAAAAGAATTGAATAAGAAGCAAGAGATTCAGCCACAAAAACATCTTTATCATCCAATTAAGAAGGAAGATAAAAACAATCCGTTAGTAGTTGATTTGCATGCAGACGAAATTCTTGAAACAACAGCAGGAATGTCGTCAATTGACATATTAAACTATCAGCTTGATGTATTCAGAAAAGTTTTGGAAGAAAATAAAAATAAGCATAATAAGCGGATTGTATTTATACATGGAAAAGGCAATGGTGTTTTACGACAGGCTATCATCCATGAACTTAACTATAAATACAAGAAATTCTCGTATCAGGATGCTTCTTTCCAAGAGTATGGCTATGGAGCTACTCTGGTCTTGATAAAATAATATTAGTTGAGCACAAAATATTTATATATGAATAAAGGTTTTATAAAAGTAGCCTCTGCCATTCCAAAGATAAAGGTTGCAGATTGCTTGTATAACACTCAACAGATAGAAACGTTAATTGCTCAGGCTGAAGGGAAGGGCGTTGAAATTATAGTATTTCCAGAATTGTGCATAACAGGATATACATGTCAAGATTTGTTTCGTCAACGCTTCTTGATAGAAAAAGCAGAGACATCGATATTGATGTTACTTGATTTTTCACGCAAGTTAGATATCATTTCAATAGTTGGCGTTCCTGTCATGTTCAATGATGTATTAATCAATTGTGCAGCTGTTATTCAACGAGGCACTTTACTCGGTCTTATGCCGAAAACATATTTGCCTAATTATCATGAATTTTATGAGAAGCGTTGGTTTGCATCTGCATTGGATATTACTGATACTGAAATAAAGTATGCAGGAAATACATTGAGAATATCTGCAAAGCCCACACTTTTTAGAACATGCAATAATGCTCTTTTTGGCATTGAGCTTTGTGAAGATGTTTGGGCTCCACAACCGCCAAGTGATAACTTATGTCTGTCAGGAGCAAATATTATATTTAATTTATCTGCCAGTAACGAGCTTATTGGCAAGCATAATTATTTAAAGGCACTTCTTTCTCAGCAAAGTGCCCGTACCTTATGTGGGTATGTATATAGCAGTTGTGGATTTGGTGAGAGTACTCAGGATGTAGTATATGGAGGAAATGCATTTATCTATGAGAACGGGAAATTGCTGGAAGAAGCACAACGCTTTTCACTTGAACCGCAATTAATAATATCTCAAATAGACATCGAGTGCCTCAGTATAGAGCGAAGTGTGAATACAACATTCATAAATTCTCAAAAAGTTCCAGAGCCGATTATCATTGAAACATTGTGTGTTGCACCTAAAGAAGATGAAATTATCAGAGAGATAAATCCGTGGCCATTTGTTCCAAAGGATGCAGACATGTCTTATAGTTGCGATGAAATATTTTCCATACAAGTAGCAGGATTAGCTAAAAGATTGGTTCATACAGGGTGCAAAACTGTTATTTTGGGAATTAGTGGCGGATTAGACAGTACATTGGCATTATTGGTATGCATTAAAACATTTGATAAACTTCATTTGTCAAGAAAAGGCATTATTGGTGTTACGATGCCAGGATTTGGAACGACAGACCGTACGCATAACAATGCCTTGGGGTTAATGGAAAGCCTTGGCATTACTTCAAAGGAGATATGTATTTCTGATGCGGTAATTCAGCATTTTAAGGATATAGATCATGATATGTCAGTTCATAACGTTACATATGAAAATAGTCAAGCACGTGAAAGAACTCAAATTCTAATGGATTTAAGCAACAAGTACAATGGCTTGGTTATAGGAACAGGTGATTTGTCCGAATTGGCTTTGGGATGGGCCACATATAATGGCGACCATATGAGCATGTATGCTGTAAATGTAAGTATCCCAAAAACACTGATTAAATATCTTGTGAAATTTATTGCCATTAGTAGTGTTGATACAAAATCATGTGATATATTATTAGATATTATTGATACACCAATTAGTCCAGAATTAATACCAGCAGATTCAAATGGCGACATATCTCAAAAAACAGAAGACCTGGTAGGTCCCTATGAGTTACATGATTTCTATTTGTTTTATACTTTAAGATATGGCTTTGAACCTTCTAAAGTATATGCTCTTGCATTAAAAGCATTTGATGGGCATGATGCCCGCGCTTCTATTTACGATGCAAGCACAATAAAACATTGGTTGAAAGTGTTTTATAAGCGTTTCTTTAGTCATCAATTCAAACGCTCTTGTCTTCCAGATGGTCCTAAAGTGGGTAGTGTTAGTTTAAGCCCGAGAGGTGATTGGCGTATGCCAAGTGACGCTTCAAGTGAAATGTGGCTAAAGGAGTGTGAACTTTTATAGGCAGTTGTACAGAATAATTAATTAAGATTGTACTTTGTTTCCAATTGTATGCACAGCTTCAAGAGGGGAGTGTAGTGGGCCATAATGGGATAAAGTTGAAGATAAAGACATCTTATTACGCCATGTTCTCTACATTAGACTACATGTAGTAGCTTAATCTTATGCACTGTATATATCTGCAAGTTATGCTTAAAAATATCTTAAACAAAATTGCACACTTTCTTGTTTGTTTACAAAAATAAGTTTTTAAATGCGCCAAAACAGCCTTCGTTCTGCGTAAAATGCTGATTGAAGCGAAATAATCGAAGTTTTTACGTGCAATTGTAAATAGTTGCTATTCAGTTTGTTAATATAGTATTTGTAGATAATGTGCAGTTTTTGATGCGTATAAAGCGGTGCTTTATTTTTGTAAAGCACTGCTTTACAAAGTTAATTCATAGTTTTAGCAGGTATAAAATTATGATTTTGGAGGCCAATTTCAGTGTATTTTAGTTCCAAAAGCATTGAAATTGCAGGTAAATGGTTGCTAAGAGTGTCTATTGATGTCGCAAAACTACCTTGTTTCTATCTATTTCATGATTTTTTATTGTAAAGGAATCCGCTTGCACACTATGCAAAAAAATCTTAAAGACGGTACCCTCTGATAACTGTTTTCCGCTATTCTCCATTCTTTCTATCGCTTGCGAGTGGCTTGCGTGCTGAGTTGTCAAATTCCTTGCAGTCGCATGCCTTGCTTACCACCATGCCTTCGCCTCTATGCTGCGCGAAGCTGACGTCTGCCCGACTCATGGATTGCAGCGTGGAGACGCGCAGCACGCTGTCGGGATAGCTGAGCTTGCGCAGCTTTCTGTGTGGCATCATCTGCCTGCTGGACGGTACGCAGCAGCTCAGGTACTGTGGTGCAGACGAGGTCGCCCATGAGGTTGGTAACAAAGGCGTTGCAAGCCTTTGCCCCGTTCTCGTAGGTAACGGTGGCAGTGGCGCCTATGTAAGTGCAGTTGGAGCGGATGGAAGGCATTGCCGGCGCAAAGAGCAGGAAGCCGATGCCCCGACTTACATAGAAATTTACTATCTTGGCAAAGATAGATAACGGCGGATTGTCTATTACCACGCGCCCTCCGGGTATAGATGGTTTTCATAATCGCCGCCGGGGTAGAAAAGGCGCACCACGGGGCAGCCCACAATGTCCAAGTGCTGCTTTGCCCAACTGAGCACGGCATCATAGACCAAAGGCGGCGTGTAGCAGTCGTCGGTGGTCTTCTTCGGCTTGAATTTTTCTACAAATTCATCGTAATTTTGCATTTTCTTTCCCATAATGTTTGGTGTTTTGTTTTTTGTTGTATATTTGCGAAAAGCTACGAAAGTATTTGCGTATACTACGGCATGACGTCTCGCAGGGAAGCTCTAACGAGTTTCCCTGTAGTTATTTTAGTGGTAGTAGGAAATTCTATTCTTGTAGAATAATCTGAGATTTCCTTTTTCGTAAGCCCAAATCTCATCGATTTTCATTTCCGGAAATCTTAATCTTGCGACAATAGCTTTTCTTAGATACTTCTGTTGACAAACTTCTCCAGCACCCCGACAGAGAAGCGCACGGATCCTGCCGCATTGTGGAAACGCTGCGGGTGGTGATGGCAACTGTAATTGCCGCCGTAGTAGAGCGAATCTATCAGAAGTCGGTGTCCGCCCCGGCTGTCGGGGCTATGCAGAAAAAACGTTCAGCCGGTCTCTGATGCTGCCTTTGGCTTGTTGTCCGTGGCTTGTCGGGATGCTGTTCCAACAGCGTTTGAACAGCGTTGGAAGACTGTTCCAGAGCTTGCTGTACGGCATTGTGCCGCTCCTCCTTCAGCTGCTTTTGGCAGTCATAGTCTTTGGGTTTCTCTATGCCGAACTGTTCATAGAGCCAGTCATCGTCCAGCGGCAGTCCCATCTGCTGCATGCCCTGCATGATGTTGAGCAGCGTCTGCGGCTCCGTCTTCTCGTTGCAGACATAGGCAAACTCGCCGCCCTCCACATTGAATCCGAGGTTGGTGAAGATAGACTTCATGTCATAGTTGAGGATGTCAAGCAGGAAGTCGCGGTCATCGGTGTTCATGTCGTCCTCTTTCTCCTTGTGCACTGTGCCGAGCGCCTGTGTGCCTTTGCCCTTGGCATCGGTGGTAAGCGTGTTGCCCAGCAGAGCTTTACACAGCGTAGAAAGTATGGAAAGAAATGCTGTGAAATCGGAGTGCAATGCCTGGGGACATATGCGTACACAGTGCCTCTGAACTTTGCTGCCTTATTTCAAGCATTGATTGCAACTGGCAGAAATCATGAACTTTAGACGAAAAGAAAACAGAAAAACTCCTGCACTTAATGCGTGAGGGGGCTGATGAATAGATAAAGTTGGCAAAGCCCATTTAGTTACTATTGCGAGTAACTAAGTGGACGAAACGGTGAAGATAGTCTCTACTGTCATCAAAAACTATAAACTCAGCAAAGATAGTGCAGAACAGATACAAAGCATATTCAATTTCAATACAGCTGCCGTTAAAGGATGATTTAACCACATTAGAAAATCTTTAAAACTTTCTTTCTGTCAATGAGTATCCATATTCTCGCATATTATTCAGCTGCTGCAATTTTATTAAGTGTTCTGCATCCATCTTTCCCATTTTTATACGCTTTTTGTTATATTTCCACCAATTAAGCAAACCTCTATTTTCAATTTTCTTTTTATCTGGAAGATGTTTATGTTCTATAATATAAGCTTTGAGCAGTTGATAATTCTCTTCCCATTTCAAATCATTCTTCGTAGCCATATCATAATAATATGAGTAGTAAATAAAAATGCGTCTAAACATATATGCAACTATGTTCAAACGCATTTCAAAATCGAGTTTTAATAATATGAAATATATTATTTACGAGCCTTACCGTAGCGACTCATAAACTTGTCTACACGACCTGCAGAGTCAACAAGCTTGCTCTTACCTGTATAGAACGGGTGAGAAGTGCTTGAAATTTCGACTTTTACCACTGGGTAAGTTTCGCCTTCAAATTCTACTGTATCAGTAGTTTTACAAGTAGAACGTGTAAGGAACATATCACCGTTGGACATATCCTTAAATACGACGGGGCGATAGTTTTCTGGATGAATACCTTTTTTCATTGTTTATTAAATATAGTTATTAAAAATATAATCAATCTTTTGCAACTGCAAAGGTAATAATAATAATTTGTTTATGCAAACCAAGCTTTTATTTTTTAGCAAATAGCAGTTTAAAATATCTCATTGTATGCATTAGGAACAAAATATCATTATAACAACTTGTGCTATAACGACGCGCAGAAACATACCTAACGGATAGACAGATGCATAGCTGATAGAGGCTGTATCGCCAGATAATGTATCATTAGCATATCCTAAAGCCATGGGATTGGCCATAGAACCACACAGAATGCCACAGATAGTACCAAAGTCGTATTTGTGTGTGAAAAGGGTAACTATGCCGATGATAATGACAGGAATTATGGTAATGGCTAATCCTATGCCTATCCAAAGTAAGCCCTCTGGCCTAACTATTGTTTCAAAGAACTGATTACCAGCTTCAAGTCCTAAACAAGCCAAATAGAGAGAGAGACCCAATTTGCGAAGCATAAGTGATGCAGATGGGGTAGTGTAACTGATAATGTGAGCTCTGGGGCCTAATGAGCCAATCAAAATGCCAACGATAATTGGACCGCCAGCTATACCCAATCGCATGGGTACATCCATTCCTGGAATGTTAACAGGTATAGTACCTAAAGCCAATCCGAGAATGATGCCTATAAGTATTGCTCCAAGATTTGGCTCATTAAGATTTTGTGCAGTATTGCCTAAAAAGCCTTCTACATGATCTATATCTTGAGGTGCTCCAACTACAGTAACACGGTCGCCAAATTGTAAGCGTAAATCATCAGTGGCCAATAGTTTTACATCACCGCGTCTTATGCGACTTACGTTTACGCCATAAGTATCTCGTAGATGCAAGCTCCCCAAGTGTCTGCCATTGAGAACTTGCCTACTTAGTATGATAATCCGGCTTTCGACATGTGTATCTATCGCATTCCAATCTATTTTTTGCTTATTCCAGTCTTTCTCTATTTTCTTTCCGAATAACATTTCAAGGGCTGCCACTTCATCAACGGTAGTAACAACCATTACATTGTCGCCCAATTGCAATTTTGTGTTTGCAAAAGGTACAATGACATCATTATTACGCCATACACGTGACATGATAAACTTGATATGAGACATGCGTGAAATTTCTTCCAAGGTTTTACCGTTAAGAGCTGGATTGATAATTTCAAACTGCACTACATATGTTTTATCAGTTTCTGTATTATTTTTCGGTTTAAGGTCAGCAGACTTTACAAAAAAACGACGAATAAAAATCATACCCAAGATAACACCGATAACCCCTAAAGGATAAGTTACAGCGCAGCCTAAGGCTGCGCCTTTTCCTGACAAGCCTACCGACTCTAAAGCCTGTTGTGCAGCACCTAAAGCTGGAGTATTGGTAGTAGCTCCACAGAGAATACCCATCATGTCGGGCAAACTGATAGGCGTTATGAAACATAGTCCGAGTGCCATTATGGTGCCTAATGCTATTACAGCAAAACTCCATAGATTGTTTGCTATGCCCTCATGCCGCATAAGACCAAAAAAGTTAGGACCTACATATAGGCCTAAAGTATACACAAATAGTGTAAGGCCAAATGTTTCTGCAAACTGTAAAACAGTAGTGTCTATACTTAATTGAAAATGTCCGGCTATAATGCCGATGAAAAAAACAAATGCTACGCCTAAAGAAATTCCTTTTATGCGTAATTTTCCTAAAGCTAAACCTATTGATATTATTAACGACAACACAACTGTCGCCTGAAGCGCTGTATGAATACAGAACAGCCCATTTATCCATTCCATTTCTTTCTATATTGGTATTTTCTTTTGCAAAAGTACAAAAACTTAATGATATGGGCGGTATCAATTGCCATGTATTTGCTTTTCATTACTCTTTGTCATTGCCAATGTTAAGTAGATTCACTGATTTAGAAGTACATCAAAATACTTGCATTAATCTTTGTACATCCCACTTATCCACAATCCTGAAAATGTAAGGAATCCATTTAACAGCAGTAACTCATAACCAAAACGGTAACTTGTAAAAGTTGAAACAGCAACGTTGATACAGTAGCACAATAGGGGAGATGCTATGGCAATATAGGGAATCAATTTATTGGCTGCCTTTCGATGGGTAAGCAATCCAAAAGCAAACAAACCTAAAAGTGGGCCATAAGTATAAGAGCATAATATATAGACAGCATCAATAACACTGGTAGAATTGACAGAATGGAATAACAAGATAAAAATTACAAATATAAGGGTTATTACAGCATGAACCTTATGTCGTAATCGCTCGTCTTCTGGATGTTCTCTTATATCTACACAATAGGTAGTAGTAAGGGCTGTTAGTGATGAATCTACAGTGCTAAATGAAGCGGATACAATACCTACGATAAACAGTATTAATGTGGCAGTTCCTAATTTTCCTGTGGCGGCAAACATGGGTAATAAATCGTCGACACTATTAGGCAAGGCAATGCCTTCTTTATTGGCCAAAAGCATAAGAAGTACACCAAGAGATAAGAAAAGTAGATTTACAGGAACAAAACTAAGTCCATAGGTACACATATCTTTTTGCGCTTCAGAAAGTGTTTTACACGTTAAATTCTTCTGCATCATATTTTGATTCAATCCAGTCATTACTATCACAATGAATGCTCCACTGATAAATTGTTTCCAAAAATTTTGAGGCGACAGCCAATCATTCGTTACAAAGATATGGCTGTGTGGATTGTTCATAATGGCTTTTACGGCTTGCATAGGACTAATTTGCAAGGCTTGAGTAACTTGTATAATGATTAGTATTAGTGCAGTGAGCATGCATAATGTTTGGAAAAAATCAGTCCATACAAGCGTTTTAATGCCACCCTTATGTGTATAAAGCCAAATAAGCGACATAAGTATGGGGACGGTAAAGTAGAAGGGTATATTGTAGGTGCTGAGCACATATTGTTGTAAAATGATGCAGACGATATAAAATTTTACGGCTACACCTGTAAGGTCGCTTAGAATAAAAAAAACTGCACCTGTTTTATAAGCTTGCATACCAAATCTCTGTTTTAAGTAAGAATAAATGGTAGTTACGTTTAGCTTATAGTAGATGGGTAATAATATAAAGGCTATAACGAGATAGCCTAAGATGAAGCCCAAACAAGTCTGTAAATAGTTCATGTCCATACGCATTACCATACCAGGCACAGATACAAAGGTTACGCCTGAAATAGATGCTCCTATCATGCCAAAGGCTACCATATACCAAGGCGATTTACGATTAGCACGGAAAAATATTGTATTGGTAGCCTGATGTGATGTAAGGTGGCTGATGGCAAAAAGTACTAAGCAGTAGATGAAAATAATTGTAACAATAAGCATCGTAAATAACAATTGTTTATTAAAATAGGAATGTAGGCTACAGTTATAAGATAGCTAAACAAAAAGTTCTTTGCTGTATACCAAATAGACATTAATAGCGTATTGAAAAAACAATGATAAAAATAAAGTGGACTTCAAGCATACTTGAAGTCCACTTTATAATATAAAGAATTTATGCCATGCGTAAATATCTGTCTGCTTCTATAGCAGCTTTGCAACCGCTGGCAGCTGCGGTAATAGCCTGACGATAATTTGGATCTGCCACATCACCAGCAGCAAATACACCAGGAATTCGGGTGCAAGGAGAACTGCCAATAGTTTTAATATAGCCAGTTTCATCAGTATCAAGCCACTCTTTGAATACATCACTATTAGGTTTGTGCCCAATAGCTAAAAAGAATCCATCAATAGGAAGATCATATCTTTCTTCGTCCGCTTTGCCCTTACGCTTTACGAGATGAGCACCTTCAACACCATTGTTGCCATATAGCCCTATGGTATTATGCTCAAATAATATCTCTATATTATCGGCCTCTTTTACGCGCTTTTGCATAACTTCAGAAGCGCGCAGGAAAGGTTTGCGAACGATAAGATATACTTTCTTTGCTAATCCAGCTAAGTAAAGAGCTTCTTCACAAGCTGTATCGCCACCACCTACAACCGCAACTGTTTTTTTACGATAAAAAAAACCGTCACATGTAGCGCAAGCTGATACACCTTCACCTTTATACTTCTCTTCATCAGCTAGCCCTAAGTATTTAGCAGATGCACCAGTAGCAATAATGAGTGTATCTGTCTCTATCTCATGTCCCTCATCGGTGGTTAAAATATATGGAGCTTTGCTAAGGTCTGCCTTGACAATTACTCCATCTCTAAGGTCTGCACCAAAGCGTTCTGCCTGTGTTCTAAGATCAGACATCATTTGATTTCCGTCTACACCTTCAGAATAACCTGGGAAATTTTCTACAATCGTGGTCTGTGTGAGTTGTCCACCTACTTGTAGTCCACAGTATTCTACAGGATTCAGATTGGCCCTCGAAGCGTAAATAGCCGCTGTATAGCCTGCAGGACCACTGCCAACTATGAGGCAGCGAACATGTTCTTTGTTTGTCATGATAATAGGGATTTATTTAAGTAGCTCTTCTATTTGAGCAGCTATATGTTCTATTTTTTCGGTAGGTTCAAAGCGAGCAACTACCATACCTTTTTTGTTAATCAGGAATTTTGTAAAATTCCATTTTATATCTGCGCTGTTCTTATAATTTGGATCTGCTTTTGACAACAAATCATCAAGTACAGGAGTAAGTGGATGGCTCTCATCCCAACCAGCAAAGCCTTTTTGCTGCTTCAAAAACTTATATAAAGGATCTGCATCATCACCATTTACTTTAATTTTCTTGAAGCGAGGAAATTCTGTTCCATAAGTAAGTTTGCAGAATTCATGAATAGCTTCATCGGTACCTGGAGCTTGCTGCCCAAATTGGTTACAAGGAAAATCAAGAACTTCAAAGCCTTGGCTATGGTATTTTTTATAAAGTTGTTCTAATTCCTCATATTGAGGGGTGAAACCACATTTTGTAGCTGTGTTGACAATTAAGAGTACTTCATTAGCATACTCTTTCAAAGATACGGCTTTACCTTTTCTGTCTTTGACAGAATAGTCATAAACTGTTTTCATCTTTATTATTTATCTTTTATCTTAAAATATATCTTTGCAATAAACATCATTACAAAATTGCTCTTTTATTAAGAAATAATAAGCAGTATAATGCCTAATTTATATATAGCAAATTATCCTTAAATAACAACATAGGGGAAATAGCACCACAATTGATTTGCAAATAACAAATTATTTTGAAAATATTTATTTTACCATCGCAACACTGTTTCTGCGTATTTCTATACCTAATTTGTATGCAAAGATAGTGCAATTTAAAGATAATACAAAACAAATTCGTTTGTTTTGTTGCTAAAGATAGTGCAAAAACACTGTTTTTATCAGATAAAAAGTATGGATGAGCATATATTTAGACTGCTTTTACAGACTTATATAGCTTGTACCTGAATTTTTCTCTATTTTATAAGGTGAGCCTACACTTGGCTTATAGCAGTACAACTTTACGTGTGAGGGTGGGGGATGGATAAAATTAAAAGTATTGAGTATTTGTGTAGAACTGAAATACTCAATACTTTTATTAAGTAAATATTTTTAAAGCTTTACATGGAGGTATGCGGTTAATAAGCTTCCTTATCTCCTTTTATGGCATTGACAATTGTTTTATATATGATGTAGAGGTCTAACCAAAAGCTCCAATGTTCTATATACCAAATGTCGCCTTTTACGCGACCTTCCATTTGTGAAAGCTCTTTTGTTTCGCCTCTGAATCCTGTAACCTGACTCCATCCTGTGATACCTGGCTTTACGAAATGGCGTACCATGTATTTATCTATCAGTTTGGAATATTCTTCAGTATGTTTTAACATATGTGGGCGTGGACCTACAATGCTCATATCTCCTTTAAGCACATTGATAAATTGTGGTAATTCATCAATATTTGTTTTTCTCATAATATTTCCCCATTTTGTTTTGCGAGGATCATTCTTGGTTGCTTGCACCTTATCCGCATCTGCATTCACCTTCATGCTTCGAAATTTTAGGCAATAGAAAATTTTGTCATTTAGACCATTGCGTTGTTGACGAAAAAATATGGGACCAGGCATTGTAATTTTTGTAATAATAGCTACAATGACAAATATGATAGGAAATAATGTACATAAGAATGCTAAAGAGAAACAAATATCAAAAGTGCGCTTCAGCATGCGATTGCCCGCTATCGACAGTGGCTCTTTATAAAAACTTAAGTAAGGAACATCACCCAACATATTGAAATACATGCGATGGTGCAAGTAATTTCTTACATTTGGAACACTGCAAAAGGGAACTAAATTGTTTACACAATAATGAACAATATTTAATATATCATCTTGGTATTTTGAGGGTAAACAACAGTAAAGCGCCTCAACCTCTTTATTAGCAGCTAAATAACTGATTACTTGATTAGGGGTACCAAGATATTTACATTCCGATGGGAAATCCGGATTTGGCTGATAATCAAAATAACCGTTTACACGGTAACCAAGAAACGTTATACCCACCAACTCTTTATAGAGGTCTATATTATTGATTGTAGAACCGACTAAAACTACTTGATGACGGTGTTTTTGCTTGCTACGGTAAATGTTGATGAGTCCACGTATGCACAGTCTGTATGTAGATGAGAAGAATATTATACTCACTAAAAATAGTAATCGTCCCCAAAATGGCAACATTAAACAATTTGCATAGCTCATTAATAGGCTTCCAACAATAGCGAACCATGCCACATTGCGCGCTACTAATAAAGGTATTTGAAAACGTTTAGTGTTACGTTTATACAGTATAACCCCTCCTGTGATAACAAATAATGCATAAGTAACGGCTAACAGTATAATTGTTATTCTCGTATTGCTTCCATTGAGCAATCCATAATAACTTAAAAATGCTTTGTATAGATAGACACATATAAGTACATCGCCAATCATTGTAATGGCATTGACTACAATATTATTGTGAGTATTATTTTTCATAACATGTATATAAAAAAAATAAATTTAATTATCAGTATTTAGCTTTTGTTTTATCCTTGGTAATTACTTAGAAGTAATGTAAGATTATCTTTTCATCATAATTTTTATTTGTTAGCTGGGTTGGTGCTTATTTTTTATGTTGTATATTTATACATGATGGCTCTATGTGCTTTTGTAGTATAAAATCTACATATATGAAATAAAAGAGACATTTTTATACGTCCAATTTTCATAATGCAAAGTTAATAAAAATACATAAAAAGATGTATATCTATTAACATATTTTATGCATTTGGCTATTTTTAAAGGTATTCTATATTATTCTACTGCCAAAACCGCATGATGCAAAAAATACGTTAGAAATGAAAACGCTACGACTTGATTGTTGGAATTTTAATTATTGCTGTCCGCTAAAACTCAAAATAGCATAGAAACCCTATCCGCAATG
>CALCVP010000021.1 GCA_937907705.1 uncultured Prevotella sp. | reverse complement strand
CTCAGATACACCTCCTCACCATGAAGTCTGTGGCGAGGGCGGTCTATAATGCTTTTGCAAGCTTTTATGAACTTCTGCTGTTCTCCCTCAAACACGCTCCACCAAACGATGTCGGGATGCTCTCCGTTTTGGTCTGGAGAGAAGCCATGAAACGTGCGACGCATATAGTCCAACGACAACATTCGGTATTCTCGCTCAATATCCTCCACGATGGCTCGCCAATGTTCGTGATAGTCAAGCTTTGTGCTTAATACTTCAAAGCCAAAACGAAAAGTTCTTGTTTCTTTGTCAACCTTATATATAATCTGTATCTCACTCCGCCCTATCTCATTCTTGTAGTTGATAAATCCTGCCAAGATATGACGGCGATAGGTAAATCGGTCGTTGTCGTTTTGCAGGATGGAACCAAACTGGGCATCTTTCACATAGTCCTTGAACTCTATCCAAATGGGATAGTCCGCATTGTCGAAGAATGTAGCGGGAGCAGGAACGCCTTGTTCGATGTCAGTCTCATGGTTGGCATCCATTGTCCGCTTTACAGACACGACACCTTCCGACCAAGAATAAGTGGAGTAGAGCTTTTCTTCGCCCACATTATTCTTAGCCTTGTTCCAAATGCCATCGAACTTCGTACATTCGATAATCATTGTGAAATCCTTATGCTCAATAGTCAATAGTTCCATCCGTATTGTTTTTTAGCTCCAGAAACTTGTATAACCCGAAACGAGTTTATCTTTCATTTCCTTCAACTTTGCCAATGATATGGACTTTATCGTATTCTCGTCTCCCGAAACAGCCTTCAATCCTTCTTCTATAGTCTTGCTTAAACGGTCAAGAAATTCATCGCTTACTTTTGTGTCGTCTCCCTCAATGCGTGACAACACTTTCATGCTGGTAATCTCGTCCAAGGCACGGGCTATGACATAGTCTTGCTCCAAGTCATTGCCGTTCTCATCTTTGCAATACGGCAAGTTGTTCACCACATAGAGCAGAAACTCGTTGCGTGTGCGATAGGCAACCTTGAATGGTGTGCCTTCCAATACGTCATTTACCTTTTGCAAATAGCCAAGCGCAATGTCGCAAACATCGGTGTAGTCGTTGTAAACATCCACGCCTTCCACGGCAGAGCCGACAAGCTCCGTATTACCCAACTTGCCAATGCTTTCATGACATTTGGTCAGACCGCCATGCAAGTCCACTTCGTTCATCTCTATGGTCATGGCACGATCCAGCACCTTGCGAGAGAACGAGAAGGTTGTTTCGTCCATATTCACTGTCCCTACGACTATGAGGTTCTGGGGAATGCAGATGCCTTCCTTGTTGAATTGTTTGCGAATGTCCTCATTAGAAGTCAGCGATGCAGTCAAGTTGAAATACCACTCCTCATCAGCCTTTTCTACTATCGGGTCTGTAGTCACAGTGCCATCCTCATGGCTCTTGCGAGACTCTATCACACTCAGGTATTCGGCAAAGTATTGCTCCACAGGGGCAAGGTTCATCTCGTCTAAGCACAGAAAGTATGGAGTTTCGATGTCTTCCCACGCTTTGGCAATGAACTTCAAAAACTCTCCTGCTACAAACTCAGCCTTTCCGCTGACACGGCTCACATAACCAATCAAGTCACTTGAGTCATGCCAATTAGGTTTCACCTGCACCATTTGGAAATTCTTCGGCTTTTGTGCCTTGTAATCATCTGTGCCTTCTTCCCAACAAGCCCTTGCCAACTCTCGCACGATTCGGCTTTTGCCAGTGCCGGAGATTCCTGCAAGGAGAAGGAATGGCTTGGATTTTATGGCGGTGATGTAGGGGCGAAATTTGTTCTTTAAACAAGTAGTCCTTATATTTTCTGTAGACACATCTTGTATGCTTTTTTCTGTTGGATAATTGTCTGGGTTAGGAATCCAAATATCAAAGAATTTTGCAAAATTAGGATTAACGAGAACTATATCCTTTTTAAAAGTATGTATAACCTTGTTAATCATGCAAAAGAAAGCTTTTATGTCACAGAGTGTATCTCCAGACATACTTCTGATAGTTTGGTTCGCATGGTCATCAATTCCTATTAATGGCATTGAAGAACACCAATAATAGGCAGACGGAGCTGACCTTAATATATCCAGTCTATTAACGGCTTCTCCGAATACATAGACAATTTCAATAGTCGTTTCAGAAACATCGTTATATTTTTTGCCGCGTCTTACAACTTTTACAATTCCAACAGCTTTAAATCCTTGTTTCCATTTTGTTGGCATTCCTTTATTGTTATCTGAGCCTAACCAAATAAATGAATAGTCGCCGACACCATAATTATCAGGAATCTGAGTGCATTTAACATCAATGGAAAAGCGTTCATTTAAAACACCGATAGGTGCTTCACATAATCTATTAATGTCAGCAACACTATCTTTGCCAAGACGTACCGTTATAAATTTATATGTCTCCATATTCATGTGATATTTTGTGATTTCAACTTTTCTAATCCCTCTCTAAGAGGTTTAAAAAGCGTTCTCTTTTGATGATCTACACGTCTTAAAATTCCTTCTGCTGCATTTGGTGTTAAGAAATAAATACTATTTTCTTGTTTCTTTTCTATCAATGGCAAAAGAGAAGATTCTATTATGGAAGAAGGTGTAGGATATGCATCGCATTCATAGCATCGCCCTTCACTTACAACTCCTCCATGAGCCCACTTGTACTCAGACTCGGCGTCTTCAAAATTTATTTCTGACAGCAGGGTATCACTAACTTTTGCTTTTCGAAAATCCTTATATACATCAATAGATTTTTCTATTGTGCTTATATTTATTTCTTTGCTTAAATTAGCATGTATCCTTTCTGCAATCCATTCAACAACGGGTACAGATACAGCATTGCCTATTGCCGTATACCTAAAAGTATCAATGTTGTCATTTATAAAGTTTGTTTCTAGCGGAAGAGTCCAATTATCAGGAAAGCCCTGCAACCGCTCTGATTCTAAAGGTGAAAGTCTACGTACACCATTTTTGCATACGACATAGGTACGGCTCCAATCTGTACCTGTATGTCTGCCAGACGAAGCTGCAAGACAATATGCTACATTCGGTACTTTTGGATATTCTTTAGCAGAACTGGCCTCTGTCATGAAATCCATTCTTGGATTTTGTGGCTTTTGGGAACCCTCTTTGTCAAACATGACGTTCAATGCTTTTGCTGTATTGTTTTTCCAACAACACAGATATACACGAGTACGAGACTGTGGAACTCCAAAATATCTACTATTTAATAAACGCCAAGCTATGCCATAACCCAATGCAGACAATGTTTGTAGGATTACCCCAAAATCTCTACCTTTATTTGAATTAAAAAGTCCACCAACATTTTCAATCACTACAACCTCAGGCATCTTTTCTGCTATTAAATCAGCAAATTGGTAAAAGAGTCCTGAACGATGTCCTGCAAGCCCTAACCTTTGCGAAGCTCCGCGTGCAACGGATATATCTTGGCATGGAAAACCACCACACCAAACCTCAGCATCTGGTATATTAGATACATCAATATTATTAATATCTGAAAATTTTAAGGTGTTAGGCCAATGCCTATTAAGAACTTGATTGCAAAATGGATTTATTTCGCAGAGCATTTGAGTTGAAAAGTTCTTATTATTGAATGCAATGTCAAAACCTCCTATTCCAGAAAAAAACGAATTAATTTTATATGTATTTTTTGCCATATTATTTTTCAGCCCAATCTTTTAAATTATCTCTCACTACTGATAGAAAGTTGATTTCGTCAGCAACATCTTCTTGCGAGAAGTTTTCAGAGAGGGTTGAAATAACCTCGCTAATTTTATTTATCTGCTCAAAGAGCAAATTTTTCTTATTCTGTTTCATCTTATTATCTATTCGTATCATACTTTGCTGCTATATTCTCTATTGGCCAAAACAAATCCTGTATCTTGACATTCAAAAGTTTAGCAATCTCTACTAATGTCTCAACATTCGGCTGTATGGTGTTGGTACACCACTTAGAGACCGTTGCAGGGTCTTTACCCAATTGTTCGGCGAGCCATTTGTTGGTTCGTTTCTTTTCTGCCAGGACGACCTTTAGTCTGTTTATATCTTTACTCATATTTGCGTTTAATTGTTTGGAATGTACAAAAGTAGTGACTTCCTGTTAGAATAACGAATAAAAGCATTGAAATATTATGTCAGATAGTGATTTTTGTATTCAATAGATGATGTATATGTCAATTTGTGGAGAGTATAAGTCTATCTGCCTGACAATAGAATGTTATGTGCCTGCCTCGTAAATGAGCTTTACCAAGTGAAACACAATGAAATCATAAGAAATACGAAGGAGAACAATATAAACTTTTGCCAACCAAAACAAATTAGCAGAGAATTATGTTGGCAAAATGTTGGCAATTTTATCAAAGCAAAAATCCTAACCACTTATTATCAAGCAGTTAGGACTTTCTTATGTGCGCCTGATAGGACTCGAACCTACACGTCGCAAGACACTAGATCCTAAGTCTAGCGCGTCTACCAATTTCGCCACAAGCGCAAAGTAAGTGATTGAGAGAAGCCGATTAAGAAAGAAGAAAAATACTTCTTTTTACTTCAGATGTCCCAATTATGGTGCAAAGGTACTATCTTTTTATTGAATAACCAAATATTTATGCTATTTTGTACAATACGTTTTGTTCTAAAAGTACTTATGTATTTGTGTAAATATACTTATGTGCTTGTCTAAAAGTATTTGTACTTTTGTTTAGGAGTATCTATATCTTTGCTAAGAATATTGTATGAAGGTGCAGTGCTTTTGCATGGCAAGCAGGGATGATTGGTTGTGTCCTGTTTGCTGTCATGGAGCGTTGGTTGCCGTCAGTGGGGTGGTGTATTTTGTTTTTATATTCTATTTACTTTCACGGTCATGGTTTGCGGGTCAAAGAGAATGCCCTTTCTGTTGAGAAAAGCTGATAAGGCTCCGCTGTCGGCCAATTGCTTTGGTGAGCCCGTTGTTATGGGATGGTTGCGCGTCATGAGCCAAATGGTGTCGGCAATTTGCAGTACCAACTCAATGTCGTGTGTCGACAAGAATATTGTTTTGCCTGTTTCGCGACTCAGTTTGGTCAGCAACTGCATCATTTCCACTTTACTTGGGTAATCCAGAAATGCGGTAGGTTCATCCAGAAAGATGACAGGCGTCTGTTGTGCCAAGGCTTTGGCAATCATTGTCTTTTGCCTTTCTCCATCACTCAGTGTACCAAACATTCTGTTTGCAAGATGCTCTATGCCTACCAATTGTATGCTTTTCTTTACTATTTCCTTGTCTTTTTCGTTTAGTGTGCCCCAAAAACCAGTGTACGGTGTGCGTCCCAATCCCACTACTTCCTCTGCTGTCATGTTCATTACGTCAAGTTTATTGGTGAGCACTACGCTCACTTGCTGTGCCATTTTCTGATTTGACAGTGTGTCTACATTGGTGTTATTAATAAGTATGGTGCCTTGCAGCTGTGGCAGAAAGTGTGCCAAGGTGCGCAGTAGCGTTGATTTGCCAACACCGTTTTCGCCTATCAGGCAAGTGAGTTGCCTGCTATAAATGGACGCATTGATATCTTGGGCTATTGTTTTTGTTCCTTCTTTTGTCTTGTATCCTATGGATAAATGTTGCAGTTGTATGGTTTCTTTCCTGTTGTTTGTTTCCATTGTCGGGGTGTCTTTTATTGGTGACAGAATTGTTTTGTGCTGTTTGCGGCTGTAGTGCCATTGCTTACCTAACGAGTTTCCGTGCCGTTTCTATGATAGTATCTATGCCTTTGTTCACATCTTGTTGTTGCAAATCCACTTTGATGTCAGGTTCTATGCCAAACTCTGTGCAGTTTTTGTCTTTGTCGTACATAGGACATGCAGAGCATCTGATGGCCCATCCGTTAGGCAGTTCGCTGCTAAAGGGCATGCCTGCGCCCCCTCCCGTCTTGTCGCCTACAACGGTTACGTCAGGACAGCACTTCATGTATTTTACAAATTCGTTGGCTGCACTGTACACTTCTCTATTCGTCAGTATCATGACAGGCTTGTGCCATCTCATGCCCGATGAGGGTTTGAGCGTCTGTTGCTGCATGGCAGAGAAGTCGTTGTGCCCTTTTCCTGTCTTGTGTTGCATGTATCCCACCACTATTTCCTTATCGGTAAACCGGGCTGCCAGCCGTTCTGCCATGGTGAGCAGTCCGCCTCCGTTGCCTCTGATGTCGATAATCAGCGCATTGCAGGTAGCCAAATCAAACAGTACCTCATCTATATTTCCGTTGCCTATGGCATTGGAAAACGAGGCATATCTTATGTATCCTATGTTGTCGTCGAGCTTTCTGTATTTCAGTCCGGATGCAATTTTATAGTCAGTGCCCATATATTTTTTGATGAGCGAGTCGCTAACGTTGGCAGGATAGTCGTCTTTCCAGTTCCAGTAGCGTGCCTGGTCAAAGGCAGCATACATGTTGACGTGTCCGTCGCGCAGCTCTGCGAGCATGGATGCCAGCACTTCAAACAGCTGGTTTTGTGTCATGTTGTCGTTTATTTGCGCGCTGTATCGTGTGTGCACCTCATTCCAGTCAAGTCCATAGCTTTGCTGTTTGTAGTCAAAGAAGCAGTAGTGTTCGTCCATAGCTTTCCACAGTGCTTCAAAGTTGCCTCTCGGTGTATTGTCAAACTGCTCCTCGTCTATGCATGCCGTGCAGAGACTGAGGGTGCAGAGCAATGCTATCGTAATAAAATATATCTTTTTCATGGCAGTAATTTAGTTATTTTGAACTTGCGTTTGATGCCTATTACCACCATGTGTGTGTAGGCATGCTGCTTTAGGCTGTTTACTTTAGCCTGCTGGTAGTCGCCCAGATATCCTATTGTCAGTGTGGCGTGCTTCAGTGTACACTGAAGCGTCAGCATCTGTTTGAGCGACGGTGTGGTCAGAATGGTGGTGGGCACGATGTTGTGGTCGTAGTTGCCTTTTGAGAAAATCTCGTAATATGACTGTCCGTAATTGGGGCTGAACATGATTCCTGCCAATGGCACTGCTACTTCATAGCTTATTGCACACGGTTTGCCTGCTATGCCAAACCTGTAAGTAGCAGCTGCATTGGGCGACATTTGCAGTTGCAGTTGCGCTTGTGCAGGGTTGTTGCTGTTGCGTGTATTGTATAAAAATCCTGCCAACGCCTGTATTTGTGCTCCTGCTCTTAGTGTCAGCCTGTTGTCCAATTGTGTCCATTGCCGTTGCCTACCGTATGTAAAGGCATAGTGCCCTGCCATGTAGTTGGCGTTGTCGGCCCGGTTATGCGCTGTGGCTATGCTCCCTTCGTGCAGGATGAGGCTTATCCATTGGCGGCTGTCCTTTTGCCTGACGGTGTGTGACAAATACCTTGTTTCTGTGCCTGTATACTGCTCTGGCGATAGATAGGTATCGAGCAACTGTGTGTAGCCCACGCCTACCATTTGCGTGTTGGTAATTGTTTTGGAGCTTGTCAGCGTGTCTGTGGCTTGTGACTGCAACTTTGCTGTGGTGCAAAGCGTGGCAAATATTGTCAGTAGTAGTGTCTTGCTGTTCATGATGAGGGGGTGTTGATGTAGACGGTTCATGGTAAAAAGCAACAAACTTCAGTCATGCAGTATGTTTACCACATGGCTAAAGTTTGTCATTCAGTATCAATTGCCGGTTTCAGGAAACAGATTGAACTGTCCTGTAGCCTCGTCTATTTCTATGCGATTGGTGCCTTTGGCTTCAGTCTGGCTTTCCTCACTGCTGTTGTTTACCGTGCTGCCATAATCTGAATCATTGTTATTGTCGTTTCCATCGTCAGTTTCCGGCTCCGGTTCGGGTTGTTTTAGCGGTTCCAGCTCTTCCACATGGTCTACTTGCCATGTGGAGATGCGCTTGCCTTTTGCCTTGAAGCTCTTGGGCTTAATAAACTCTTCAGCATCGATTTCCATAGGTGCGCGTGCCTGGTCTGCACCGCCAAACACCACCTTGAACCGTGGATAAGCTGTGTCGGTAAGGCACGCCAACTGGCTTTTTGGGTTTTCGCCTATATAGTTTTGTTTGCGTTTCGTGGCATCCATGGTGAAGCGTTTCAGATAGAGGTAGTTGTTTTGGTCAGCATCGAAGAGCACCGCTGTCCACACCTTGTGCGGGTTATACTTCTCTATTATCTGTATATTGTCTTCATAGTGGTTGTTGGCATCGAAGTTGGTGAGGTAATAGTCGCCATTGTCGAGCACAACCAGTATGGTGTCTTCATCGGAGAACTCGCCCAGATATTTCCCGTGTTCATCGTAGTTGAGGCGTTTCACGTCATTGTCAAACCACACTTTCCGTCCGCCCAAAGTGCTGTGTCCGTGGCTCTTGAGCGAGATGCGGTGAATGTTGAAGCGTGTCAGCTGTGTACCTTTGGCGGTTCTTGCCTTGATGCCCACGTCAGAGAAGTCTTTCTCCTTGAATACATTCTTCATGTGTGGCACAGGTTCAAGTGTAATCTTGATGACTTCCGCCTCTCCGTTGGGGTTAGCCGTAAAGTAGACCACGCGTGAGCCGGGCTTGCCTTGTGTCAGGTCGTATTCGCGGTCGCGCGTGATGCTTGCCACAAAGAAGCGCTTGATAAAGTACTTGCCCATTTTTCCGTCGCGGTACACCACATTATAGATAGTGCGCTTGTCGCCCTTTTTGAACACAGCTACATGGATAACGTTTTTGCCTACGAATATCTTGTCAGCCACTTTTGTTACCTTGTACTTGCCGTCGCGGTAGAAGATGATAATGTCGTCAATGTCGGAGCAGTTGCACACATACTCGTCTTTCTTCAGTGCCGTGCCTATAAAGCCTTCGGCTCTGTTGATATAGAGCTTCTGGTTGGCCTCTACCACCTTGGTGGCCTCTATGGTATCAAAGCTCTTTATCTCGGTAAGGCGAGGGTGGGCAGCCCCGTATTTGTCTTTCAGATATGTAAACCACTTGGCAGTAACCTCTACCATGTTGTTCAGATCGCGGTCAATGGCAGCAATCTCGTCTTTCATTTTGGCTATGAGTTCATCGGCTTTGTCTTTGTTGAACTTCAGGATGCGTGCCATCTTGATGTCCATCAGCCTTAGGATATCCTCTTTGGTAACCTCTCTGATCATTTGCGGATAGAAAGGTGTCAGCCTGTCGTCAATATGCTCACAGGCAGCATCCATGGTGGGTGCCTGTTCAAATTTGCGGTCTTTATAGATGCGTTCCTCTATGAATATCTTTTCAAGCGAAGAGAAATGCAGCTGTTCCAACAGCTCATTTTTCCTTATTTCCAGCTCTTTCCGCAGCAGATTCATGGTACCGTCTACCGAGTGTTTGAGCACATCGCTCACGGTAAGGAACTTGGGCTTGTTGTCTTCTATGACGCAGCAGTTGGGCGATATGTTGATTTCGCAGTCGGAGAAAGCATACAATGCGTCCAAAGTCTTGTCAGAGGATACGCCCGGTGAGAGGTGAACCAGTATCTCCACCTGTGCCGCAGTATTGTCGTCTACCTTTCGGGCCTTTATCTTTCCCTTTTCAATGGCTTTCAGTATAGAGTCTATCAGCGTGGTAGTGGTTTTGCTGTATGGTATTTCCTTTATTACCAATGTCTTGTTGTCCAGCTTCTCTATCTTTGCTCTTACCTTGATGATGCCTCCCCGCTGCCCGTCGTTGTATTTGCTTACATCGATAGAACCACCCGTAGGAAAGTCGGGGTAGAGCTGAAACGGCTCGCCATGCAGATAGCTGATGGCGGCATCGCACAGCTCATTGAAGTTGTGAGGCATGATTTTCGATGAAAGGCCTACGGCAATACCTTCGGCACCTTGTGCCAACAGCAGCGGAAACTTGGCAGGCAGCGTGATAGGCTCTTTGTTCCTGCCGTCATAACTTAACTGCCAGTCAGTGGTTTTGGGATTGAAAACCACGTCGAGTGCAAACTTCGACAGCCTTGCTTCTATATAACGGGGGGCGGCTGCGCGGTCACCTGTCAGTATATTACCCCAGTTACCCTGGCAGTCAATCAGCAGGTCTTTCTGTCCCAACTGCACCAGTGCATCGCCGATAGAGGCATCACCATGCGGGTGGAACTGCATGGTGTGCCCCACAATGTTGGCCACTTTGTTGTACCGTCCATCGTCCATACGCTTCATAGAGTGCAGTATGCGTCGCTGTACCGGCTTGAGTCCATCCTCGATATGCGGCACCGCTCTCTCCAAGATTACGTAAGAAGCATAGTCAAGAAACCAGTTTTGGTACATGCCACTCAAGTGATGTACGGCAGATGCATCAAATCTGTTTACAGGTTTATAGTCAGAATGCGTCTCCGCTTGGGCATCGTCATTCTGTGTATTGTCGTTGTATTCCTGGCTGTCTTGGTTTTCCAGGTTGTCTGTATCTTTTGTCTTATCGTCCATAAGTTCTCTTCTTTGCCGCTAAAACTGCGCAGCCTGTCTTCTGCAAAGATAGTGCAAGCCGAACGTAATAAAGTTTACTTTCAATTACTGAGGCGCAGCCTGTCTTCTGCAAAGATAGTGCAAGCCGAACGTAATAAAGTTTACTTTCAATTACTGAGGCGCAGCCTATCTTCTGCAAAGATAGCTAAAATCGGTCGAAAAGCAAAATAAAGCTCTTGAAAAGGCTCTTATTTTCTTTTCAGAAGTGGCATTTGCATTTTGTGGAAACGCTGCTGTTTGTTTTTGCACACTTTCTTTTTATATTACAAATTTTACGCATTTAAAGCCTTAAAACTGCCTTTGTTTTGTAGCGTTGCTTCTGTGTAGGAAAATAATTGCGGTTTTTGCGTGCAATTATAAAGTGTTGATTAATAGTTGTTTGCGCGTAAAAAATGAATAATGTGCATGAAAATAACGGTTAAAAGCATAGCTTTTGGTGCCTGAAAGGGCACAAATGGCAAGTTTATCGCGGTGCTTTCGTGTTCAAAAAGCAGTGCTTTAGCTGCAAAAATCAGTGCATTATTGTTGTAAAGCGGTGCTTTTTGCCCCAAAGGCGGTGCCTTAGTGGCTCATGGTCTTGTGTCAACGGTGCAGACAAGCGTTAGATGGCGAAAAAATATTGTCAAGATATTTGCTTGCACACTACTGCGTTTTTACCAGCTGTTACACCTGTCAAGATACATGGACTGTATAAAAAACAACAGCGACTATTATGAAAAAGAAATAATAATTGTACCTTTGCAGGGGCTTGTGGCAGGATTACCGTAAGGAGAATCCTTGTGTTGAGCCTGTGTTTTATGTATAAATATAGGCTATATGCCTTGTAGACACTAACTTGTTAATCCTATGAATTACTTATCGCCTGTTTGTTTATTGCGTGCAACAGCTATGGCAGCATTCTGCTTTTTGTTTTCAGTGGCTGCGTCAGCCCACGAAACAGATACCGTAGCCATAACAGACAGCATCTTGCAAAGTACGGCAAAAGCCAAGAACATTCATCGTATAGAGTTGCAGATAACGCCTTCTGCCATCCTGCATACCAATCCTTATCTGAAGGGAAACAATCCGGAGATGCGCCACATGAACCATGACTGGACCTACCATCTGAAATATGCCTTTATGCCACCTGAAAGGTCTTACGAGGCAAACGCCTATTCTGGCGTGTATCAAGGCATAGGTGTGGCTTGGCACCATCTTAACCCCCAGCTTGGCAATCCTGTGTCGGTGTATCTGTATCAAGGTGCTCATCTGGCACGGTTGGCACACCGCTTGTGGCTCAATTATGAGTGGAACTTGGGCTTGGCAATGGGGTGGAACCCCTATGATGCCGTCAATAACCCCGACAACAAGTGCATCGGCTCAAAGGTAACAGCCTATATAGACGCTGATATCTATCTCAACTGGCGCCTGTCAGACCATTTTGACCTGAACACAGGCCTTTCGCTTACCCACTTTTCCAATGGCAACACCGCGTTGCCCAACTATGGTCTCAACACGTTGGGACTGAAAGTAGGATTGGCTTATTATGTAAACCGCACGGAGAAATCAGCGGAAAAGGCAAACAAGCAGTACCTGAAACCTTTTCGACATCATTTTACCTACGACCTTATCCTGTTCGGAGCGTGGCGCCAGCGGGGCACAGACTCTGGTGGCGACATGTTTATATTGCCACAGAAATACGGTGTGGTGGGTTTCAACTTCAATCCGATGTATGGCATCAACCGTTGGCTGAAAGCCGGTGTTTCGTTGGATGGCGTGTATGACCATAGCTCAAATCTCTATTATGACCCCTCTGCTGCTACAGACGATGACGGCAATTCAAGTTATGGCTATGTGGCTCCTTCTGCCTCCGAACAAATGGCTTTGGGCTTGTCTGCCCGTGCAGAGTTTACCATGCCTTACTTTTCCATCAACCTCGGAGTAGGGCATAACATGGTCAATGCTCACCGCGAGTTTGCCGGCTGGTATCAGACGTTGGCTCTAAAGCTGCATGTAACGCCCCGCCTGCTGCTCCACATAGGCTACAGTCTTTACAATTGCAAGACGCCTAACCACTTGATGTTAGGTATGGGTTGGCGCTTCGGCAAGTTGAAATAAGGTGTGCGCTGCTTCGTGTAAAAAAGCGTCATAAATCCACCTTATATAATAATGAGTGTGAAAAAGTTTTGCATTTTGCCTAATTTGCTATATCTTTGCAATAAGATAGGCTATACCTCTGTAACAAAAGTGAACTTTATTGCACTTGGTCTGCACTGTTTAGCCTTATGGTAACGGCGTATAGGCAACACTGTTGTGTATGGCAGCTTGCGCACAATATGATGAATCTAAATTAATTAAAAATAAAAATGGCACAAGAAGATGTTTTTAAAAAGATAGTATCCCACTGCAAAGAGTATGGATTTGTCTTCCCAAGTAGTGAAATTTATGATGGTTTGGCAGCTGTTTATGACTACGGACAGAACGGTGTGGAACTCAAAAACAATATAAAAGAGTATTGGTGGAAGAGCATGGTGTTGCTCCATGAGAATATCGTGGGCATCGATTCTGCCATCTTTATGCACCCTACAATCTGGAAAGCCAGTGGCCACGTAGATGCTTTCAACGACCCGTTGATAGACAACCGCGACTCAAAGAAACGCTATCGTGCCGATGTGTTGATAGAAGACCAGATAGCTAAATATGAGGAGAAGATAGCCAAGGAAGTGGCAAAGGCTCGCAAGCGCTTTGGCGACAGCTTTGACGAGGCTAAATTTCGCGAGACCAATCCTCGTGTCATTGAGCATCAGCAGAAGCGCGATGCTTTGCATGAGCGTTACAGCAAGGCCATGAACGCTATGGACCTTAACGAGCTGAAGCAGATTATTCTTGACGAGGAGATAGTAGACCCTATCAGCGGTACCAAGAATTGGACAGACGTTCGCCAGTTCAACCTCATGTTCTCTACCGAGATGGGCAGTGCGGCTGATGCTACCAGCAAGATTTACTTGCGCCCTGAGACCGCACAGGGTATATTTGTCAATTACCTCAATGTGCAGAAGACAGGCCGCATGAAGATACCTTTTGGCATTGCCCAGATAGGCAAGGCGTTCCGCAACGAGATTGTAGCCCGCCAGTTTATCTTCCGCATGCGCGAGTTTGAGCAGATGGAAATGCAGTTCTTCGTAAAGCCGGGCACCGAGATGGAGTGGTTCAAGAAGTGGAAAGAAACCCGCATGAAGTGGCACCAGGCATTGGGCTTTGGCGCAGAAAACTATCGCTTCCACGACCACGAGAAGTTAGCTTTCTATGCTAATGCAGCTACCGACATTGAGTTTAAGATGCCGTTTGGATTTAAAGAGGTGGAGGGTATCCACAGCCGTACCGACTATGACCTTACACAGCACGAGAAGTTCTCTGGCCGTTCCATCAAATACTTTGACCCGCAGACCAACGAGAGCTACACTCCTTACGACATTGAAACCTCCATCGGTGTGGACCGTATGTTCCTTTCTGTCATGTGCCACTCTTATTGTGAAGAGAAACTTGAGAACGGCGAGACCCGCGTAGTGCTCAAGTTGCCGGCAGCTTTGGCTCCTGTCAAGTTGGCTGTACTGCCTTTGGTCAAGAAGAACGGCCTGCCTGAGAAAGCTCGTGAGATAGTAGACAATCTGAAGTTCCACTTCAATACTCACTATGATGAGAAGGACACTATCGGAAAGCGCTATCGCCGCCAGGATGCTATCGGTACACCTTTCTGCGTAACCGTAGACCACGACTCGCTCAATGACGACTGTGTAACCTTGCGTTACCGCGACACGATGCAGCAAGAGCGAGTGAAGATAGCTGACTTGAACAGCATTATAGAAGACAAGGTAAGCATTGCCAGCCTTCTGAAAAAACTGCAATAAATGATGAACAAACAGAAAATATTAATGTGGTTGCTCGCCATGATACCTCTTGTGGGATTCATGGCGTGCAGCGAAACCAACGAGAGCGAAGAGGAATATGGCAACTGGCAGCAGCGCAATGATGCCTATTTTACAGATATCTACGCAACAGCAGCGGCTAATGCCGACGGTAAATGGAAGATATTGAACAATTATACCTACAACGATTCCATTGACCCGGGTGCCAACCATTGTATCGTAGTGCATGTAGAAGAGCAGGGTACAGGCAGTGGTTGCCCTATGTACACCGACTCTGTGGAAGTAAGCTACCGTGGCAGACTGATACCTTCAGCTTCTTATGCCGACGGTTATGTATTTGACCAGACCTATACAGGCGACTTTGACTGGAAGACATCAGGTGTAAGCAGGTTCTTTATTAGCAGTTTGGTGGATGGCTTTACTACCGCTCTTCAGAACATGCACATTGGCGATCGCTGGAAAGTGTACGTTCCATACGACTTGGGGTATGGTACATCAGCTTATAAAGTTATTCCCGGTTACAGTACATTGGTGTTTGATATAGCCCTCCGCGCCTATTACCGTCCTGATACAGATCAGATTGGAACGCGTGCAGCAGGAGCCTTGAAAGGCCGGTGGATTACAGAATAAAGATTCTTCTGCGTAAGCTTGTTCTGTGCTAAGAGTAGCATGGGCATCATCTTGTTAAGGCTATCAGATTGCCTGTGGATGTTTTGTCAAATGGATTGTAGCTGCGAATGGTATATAATGTATTTCCTATACATTATTATATATATGGGATAAACGGCAGCCGATATACTGTTTCGCCCGGCAGGATAAAGCAGAAAGATGATAAATGGAATAGGCATAACAGGAGTTTTTTAAGGATAAAAAGCTTGTTTTGAGCTTGGCTTACCGTTTTTAACCGGTGCGTCAAGCTCTTTTTGTTGTGTAACAGTGTGGATAGTACAGGCGAAAAGAAAGTGCAAGGTCATTTGAAAATATCTCATCGTTGATAACGGTTTCATGTATGCGTTTCATTTTGAGCATCTGCTTATAAATAGACTTCTATGTATCAGAATGCTTGATATAGGTCAAAAACATGCTGTAAACATGAAAAAAATCGGCAAAAAGCTTGTCTGTGTGCGCAAACAGTGGTATCTTTGCAACGTCAAAACAAAACAATAGGTTATTTAGAATAATAGGTATTAAAGAAAAGATTAAGGTAAAGTTAAAAGATTGTTTGACAAAGGATAACAACAATGCCGTGAGGCATAAAAATTTAAAACATAGGTTTTCATAGGTAAAGATTTAGGTTAAAAAGATTTGAAAGAAGGATAACATGATGACCTGTTAGCTGAATTCCAGCTACAGGATGAGGGGAGAACGGAAAGAAAAAGGTCCCCTTATTAATTTGAGAGAGTATTTAGATTTAGGTTAATAATGATGATCGGGAGTCTTGTTGAAAGATTCTCGATTATTTTTTATGTCTGCCGCTTGGGCAGTAGACACATTATTGTTACCTTTACACTTTCTTAGTCAGGTGTATTTCATAAAAAATAATTCCAGACACCGACTTGTTCAAGCAAAATAGAAGATACATGTTTTATGACAGATAAGCAGAATAATGTCTCTACAAGGTTTGCCTACACCATACTGGCGTGGTTTGCCGAGAATGGCAGACAGCTGCCTTGGCGCAATACCAACGACCCTTATGCCATTTGGCTCAGCGAAATCATACTGCAACAGACACGCATAGTGCAGGGCATGGATTATTGGCAGCGCTTTATGCAGCGTTTTCCTACAGTGCAGCAACTGGCTGCGGCATCAGAAGATGAGGTACTTAAACTGTGGCAAGGCTTAGGTTATTACAGCCGTGCACGCAACTTGCTGGCGGCTGCCAGACAGATTGTTCAGCATGGAGCCTTTCCTGACACTTACGAAGAGATACGCAAGCTCAAAGGGGTGGGGCCTTACACGGCAGCAGCCATAGGCTCCATAGCCTTTCATTTACCGGTAGCGGTAGTCGATGGCAATGTATATAGAGTGCTGTCGCGCTATTTTGGCATTTCCACCCCTATCGATTCCGCACAGGGCAAGAAAGAGTTTGCTGATTTGGCGCAGCAACTTTTACCTGTCAATCATGCTTCTGCGTATAATCAAGGCATGATGGATTTTGGTGCCATACAGTGTACGCCCACTGCTCCACAGTGTCTTTTATGCCCGTTGTCTTCTTCTTGCTTGGCATTGAGCGAGGGAACAGTGGCGCAATTGCCCGTTAAGCAGAAGACACTAAAGCCTGTTACACAGTACCTTACATACGTGTATCTGCGCTGTGGCAGGCAAGTGGCTATCCGCAAGCGGGGCAAGGGCGATATATGGCAGGGACTGTTTGAACTCTACAATGCCTCTGTGCACATGGCAGAAAAGCCAGCATCGGCAGCCGAAGTGGTGGAACAGCTACACCTGCCCCCTTCTACTTATCAATTGAAGTTAGTGGTACAGGGCGTAAAGCATGTGCTGACGCATCGTGTGTTATTGGCAGACTGCTATCTGATGGAATTGAAACAGCAGCCAGCTTTGCCACCAGATTATGTGTGGGTAGATGAAGACAGCTTGGAGGATTATGGCATTTCACGCTTAATGGAGATATTGATAGAGCGGTGTCAGCACGATATACAGCTGAGAGACGAGCGGGAATAGACTTCATGAGACGGCTTTTGGGTTAGTGTTATCCAGCATGTGTTTTGCTACTTTTAACTATTATAGCAATCGAGTTGTTGCCTTTTTGTATAAATTTGCATTTTCCAAAGGCTATGGATACACAGCATGTAGCCATAGACAGGGATAAGAAAGGGCCTTTGCTGCAATGCGTTTGAACGGTATTCAAACAGTGTTCGAACAGCATTTGAACAGTACAGAATGGAGAAGAAAGCCTTTCTGAATGAAGAAAACAAGAACAATAAAAATCAAAATGACATGAAGAAACTATTGACAATGGTCTTGGTTGCCTGCGCAACATTGGCAGCACATGCCCAAGAAACAGTGGTGAAAGTAAGTGGAACGGCACCTGCGGATCAGAAATGGGTGTACTTTTTCTATAATGGAGGTAACACACCAGTCGACAGTGCCAAGGTAACAAGCGGAAAATTCAGTTACAATGGCAAGGCTGTTAAAAACAGTTTTGCCACCATTGGCTTGAAGAACAGCATGCAGACGGTAGCTTATATGGTAGACGGCACGCCCGTGAAAGCGAATCTTATAGCACAAACAATAGAAGGTTCAAACCTTTCCAAGCGTTTTAATACCTACTTTAACAAGATTACCAAGGTAAATGCAGAACTGATGGAGGTGTATGGCAACTATATGAAGTTGCGCCAACAAGCCAGTCAAGCTGATGATGCTAAGCTGAAAGCAATGGAGAGTCAACTTGATACCTTGAGCAATAAAATAGACAATGAGATGAGAACAGCTGTCAATGACAATCAAAGCAATGTGTTGGCAGCATTTTTCTTGAGCCGTGTTTATTATGAATTGGACTATGACCAGCTGAAAAGTGCATTGTCGGCAGACAAACCTTATGTTAACCATCCTATTTTGTCAGGTGCCAAGCGTGCTTTGGCTGGGCTGGAGAAGCGCCGTCCCGGCAAGCAGTTTGAGGATATGTCAATGGCCGATGACAAAGGAGTAATGCGCAAGTTGAGCGACTTCTGTGGCAAAGGCAATTATGTATTGGTAGACTTTTGGGCGAGTTGGTGTGGTCCTTGCCGCCAAGAAATGCCCAATGTGGTGGCCAATTATGAGAAATATCACGGCAAAGGCTTTGAGGTGATAGGCGTTTCTTTCGACCAAAAGGCTGAGGCTTGGAAAGCTGCTATCAAGAATATAGGTATGAAATGGCCACAACTGAGCGATTTAAAAGGTTGGCGTTCACAGGCTGCTGTACAGTATGGCATCAGCAGTATTCCGTCAAACTTCTTGCTTGACGGCAGTGGAAAGATTGTAGCTGTTGACCTTAGAGGCGAAGCCTTGGGCAAGAAGTTGCAAGAGATTTATGGCTTTTAAGTAGTTTTTACATTGATTTGTTTAGCCTTGAACGCCTATTCCGGTTGCAGAAATATATGTTCAAGGCGTAAATAATGATAAGAAAGGGGTGTCGAACGCATTGTGTCGGTACCCCTTTTGTGTAGGAATTGCAATATTACTAACTTTGAAACATTTTAGCCACTAATTCATGACACCTGCCTAAAACTGTAAAAAGTTAAATGCAGGATACATTAATTATTGGTAGCAAATAGCGCATTTTCAAAAAAAATATGTAAGTTTGCAATAAAATAAACACATCACAGTGCAAAATGTAGGCAGTATTCCCGTCAAGAGTTTAACTTTGCTGTTGCGCCACGCAATGTGAATGTGTGGCGGAATTTGTGCTTCTGTGTGCAGATATTGACAATGATGTGCGTTTGGTGTGTAAAAATAAAGTAGAGTGAAAACGAAGAAATACGTAATCAGTGCGTTCAAAATGCTGTTGCCCCTGCTGTTGGGCGGAGCCATTCTCTATTGGATGTATAGAGATTTTGATTTCAGACGCATAGAAAATATCTTGCTTGACGGCATGAACTGGACATGGATGTTGCTGTCGTTTCCGTTTGGCATTTTAGCTCAGACGTTTCGAGGCTGGCGCTGGCGCCAGACCCTTGATCCCGTGGGCGAGCATCCGCGCATGGCTACTTGTGTCAATTCTATCTTCTTGTCGTATGCATCCAGTTTGGTAGTGCCGCGCATTGGCGAATTTACACGCTGTGGAGTATTGAAGCGATACGATGGCATATCCTTTCCAAAGGCACTTGGTACCGTGGTGACAGAACGGGCCATAGATACCCTGTTAATGCTGATAATGACTGGATTGACCCTACTGTTGCAGATGAAAGTTTTTACTACTTTCTTCTTGCGCACCGGTACCAGCATCGACACGCTCTTGGGCAGTTTCTCTGCTACTGGCTATTTAGTAACCTTTATATGTGGAATGGCTGTACTGCTGTTGGGCTACCTGCTACTGCGCAAGCTGTCGTTCTACGACAAGGTGAAGGCAACGTTAAGCGGTATATGGCAAGGTGTAATGTCGCTGAAGAACATTCAGCATATTCCACTCTTCGTATTCTATACGTTAGGTATATGGGTATGCTATTTCTTGCATTACTATCTTACCTTCTTCTGCTTTGACTTTACAGCCCATTTAGGTTTCAACTGTGCGTTGGTAACCTTTATTGTGGGAAGCATAGCCGTGATAGTGCCCACCCCTAATGGCGCAGGTCCATGGCATTTTGCCGTGAAGACCATGCTGATGCTTTATGGAGTGAGCGATGTGAATGCACTCTATTTTGTATTGATAGTGCATACAGTCCAGACCATGCTGGTCATAATATTGGGCATATATGGTTGGTTGGCATTGGCCTTTACCCGCAAGCTGTCTGCCCGTAAAGAAGCGGCAGCTACCTTGGTATAGAGCCGAAAGCAAAGGAAAAAACAGAAAATACAATTCTTAACATATTAAATTATATTACTATGAGCGAAATAAAAAATCTTAAGCCAGAGTGCTTATGGCGCAATTTCGATGCTTTGACACAGGTTCCACGTCCATCAGGACATTTGGAGAAAGTGCAGCAATTCTTACTCGACTTTGCCAAGCAGGCAGGTGTAGAAGCTTTTAAAGATCCTGCCGGAAATATCGTGATGCGTAAACCTGCTTCTGAAGGTATGGAAAACCGCAAGACAGCTATCCTGCAAGCCCACATGGATATGGTGCCTCAGAAAGAGAAAAACAGCACTCATAACTTTGAGACGGATCCTATACAGACTTATATAGATGGCGATTGGGTGAAAGCTAAAGGCACAACCCTTGGCGCTGACGATGGGCTGGGCGTGGCAGCCATTATGGCTATCATGGAAGACAAGAGCTTGAAGCATGGTCCTATAGAAGCGCTTATCACTGCTGATGAAGAGACTGGCATGTATGGTGCCAATGACCTGCCTGAAGGCGAATTGGAAGGTGAGATATTGCTCAACCTTGACACTGAGACCGAAGGTGAGATGATTATAGGCAGTGCCGGTGGTGTAGACATTACTGCTACCTTAGGCTATAAGCCCGAAGAAGCTGACAACGAAGGCATGACAGCCTTGAGAATTACCGTCAAAGGGCTGAAGGGCGGACACTCTGGTCTTGAGATAGGATTGGGACGCGGCAATGCCAACAAGATGCTGGTGCGTATTGTGCGTGATGCCATTGCAGAGACTGACGCTCGTCTGGCAGAGTGGCAGGGTGGAAATATGCGCAATGCTATCCCATTTGAGGCTGAAGCTGTGCTGGCAGTACCAAAAGAGAATAAAGATGCACTTGTAGAGCTGGCGGCAGACTATAAGAAAGTGTTCAACGATGAATACAAAGGCATTGAAAACAATATAGAAGTATTGGTAGCAGAGGTGGAAGCTCCTGAGACATGGGTGCCGGACGAGATACAAGACAACCTTGTAGATGCTATATATGCTGCTCATAATGGCGTATGGCGCTACATACCTTCTATCCCAAATATAGTGGAAACCTCATCTAACTTGGCTATTGTGGCTATTGCTGACGGCCAGGCTGCGGTGAAAATATTGGCACGTAGCTCAAGTGAGAGTGTGCGCAATGAGCTGGCTACATCATTGGAAAGCTGCTTTAGTATGGCAGGAATGAAAGTGGTGTTCAGTGGAGCCTATGGCGGTTGGGATCCAAATCCTGACAGCGAATTGGTAAAGGTAATGCATGGTATATACAAAGACCTGTTTAATCAGGAACCTACTGTTCAGGTAGTACATGCTGGTTTGGAGTGTAGTATTATACTGTCAAAGTATCCAGGTCTTGACATTTGCTCTTTCGGTCCTACTTTGCTGTCGCCTCACACTCCTAATGAGCGTGCTTATTGGCCTTCAGCTCCTAAATTCTGGGCTTTGCTTACGAAGACACTTGAGGAAATTCCCGCAAAATAAAGGCGACATTCTCATTGAAACAAGACAGGTGATATTGCTTTGACAATGCAATGTCATCTGTCTATAAAAATGTATTGAGATACAAATCCGCTCAGCGTCAGAGCCCACTTTACTGAAGCTTGTACTGTATTTTGCCGGTGTATGTATCAGTTGGAAGTGAAAGCGTAGCGAGCTGCACAATTGAGAGAAACTGGGCAGGCAGACGAAGAGAAAGTGCAAGGTGCTTTGAAGGCTTCTGTTGCAACAACAAGTTTGTAGATGCGTGTCCATTCAGAATTTCTACTTGTTGATAATATGATTATTGTTGACCAAAGAACTACTATTATGAAAAAATATAATACCATTCTATTGCCGTTTTTCTTTTTGCTGCCAGGGATACTTGCTGCTTGCTCATCATCTGATGATGATGGACCTCTTGATGGCGAAATATGGGACATTATGCCTTTTAATATCAACTTTGCTGTAACAGACAGTCAAGGTAATGATTTGCTTGACCCTGCCCATCCCAATACCATAGCAAACAACGGCATAAAGGTTACATTTGGTAATATAGTGCTGACCAAAGACTCTGGTGTGCCTGTCGTGCGTGGAACACGTGCCATATATACAGAGTTTTATGGGTTGAGAGGTTTGGAGCACAAAGGAAAATATTATCTTTCGTTGGGCGAATTTAAAGGAGACCAGAACTATCAGCGCCAACGTATCGTTATAGATTGGAACGACAACAGCAAGAAAGACACCATATACTTCAATCATTCGTTTTGGTGGAGCAAGCACCAACCTAAGCAAAGCACCCATATCTATTGGGAGAAGCAAGAGTTTGACGGAGATTCCATTATCACCATTGTGAAGGAATAAACTTTTCAAAAGCTTGTTTGAGCATATAGAATGGATACTAAAGGAGGTATCATGCCAAATCTTTTCACATTTTGCTCTATTTTAATGAAATATTCACATAGGAAGATGCGAATTTTATAACCGTTTTACTCGCTTAATCAGATTTTTACACTATCTTTGCACACGCAAAAAAAAACATAAATTCAAATGGACGATTATCACGCGGAAAATATGAAGTTGTAGGTGCAGAGGTATAGTCTCTGATGGCTGACCCTGCCCAAAATAATCATTCGGAGGATTGGCAAAAATGAGAACATACTGGAACACAACCAATGGATTGAAGGCTATTGACAAATGGGAGCCTAACTGCTGGATACAAGTAACATGTCCCACAGAAGAAGACCAGCGTATGCTGGAGAGTGAATTTAATATTCCCGACTATTTTATTTCTGACATTAGTGATAATGATGAGCGTGCCCGTTATGAATATGATGACGGCTGGATGCTTATCATCTTGCGTATTCCTTTCGTGAAAGAAATACGTTCGCGTACCCCTTATACAACAGTGCCATTGGGCATTATCCATAAGCGTGATGTAACGATAACCGTTTGCTTTCATGAAACAAACATGATGATAGACTTTGTAAGCTATCAGCAGAAAAGGGGCGAAGGGTTTACTGATTATGTAGACATGATATTCCGTCTGTTCCTTTCATCGGCAGTATGGTATCTGAAACGCCTGAAACAAATCAACAGTTTGATAGAAAAAGCCAAAAGAAATCTTGACAGAGAGGTGAACAATGAGTCTCTGATAGGATTGTCAAGACTACAGGATTCATTGACATATTTTATCACTTCAATACGTGGAAACGAAAATCTCTTGGCTAAATTGAAGTTTAAACTACAGGTTGACGAACTGGATGCCGACTTGATAGAAGACGTAAATATCGAGATGAGCCAGGCAAGAGAAACTACAAGTATCTACTCGGATATTTTGGAATCGACAATGGACACCTATTCAAGTATTATCAACAACAACATGAATACGGTGATGCGTACGCTTACCTCTGTTTCTATCATTCTAATGTTTCCTACGTTGATAGCCAGCTTACTGGGCATGAACCTGATTAATGGCATGGAAAACAATAAGTATGGCTTTGCTATCGCTATTGTTGCATCTGTTTTGATATCAGGTATCTCATGGTGGATTTTCCGCCATAAAAGGCTTATTTAAACGGAAAAAACGATATTTTTTTAATATTGGTTAGGTATTTACAATAATTTTATTTAAGTTTGCAACCCTAATGGTGCAGAATGTTTATAAAAAAAGAAGATAACAAACATATTTGCATCTTATTATTATGGTTGACATGGAAAACCAATTCATGGACTAAAAAAAGTTATATGATGGACTCTCAAGAAAAGACTCTCGATAAAGAGAATGTGGAAGGACTGAACGTTGCGTCTTCAGACAATAACGCTCAGACACCTACTGTGCCTGAAACAACTGCTGAAAACGGTGCTGAAGAAAGTAAAGCACAAGTAGAAAGTGACAAGGCACAGGAGATAAAAAAAGTATATAAAAGCAAAAAAGAGGTAGTAGAGAGGATGAAGGAAATTGCACAAAGCGAAGACACTCCTCAGAAAGAAGAAATAGACTACCTGAAAACGGCCTTTTATAAAATGCATTTTGCTGAGAGAGAAGCTGACATGAAAGCGTATATGGAAAATGGCGGTGATCCTGCTTTATATAAGGTGTTGCCTGATGAAGACGAAGAAACTTTTAAGGCAGAAATGAGCGTCATTAAGGAAAAACGCGCAAAGGTGTTCATGGAGCAAGAACAAGAGAAACAGGAAAACCTCAAGAAAAAACTCGATATAATAGACAGAATAAAAGAGATGGCAACTTCACCGGAGGAAGCCAACAAGTCTTATCAAGAGTTTAAAAAATTGCAGCAAGAGTGGAAAGACATTAAACTTATTCCGGCAGATAAGGCAAAAGACTTGTGGAATAACTACCAACTCTATGTTGAACAATATTATGATTTGCTCAAGCTGAACAGTGAAGCAAGGGAATATGATTTCAAGAAAAACCTTGAAATCAAGACAAAGCTTTGTGAAGCAGCAGAGAATCTGGCAAAGGAAGATGATATAATCAGTGCTTTTCACCAGTTGCAGAAACTGCATCAGGAATATCGTGAGACAGGTCCTGTGGCAAAAGAATTGCGTGAAGAACTGTGGACACGCTTCAAGGCTGCATCAACAGTTATCAACAAACGCCACCAACAGCACTTTGAAGAACTGCGCGCTAAGGAAGAAGACAATTTGGCCAAGAAAACCGCTCTTTGCGAGAAGGTGGAAGAGATTGCCAAAGAACCAATAAAAACAGCCAGCGATTGGGAGAAAAGGACAAAGGATATTATCGCTATACAGACAGAATGGAAGGCAATTGGCTTTGCTCCACAGAAGATGAATGTGAAGATATTTGAGCGCTTCCGTGCTGCTTGCGATACATTCTTCAATGCTAAGGCCGAGTTCTTTAAAGAGTTAAAACAGAAGTTCGCCGAGAATGCAGACCGCAAGAAGGCACTCGTAGAGCAAGCACAAGCATTGCAAGACAGCACTGATTGGAAAGCTACCAGTGACAAGCTTATAGCATTGCAGAAGGAGTGGAAAACGATAGGAATGGTTCCTAAAAAGTTGGGCGATAAATTATGGAATGACTTCTTGGCAGCATGTAACCATTTCTTTGAAGCTCGTAATAGCGTGAATGCCGGTACTCGCAATGAGGAACGTACCAATTTGGAGAAAAAACGTGAACTCATAACACAACTGAAAAAATTGGCAGAAAGCACAGAGGAAGGACTGCAAGAGAAGGTACGTGCTTTGATAGACCAGTATAATGGCATAGGACATGTACCCTATAAGGAGAAAGACAAGCTTTATGCTGAATACCATGAGGTACTTGACAAGTTGTATAAAGATTTGAATGTAACGACAGCCAAGCGTCGTCTTGATAAATTCAAGAACAACTTGAAAACCGTAGCAGAGAAAGGTGCAGACGCCTTGGATAATGAGCGTGGCCGATTGATGCGCCGTTATGAGCAACTGAAGCAAGAAGTTCAGACTTATGAGAACAATCTTGGCTTCTTGAATGTGAGCAGCAAGAAAGGCAATAGCCTTATCGATGAAATGAACCGAAAGGTACAAAAACTCAAGGATGATATGGAACTTGTGAAAAACAAGATAAAAGCCATTGATGCAGAAAACAAAGATTGATATATACAGTTTGCAATTAATATCAAATAAATCTTTTTGTTAAATCCCTACAGGCGATTGCTTGTGGGGATTTAATATTTTAGTTTCATTCTTTTTTAGTCTGCAAAAAAATGCCTACTTTTGCAGTCTCAATAAGATGCATTTTTGTTAATACACCTTATTTAATACACGTGTGGTAGATTACAAAGAATAATAACACACTAAAAGAAAATACAAGATGAAAAAGAAAATCCAATTCAGTCTCGTGTATAGGGACATGTGGCAGTCTTCAGGTAAGTTTCAGCCACGTAAGGATCAGCTTGAGCGCATAGCTCCTGCAATCATCGACATGGGATGCTTTTCACGTGTAGAAACCAATGGCGGAGCCTTTGAACAGGTAAATCTGTTGGCAGGTGAAAATCCTAATGCTGCTGTAAGAGCTTTTTGCAAGCCTTTTAACGAGGTCGGAATTAAGACACACATGCTTGACCGTGGACTCAATGCTTTGCGTATGTATCCAGTTCCTGATGATGTGCGTCAGCTGCAATACAAGGTAAAGCATGCCCAAGGTGTAGACATTCCACGTATCTTCTGTGGCTTGAACGATGTGAGAAACATCATACCAAGTATTAAATGGGCCTTAGAGGCTGGCATGACTCCACAAGCAACGTTGTGTATTACAAACTCACCTGTACATACAGTAGAGTATTATAGCAATATTGCAGACCAATTGATAGCAGCAGGTGCTCCTGAGATTTGTTTGAAGGATATGGCAGGTATAGGTCAACCTGCAATGTTGGGTAAACTGACAAAAGCTATCAAGACAAAGCATCCGGATGTTATTATACAATATCATGGACACTCAGGTCCAGGACTTTCTATGGCTTCTATTCTTGAAGTGTGCAACAATGGCGCAGATGTTATTGATACGGCCATAGAACCGCTGTCGTGGGGAAAAGTGCATCCTGACATTATTTCTGTACAAAGCATGCTGAAACATGAAGGCTTTGATGTTCCGGAAATCAACATGAATGCCTACATGCGTGCACGTTCTCTTACACAAGAGTTCATTGATGAGTGGCTGGGCTACTTTATCAATCCAGCCAACAGACTAATGAGCTCATTGCTTTTGGGGTGTGGCTTGCCTGGCGGTATGATGGGTAGTATGATGGCAGATTTGGCTGGTATACACCGTTCTATCAATTCCATACTTAGAAGTAAAGGCGAGAAAGAGTATTCAACAGATGACATGCTTGTGAAACTCTTCGATGAGGTAGCCTATGTTTGGCCTCGTGTGGGTTATCCACCATTGGTTACTCCATTCTCTCAATATGTAAAGAACATAGCATTGATGAATCTGCTGACAATGGCACAAGGCAAAGGCCGCTTTGTAATGATGGATGATTCAATGTGGGGAATGATTCTTGGAAAGAGTGGGAAAATACCAGGAACAATTGACCCTGAATTGGTAGAGTTGGCCAAGAAACAAGGTCGAGAGTTTACAGATGCAGACCCTCATACGCTTATACCAAATGCTTTGGAAGACTTTAAAAAAGAAATGAAAGCCAATAATTGGGACTTCGGACAAGATGATGAGGAACTCTTTGAGTTGGCTATGCATCCAGAGCAATATCGTGATTACAAGAGTGGCGTTGCTAAAAAACGTTTCTTGGCAGATTTGCAGAAAGCAAAAGACGCAAAACTCGGTTCAAAGCTTTCTCCTGAAGAGCTTGCAGCATTTAAACATGCTAAGGCTGATGCTATTGTAGCTCCTGTTGCAGGACAGGTATATTATGAGTTCAGTGGCGAAGGCGAGTGTGCTCCTTGTCTTGAACCTTTTATAGGTCAGACTTACAAAGAAAATGATACATACTGCTATATCCAAGCTCCATGGGGACAAATTGTACCTATTAAAGCTGCTTTGGGTGGCAAGCTGGTAGAAGTAGGTGCTAAGCAAGGTGCTAAGGTTCGTAAAGGCGATACCTTGGGCTGGATAGAACGCGATGCAAAATAGTAAAAATGGCTATCAACAAACGGTGGCTCTTTATCCTGCCATTCATGATGAAAAAGATAAAAGGGCATCAGTGTTGTAGCTACTCATAAGTATAGCCAGCTGAAGGATAACAGCTGAGAGACGGTAAATCGGGCCAATATTTATTATGCGTGTAATGGTTTTTGTGTGCCATTTATGAGTATCAGACTTGCGCTGATACGTAATGACAAGGTATATAAAGATGATGATAGCATGAAAATGTTGGCTCGATTTCTTTGTCTACAGAAGCAAAAAGAAGCTACGCTGAGTATCTGTTTGAAATAGGTATTTAACAGCTTTTCTATTCTATAAGATGTAAAAATAAAGCAAATTGCTATGGATTATAATAAGATTATTGATAAATATTATCCTCACGACAATGAGTTGAAACGTTTGTTGATATGTCATAGTAGAGATGTTGCTAATTTAGCGTTGGAAATTGCCACTCGTCATACAGAGCTACATTTTGACAAAGCGTTTATAGAAGAAGGAGCCATGTTGCATGATATAGGTATCTTTATGACTGATGCACCAGGCATCTACTGCTTTGGAAAAGACCCTTATATACGGCATGGATATGATGGAGCAGAGCTGTTGCGTAGGGAAGGATGGCCTAAACATGCTCGTGTGTGTGAACGACATACGGGTGCAGGGATTAGTTTAAGCCAGATAGAGCAGCAACATTTGCCCCTTCCTAAACAAGATTTTATTCCAGAAACATTGGAGGAAAAGGTCATTTGTTATGCTGACAAATTCTTTTCAAAATCAAGTCCAAACCGTATGAAAACGCTTCAACAGGCTGAACACAGTGTCGCAAAGCATGGGGAAGATGGCTTGCAACGCTTTAAAGAATGGGAGAAGCTATTTGAATGAGCAAGGATTAGTATGGTCTTCTGTTTGAATACTTATTTAATCATTACTTCTCTAAAGAAATTTAGGACATTCTTTCCGTAAAACTGAATATATTTGCACATTAGTTTTGTAAATGTGCAAATATATAGTTCATTGTTTTTTCTCACTTTTTTTAAATCGATACGCTAAAATTGCACACTTGATTATAGTGTGCGCATTTTTGAAAAAAAGTGTTTTAAAATACATTAAATACCGAGTGTGTTTTTCTTTTCTTAACCATTAAATGCTTATATTTGCAGTGTGCTGAGATGTTTAAAAAGGTACGGACTTTACTTTAATAAAAGCAAAAGTCAGTTGTTTCTTTTAATAAATTATTGTTCATTACTTTAGTAAATGTACTTCTTTTTACGTTGGAATAATAATCAGATATAAGTGCTATATTAAGAATGGCTTTATAAAAAGCACTTGGCATGTAATAGATGAATGAATAACTATAAATTAAAACTTGATATACAAGCATTATGTTTGAAAATTTAAGCGACAGACTTGAACGCTCCTTTAAGATACTAAAGGGTGAAGGCAAAATTACTGAAATTAACGTAGCGGAAACCCTTAAAGACGTTAGACGTGCATTGCTTGATGCCGATGTTAATTACAAGGTTGCAAAAAGCTTTACTGATACAGTAAAGAAGAAGGCATTGGGCATGAACGTGCTCACGGCAGTGAAGCCTGGCCAAATGATGGTCAAGTTAGTACATGACGAGTTGGCAGAATTAATGGGAGGCGAAAGTGTAGGCTTGAAGTTAGAAGGTCATCCTTCCATTATATTAATGTCGGGTCTTCAAGGTTCAGGTAAGACAACTTTCAGTGGTAAGTTAGCCAATTTGCTTAAAACCAAACAACATAAGAATCCAATGCTTGTAGCTTGTGATGTTTACCGTCCTGCGGCTATTGAGCAGCTGAAGGTTGTAGCAGAGCAAATAGGAGTGCCGGTCTATGCAGAGCTTGACAATAAAAATGTAATTGAAATAGCGAAAGACGCAATCAAAGAGGCGAAAGCTAAAGGTAATGATGTCGTAATAGTCGATACTGCAGGTCGTTTGGCAGTAGATGAAGAGATGATGAACGAGATAGAATCTCTGAAAAATGCGCTTCAGCCAGATGAAACGTTGTTCGTAGTTGATTCTATGACAGGTCAAGATGCTGTAAATACAGCGAAAGAGTTTAACGATCGTCTTGATTTTGATGGCGTAGTACTTACCAAACTTGACGGTGATACTCGTGGCGGTGCTGCTATCAGTATTCGTACAGTGGTTAAAAAACCTATTAAGTTTGTTGGTACAGGTGAAAAGATGGGAGCTATTGATGCTTTCCATCCTTCTCGTATGGCTGACCGTATCTTGGGAATGGGCGATATTGTAAGCTTGGTAGAACGTGCTCAGGAGCAATTTGATGAAGAAGAAGCCAAACGATTGCAGAAGAAAATACAGAAGAATAAGTTTGACTTCAACGATTTTCTTGGTCAGATACAGCAGATTAAAAAAATGGGCAATATCAAAGACTTGGCTTCTATGATACCTGGTGTTGGAAAAGCTATTAAGGATGTGGATATAGATGATAATGCCTTTAAAGGTATTGAAGCTATAATATTGAGCATGACACCTAAAGAACGTACTAATCCAGAGGTACTTAATACCAGTCGTCGTCAACGTATAGCTAAAGGATCAGGCACAAGTATTCAAGATGTAAACCGTCTTATCAAGCAGTTTGATCAAACCAGAAAGATGATGAAAATGGTAACTGGTTCTAAAATGAGTCAAATGATGAGTGCTATGAAAGGCATGAAAGGTATGCCTCGCATGTAATCTTATAGACTTGTATTTATGCTATGCATATATATTAAAGCTTGCATAGCTTGTAGACACCAATAAAAAATAATACTATGCAACTTATAGACGGTAAGGCAACAGCGGCTAAAATCAAAGCTGAAATAGCTGAAGAGGTAAAACAAATCGTTGCCAATGGTGGAAAACGACCTCATTTGGCTGCCATTCTTGTGGGGCATGACGGCGGTAGCGAAACCTATGTAAAAAATAAGGTTATTGCTTGTGAAGCGTGTGGCTTTAAGAGTACTCTTATTCGTTTTGAAGATGATGTAACGGAAGAAGAGCTATTGAAAAAGGTCGCAGACTTAAACGCAGATAACGATGTAGATGGCTATATTGTTCAATTACCCTTGCCTAAACATATTGACGAACAAAAGATAATTATGGCTATCGATTATCGCAAAGATGTAGATGGCTTTCATCCTGTTAATGTAGGACGAATGTCAATTGGTCTTCCGTGCTTTGTTTCTGCAACGCCATTGGGTATTATGACTTTATTACAACGCTATGGCATAGAAACTTCAGGAAAAAAGTGTGTCGTACTTGGGCGTAGTAATATTGTCGGTAAGCCAATGGCTCAGTTAATGCTACAAAAACAATATGGTGATGCTACTGTTACAGTATGCCATAGCCACTCTGCGACGTTGAAACAAGAATGTTGTGAGGCAGATATTATTATAGCTGCTATAGGCAGACCAAACTTTGTTACTGCAGATATGGTAAAAGAAGGTGCTGTTGTAATTGATGTGGGCACAACGAGAGTTCCAGATGTTACTCGTAAAAGTGGATTTCGGCTAAACGGTGATATTAAGTTTGATGAAGTAGCCGAGAAGTGTTCATTTATTACTCCTGTGCCAGGCGGTGTTGGTCCGATGACTATTTGTTCTCTTATGAAAAATACGTTAGCTGCTGGTAAAAAAGAATATTACCAATAATAGGAGTCGTAGTCTATTAACGGTATCATTATAAAGACTAATATGGTCAAGGAGAGTATATAGCTGAAAATTTGGTCTTTAAAAAAGACGAAGTAAATAAAGATAATATATTGTGATGACAGCAGAAGAGTATTATATACAGGGAAACCTTTATCGTAAAGAAGGTAATTGGCAGCAAGCTATTAATAATTATTTGGCTGCTATAAAATTGGATCCTGAAAGTCCTGCCGTAGAAGCCAAGCATATGCTTGATGAAATTCTTAATTATTATTGCAAGGATATTTACAATCCGTAATATTGCAATTTTAGAAAAAACGATACAGTATGGATGCCATATTGATATATAATAATGATATGGCATTAGTAAATTGAAATTGTTATCTTTATCAATAAGAATTGGATAGAGAGCAATGGTGAGTATGAAGAGATATATTGACAGTTCTTGGTGATGCTTGCTCGTGTTCTCATAAAATAGAATTAATATGGGTAAAATTAGAGGAGCCATAGTTGTTAACACAGATAGATGCAAAGGATGCTCGCTGTGTGTAGAGGCTTGCCCTAAAGACGTTATCAACTTGGCAAACAAAGTGAATGTTCACGGTTATCCTTATGTGGAAGCAGTAAGGCCTGACGATTGTATTGGATGTGCATCTTGTGCGATTGTTTGTCCTGACGGTTGTATTGCCGTTTACAAAAAACGAATGGAGGATTAATATCTATGGCAGAACAAGAAGTAACTTTAATGAAGGGTAACGAGGCTATTGCTCATGCTGCTATACGCTGTGGAGCAGATGCCTTTTTTGGTTATCCAATAACCCCTCAAAGTGAGATAATAGAGACGCTTGCTGCACTTAAGCCTTGGGAAACCACAGGTATGGTAGTTCTACAGGCAGAGAGTGAGGTAGCATCTATTAATATGGTATACGGTGCCGCAGGTGCAGGTAAAAAAGTATTTACATCTTCCTCAAGTCCAGGTGTGGCTTTGATGCAAGAAGGTATAGCTTATATGGCAGGTGCAGAGATACCTGGTGTTATTATCAATGTGCAGCGTGGTGGTCCAGGCCTAGGCACTATTCAGCCTTCACAGAGTGATTATTTTCAGGCTACTCGTGGAGGTGGTAATGGAGACTATTACTGTATAGTATTAGCTCCAGCATCTGTTCAAGAAATGGCAGACTTTGTAGATCTGGCATTTACTTTAGCTTTTAAATATCGTATCCCTACAATGATATTGAGCGATGGTGTGATTGGTCAGATGATGGAGCGTGTAGTACTGCCTCCTTATAAGCCTCGTCGTACGGAAGAAGAGATTAAGAGAGAATGCCCATGGGCTACAATTGGTCGTTCAAAGGATCGTAAGCCAAATATATTGACTTCTCTTGAGTTACGTCCTGAGATAATGGAAGAGCGCAATTTGGCTTTACAACGCAAGTATGATACAATAAAGAAAAATGAGGTACGCTATGAAACGCTACATTGTGAAGATGCAGATTATATTATTGTAGCATTTGGAAGTGCAGCTCGTATCTCAGAAAAAGCTATTGAGTTAGCTCGTGAGCAAGGTTTGAAAGTAGGCTTATTACGCCCTCAAACATTGTGGCCATTCCCTTCTGAGGCCGTATCAGAATTGGCTGAAGGCAAAAAAGGAGTTTTGTCTGTAGAGATAAACGCAGGTCAAATGGTTGAAGATATTCGTTTAGCGATAAACGGGAAGACTCCAGTGGAGCATTTTGGTCGTTTGGGTGGCATTGTTCCAGAGCCTGACGAAATAGTGAAGGCATTGAAGGAAAAGTTTTAGACAGAAAGGAAATGTATCATGAATAATGAAGAAATAATATCTCCGGAGAACTTGGTTTACAAGAAACCGGATTTGATGAATGATATTCCCATGCACTATTGCCCGGGTTGTAGCCATGGCGTAGTACACAAGTTAGTGGCTGAGGTTATAGAAGAAATGGGTATGGAAGACAAGGCTGTTGGTGTTTGTCCTGTAGGATGTGCAGTGTTTGCCTATCGTTATCTTGATATCGATTGGCAAGAAGCTGCGCATGGTCGTGCGCCAGCTGTAGCTTGTGCCATTAAGCGTTGTTGGCCAGATAGATTAGTGTTCACTTATCAAGGTGATGGTGATTTGGCTTGTATAGGTACTTGCGAGACTATTCATTCTCTAAATCGTGGCGATAATATAGCTATTATCTTTATCAACAATGCTATTTATGGCATGACAGGTGGGCAAATGGCACCTACTACATTGTTGGGTCAAAAAACATCAACGTGTCCTTATGGTCGTGTTCCAGAACTTCATGGATACCCATTGAAAGTTACTGAGATAGCTGCACAGCTGCAAGGTACGTGTTACGTAACTCGCCAAAGTGTTGAGACAGTTTCTTCTATTCGTTCTGCAAAGAAGGCTATCCGTAAAGCTTTTGAAGCTTCAATGGCAGGCAAAGGATCAAGTTTGGTAGAGATAGTAAGTACATGTAACAGTGGTTGGAAAATGTCTCCTGTAAAAGCTAATAAATGGATGGAAGAAAATATGTTTAAATTCTATCCTAAAGGTGACTTGAAAGATACGACAAACTTGTAAAAACTGAAGGTCAATGAAAAAAGAAATTATTATATCAGGCTTTGGTGGTCAGGGTGTGTTGTCAATGGGTAAAATATTGGCTTACTCTGGTCTTATGGAAGATAAAGAAGTTACATGGATGCCAGCTTATGGTCCTGAGCAGCGTGGTGGAACTGCCAATGTAACTGTCATAGTAAGTGATGAACGTATATCTTCCCCTATCTTGAGCCGTTATGACATAGCAATAGTGCTTAATCAACCGTCACTTGACAAGTTTGAGCCTAAAGTAAAGTCAGGCGGCATGCTTATTTATGATGGCTTTGGTGTTATCAATCCTCCTAAGCGTAAGGATATTACAGTGTATCGTATTGATGCTATGGATAAGGCGGCAGAGATGAAAAACTCTAAGGTTTTTAATATGATTGTATTAGGAGGATTGCTGCATGTCTGTCCAGTCGTGAGCGAAAAAGGTGTGGAGAAGGCTCTTTATAAAACTTTACCAGAACGACATCATAACCTTATCCCTCTTAATATGGAAGCTATAAAGGTTGGTAATGAAATTATAGAAAAAGCTGAATAGTCATAGTAAAATTCTTTAATAATATTTATTACATTATTCAGAAGTATGAGGGTGTGTCAATAATTATGTGCTCTTGTAAATACATAACAAAGCCTTGACTTAATTAAGTCAAGGCTTTGTTATGTATAAAACTTTTTATTTTTTTGACATTGGTTAAACTTGGTGTAAGTTCGACCCAATTAGGGCAATGCTAATTGGCTGAACTTACGTCAATTATTATCAGAAAGAAATACTTTCTACCTATAAAATCATAAGTTTTAGGTATTGTAGCAATAGTGTTAGTATCGTAATTTTGCACATGTTTTGTTCTTATACATTTTATATGAGGAAGTTATATATATTAAAAGTATTGCTTGTTTATATGTTTCTTTGCATGTGTCAAGTAGCAAAGTCACAAAATACAGGTATATTATTGGTACATTACGGTACACAAAATGACAAGAGTAGAAGAGCTACGCTTGATAGGCTAAATGAAGAAGTTGCTCATACCTTTCATCACTGCAAAGTAATGGAAGCTTATGCGGCTTCCTCTGTTATTGCTATGTTGAATAAGCGTGGCATACATAAGAGTAGTATTGCCGCTGCTTTGGATAGTTTGCATGCTCAAGGTTGTGATACATTAATTGTGCAGAGCACGATGTTGTTAGATGGTATGATGATGGATTTGCTTCAAGAGCAAGTGAAGAAAGTTAAATCATTCTTTAAAAGAGTGTCAGTAGCACGTCCATTGCTTTATTCTGTTCAGGATTGCCGACGGTTAATAAATTTGATTAGCAGTCATTTATCAAGTCAAAAGTTATATCGTACAGATGAGGCTCAAATAGTTTTAGTTGGACATGGTAGTGATAGTCCTGCAAATGCTATGTATAGCCAGATTGATTATTTGGCAAAAGATGAGGGATATAGCAATTGGCATGTGGGTACAATAGAAGGATATCCTACATTAGAATCTGTCCAACGCCAATTAGCCAAGAACAAACAAAAGCATGTGGTTTTAGTTCCCTTGCTTTATATTGCAGGTAATCATCAGCGCGAAGATATAGCTGGTGTATGGAAACAAGCGTTTGTTAAAAATGGATATCAAGTAACTGTTGTAGATGAAGGGCTTGGTGAGATGTCTGAAATGCGAAAAATGATATTGGATAACATAAAAAAAATAATAGAAGAAAATGAATAATAAGTTATTGTTATTGGCATTTGCTACATGTGTAGGTAGTGGAACAGCTGTGGCTCATGATATAGCTGATAAAAAAGCAGGAGATGATAAAGTAGGGATGGAAGTAGAACTTAATCCTGTCGTAGTTACTGGAAATGGTCATCATCAGCTGTTGAAATCTACAACGACTCCAGTTCATGTACTGTCGCAAAAGCTGATAAAAGAAGCTGGTGTTACAGATTTTCAAGATGCTCTTACACGCTTGATGCCTCAGGTTTCTTTTGCTCCTAATGCTATGGGTTCTTATATCCGTGTAAATGGATTAGGCAATAAATATGTATTGGTTTTGGTAAATGGAAAAAAGATAATTGGCGATATTGCAGGAAATGTAGATTTGAATCGTATAGATATGTCAAGGGTTAAGCGTATAGAGGTGCTTGATGGCGCAGCTTCTGCCCTTTACGGTTCTGATGCCATTGGAGGTGTTATCAATATTATAACCGACCAGTCTTTTGATAAACTTGTCAATGTTTCTTCCGATACACGATTGTCGGGAAAAGGACAATTTTCTCAAGGTGTAAATATTGATCTTTCAGCAGGTATATTAAGTTCACACACTTCTTATTTTCATCAGGAGGCTGATAGCTATCAGAACAACGGCTTTACTCTTAATGACAAGACGGGTGAAGCAGAGGCTACAATTGCTCCTCTATTTATCGGATATAATTCAAATCTTGTGAGCCAACGTTTCGACTTGAAGCCCACCAAAGCCTTATCATTCTATGCGCAGGGTTCTTATTCTTATAAATTAACAGATCGTCCTGATACAAGGTCTGATGTACAGGGAGGCTCTGATTATGACATGCGTAGCGAAAGTATGCGTTGGGAAGCAGGTACACGTTATCAATTAGGGAGGCATGCTTTGCAGTTTGATTTTGTTAATGATAACTATCATTATGGTAATCTTTATCAAGTGGAAACTTCGAAGTATAAGATAGGCGATTTTCTACGTAACAAGACTCAGAAGTATTATGAGGCAGAATTAAAAGGTATTTTCCGTTTTTATGATGCTGCCACTACAATTTTTGGCGCAGATTGGCGTAACGATTTTTTAAAAGCTTCCAGTGGCGATGTGGATAATAATGTCTATACTTGGGCAGGCTACGTACAACATGATATGGAAATCCTGCGCAACTTGAGTGCAACGGTAGGTGTGCGTTACACTCATCATGGTGCTTTTGGCCATAACTTTACTCCTAAGGTATCATTGATGTATGCTCCAGGTAACTTCCGATTCCGTGCGGCTTATTCGCGTGGTTTCCGTGCTCCAGGTTTGGATGAACTCTATTATCACTATTTCAAGATAATGGGTAAGCGTCCTGTGATTACTTTTGGCAATAAAAATTTAAATCCAGAGCGTAGCCATTATGTTTCTCTTAATGCAGAATACAGTAATCATATATTCTCTCTTTCTGTAATGGGTTATATGAACTTTGTAAAAGATATGGTTGTAAAAGAGAATATAGCCGTTGACGATGATGTGCGTAATATGTTGGCTCAAGAATTTCCGGAAGCTACCGCAGACCAATTGAACCTGCTGAAGACCTATGGGCATTATATCAATAGCAGTAAAGGTGTCGTAAAAGGTTTGCAGGTCAATGCAACTGTTAATTTGACCCATGATCTGTCTTTAATGGCCAATTATGCTTATACAAATGGTCGAAGCAAAAGTGGCGGAGAATGGACTGTTCTTGAACGCACATTCAAAAACAGTGCGACAGCAGCAGTTAATTATGCTCATACATGGGGTAACTATAAATTAAATGTGAATCTAAATGGCCGTTTCCAAAGTCGCACCTATTATCCTGCTTATGAGGATGCACCTGGCTATGGATTGGTGAATATCAACACTACCCATACCTTTGACTTCAACCGTTGGTTTACATTGATGCCAAGTATTGGCGTAGACAATATCTTGGGCAAAACAGACCATCGTATAGATACTTCTACACGCCGTTATGCGCTTTACTCACCCGGTCGTATGCTTGTGGTAGGATTGAAAATTAATTTCAAAGATTAAACGCAATAAGTTCTATGAACAAGAAGCTATTGACAAAAATACACTTGTGGTTGTCTTTACCGTTAGGTATTTTCGTGATAATTATTTGCCTGTCTGGAGCAACTTTGGTGTTTAAACATGAGATTCGCTCTGCACTTGGCATGCCTACAGTTGTAGCTCCACACGGTCATCAGCAGCGTACAGGCCATGATTGGGCTGCTTCTTTTTCAAGCAAGAAACCAAATCATGGCATAATGAACACAGCAGATAAGCAGATATTGCCACATGGCACAACTACCCAACGTGATTTCTTCTCGTATGTTACACGCTTTCATACATCACTTATGCTGGGCACAGTGGGCAAGCGTCTGATAACACTTGTTACATTGTTGTTCGTGGTTGTATTAGTGAGCGGGATGCTTGTCTGTTGGCCTCGTAGTCATGCGCAATGGTTAAGATGTTTCAAAGTGGAATGCCATAGAGGCAAAAGACGCTTATTTTATGACTTGCATGTGAGTCTTGGTTTTATTGTTGTACTGTGGCTATTGTTATTGTCTGTTACAGGTTTGGCTTTTGGTTTCCATTTGTTGCCTAAAGGCTCAGCTGCCATTCAGGTGTTTCATGCGTTGCATGTGGGCAAATGGGGAGGCCTGTTCACAAAGATAATAACTTTTATCGTGTGCCTTATTGGTGCATCACTTCCTGTTACAGGTTATTATTTGTATTGGAAAAAACATTCTTCTCATAGATAATGACTGACTGTTATAGAGCAATTACAAAGATCGCATGTACATTATTTCATTTGTACATGCGATCTTCAAAACTTGATTTTTTGTTAAAAGCGTTATGCAGTAACGTTATATACGTTGGATTAAATTTCTATTTCTTCAATACCTCCATAACCAACTTGATGTTCAAAACAATTATCTGTATTAAAGAGTTTTGCGTAGATACCGGCACACATCAGCACACCGCCATGGGCAAAGATGGCTACCTGCTGTAAATCTCGCTGTTTCAGTTCATCAAGAAAGGATGCCACCCGTTGATAAAATGTTTCAAAACTTTCACCGTTTGTGGTGGGCGTATGTATGTAGTCTTCATACCATTTCTTTAGATTATTGTCTTTTATTTCATCGAAGCGTTGCATCTCCCAGTCGCCCATATTCATTTCTTTCAGTCTGTTGTCTGTTAAAGGATGTTTATACCCACAGTATGCAGCTAACTTTCGGGCGCGTGTAAGTGGCGAAGAATATACGCAATCAAACACTTTCGTGTCTAATACAGCTTTTGTTTGAGCAGCTTCTTGTTCAAATGTATCGGCTAAAGGTACATCTGTCCAGCCATAGCATGTACCTTTGGGCACATTGACGCTGGTGTGTCTTATCAGGGTTATTTTCATGTTGATATTGTTGTTACAGTTATTTAATGTAATAGGTCATAGTACTTGCCATTGCCAAATAGACAGATAGTTCAACAAGCAAGAATAGTGCACCACAGCAGTCTCCCGTATATCCATGTAGCTTGCGCCAAATAAGCAGATACATAAAATACATGACGAGGCATGGTGCAAAGATGATATATTGCCAATCAACATGTCGGTGCATGAAGTATAGAAACAAAGCCATGGGCAGCAAGCCTTGTACAGCCAGACCAATGCCCGCCTTCACATTTATTTTGCGATATACAGTTTTTGCTTTTGCCTCTTCTTCTGTACGGGCATACGGCATCAGCATGATAATTTGTGCAGCTATCATTTTGGCATAAGGATCTGCTGCAAATACAGCAAATGCAGCCATTTTGGGTGGCAGACTGCATAGTAGTGTGTAAAAGGACAGTTCATACATGATGATTCCTAATACACCATAAGTGCCGATGCGCGAATCTTTCATGATGTCAAGAATCCTCTGTCTGTCGTTGCCTCCACCTCCAAATCCGTCAAAGAAATCACAAAGTCCATCTTCATGCAGTGCACCTGTTATCAGAATACGGGCAATAATAGCCGTTAACAGAACGGCATGGTATGATATATGCAGCCACACACTGCCTGCTAATATAATAGCAGCCATGGCGCCTCCTGTAAGCCAGCCGGTCAAAGGCCAGTGCTCTACTACTGTCTTGTAGCACTCTCGCGGCGGTTCATGCAGTCGCCAAAAAGGCAATCGTGTAAAGAATATGAATGCAGCCCAAATATTGTCATACCATTTTTTAGAAGTATTTAGTGATGTTAGCATTGTCAAAGTTATTCATTTCGTTCATCATTCTTACAGCACTGTCAATAATGGGGAAAGCACACAGTGCACCAGTACCTTCTCCTAAGCGCAATCCGAGGTGTAATAAAGGTTGGGCATTGAGCAAATCCAGTAGCAGCTTATGTCCACTTTCATCGCCTTGGTGTCCAAATATCATGTAGTCTGTGATGGCAGGGTAGAGTTTAGATGCCGCCAAAGCGCAGGCTGTCATAATAAATCCGTCAATCATGATAATCATATTCAGTTCTGCAGCTCTGAGCATGCCGCCTATGGCTGCTACCATTTCAAATCCGCCGAAGTACCTGATGATGTTTTCAGGTTGGTACGGATTGGGCATGTATTGCATGTAATTGTCAACAGCACGTGTCAACACGTCTAACTTATGTGCTATGCCAGGATGGGTCAGTCCAGCTCCAGCTCCTACGCATCTGTTCAATGGCAGCTGTCCAAACAGACTCATCCATACGCTTGACGGTGAAGTGTTTGCTATGCCCATTTCACCCAAACAAATTACATTGCAACCCTCTTTTGCACATTGGTTTACCAGTTCTTCCCCCACATTAAGGGCTTGCCCAAATTGCTCTTGTGTCATAGCCGCTTCATATAAGAAATTTCCTGTGCCATAACCTATTTTGCGATTGATAATAGTGGGATAGGAACTAAGGTCATGGTCTACTCCCACATCAGTAATGAAAAGTTTAAAGTGATGTTGCCTGCAAAACATATTTACACCTCCACCCCCTTTGGTAAAGTTAATCATCTGTTGCCAGGTAATTTCTCGTGGCGACACACTCACTCCTTCCTTTTCTATGCCATGGTCAGCGCCTAACAGCAAGTGGCAGGGGTGTTGCAGCTTGGGGTGCAGTGTTTGCTGTATCAAGCAAATTTGCAGCGCCAAACTTTCCAACTTGCCTAAAGATCCCTTAGGCTTGTTAAGATTGTTTATTGCATCAATAACTTCGGTCTTCATGGCCCTGCACGGCTTCTTTATTTTGTATTCTTTCATTGCTGTATAAATAATGTAGTCAAAGTGGTTCCGTCAGCATCCAGACAATACAATTTCATCATCTGTTGACAACAGGATATTTCATTATTACCTATCCTTTAATCTTAACAGGTATCCCACATACCATGAGCACCACTTCATCCGCTTTAGAAGCCACATATTGGTTCATCCAACCTTCCAAGTCGGTAAAGCGTCGTTGCACAGCATTATTGCTCACGCCCCCGCTTCCTATCTCATTTGTAACAAATATAAAGGTTGCGTCTTGGTCGGTAAACAAGTCAAACTCATGTTTTATCTCGCTGAGGGCTTGGTCTACGCTGGGCTGTTGAGTGCTGTCTACATGGATGTTGAAGAAAAAGTTGGTACACCATAGTGTGATGCAGTCTATTACGATTACTCTGCCTGTTAAATGGTGCAGACTGAGCTGTTTCTCTTCTTCTATATTTGTCCATTGCGGGCCACGGCGTTCCTGATGCCTTTTTACCCTTTCTTTGAACTCATTGTCCCATACATGGGCAGTAGCCATGTATACGGGATGCTCAGAAAGGCTGAGTGCCAACTGTTCGGCATACACACTTTTGCCGGAACGCTGTCCACCTGTAATCAAAATAATGCGCTTCATTTGTTGTGGTAATAATGATATAGTGCTGTTTTTTTAATATCTTCTTGCGTAAGAAAAACAAGAAAACTTATTGCAAAGATATAAATAATAGCTTGAATACGCTTTAAATGAAAGTAATTATTTGACGCATGGATAATTTTTGCTACCTTTGTTTCGAAAAAATCAAAAGGCTAAGAATGAATAGATGTTTTATATTGATAGCGTCTTTACTGTTATCGGTAGGCACTGCGGTAGCACAGCCTTCGTCAGGTGAAGACCAAGAGCCATCAAGTAAAGTCAATACAGGATGGTTGAAACACATGGACGTGGGTGTTTCAGTAGGAAGCACAGGAGTGGGTATTGATGCTGCTTTTCCCATAGGCAAGAGCTTGCAAGTAAGAACGGGTTTTGACTATATGCCGCGAGTAACCATGAACATGAACTTTGGCATTCAGGTGGGTGAGGATAGTGATCCTACCGTTCAAGACTCTAAATTTGATAAACTCTCAGGCATGCTTGAGAGCTTTGTAGGCACTAAAGTTGACCGTGATATAGATATGAAAGGCAAGCCTACGGCTTACAATTTCAAGCTGTTGGTAGATGTAAAGCCTTTCCGTAACAAGCATTGGCACTTGACGGGAGGATTCTATTGGGGTCCCTCCAAATTTGCTGAGGCTGTCAACTCGGTAGACGATGCCACCTCTTTGGTGGCAGTGGCTATGTATAACACATTGTATGAGCGTGTTGTCAATGCTTATGTCAACGGCGAACCATTTATCAATTATAACGGTCATGATTTCTATCTGTCGCCCGATGAAACCAAGAGCCTGTATGACAAGTTTACTTCTTACGGACGTATGGGAGTGCATATAGGTGATTTTAAAGACGGAACACCTTATATGTTGGAACCAAGCGAGAACAATACAGTGAGGGCACAGATAAAAGTCAACAACTTTAAACCCTATTTGGGCTTTGGCTATGGCGGTGCACTTTTAAAGCATAGCGATCGCTATACCGTATCGTTTGACTGCGGCGTGCTCTTTTGGGGTGGCACACCTCAGGTGTTAGTTCATAACTATCATCTCACAGAGATTGACCCCAGCATTACCAATCAGGACCCTGACCGCCCAGTAAAGATGGAGGCTACGGTTCCTACAACCGTGGATTTGGCCAAAGACCTTGACAATGTGCGTGGTAAAGTAGGCACTTACACACGTATGATAAAGAAGTTTAAGGTATATCCTGTTCTTAACTTCCGTATTGCCCGTAAGCTCTTTTAGGGTAGCATGGAAAATGCGATATTTGTGAGATGACAAGTTCATCTCAGATGCAATAAATGCCAAACAGCGCAGCTAACTAATATGATTAGCTGCGCTGTTTGGCATTTATAACATCACATTTCTTTCGCATTGTTGCATCACTTGCTGCCAATATTGAAAGAAAGCTTATCCAATTCATTATTTTACGGTAACTTTCTTGCCTTTGAAGATGTAGACACCTTGTGGCAAATCTTCGATAGAAGTAACCTTAGAGCGAACCTTTACACCCATCAGGTTGTAAACATTGGCAGGTTCCTTGCTGCTGTCTACGGTTACATCATTGATGCCGGCGGCATAAGCCTCTTCACTGATAAGTTCCAAATCAGCCTTGCAGTTGGCAGATACTGTGAGGTAGCTGCTGTTGGCTTGCAGATAGTCAAGTGTGGAAGATTTTACCATTCCTGGCTTGCCATTGGCACAAACGCCAATTACGCGCATAGTAGTTGGGTCGTAAGCAGTACGGTTTCTGTGGCCGGACATGTCGTTCCATACATTGAAATAGTTGCCCTTCAGCTTGTTGTTGGACAGTGCTGCCGTGTTGTCCATAAACAGGTCTATGCGGTTGTCGGTAGGTTCTGTGCTTGAACATTCTACAATGACAGGAGATTTAGCGGGTACTTCGCCTGTTACTTCCTTGTAGATAGCATAGCCGTTTACCTCGTCAACGCCTGTGATATACATTACTTTCATACCTTTGGATACCGGCTTAAACGTAAAACCATTGTAGTAAGCAGAATAATGCTTGTCGCCAACGGTTACTGTTGGCTTGATGCCCAAGTAGTTGTCTGAAGAAGAAGATACAGGAATAATGTACCAGTCTTTGGTGTATTTACCCGAATCATAAACATATTCTTCATCATTGCTCGACCTTGCATCCGTAAGATATACAGTCATTCCATGGGCTGTTTGCCATGCTTGATAAGAGTTGGCAGTAGCGCCATTGGTCAGATGAATGTAATAGCCAATCATGTCGTACACGCTGGTGCCTTGTGCCATGATGTTGTATTCGCCATTGCTCTGTTTCTGTATGTACATCACTGAGCCGGGGTCGCATGAGATGTTGGCCCATATTCTGCTGGTTTCCAATGCACCGGCATCCACTGTTGTAGAGTGGTAATCTATTTTGCCGTGGTTATCCTTGACCGTCATGTAGCGCTCGGTCTTTACATTCTTGGCTCTATAAAAGCCGTCCCCATTGAGTTGTGCGGTTGCAGTCAGTACAGATACTGATGTCAAAGCGGCCGCCATGATTAATTTTTTCATTTTTTTATGTTGATCTTTTATTAAAAAAAGCCGGACTTCATCCTATATTCTAAAGGTATTAGATATACGGAATGGAGTCCGGTCAGGTAAGTTAGCTATTTAAATTCAGATGATGTGCTTATTTAGCCACGCAGATTGTAACGCGGTTCTCGTCGTTGTCAGAGAATGGCTGAACGCGTGAACCCTTGGATGACTTGATGATTCTCTTGGAAGAAATACCCTTCTTTACCAAAGCGTCTACTACGACCTGAGCACGCTTGGCAGCGATACGGTCGTTGATAGCATCATTGCCGGTACCTTTGTCAGCATAGCCGGTTACGGTTACTTTAGCTGTTGGGTTAGTTTTCAAGAAGTCAACCACGTCATTAACCTTCTTGTTCTCGCTGCTGGTGATTTGGGTAGCAGCCAATGTGAAGAATATTTCACGACGGATACCCTCGTCTTTCTTTACTTCATTGGTAAGGTTGTTCTTGCAGCAAGGCTTTTCTGCAGGAGCAGGAACCTGCTTTTCTATGACACGCTCTATTACGCGCTCTACAGGAGCTACAGGTTCAACTTTGCGTGTGGTGTAGGTCTTGCCGAGGTTAATTTTTGCACCTACCAAAGCATTGAAGTACCAGTCAGCATTGCCAGCCTTCTTGGAGTTGTATTTGTCGTTCAGTGTGTTGGCATTGAGTTCAACGCCTAAGCTGACAGCATCGCTGATGCGGAAATCAACGTTAGCACCTACACGGCCTGTAAGGCGGAAAGCGGTGCCATCCCAAGGGTAACCCAACTGGTCTTTGATTTCGTTGATACCATCGTTGCCCCATGCGATGTTGGCACCGATACCTGCAAATACACCTACATTGACAAGGCGCTTTGGATTGTATTCGCAGAAGAGGTTAGACAAGTTGAAAGTAGCGTCAACCATAGGAGCTACATAGTTCCACTTCCAGTTCTTGGTAGGACCTTCAACGATCTTGCCTGCATTGTCATAGATGTTTTCCCATGTGTTGAGACCGGCTTTGCTCTGCCAAGCGTTGATAGAAACGCGTGCACCTACCACTTTATTGAAGTTGTAGCCCAAGCCAACCTGTACGTTAGGTGAGATAAGATAATTAAAAGGAAGCTCACCCAGAGTGTATTGGCCACCTACCTGTACCTGAAAGTACATGTGTGGATTGAAGACATTCTCAGTCTTTGCTTCCTGGGCAGAAGCAGACACGCAACCCATAGCCAATAAAGTTGACAGAAATATATTCTTAAATTTCATAATTGAATCGTTTAAAATATTTTGTTTTAAGATTCCCGTGTGGCATTAATTGTTGCCACACGAGAAAGTTGTTCTTAATTTATTTTGCAACCTTTACGTAATATTTCTTAGTGGTTACGTAACCGCTGTAGTCGATGCTTGAGCTTGTAATCTCGTAAACACCAGCCTCGTTAGCCTGGAAGAGTACCTTGTGAGCGTTGCCGTCGATTACCTTGTTCATGTTGACACCCTTGTTGGCGAAAGCTTTGGCAGCTGCTGAAGGAGCACTTGTTACAGTAACGAACTTCTTGTAAGCAGGCGCAAGGATTTCAGCGTTGTAAGAGGTGAGAACGAATGTGATGGCACCTTCAGACTGACCGTTGAGCTTCATGAGAGAAGGAGCATACTTCTCGCGAGAGAGCTGGTTCCAGTTACCGTTGGCAGCTGTGTACATAACCATTGGCTGGAGCAGTGAGTTAGAGTGACGGAGCAAATTCTCAAATTTCTGGATGTAAGCGTTTACACGGGTAATGATCTTGCCATCGATGAGGTCAGAGTAGTGTTTAACCTGGTCTACGAGGTCGTTAACCTTGCCGAGCTGACCACCAACCTGATCGTTGATGTTGGCGATAACCTTGTTGAACTCATCCATTGGGATAGTTATGTCATAGGTCTGGTCGCTCTTGGAGTAAGTAATCTGAGCCTTGCTGCCAAGGTCGATATCATTTACTTCTACGCCTAAGCCATCAAGGTTGATAGTTACAGAACCGTCATCGTTAACATGACCGGTTACATTCTCTTTACCGATAATCTTTACGAAGTCGTCGCCAGTAGTAATCTTGCCGTTGATCTTGATGGTAGAAACATCAGGAACATCCTTCAAAGTGATAGAAGTCTTGATATCCTCAAGACCCTCGATAGGAGTCCAGTTGAACTTGTAGTCATCAAATTCAATCTTGTCCTGAATCTGAGGAATACGTGGCAAGCTGAGGTTCTGCACGCGAGCGTTGTCATACAAGAACTTGTAAGAAAGTGGGTTAACAGCGGTAGCAGCCAAGTTGTACTTAGAATAAGTAGCGTGTTTCTTGCCGGCAGCATCTGTCCATTCGGTCTTCAAGCCGTAAGCTACGAGCTTGTTGTTGAAGTTCTTGTAGAGAGTAGAAGCAATGTCGGCAATGTTCAAACGATTCTTGCCAGGAGCTTTCAGCTTGTTCAGCACGTTGGTAGCAGCCTCTTTGAGCGCAGCCTTGTCTACATCAAACTTGGCAGCCTGAGGATCTGTAACGGTAGCGGCAGCAGCATAGAAGCCGTTGTTGGCAGCACGGCTGTAACCAAAGGTCAGCTTACGGTCAGATTTACCTACTGTAAGAGGAGCATATCCAGGAGCAGGAGTACCGTCTGAAGCTTCAAGAGTTACGGTAATGCCGCTGAGGTCAACATCGTTGTTGACAGAGTTGATAGTCATATAAACGGTACCTGCATTGCCTGTACCTTCCATCAGAGTAGCACCGGCAGCCTTGGTGATAGCGCCTTCAGCCTTAGGAAGCTCTACATATTCATCGCTGTTTACATAGTTTTGCTCAGCAGCGTTAGGGAAGCTTACGCCTTTGGCAGCATAGCCATAGTAAGCTGCCAACATGTTGAGCTGTACGTCAGCAGGAGTATTGGCATAACCCAAGACAGGGTTGTCGGTAGCCTGGACGATGATGCCGGTAACGAGGCTGTTGATCATGTCGTTGAACTGGTTAGAGAGAGCTGTGATGCGGTTCTCAAGTGCAGTTAACTTGCTGTCCATATCGGTTTTGCTGTAATAGAGATCGCGTATTTCGGCAGCTGTATAGTAGTTGTTTTGCAGGTCGCTCTTGAGGCTGCTGATTTCGTTGTTGATGGTAGCAAGATAAGTGTTGGTAATCTTGTTGATAGAATCCATGGCAGCGTTGGCAGTGCTCTGTGCGTTGGCTACGGCACCCTTCAAGTCTTTGATGTCGTTGTAGTGCTTGTTTACGCTATCTTTCAGTTCAACGAGCTTGGTGTTGTTGATCTCGTTGATCTGGTTCTTGATAAGGTCAATGCTTGTGCTGTGCTTGGCGATGCTGTCGTAGAGCGCGTCAATGCGGATAGAGTCAGCATGTGCCAAAGCCCAAACGTGAGCGATAGAGTCGCTCATGGCGTAAGCCTTGTCAGTAAGGGCAGAAAGAGCTTTAGAGTTCTTCTCCACGTCTTTTGAAAGGTCTGTCAAGCGAGAGTCAAGTTTAGTGATATCACCGAGTTTGTTGGTGATTTCAGTGAGTTTGGCATTGATTTTGGCCAACTCCTCGTCTGTGTAGGTTTTAGACTTGTTGTAAGCCTTGTCAGCCTCTTCTTGAGCCTTTGCGGTAGCGGTAGAGACAATCTCGTTAGAGATGGTGCCACCGGGCTGAAGCTGAGTGTTGATACGGTCGTCAATCTTCTGTACCAAGTTGTCGATGTACTCTTTTTGCTTTGTGACAACGTCAGCAAGCTGATTTCTCAAGTCGGAAGAGACATCACTGTCATAATCCTTACATGAAACTAATGTGCTTGTACCAGCCACGACAAGGGCTAATAAAAGCAAGAAACTAGTTAATTTTCTTTTCATCACCTTTAGAATTAAATTAAACTTATTTTGAAATAGAATATTCAGTTAAGAATTTTTGTTTTGTATTGATTGTATTTCTTTATTCCATATACCTTATTGTTATAAGGTGCATTCAGAGTAATCTGACATATATTCACATCTATGTCAGTAAGTTCAAGTCTAAGTATATATTCATTTCATATTACGTAATCTTTGTAAAGAATTTGGGACAAAGGTACGTATTATTTTTATTAAATCCTAATAAAAGCTATAAATTTTATCTGTTTATGTGGATTTTATTGAGCTTTGTTAATGAAAGGTAGGATATTTGTTATAAATATTAGTCATAAATTCCGATTGCTAACGTTTCTGTCCTGTTTTGTTTTGCTCGCTTTGCACTTGCTAAGTGGCTTTAACACTCTGTTAATGAGCCATGAAATAGGGTTGCAGCGTTGCTCGTACTCCATTTTCTGTTGCAATAATTTGTATAGTGTGCAAGCTGAATATTTTACAATTAAAATTACTGAAGTAGCGTGTCTGGATTGTGTTTCTTATTTCTGTTTCTTCGTTTTAGGCTGCTTTGTTGTTGTTATTTGCCCCTTTTCCAAGTGTAAAAGCATAGCTTTTGTAGCGTAACTCGCCTGTTTGGCACGGCAAAACCATAGGTTTAGGCAGACTAAAGCAGTGCTTTTAAGGGACAAGAGCACTGCCTTGGCCTACTGTTGCATTGCACATATTATGCCGTTTCTTTATATATGGCTGATAATGGGAAAGTTATCGTTGCACACGAAAACTGCCATTGTTTTCATCCACTTGCCTTTTGGCTCGTAAAAGACGAAATCATACGCTTTAAAAAAGTCTTGTTTTGTAAAATAAAGGAAATGTGTGCAAAAAATTGGAACTCCCTGCTTATGGGCATTCTTCCATTTTGTTTCATGCAAAAAGCGGGTTTCTGATTTTGTTAAAATCAAGTTGACAGCAATATACTTGCTATGTTGAAAAGTGTAAATGATGTATTTTTATACACTTGCATCCGTAAAGACAATCGTTTGAAATAGTGTCAAAACGTAGAGCTAATATTGCACACTTTATGCGTAAACGTGCAGAAATGATATTGATTTATCATAAAAATGGCATAAACAATGATAAAATGATATTTCAAAAGCAAAATAATTAATTTATTTGTTGCTTAATATACTGAAATAACTTATCTTTGCAAGCAATATATTCGTAAATAATAACACATTTAACATATACAGAAACATGAAACATCAGTTGAGAAGTGCGGTGTGCACAGAAGGCAGGCGAATGGCGGGTGCAAGAGCTTTGTGGGTGGCCACAGGTATGAAACATGAGCAATTTGGTAAACCTATTATTGCTGTGGTCAATTCTTTCACCCAATTTGTGCCCGGACACACACACCTGCATGAAATCGGACAGATTGTGAAAGCAGAAATAGAGAAGATGGGATGCTATGCTGCCGAGTTCAATACGATAGCAATTGATGACGGTATAGCTATGGGTCATGACGGCATGCTCTACTCTCTGCCCTCACGCGACATCATAGCCGACTCTGTAGAATACATGGTCAACGCCCATAAGGCAGACGCCATGATTTGCATTTCCAACTGCGACAAGGTTACACCCGGCATGCTGATGGCAGCCATGCGCCTGAATATACCTACCGTGTTCTGTTCAGGCGGTCCGATGGAAGCCGGCAGATGGAAAGGTGAAAATGCCGATTTGATTACTGCCATGATAAAGGGTGCCGACCCCAGTGTGGGCGATGACGAGCTGCAGCAGATAGAAAGCTGTGCCTGTCCGGGCTGCGGCTGCTGCTCTGGCATGTTTACTGCCAACTCCATGAACTCGCTCACAGAGGCCATCGGCATGGCTCTGCCAGGCAACGGCACTGTATTGGCTACCCATAAGAACCGCATACAACTGTTTAAAGACGCTGCCCGGCAGATTGTTGCCAATGCGCTGAAATATTATGAAGAGGGCGACGACAGCGTGCTGCCGCGCAGCATAGCTACCCGTGAGGCATTCTTGAATGCCATGACCCTTGACATTGCCATGGGCGGCAGCACCAACACGGTGCTTCACTTGCTGGCTGTGGCGCAGGAGGCAGGTGTAGATTTCAAGATGAAGGACATTGACATGCTCAGCCGCAAGGTGCCTTGCCTGTGCAAGCTATCGCCCAATACCCAGCAATACAGTGTGCAGGAGTGTAACAGAGCAGGCGGTATATTCGGTATCCTCAACGAGCTGAACAAGGGCGGACTGATTGACGGCAGTGTAAAACGCGTGGACGGCAAGACCCTTGGCGAACAACTGAAGCGCTATGACATTACCACAGGGCAGATAGACCCAGAGGCTAACCGCATCTATCAGAGTGCGCCGGGCGGAAAGTTTTCTACCAAAATGGGTTCGCAAGATGCACAATGGGGAACACTCGACACCGACAGGGCAAAAGGTTGCATCAGAGATATGGAGCATGCTTACACCAAAGACGGTGGCTTGGCAGTGCTCTTTGGCAATATAGCCCAAGACGGTTGCGTGGTAAAGACAGCCGGTGTAGACCCTGCGATATGGAAATTCTGTGGTCCGGCAAAAGTGTTTGATTCGCAGGAGGATGCTTGTGACGGTATCTTGGGCGGACAAATCAAGAGTGGCGACTGTGTGGTGATTACACATGAAGGTCCTAAGGGCGGTCCTGGTATGCAGGAGATGCTTTACCCTACCTCTTATATAAAGAGCATGCACTTTGGCAAAGAGTGTGCGCTGATTACCGACGGGCGTTTCAGCGGCGGTACCTCAGGCTTGAGCATCGGCCATATCTCACCGGAAGCAGCGGCAGGCGGCAATATCGGAAAGATAAAGGATGGCGACTTGATAGAGATAGACATTCCTAACCGTACTATCAATGTGAAGCTGACTGACGAGGAATTGGCAGCCCGCCCACAGCAGCCACTGAAGCGCAAACGCGTGGTGAGCAAGGCGTTGAGAGCCTACGCACAGAGTGTAAGCTCTGCCGATAAGGGAGGAGTGAGAATTATAGATTAACAGGTAAAGGTGCTGTTTGATGCCCTCATGTGTGTTGCTCATGCAGCATTAGAGGAGCGGTGCTATGCTCGCTTGCAGCAAATGCTGCTGCCATGGCTGGCAGATAGTGTACGGCAATGAAGGCAGCATGGCATGACAATGGCAGAAAGGTAAAACGATGTAGTATGGAAAAAGAAATCATAACAGGTGCAGAAGCATTGATGCGGGCGCTGAAGGCAGAAGGGGTAAAGACCATATTTGGTTATCCCGGTGGTGCTATTATGCCCGTGTTTGATGCTCTCTATGACTATACACGCGGTGAGAAGAAATGTTTTGACCATATATTGGTGCGTCATGAACAGGCGGCTGCACATGCTGCCGAAGGCTTTGCCAGAGTGAGTGGCGAGGTAGGCGTATGCTTGGTTACCAGTGGTCCGGGTGCTACCAACACGCTTACGGGAGTGGCAGATGCCATGATGGACTCCACCCCTATGGTGGTGATAGCCGGTCAGGTGGGCGTTTCTGCCTTGGGCACAGATGCCTTTCAGGAGGTAGACTTGGTGGGCGTGGCACAACCTGTCAGCAAATGGAGCTACCAGATACGCCGTGCAGAAGATGTGTCATGGGCTGTAAGCAAGGCTTTCTATATAGCCAAATCCGGCCGTCCTGGTCCGGTAGTGCTCGACTTTCCGAAGAATGCACAGGTTACCAAGGCTGAATATGTGCCTTGCAAGGTTGACTTTGTGCGCAGTTATGTAGCTTATCCGAGGCTGGACGAGGCGGCTGTCAAACAGGCAGCAGAGCTTATCAATCAAGCCAAGCGTCCATTGGCATTGGTAGGACAGGGCGTAGAGTTGGGAAATGCGCAGAACGAGCTGGTGGAATTTCTGGAGAAAGCAGACATCCCTGCTGCCCGCACCCTGCTTGGTCTGTCGGCTCTGCCTTCTAATCATCCGCTGAATATGGGCATGTTGGGCATGCACGGCAATTATGCTCCCAACATGAAGGAGCAGGAGTGTGATGTGCTCATAGCGATAGGCATGCGCTTCAGCGACCGTGTAACGGGCACGCTGTCTACTTATGCCAAGCAAGCAAAGGTCATTCACTTTGATATTGATGCATCGGAGATAGACAAAAATGTGCAGACAGATGTGGCAGTGGTGGCTGACTGCAAGTTGGCTCTACCGGCAGTAACACGCTTGCTCAACAAAAATGTACACAGAGAGTGGCGTGACAGCTTCAAGAAATACTTTGACATGGAGAATGAAAAGGTGATACAACCTGCCATTCATCCTAAAGAAGGACCGGTATTGATGGGCGAAGTGGTCAATGTGGTGGCAGAGGCTACCCATGGCGAAGCCATATTGGTAAATGATGTGGGACAGAACCAGATGTTCTCGGCACGCTATTTCAAGTTTCATAAAAACCGATCTATTGTAAGCAGCGGCGGGTTAGGCACAATGGGCTTCGGACTTCCGGCAGCCGTAGGCGCTACCTTTGGCGCTCCAGACCGCACCGTGTGCCTGTTTACCGGCGATGGAGGCTTGCAGATGAGTATACAGGAGTTTGGCACTATCATGGAACAGCAGGTACCTGTCAAGCTTGTCATGATGAACAACAACTATTTGGGAAATGTAAGGCAGTGGCAAGACATGTTTTTCAACAAGCGCAAATCGTTTACACGGATGCTCAATCCGATGTATGCCAAGATATGCGAGGCTTATCATATACCTTATATATTGGTAACAGACCGCAGCCAACTGAAAGATGCTGTTGACAAGATGCTGGCTACCAAGGGACCTTTCATGCTGGAGTGTGCGGTAAAAGAAGAAGACAATATTTTGCCGATGACGCCTCCAGGCAAGTCGGTAGACGAGATGATGCTTGAAATTGACTTATAATGATGACGCTAAAGCAAGCTTATTAGATATGGACAATACAGACAAAACACTATATACCCTGCTGGTTTACTCTGAAAATATAGCAGGTATACTCAATCAGGTTGCCGCTGTGTTTACCCGTAGGCAGGTAAACATAGAAAGCATTAACTGCTCTGCATCGAGCATCAGTGGTGTGCATAAATACACAATTACGGCTTGGAGCAACAAGGATCAGATAGAAAAGATAACCAAGCAGATAGAGAAAAAAGTGGATGTAATAAAGGCTGATTATTTTACTGACGACCAATTGTTTATCAGAGAGGTAGGTCTTTATAAACTGTCTACTCCGGAGGTGCTGAACAACCCTGAGATATCGCGGGCTATCAGGCGTGCCGATGCTCGCATGGTAGAGGTAAATCCAACCTTTTGCAGCGTGATGCTCAGTGGCATGACAGAGGATATTACCACCCTGTATCATACGCTCGACCAGTATAACTGTGTGTTGCAATATACAAGGAGCGGTCGCGTGGCCATTACACGCAGCACCGAAGAACAGGTAACAGATTTTCTTGACATGCAAAAACAAATAGAAAATGGAGAAGCTTAGCAAGGTAGGAAGATACGAATTTTTGGCAGAACCGTTTCATTGCGACTTTTCAAAACGGCTCTTTATGGGGCATTTGGGCAACCATCTGCTGAATGCTGCCGACTTTCACTCTACCGACCGCAATTTCGGAATGATCTATTTGAATCCTATCCACAAGACCTGGGTGCTTTCAAGGTTGGCCATAGAGATGAACGAGATGCCGTTGCAGTATGCCCGCTTCTGTGTGGAGACATGGGTGGAGAGTGCCATGCGCTACTTTACCAACCGCAATTTCCGTATTGTAGATGCTGCCGATGACAGTCATGTGTATGGATATGGACGCAGCATCTGGGCAATGATAGACACCCAGACACGCCGGCCGCAAAACATATTCGACATTCATGACGGAGCTATCAGTAACTGGATTGAAACGGAAAAGCCTTGTCCGATAGACAAATTGTCGAGAGTGCAGATGAGCAATGATGCACAGCTGATGGCTACTATCGACACGCATTATAATGATGTAGACGTAAATGGTCATATCAACAGTGTGAAATACATAGAGCATGTGCTCGATTTGTTCAGTTTGGACACCTACAAGAACAATAGAATCAAGCGCTTTGACATAGCTTATGTGGCAGAAAGCCACTATGGTGATAAGCTGAAATTCTATATGGAAGACAAGCAAGACGGTGAGTACTGCATACGCATCACCCGGAAAGGTCATGAAAGTGATGATGAAATAGAAGTTTGCAGAAGTTGTATTAAATTTGTAAAAGATTGAAAGTATATTTTGTGTTTACATTTTAAATTCGTATCTTTGCAATTGATTTACTAATAAGTGATATATTTAGGAAGTAGAAGTTAACAACCAATTATTGTCTGCTAACAGACAGTAATAATAAAAACATTAAGCATTATGGCAGAAATGAATTTCGGTGGCGTTGTAGAAACAGTGGTCACCAGCAAAGAGTTTTCATTGGAAAAAGCGCGTGAGGTTCTTAAAAACGAGACAATAGCTGTATTGGGCTATGGCATTCAGGGTCCAGGTCAGGCTTGCAACTTGCGTGATAACGGCTTCAATGTTATTGTTGGACAGCGTCCGGGAAAGACCTATGACAAGGCAGTAGCTGACGGATGGGTACCAGGCAAGACACTGTTTTCTATTGAAGAAGCTGCTGAAAAAGGAACAATCGTCTGCATGCTGCTTTCTGACGCAGGTCAGATTCAGGTGTGGCCAAAAATAAAGAAATATCTTACAAAGGGCAAGGCCCTTTATTATTCACACGGATTTGCTATCAACTGGAGCGACCGTACAGGTGTTGTTCCTCCAGATGATGTTGATGTTATCATGGTAGCTCCTAAGGGTTCAGGTACCTCTTTGCGTACCATGTTCTGTGAGGGCCGTGGCTTGAACTGCTCATACGCAGTATATCAGGATGCTACCGGAAAGGCAGAGGAGCGTACTATCGCTTTTGGCATTGGTATTGGCGCAGGCTATCTGTTCAAGACAACTTTCCAGCGTGAGGCTACCAGCGACCTTACTGGTGAGCGTGGCTCATTGATGGGTGCAATAGAAGGTTTGTTTGAGGCTCAGTATGAAGTGCTTCGTGAGCATGGACACTCACCTTCGGAGGCTTTCAACGAGACCGTAGAGGAGCTTACCCAGAGCTTGATGCCTCTCTTTGGCGAAAAAGGTATGGACTGGATGTATGCTAACTGCTCTACCACTGCACAGCGTGGTGCGTTGGATTGGGCTCCTCGCTTCCGTGAGGCTATCAAACCTGTAATGGAATGGCTGTACTTGTCTGTCAAGACTGGTAAAGAAGCACAGATTTCTATCGACAGTAACTCTCAGCCAGACTATCGCGAGAAGCTCAATGCTGAGTTGAAAGCTATGCGCGAAAGCGAGATGTGGCAGGCTGGTGTAACTGTTCGTAAGTTGCGTCCTGAAAATAACTAATACGCAAATGGCTGTTTTGTCATCCTTCGGCTTATTGCTTGAGAGACGGTAAAACACCGTAGCGACAAATGAATATTATATAAAAGCAAAAGACTCTCTTCTGAAACTGAAGAGAGTCTTTTGCTTTTTTGTTGTCAAGAATAGTTGTAATGTATACGTTTGGAATGGAAACGGTGGCTACTTATTGTGTATAACAATAAGCGATTGCAGGTGTTGAAGATTTGAAAGGTTATTTATCGTTCCATTCTTCCCATTCTTTCATGGCTTGTTTCCAGTCGGTGGCTTCGCCGTTTTCTATGGCTTCTTTTTCGCGTTGTGCTTCATCCCGCGCTTTGTCTCTGGCTCGTTTCTGCTTCATGTCTTCGATAGTGGCTTCGTCAAGAATGACAATGGCACCACGCTTGATGGCATCTTGCAACTCTTCTTCGCCAAACGCTTTGCCTGGCTCATTGAAATCGGAGATATTGAACTCGTAATCTACACGCAATTGATGCCTGATCAACTTTTGTTGCGCACGGTTTCCTGCGTTCTTGAGGCGCAGGAGCTTTTCTATTTGCTTTATTTCTTTGTCAGAATATTTGTTTCTTCCCATGGATATAAGTATTGTTTCTTTTGTAGTTAGGCAGGTTGGATACGCCTGTTATTTTTCGTTTCGTCTTGGATTAAGAAAGTGCAAATTTAATGTTTTCTGCTTAATTTTCAAAGAAATACATGCTCTATGGAATAAAAAAGCACAGCTTTAGAAACATAAAGCTGTGCTTTTGGGAGTAAGTGTGATGTGTATAACGGGTTATCGCAAACTGAGGCAACGGGTTATTTAACCACTACTTTTACTGTGTTGCCATTGGCAGTTTTTACGATATTGACACCGCTTTGCACTTTATTATGGCGTATGCCTGATAAGTCATAATAGGCTTTTGGCACTTTATTGTCTATGCCTTTGATATTGTAGATGCCGCTTGCTTCCTTGGTATCCACTTTAGTTTTAGCACCATTGACTATGGCTTTTGTATTGCTGTCTACCAATGCTACTACTACTCGAAGATGATTAATGTCTTGTACAAGACCGTCGCCATTGATGCTTGTTATTTCATTAAGGGGCAAACTGTAAGTGTATTGATAGCTGTCATCAGCCTTTACGTCTTTGGGTAGTGCGATATCTTCATTGCGAAGGCGTGAAGTAGCAATTAAAACATCGTTGAATTTGTAACCGTCAATCTTCTGTGAACCTTCTGTGAACTGCTTAAATTCAGGTTCAGGATAAGTGCCCATTGCTTCGTTAGCGTAGTAATTCTTCTGTGTCCATTTCTCACCTTCACCGTGCAAGCTGTCTGCCAGCACCATAAATTCTAACTTATAGTCAGTATCTTTCAAATCAGAAGCAAAGTTGAGTGTTGTTACTATGTCAACGGAATACTTGTTTTTGTTTAATGTGGCAGTGGCTTCAATGGCAGCAGGAGCCAATACATTATTGCTGATAGTAAGCCAAGCCTGATCTATGGCCAGTTCATCGGCATCACTGCTGAAGCCGAAGTAGGGGTCACATTCATACTGACGGTCAATGAAAGCATCAGGAAAACCTGCTACATCATTGGGGTATTGGTCGCTTTCCATGATGGCCATGGCGTCTTCGTTGTGGTAAGATACACTGATAAAGTCTTCGGGATAGAGTCTATTCATTACTGCCATGCCTACTAATCCACGTGGACAGTTACCACACCAAGCACCTGTATATTCTTCTACTATGGCTCTGTGTTTAGGTATTTTGTTAAAGATAACTACATTACTGTTTATCTCTGCCTTTGCATCCATATTGTCTTCACCGTTAACTTTGGTAAGTTTAAAGACAATGGGGTAGGTTCCACGCTCCTTGATGGCAGGTAGTGTGAGCGAGATATCAGCGCTTTGGTCATAGACATTGGCAATCGGATTGAAGAAATCTTCGTGTTTAGTAGTGGTAGCGCCATTGAGTTGATATTCATACTCAATGGATTTGATGGCTTTGCCTCCGTGGTTTCTTACCACCAATGGAACGAGCACGTCTTTATTTGTCTCACCATAGATATTGGCAATGTTGTCAAAAGAAGCTGCATAAGGCTTGACTTTTAAGGTAACAGTCATAGGCGAGCAACCTTCAGTACCCATAGATAACCACTGGCGATGCGTGCGTGATGAGTGGATATACAGGCCATCAGCATTGCTGTCAGTAACGGTAGATACAGGCTTTTTTGTGGATTTGTTGAGCTGGTCTACATTAAAGGAATAGCCTACATAAACTCCTTCTTCACCGATTTCATAGGGCTGGTTAAGGGTTACTTCTATTTTTCCGTCTTTGATGATCGCCTCTTGACTTTCAATATCTGGCTGGTTGATTTTCTGTCCTGCTTCGTTGGTCTTTAGGTTCAGGCTTTTTGACAGCCATACTTTTATTGATGACACATCGGTTACATTGCCCATAGGGATAGAAACCTTGGTTATGGTCAGTCCTGTAAGGCTCTTGTTATAGAGTCTGATAGCCACATCGTAGTTTTCTTTCTTTCCTGTACCATACCAAGAGTATTTACTGTTGCTTTTGGCATAACTGAAGTTGGTGAATATGTCTTCTGCCATCATGTTGCAAGGCATTAGCAAAAGTAATGTTAATGCAAGCAGTTGACATGTGTATGATATATGTTTCATTGTTGCGGTAATTTTAAAGAATGAATGGAAAATGTTCCTTTATATATGCTGTTGCGCATTTATTGAGCTATGAATTTAGCTGATTGTACTGTGCCATTGGCATAAACTGTGGTTTTGATGTAAATACCTTTGGCTGGACGCTTTACTTTTCTGCCACTCAAGTCGGTGTAGCTGATGCTCTTGACAGGGCTGTTGACAGTAGCAGAAGGATGGATACCTGTTGCGTTTGCATCAAAGAAGACAAGCTTGGAGGCGTATTTTTTGTCTCCGTCAAGGTAAAACGATTGTAAGCCAACCTTCTCTAATCCTGTGCAATAAAAGTAAAGCTTGCGTGTGATGCCATTCATATAGAAGTCCCAAGAGTCTATATAACTGTAAGGGACATCGGTCATGTCATTTGGTATCATCTTGTATTCATCTGGATAGAAAGTTATCTTTTCATCGTCAAAGTAGACGTTATAGTACAACTTGTCTGGGTTAAGCAAGTGGCCTTCGCTGTCATATTTGCTCAGTTGATACGAGAAAGAACCGTAACCATACTTCTTGTCGTACGGTTCGAAAGCTGTAAATACAGGGTCAAGTGGCGCTCCTACAGTTTCTGTCCACGGTTTTAGAGTGGGCGAGAAGTATTTGGCGATTACTTTAATGTCATCAATACCACGGTTAACCACAAAGCCAGAGTCGGTGGTTAAAGTCTTGTTGGCTGCATCATAGTCAAATATCACTTTGTCTCTAAAGAAAATACTGTCTTGATGTTGATTGATATATTCATAATAAATGTCTTTATATCCAGCGGGAACCAAGAAGGTGTGTGCCCTGTTGGTGCTGTCTATACCCATGTAGCTGTATGCATCAAAGATTACTTTATTGCCTTCAATGTGTCCTTTTGCCCAGTTGCTGGGGCACTCTTTTGATAGGTTTCCAAGATAAAAGTTATTGCCTTCAATGGCTACTTTTACCACACGGTCGTCTTTGTCTATGCTTATATCATAGTGCATTTGGTAGTTTTCTGCGGCATTGGGGTTTTGTGGAGCTTCAGGTTTCAGCTTCATTACATTCATGGTGATGACATCATCGCCATAGCCTTGCCAAGAACCGTCTTCCAATGCCAGTCCCAGTAGATCATCGTCCACCTTTATAAGAGAATCGTTGCGCCAGACAAATTTCATGATTTGTGAGCTTTTGTCAGGAACGTAAGTACTGTTTTGCTGGTCAAGTACCATTTTGTAGAGATACATATAGGCAGATTCACCTGTATCTTCGTCAGTAACCTTGTTGATAGCTTGTGGCAATTGCACTTCTATGGTATCACCTTGTGCTTTATGTCCCTTAATCCACGTGTTGAAACTAACATTACTGATAGGGTCTTTAATATAGAAATTATTGTCGTTGTCTATCACGACATCTTTGGTTACGCCATCAGTAAGGTCGTAATAAGCCGTACCATAAAACACATAAAAGCCACGCGCAAAGCCATAAAGGTCTTTATAGAGTGTACCCTTAGGTTGCTTTGTAATAAGTGTAGGCGTGTTATTGGCAGCGGTAGCTCGTTGCTTGGCAGTTGCAGTGGCTGTACAAGTGCTTTTGCCAAACTTGAGTGTGGTTCTCATACTGTGGCAGTTTGGTCGGTTTCCTGTCAGCGTAAATAATTGTTCTGCGTTGGAGAAAGTTCTGTCATTAGCAGAAAGCTCTTGCGCATAGGTAGCAGTAGCAAAAAGCATGGCTATCAGTGTAAAGTATAACTTCTTCATATTATATCATTAATTTATATCTTAAATTCTGTATAAATCTTAGTACATCTTCTTTTGTCAAGCTGTATTTGTGGTTCTAATAACACTTTGTGTGTTATTGCGCTATACTGAATGCAAAGGTAGAAAAAACTATTATATATACCAAATTGCATGAAAATTAAAAAGAATAGGTACTTGTTATAATTGTAAATGTGGTTTGTTTGACATATATGAAATGCAAACTTGGCTTTAAAAGCTATTTGTTATCTGTAAATATAAGCAGTAATTTGGGCATTATTGTTTTTTTTCGTAATTTCGTAGGCTGTAAATAAAAAACATATTGATATCATAATGGATTATAACATGATAGGTACAGCCTGGTCGCTGTTGCCTCCTATTGTTGCCATTGCGCTGGCATTGAAGACAAAAGAGGTTTATTCATCGCTCTTTATAGGTATAGTGTTGGGAGCTATACTTTATAGCGTATCACTTGGTACGGGCATTGACGGTTTCCTCGCTCATTTGTTAAATGATACAGTAGGCACAGGTGCTGATGCCAAGTCGTATGGTATGATACATTGTCTTTCTGATTCTTGGAATGTAGGCATACTTGTTTTCCTTGTCTTGTTGGGTTCTATGGTATCGCTGATGAATAAGGCTGGAGGTTCAGCAGCTTTTGGGCGTTGGGCGGTAAAGCATGTAAGGACCAAAAAAGGGGCGCAGATAGCTACAATACTTCTTGGTATACTGATTTTTATAGACGATTATTTTAACTGTCTTACCGTTGGTTCTGTTATGCGACCTATCACTGTGCGGCATGGCATAACAAAGGAAAAATTAGCTTATCTTATAGATTCTACGGCTGCTCCTGTCTGTATCATATCACCTATTTCCAGTTGGGCAGCAGCGGTGTCGGGCTTTGTGTCGGGCAATGAAAATGGTCTTGCACTCTTTTGTAAGGCTATACCGTTTAACTTTTATGCTATCTTTACTATTATATTCTTGTTCTGTATAGTCCTTACCGACTTCGACTTTAAGGCGATGAGCAAGTATGATGCGCGCTTTAAGGAGTGGTATGAGCGGACCAATGGGGGCAAACTTGATGACGTGAGCGGTACAAAATTGCATGTGGTGGAGCATGGCGTCAGTGCTAATGGCAAAGAGCCGGCAAAGAATAATGGCTCTGTATCAGATCTTATGATTCCAATTTTGATGCTGATTGTATTTTGTGTGGTAGGAATGATTTATTCAGGTGGCTTCTTTGATGCATCCAGTAAACAGTATATGGACTTTGTGGCAGCGTTTGCAGACAGCAATGCTTCCATTGGTTTGGTGCTGGGGTCATTGGCTTCTCTTATTCTTACAGTCATGCTGTTGGTGGCTCGCAAGACACTTACTTTTGATGAGGCTATGAGCAGTTTGATAAAAGGCTTTGAGGCAATGGTACCTGCCATACTTATACTTACATTGGCATGGACCCTGAAAAGTATGACCGACTCGCTTGGTGCCTCTGAATATGTAGCTCATGTAGTGGGCCACAGTGCAGCAGAGTTGCAGATGCTGTTGCCTGCTATCATCTTTCTTGTGGCTGCATTTCTTGCTTTCGCTACAGGCACATCGTGGGGCACTTTTGGCATATTGATACCTATTTGCTAGGGTGTCCAGTTCGTTGTACCAAATTTAGCTCACTTTCCTAAGCGTTT
>CALCVP010000020.1 GCA_937907705.1 uncultured Prevotella sp. | reverse complement strand
AGCGGATGCAAAGGTAAACACTTTAGGCATAACTTCCAAATGTTTTTGCAAAAAAGTTGCTGAAAATGTATGCATTTTAACTGTTGTTCACATTTAAACCCGCTTTGGGGGGGCGCACACATCTATCTATACATGCGTGAAAAGACGGAAATAATATTCTTTATAAAAACATTTACACTACCAGAATTCAAAAACTATAAAATACCATTTTAATATATCAGAAATGGATAGTCCATTGGATTATGTAGCTTCCAATAAGTTTTCTCATACCGACAATAAAATTTTGAGGATAAACAGGTGTTCAAAAAGAATATTACACATTCCAATTTTACCTCTTACCTATTTCCTGCCTGTAAGTATATCAATTACCCATATCAGAAATAAACTTAATACGCACCAGACGTATTTCGTCTTCTGTATAATCATCTCCTAACTCATCCATAGCAGCCTCAATGCTATCAGTATCACTATCCTTAAAATATTCATAGATGTCATCTACATGATCCTCATCCATAACATCCTCCAAGAAATAGTCTATGTTAATCTTTGTTCCGCTATAAACGATGGCATCCACTTCATCAAGCAATGTTTCAAAATCAATGCCTTGCGCTTCTGCTATATCATCAAGTGCAATCTGTCTATCAATACTCTGTATAATCTTTACTTTTAAGACTGACTTTTTGGCCACTGTCCTTACCCGCAATTCTTCAGGTCTCTCTATATCATTTTCCTTGCAATGCTTTTTAATTAAAGCTACAAATTCCTTTCCATATCGGCGTGCTTTTCCTCCACCTACTCCCTGAATATTTTGCAATTCCTCTAATGTAACAGGATAAACAGTAGCCATCTGCTCCAATGATATATCTTGGAATATAACATACGGTGGCAAATGATACCGTTTACTCACCTTGCGCCTCAGATTTTTCAGCATATTGTATAGCATTGGATCAAGTACAGCATTATGCTCTTCAGCTTCTTCTGCTTCGACATTTTCGCTAAAATCATTGTCCAATACAATCATAAAAGATTGCGGATTTTTCAAAAACCGCTTTCCTGCGGCTGTAAGTTTCAGCGTGCCATAATTCTCCACATCTTTCTTAAGATAGCCCGCCAACAAGGCTTGCCGTATCACCGGACTCCATAATTTGGTGTCCATATCCTCGCCTTCGCCAAATTCTTCCAACTGGTCATGCTTATGTGCCACTATATCACTCGTGTCAATACCCTTTATAAAGTCTATAACATAGTCGCTTCTAAAATCCTCTTTGATAGCAGCTACCGACTTCAACACTATAAGAAGAGCATCTTTAGCCTCTATCTTCGTTTTAGGGTGTAAGCAGTTATCACAGTTGCCACAATTATCTTTGTCATATTCTTCGCCAAAATAATGTAGCAACAGTTTTCTACGGCAGACAGACGACTCAGCGTAAGCAGCCGTTTCCTGTAGCAACTGACGACCTATGTCCTGCTCAGCCACAGGCTTTCCTTCCATAAACTTCTCTAACTTCTTGAGGTCTTTGTATGAATAGAATGCGATACACTTTCCTTCACCGCCATCACGTCCTGCACGTCCTGTTTCCTGATAATATCCTTCCAAGCTTTTAGGTATATCATAATGTATGACAAAACGCACATCCGGTTTATCTATTCCCATGCCAAATGCGATAGTAGCTACTATCACATCCAACCGTTCCATCAGAAAATCGTCTTGCGTAGAGGACCGAGTACTGGAATCAAGCCCTGCATGATATGCCGCCGCTTTTATATCGTTAGCTTTCAATACTGCAGCCAACTCCTCTACTTTTTTACGAGACAAGCAATATATAATACCGCTTTTGCCACTGTTTTGGCGTATAAACTTAACTATTTGCTTGTCGATATCTTTTGTTTTAGGACGCACTTCATAATAAAGGTTAGGCCTATTAAATGAGCTTTTAAATTCTGTTGCATTTAATATGCCAAGACTTTTTTTTATGTCTGTACGCACTTTATCGGTAGCCGTAGCAGTAAGTGCAATGACTGGCGCATTGCCTATTTCATTGATAATAGGTCGTATTCTTCTGTATTCGGGTCTAAAATCATGCCCCCATTCAGATATACAGTGCGCCTCGTCAATTGCATAGAACGATATTTTAACTGATTTGAGAAATTCCACATACTCTTCTTTGGTCAACGATTCTGGTGCTACATAAAGCAACTTCGTCTTCCCTGTCAAGATATCGCTCTTTACTTTATCAATAGCCGATTTGTTAAGCGAAGAGTTCAGGTAATGAGCCACACCGTCTGTATCGTGCATGCTATTTATCACATCGACCTGATTCTTCATCAAGGCAATCAGAGGTGATATGACAATAGCGGTGCCTTCCATAATAAGAGAAGGCAATTGATAACACAAGGACTTACCTCCACCCGTAGGCATCAGTACAAACGTATCGTTGCCATCAAGTAGATTGCGTATAATAGCTTCCTGATCGCCCTTGAACTTGTCAAAGCCGAAATACTGCTTTAGTTTTTCAGTTAGATTGATTGTCCGGTTCATAAATAAGTAGTGTCCTTTCTCTTGAAGTTTTTATCAACCTCTTCACTTTATTCAAGCACTTTCCTGCTTGTTTCCCAAGTGAGATTTTTCAAGTTGCTTGCGTGCATAATCAAGTGTAACATTAAAGTTTTTAACTTTCTTTGACGGCACTTCAAACATTGCCTCCATCATTATGCTTTCTACAATAGATCTCAATCCGCGCGCTCCGAGCTTGTATTCCATTGCCTTATCCACAATAAAATCAAAGACATCATCATCTATTGTGAGTTTTATTCCATCCATTTCAAACAATTTTGTATATTGCTTGATGATTGAGTTTTTGGGCTCTACAAGAATAGATCTCAATGCTTTACGGTCAAGCGGATTAAGGTAAGTAAGCACTGGCAATCTTCCTATTATCTCAGGAATGAGTCCAAACGACTTGAGGTCTTGCGGCAATATATACTTCATCAAATCCGACTTGTCTATCTGCCGTATATTCTGCACCGAATTAAATCCCACCACATGCGTATTCAACCGTTGTGCTATTTTTCGCTCTATGCCATCAAATGCTCCACCACAGATAAACAATATATTCTTGGTATCTACATGTATATACTCTTGATCCGGATGCTTTCTGCCTCCCTGTGGCGGCACATTTACCATTGAGCCTTCCAACAGTTTCAGCAAGCCCTGCTGCACACCTTCGCCACTTACATCCCTTGTAATAGACGGATTATCGCTTTTACGCGCTATCTTATCAATTTCATCAATAAAGACAATACCTCTTTGCGCAGCCTCAACATCATAGTCGGCTACTTGCAAGAGTCTGCTCAGTATGCTTTCTACATCTTCTCCTACATATCCCGCTTCTGTAAAGACAGTAGCATCTACAATGGTAAAAGGCACATCCAGCAGTTTGGCTATGGTGCGAGCCATCAGCGTCTTACCTGTACCGGTGCTTCCCACCATAATGATATTGCTTTTTTCTATCTCAACTCCATTCTCGTCAGCAGGTTGTTGCAACCTTTTATAATGGTTATATACAGAAACCGCCAAGCATCTCTTAGCGTCATCCTGTCCTATAACATATTCATCCAGATATTTTTTGATTTCCAAAGGCTTGGGCACTTTTTTTAATTTAAACTTAGTTTTACCCTCTTTGCCCTTCTTTTTATCATCATCCAGCAATCCTGTAGACTTCACAATTTCGTAAGCCTGTACGGCACAGCTCTCGCAGATATAGCCATTGATACCTGTTATCAACAGCTTTACCTCCTTCTCGCTTCGTCCACAGAAACTACAAACTTTATTCATTTGCGTCAGTAGATTTACTATTATTATTACTTTTCTTTACCAATATAGAATCAATCATACCATACTCTTTAGCCTCTTCTGCTGTCATCCAGTAGTTACGGTCAGAATCGTTCCACACTTTGTCAAAGGGAGTGTGTGAGTGATTAGATATGATAGTATAAAGTTCTTTCTTGAACTTCATAATCTCTTTTGCTTCTATTTCAATATCAGATGCTTGTCCTTGCACCCCACCCAATGGTTGATGTATCATCACGCGGCTGTGTGGCAGAGCAGAACGCTTGCCTTCCGTTCCAGCTACAAGGAGCACCGCCCCCATAGAAGCAGCCATACCTGTACATATCGTAGCCACATCGCTTGAAATAAACTGCATGGTATCATAAATTCCCAATCCTGCTGTCACGCTACCACCAGGACTATTCAAATAGATTGATATGTCTTTACCAGGATCTACGGAGTCAAGATAAAGCAGCTGCGCAGTAATGGTGTTCGCTGTATAATCATCTATTTGTGTTCCCAAAAAGATAATACGATCCATCATCAATCGCGAGAACACATCCATCTGTGTTACATTAAGCTGTCGCTCTTCCAAGATGTATGGGTTAAGATACTGAGCCTGAGCTTTCATGACATCATCAAGTGTCATGCCGTTCATGCCAAGATGTCCGGTTGCATATTTTCTAAAATCGTTCATATTCTTTTGTTGTTTTACCAAATATAAAAAGGAGATTATCGGCCTTTTATATTTGTTCTTTGGAACAAAGATAATAAAAAAGTCGATAACCTCCTTATATATTAGGAAGTTTTTTTAATAAAAAGTATATTAAGCTTCCTGCATCATTTTATTGAAATCGTCGATAGAAGTTGGTTTGTTTTCCAACTTAACAACCTTTTTGAGGGCATCAGTAAGCTTGCGGTCAATACTACGCTCCACGAGATTGTCAATATACTTCTTGTCTTTCAGCATTTCGTTGGCATAGTTGTCAACATACTCCTCTGGGATATTGGTCATGCCATACTGAGCAAACTGGGCTTTAGCTGCCTCTTTAGCTGTATCTTTGATGTCGGCGTCTTCAATCTTGATGTTGTTAGCCTTCACGAGCTGCTCCTTGATGAGGTGCCATGTCAATTCCTCTATGCTCTTGTCATAGTTTTTCTCTACAAAGTCTGCACCCTTATCCTTGTTATTGTTCAGCATGATGCGCTTGAGCAATGCATCCGGGTAAGTAAGTTTGCCTACCTTATCTGTCAAGTACTTGCGTACATCAAGGAAGAACTTATAGTCTGAGTCAACAGTCAGTTGCTCTTTCAATCCTTCTGCAATCTTTTCGCGGAAGTCTTTCTCGTCTTTTACATTGTCTTTGCCGAATACCTGGTCAAAAAGTTCTTGATTTACCTCAGCCTTTGTATAACGAGATATTTCAGTTATCTGATAGCTGAACTCTGAGTTCATGTCAGCCACATCTTCTTTCTTTATCTTCAGCAAAGAAGAAACCTCTACATCGCTTTCAGGATAAGCCTTTTTAGGGTTAAAGGTGATGATGTCGCCCACCTTGGCATTTTCAAAAAGCTTCTTTTGGTCTTCCACCTTGATATAGTCAGGCATAATGATAGCACCTTCTACTGTGATACCGCCTTCTTTGGTATTGCCGTTCTCGTCAAGCTCGCGAAGGTCGCCCTTTACCATATCTTTCTCTTGATACTGGTCTACCTTGTCATAGTGGCCTGCGCGTGAAGCAAACATATCAATCTGCTTGTTTACCAAATCATCGTCTACATTGATAGTGTAGTAATCAAGTGTATCTTTGTCTGTCAATTCAACCTTGAATTCAGGAGCAACAGCTACATCAAACATAAATGTATAAGGAGCGGCAGCCTCAACATCAACAGGAGTCTGCTTTTCTGATGGCATTGGCTCGCCTAACATTTGTATCTTATTGTCTTGAATGTATTTATACATTTCCTCGCCAATCAGCTTGTTAATCTCATCTACCTTAACAGTAGTGCCAAACTGTCTTTTAATCATGCCCATAGGAGCCATGCCGGGACGGAAGCCAGGAACATTAGCCTTTTTGCGATAGTTTTTGAGTGTTTTCTCTACTTTTTCTTTGTAATCAGCCTCTTCAACAGTAATAGTCAACAAGCCGTTTACCTTGTCTGGATTTTCAAAAGAAATTTTCATCTTGATTTATATAGTTGTTTTTAATTATTAATCAAATTGAGGTGCAAAATTACGCAATCTTGTCTAAAATACCTAATATAATAAAGAAAAACGTTGTTTTTTTATTTTTTTAAACATCTTTCGCATTAAACAGTATCCATTCGAAGCACTTATTACACTCGAAGAGGGTTACATGTTGAATCCATTAGCAAATACTCTTGAACAAAAGATATACAGACCCAGCAATTCCGTGCACGTGTAACCTTGAAGAAGCCTTTTTAAAACATGGCAAAACAATACTGACACCCGAAAGCTACACAATGCACAGCATGACAAATACAGAAGCTACAATATCGTCAAGGATGTTTCAAATACCGCAGACTGTTTCCAAATATCCAAAATGAACAATGGCTGTTATTTCAAAATTATAAACGAGGAGGAGAATAAACAAGCATCTCCTCCTCAACTTGTTCAACGAGCAAATATTATCTTCTTCCCACTTTTAATATATATCTGACCCTTTTGCGGATTTATCACTTTTCTTCCATTTAAATCATAAATACTACTCTTGGTATCTGAGCGTTCGGTGGTGACACCATGTATTGCTGTCGGGAAGTTATCTGTTTCTATAAAGTTGGTGAAATAATCCCATCCCCAAGCTTTCCGGTATTTTTCAGCAGAACCTACAGGAACATAGACCGGAATATCATTGGGGGTAGATTTATCGAAATCTGAATTATAAGAACCAAATGGACTACGTTCAGTTCCTTCACAAACAGGAGGCTCCGAAGACATACAATAGATTCGTTTTACAGTAATCCAATAATCACAACTTCTTGTTCCTAAAAAAATCAAAGATTTAGGAAATACGATTTCTTCTAAAGAATCACAATACCATAAACCTTCTTTTTCTATAGTTTCAAGCTCTTGTGGTAAATCCAACTTTTTCAAAGAACGGCATTGCCAGAAAGCTTTATTTCCTATAGATTTGACAGTAGATGGAATATTTATTTCCTTTAGTGCCAAACATGAACTACAAAAGCTTGAAGGTATTCTATCCATCCCTTCTGGTAAGAATACTTTTTCAAGTTTATAATTCATTTGAAAATGTGAATCGCCATCTATCTTTTTACAAGAATTTGGAATAGCAACTTCTTTCAGTCGACAGGCATAAAATGCAGCATCGCCAATTCTTTCCAACCCTTCGGGCAGATTTATGGATGATATTTTTGATTGAAAGAAAGCCCCATCTCCAATTTCCCTTATGGTAGGTGGCAGTATTACTCGTCCTACCAAATTTCTACAATCTAAAAAGGCCAAATTTTCCAACACCTCAAATCCTTCAGGAAATATCAACGGATCAGTCTTGAGACTTACACATTCAGAGAAAGCGCACTCGCCTATACTATGAAGATGTGATGGCATATTTATGTCTTGTAGATTTATAGCATATGAAAATGCTCCATCACCGATTTTTTGGATTTCATTAGGAAGCATTATTTTTTTAAGATAAACACATTCTGTATATCCATCTTCTATATTCACTTGTATGTCTGGATGCCAAAAAGCATTCTTTGGTATTTCATTATTTTCTATAGTTGCATTTTCTAAATTGATAACAGAGAGTTTTCCATAAAAAGTTGCACTCCATAATGTGTAAAAATCTTCATCATTGATGGAACCACGAATAATTAAGGAATCTACACTATTTATATTGTCTCCTAAAGCCTCTGCTAATTTACCTGCTTTTGTTGTAACTTCCATAGAAATATATTGCTCTGATGTCGGAATGGAATTTTTTAACAGGCATTTATTGTTAACTGATAGCTTTTTTATGGTTGTAGAAATGGTGTCGTTTGATGCACAAAAACAAGATGTTGAGAGTGCAAATATGAAAGAAAAAAACAGAAATATACGCATAGTTAATCAATATTTCAACTCAAGTGTGATTGTTAAAATCAATCACACTCGGTTTTTGTTAATTTATTCAATTCTAATTTTTTGTTGATCTATTGTACATGAGTTTACAACATAGCAAATAATGTAATTACCTGTGCAAATGAAACAGTTGGAAACAGACAGCCAAGACCAATACTTAGCAAAAGTAATTTTTTTTCATATCACTAAATTTTTAAGTTAATAATTCGAGATAAACATATTGAATCCATACGCTTATTTCAGTTACAAAAATATATAAAAATCAATAACAATACAAATATTTAACAAAAAATATTCGTATTAATAATATTCTGATTGTATTATTAGGATATTTTATACACAACAAACAAGTCAAAAATCATGTATTATTATACACTAAAATTGTAAATCCATGCACAACTTAATCTAAAATGAATATCCGCAAACATCCAAACTTTGTTAATTTGGATGTTTGCGGATATTCATTTTAGATTAACAGCAAAGTGGATACAGTTCATCTTTGTTGCGTTTATCAACACAGGTGAACAGATTGTTTGTCAATCCGTTTACCTTTTGTCCAACTCTTTGGCCAACCCACCTGCACTGGTTTCCTTGTACAACGACGGTATATCATGGCCCGTCTGCTTCATCACGTTTACCACTTTGTCGAACGACACACGGTGGCTGCCGTCAGAGAAGGCTGCATAGAGGTTGGCATCCAAGGCACGTGTGGCAGCAAAAGCATTGCGCTCTATGCAAGGTATCTGCACAAGACCGCACACGGGGTCACAAGTCATGCCCAGATGGTGCTCCAAGCCCATTTCTGCAGCATACTCTATCTGTGATGGACTGCCTCCAAAAAGCTGGCAAACGGCACCTGATGCCATGGCACAAGCCACGCCCACTTCTCCCTGACAGCCCACATCGGCTCCGGAGATAGAAGCATTCTGCTTTACCACATTGCCTATCAAGCCCGCCGTGGCTATGGCATGCAGTATGCGTATGTCGCTGAAGCCATGGCCCAAAGCTGCATGATACAACACTGCGGGCAACACACCACAAGCTCCACAGGTAGGAGCTGTAACAATGGTTCCACCCGAAGCATTCTCTTCACTCACCGCCAAGGCATAGGCATACACCAAGCCTCTACTTTGCAGCGACTGCTTGTAGCCACGCGCTTTTACATAATACACAGAGGCTTTACGCGCCAAATTGAGCGGCCCCGGCAAGCGTCCTTCATGCGTCAGGCCACGGTGTACAGACTCTTTCATCATATTCCACACTTCTTGCAGATAGTTCCAGATATCGCTGCCCTCACATTGGTCTACATATTCCCAATAGTTTCTCCCATGCTGATAGCACCAGTTCATGATTTCTGTCATGGTGTTCATGCCATATACTTCTTTCGTATTGAACATGTCGTCTTCCAGTTTGCCCTCAGACAGCGCACCTCCGCCTATGCTGTAAACTGTCCATTCATCGATTGTCTCGCCCTTGGCGTCTTTTGCCACAAACTTCATTCCATTCGGATGGTAGGGCAAGAATACCGCCGGTTGCCAATCTATCACCACTGGAGCCACGGCTTTGAGCACATCTTCAATGGCCACGTCTGTCATGTGCCCTTTACCGGTAGCTGCCAAGCTGCCATAAAGCGTAACCTTAAACTCACTGGCATGACCATTGCGAGCCAAAAACAACTGGGCTGCCTTCTGCGGTCCCATGGTATGACTGCTGGACGGACCCTTACCTATTCTATACAATTCTCTCAACGATTTCATAATCTATGCACTAAAAAATAATGGACTGTGCAAAGTTAGCAATTCTTTCGAGAAACAAAAAAATATAGCTATTTTTATGCAAAAGCATTGCTGCTTTCATTGGAATTACTTAACTTCGCATCACTTATAGTTTTACAATGGTAGCAGTTTAGACCATTTTACAATAATATACAAGACCTGCGGCTGTCTACCATCTGTTTATAAACAAAGGCAGGAAATGCCCTGCTTGCATATCTACATTACTTTTACAATGACAAAAAACGAACTGATGCAGAAAGCTATAGAGCTTTCTATTGACAACGTAAAGAATGGTGGCGGGCCCTTTGGTGCCGTTATAGCACGCAACGGAGAAATCGTAGCCACCGGTGTTAACCGCGTAACAGCCAACAACGACCCTACGGCACACGCTGAAGTAAGTGCTATCAGGGCTGCCGCTCAGGCGTTGGGCACTTTCAACTTGTCTGACTGTGAAATATACACATCGTGCGAACCTTGCCCCATGTGCTTGGGTGCCATCTACTGGGCACGCCTCAAGAAGATTTATTTTGCCAACAACAAGACAGATGCCAAGCACATAGGATTTGACGATTCGTTTATCTACGATGAGCTGGAGCTGCCGCGCAACCAGCGCCATCTGCCCTCTGAAGAGCTGATGCGCAATGAGGCTATCAAGGCTTTTGATCTGTGGAGCAGCAAAACTGACAAGACAGAATACTAAACAGATGCCAACCTTAATATTCCAATACAAAAGCACCATGCCATTAGACGCCAACCACATACAGGGAAACAGAGAGCTGATGAAACTTAACAAGATAGCTTTCATGTGTTCAAGAAAGGCGCCAGAGTGTGTGTATGATGCCATTGACCATTGGATGAAAAGCATCATACCCGGTAAAGACTGTGTGATGTGCGGCAACCATTCGCAAATAGAACGACATGTATTCCAGCTGTTGCTCAGCAAGCATGTACCTGCCATTTTGGTGTTGGCACAAGCCATGCCTTCCGTGTTTCCTCCAGTACAGGCTCAAGCCATCAAGCAGGGCCGGCTATTGGTCATTACCCACTGCGACAGCAGCGTGCACTGGCCTACACGGCAGTCTGCTTACGACCGAAACAAGTTGATGATCAAGTTAGCCAATCAGATTGTGGTGGGCTGTTGCGACGTTGACGGCAACTTGGACAAGCAATTGGAGGGCATAGCCAACCTACGTATATTGACAGATGGCAATATTGAAGACATTATGAAAGCTCCGCAGGCTTATGCATTTGAATGCACACACTCCGCCATTCAGCAGTATAAAGACGGTAGCTCCAACTTGCCCAACAGCAATAAACTCAGATTATGGGACCACCGCTTCAATACGCCACAAGGTTGGCTATTCGTCAATTTCCAACTTGACTGTGATGACCAACTCTGCCTGTACATTACACAAAACTATATGCAGACGGATGACCAATACGCACGCAACCGCATTGTCATTGCCCTCCACTTGGCAACAACATTCTACTCTGTACTGTCAGACATCATTCTCATGCTAAGCAAAAAAAATCTAAAGAGCATGAGAAGTACCACTGTCAACACGCCACACGGCAAGGTATATTTTGACCTTGCACTGAATCAGGGCAAGCCCCTACTGCGCATTACGCAAGACTGTTTTAGCTGGTCAGGACAACTCACGCTCCAGCGCATCCATGTAGACATCAGCTGTTTACCGCAATTCCATCATACCATACATGAGGCCGCAAGCTTGTGTGCAGCAAAAGGATAAACCGGTTGCATTGCTTTCGCAAACCGATTGCATTGCTTTCGCAAACCGATTGCACTGCTTTCGCAAACCGATTGCATTGCTTTTGTACCTATATAAATGCAAAATGGGAGCTTGCTTTTTGGCAAACTCCCATTTCTCACTAAAACAATCACTTTCTACATTTATGCTACTAAAAACCTATGAATCAACATTTCATTAACCCACATTGATCTGACGAGCTACTTTGTGCTCTTCTTTCTTTATCTTAGGAAGTACAACGGTGAGTACACCATCGCTCACTTTAGCAGATATTTCATTGCGGTCTACATCGTCAGGCAATATCAAGGTCTGCTCAAACTTGCTGTAAGCAAACTCTCTGCGTAGGTAATGTGATTTCTTATCCTGTTCTTTCTCTTCATGATGATTTTCCATCTTGATATGCAAATCACCCTCTTGATTCAAATGAACATTGAAGTCTTCTTTGGTCATACCCGGTGCAGCCACTTCCACTTCATAATCAGCCTCACTCTCCTTTACATTGATAGCTGGAGCAGTAGCATTGGTCTTCGGCATGAAGTCAGTATCAAAAAAGTCGTTAAACACATCTGGTAACCATTGGTTATTATTACGATAAACAGGTTTCATAATCTTTGTCTCCTATATTTTTTATCCGTTTTTACTTTTAATTGTATATGGGTGAAGCAATAACTGCTTGAGTTATCAGCTTCACTAACACTCTATGCAAGGAGCATACCAATCTTAAAAGTATGTCATTTTGACCTAACAGTAAGTCATATTGACAGAAAACACAGATTGCAGCACCTCTATCCTGTGATAAAAGCTTCTTGTCCGGCACTAAACACACGAAACAAAACAGAAAAGCCAGACAAATGTTCAAAATCGGTTGATGCCCTGTTGAACATTTGCCTGACTATTTTCATTATTCAGCATCATCATCCTGCGGCTGTGGTAGAGCATCAGCAGTGGCAGTCAATGAATACTTGTTGCGGTAAAGTCCGTCTACTATGCTGTCAGCCAAGCTGATATTCGGCACGGTTATTACATTGCATTGCAATGCATCTGCTGCCCACATGAAAATCTGAGCAGCAGGAACAATCACATCCGCACGGTCCACTTTCAAGCCAAACTGCTCAATGCGCTCTTCCAAGCTCAGCGGTTGCAACTTGTTGTAGAGTGCCGTTATCTCGCTGACCTCTATCTGCCGGGAAGCATTCTTGTTATGGGCAAGTTTATAAAGCTTGTTGATATTGCCACCTGAACCTATGATTTTAATATCGGGCATGGTTGCCGCAAAACGCTTTAAGTCGGCGGTCATCGCCTTTACATTATCGGTAGAGACCTTTCCTCCCAGCATACGGAGCGTTCCTATGTTGTAAGACTGGCTGTGAGTCAGCACACCATCGTGCAGCAGAGACACCTCTGTGCTGCCTCCACCCACATCTATATAAGCATAGTTACCTTTGGTGCTCTCCAACTGCTCTACTATGTTGTTGCACAACAGCAGGGCTTCTTCCTTGCCATCGACCACCTCCAAATTGATGTCTGTTGCCTTGCGCAACTGCTTTATCAGCTTCTTGCCGTTTTCAGCGTCGCGCATGGCAGATGTGGCACATGCCCTATAATCTTCTACTTGGTTCAACTTCATCAACTGTCGAAACGCCTTAAGCATGTGTTTCATCATCACTTGGCGTTCATGGGAAATCTTGCCAAGGGTAAACACGTCTGAACCTAATCGCAAGGGGACACGCATATACATGACACGAGAAACCTGTAAAGTGCCCTCATCGCTTATTCTAAAGTTCTTTATCAGCAAACGAGCCCCGTTAGAGCCGATATCTATAGCTGCTAATCTCATGGTTCTATTGATTTAAAAGTTTGATATTATGAGTTTGACGGTTCACTTGCGGTATTTTCTGCTGCCACTTTCTCTTGTTGCTCCGCCTCTTTCTTATATGCCAGATAAAGTTGCTCTTGCGAGCGGAACGGCTGCTGGTTTTCCATACTTTGCAGACAATTGCTGCCACTGCCGTCTACAATGCGGCCGTTGGTAGTATCAGCCAATCCATACTCTACGGTGCGCTTCAAGTCGCGTTGCATATCTTCGTCAAACACAGGAGTCATTACTTCTATACGGTTAAGCAGATTGCGAGGCATCCAGTCGGCACTTCCTATATAACAACGAGGCGAGCCGCCATTACAGAAGATAAGGATACGCGAGTGTTCCAGATAGCGGTCTATAATACCCACACCCTTTATATTGCCCTGCAAAGCAGGCTGGGTGGTTACCAATGAGCAGTTTCCTCTTACCACGAGGTCTATTTTCACGCCCTCACTGGCAGCTTCATAAAGCTTGTTCACCACGTCAGGCTCGGTGATATGATTGATTTTTACCTTAATCCAAGCCTCACGGCCCAAGCGAGCATTCTTTATCTCGGTATTGATTAGTTGCAAAATACGCGTCTTCATTGTAATGGGAGACACGAGCAAGTGCTTGAAATGAGGTTGTGAAAATGGCTTTTCTATGAAATCAAACACTCTGCTTACTTCATTGACCAACTCTTTGCGGGCAGTCATCATCAAATAATCTGTGTAGACTTTGGCATTGCCTTCATGGAAATTGCCCGTTCCGATACACGCAATATTGCCTTTCGACGACTCTATATGCAGCAGTTTAGAGTGTATTTTAAGACCTTCTACGCCATAAATGACGTGTATGCCTTCTTCCTGCATGCGCTTGCTCCACTTGATATTGCTCTCTTCGTCAAAACGAGCCAAAAGCTCTACCACAGCTGTTACTTTCTTTCCATTGCGCGCAGCGCAGATAAGCGCTTTCACAACTTTAGAGTCTTTGGCCAAGCGATAAAGTGTTGTCTTGATGGATTTTACCTCCGGCTGGAGGGCCGCCTCACGCAACACACGGATATAACTGTCGAAAGAGTGATATGGAACATGTATAAACAAATCTTTGCGGCGTATCTGTTGCAGCACGCTCTCGTCACTCAAGAATGCAGTAGGCATGATAGGTTTCCAGCGAGGAAACTTCAAATCGGAATGGTTGCTGCCGGGAAACGACATCAAGTCTTTGTGATTTTGGTATCTGCTGCTGGCCAATGCGGTGTCAAGACGGTCAAGATGCATCTTTTCCATCAGTTTCCGCTGCATGTCACGCGGCATTTGGCGGTCGTAAATCAGTCGTACAGGATCGCCTTTACGTCTGCTGATTACACCTTTTGCTATCTTCTGCAATACGCCATAGTCTGAAGCATTGTCCATCTCCATCTCTGCATCTTTGGTAAACTTAAACGAATAAGCCTCAAAAGTGCTCTCATTGAAGCCTATAAACGTAAGTGGCAAACAGTAACGTATTACATCGTCCAAATACATAATGTTGTCCATACCATCAGAAGAAGGCACTTTCAAGAAGCGGCCCGTTTCCCTATCAGGCACTTTTACAATGAACAAATGCGATTTAGGCTTCTTTACCCCACTGCCGCACTCCGTCTTTTTTACCAACAGATAAATACGGTTGTCTTCCAACTTAGCTATCTCCTCTACCTCTGAAAACCAAATTGGATTGATATAGCCATTAAGCTTGTCATAAAAGAATGCCTTCAGATATTCTTTTTGCTCGTCATTCAGATGCTGTTCATCCAATAAGCGGATATTATGTTGCTCCAAGCTCTTGAACACTTGATTTATGGCATCAGCATATTCTGTGCTGTAAGTAGCATTAAGCTTGTTGATTGTCTTGATGGTTTTGCGTATGTCATCATGGCGCTTGCGTATCTCTTTATTGTCTGACTCCAACAAACGGTTCAATGAAGCCATACGAACGCGGAAAAACTCGTCAAGATTATTAGAGTAAATGCCAAGGAATGACAAACGCTCCAACAAAGGTACTGTCTCCTTTTGCGCTTCTTGTAGAATACGATGATTGAAGAACATCCAACTGACATCACGATCAATGGACTTCAATTTTTTAGTTTTCTTTGTTGCCATAAATAGTTATTATAAACGAATTCACCTCAAGCATGCAGAGCTATGTTAAGATACAAATTGTAAATAACTTAAAAACAACCTGCATGCTACCTTTAATTTCTGTTGCAAAAATAGATAACTTGTGTTTCATTTTTATAAACAATACGTTACTATTGTATTGCATACACATTACAATACAATTACAAACAATACCCAAAAGGTAAATCATAACACACAAAAAGGGCTGCTGCAATGCCATAGTAAAATGAACTATAACTTGCAACAACCCTTATAATATAAGCAAGACTGAATGCCTATATTGTGTGGTTTCTACTGTTTCTGCATATCATAAACCACCTGCATGATTTTCTTTCCTAAGGCATCCGCCTCTTCCATGGTAGCAGCCTCGCTGTAAACACGGATGATAGGCTCCGTATTTGACTTGCGCAGATGTACCCATCTGTCAGGAAAATCTATCTTCACACCGTCAATGTCATTTACCTGTTCGTGGCTATACATCTCCTTCACCTTTCGCAATATGGCATCAACATCGGTAGAAGGGGTAAGATCTATACGGTTTTTGGCTATATAATAGTTGGGGAAAGTAGCACGAAGCTGACTGACCTTACAACCTTTCTGAGCCAATGAAGACAGGAAGAGGGCTATGCCTACAAGCGCATCGCGACCATAATGGCACTCAGGATAAATAACTCCGCCATTGCCTTCGCCACCTATTACTGCACCCACTTCCTTCATCTTGGTAGTAACATTTACCTCACCAACGGCAGCCGCAGTATATTTGCCGCCATGCTTCTCTGTTACATCACGCAAAGCACGGGTGCTGCTAAGGTTACTTACAGTATTGCCAGGAGTATGGGTCAATACATAATCAGCCACAGACACCAATGTGTATTCTTCTCCGAACATGCGGCCATCTTCACAAATAAAGGCCAAGCGGTCAACATCCGGGTCTACTACAATGCCCAAATCAAACTTACCGCTGCGCATACGCTCCATGATACCGCCAAGGTTTTTCTCAAGCGGCTCTGGATTATGGGCAAAATCACCATTAGGCGTGCCGTTCAATACTTCATATTCCACGCCGAGAGCAGTAAGCAATTGTGGCAGAATGATGCCACCAACACTGTTAATAGTATCTACACAAACATGAAAACGGGCTTTTTTAATAGCCTCAACATCGACTAATTTCAATGCCAACACGGCATCAATATGACGCTGATTGAAAGTATTGTCTTCTTTATAATGACCTAAATGGTCTACATCTGCATACTGAAAATCTTCTTTCTCGGCTATCTCAAGCACTTTGTTGCCATCTGCTTTGTTCAAAAATTCGCCCTCATGGTTAAGCAACTTCAGTGCATTCCATTGACGCGGATTGTGGCTGGCAGTAATAATGATACCACCATCGGCACCCGTCATGCGCACAGCAAGTTCAGTAGTAGGTGTAGTAGCCAAGCCTATATTGACTACATCATAGCCAAAACCCATCAATGTTCCGCACACTACATTCTTTACCATCTCACCTGAAATGCGTGCATCACGGCCTACCACAATCTTTCCGCTGTTGGACTGGCCACTATTGCGGATAAAAGTAGCATAAGCGGTTACAAACTTTACTATATCAAGAGGGTTTAAAGTGTCGCCCGTAGGACCACCGATGGTACCTCTAATGCCCGAAATTGATTTTATAAGTGTCATATTAACGTATTATCGTTAAAGGTTATTGTATATAAAAAATCAGGTATTTCGGACATCTGACAATCATCATTTAGACCCGAAACACCTGTAAATATTATTTTCCGCGCTGGAAAGTTATTTCATAATAACATGGATATACACTTGAAGCTGCATAAGACTGACCTTGGTTATGGGGCACTATCAAGCGTACATAAGCCTTGTTCTCATCATCAACAGAACCTACCTTTATGTAAGTAAACGGCACTAACCAACCAGAAGGCACTGCTGTTGAGTTATAAGCACTATACATCAAGCTGAGATGATCATTGTCATAGATAAACGAAGCCGTAAAACTTCCACTGTCGTCAGTTATGGTCATCTTCTCAGGATAGCGTGCATAGGTCTGGTTCATATTGGAAAGTTGCAACTCATTGGTAAGCAAATTAGTCTCATTAAAACGGCAAAGAATAGTAGCTGTCTCACCATCTTTCAACTTTGTTCCGTTGCCTGATCGTACGATTTGCATATAAACGCCCGAATGTTGCATCTTTACAAACTGGTTTTTGCCTGTCGTTGTATCAGTGGTATAGCCCTGATCGGCAAACTGCTCCTCTGTAATAGGGGTAATTTTCTGATCTTTTATAAATTGAGCTATGGCTGCATTCTCTTTATCTTTCTGCTCAGCATAAGTCTCCGTATCATCACAACTGGCAAACGCTATGATTGAGATAATTGCCATCAAAGCAAAGGCTAAATTCTTCATTTTTATTGATTTAGTAATTTAAAACATGGCAAAATTACAAAAAATGCAGCAATTATCAGTCATGTCGTTTGTTTATTATGCTATATTAACGATAAGCAATAGCTAATGAATTTTGTAAAAGAGATTGGAAAAACTCATTAAATAACTCTATCCAATTATGGCATCAGGGTTGAAACTCCATGATAGCTTGACGCACACGCTGCTCCGCTTCCTCCATGCTGCACTCTAAACGGCCACCCGCAGCATTAAGATGACCGCCACCATTAAAGTAACGCTCTGCCATAAGATTACAAGGAAAATCATCTACCGACCGCAAGCTAAGCCATACTAAATTGTCTTTCTCTGTATCTTGACGCAATGAGATACTCAATTTTGAACCTTTTATTTGTAATGGCATATTGACAAGTCCCTCTGCATCGCCTTTTATATAATGGAAACGCTTAAGGTCTTCGCGACTAAGTACAAAATAAGAGGCACTGCGCTCATCGATAACTGTGAGCTTATTATAAAGCACATAGCCGATAAGACGCATACGATTAATACTATAATTGTTGTAAACGTTGCGGTAGATTTTGTCTTTATTGATATTCTTTGTAAGCAATTGACTGATAATAAAGAATATCTCAGGACGATTGGAGTTATAAGTAAAGCCACCCGTATCTGTCATCATGCCACAATATATTGGAACAGCACACTTATAAGACATGGCATCAAAGCCCTCCAATTGCCATATCAACCGAAATACCAACTCACAGGTGCTACATGCTTCAGGATGAGAAATGCAAAGAGTTGTGTTGATACCTGGTCCTAAATGATGGTCAATGAGCACTTTCTTTGCAGGTGATGCCTCTAAATAAGAAGCCATGTCATCGGTACGCGATGCCGTATTAAAATCAAGGCAAAATATCAAATCTGCCTTAGCTAACGCGTCATTGACAAACTGCTGATGACGGTCGTAGCGCATCATACGCTCAGTACCAGGTAGCCACTGCAAGAAATCAGGGTAAGCATCTGGCACAACCATTAAAGGCACTTTACCGCAAGCACGTAAATACTCTGCCCAACCTAATACCGAACCCACGGCATCACCATCAGGACTACGGTGGCAGCACAACACTATATTGCGCGATGTGTCTATCAGTCCACGCAGAAGCGACACTTCATCTGCGGTTAGTAAATTGATATTCATTTCGTAAATTAGTTCGTTCTTTCTATATTTTACCTATACACAAATGCCTAAGCAGATGGCTGCATGCTCGTTTCCAATCAAACAAACAAGATGCAAACTACAGCCGATTTTATTATAATCAGCTATTCATATCTACTTATCATCTCACTATTCAGCAATTTTTGAATCTTTACTAAACAGTAAATCCTTATATATATTGATTCTATAAAAAAGAAAGGATGCGCCACAACAATGTCTTATGACGCATCCTGTACTTCTTATCGTTTCTTCTACAAATACTTATATGGCAATAGGTACAGCCAATACCTTTTCCTAAACAAGTTGCAAGTTATAAAGTTTTATTAAAACAGTTTGTTAGGATAAACACCTGCATCAATAAGACTCTGTATCTTGTCAACCACACTCTGACGGTCAGCAGCATAAGTTACACCAAACCACTTACTGGTAGTGTCAAGCACTTTCACAGTAGCTGTTTTCTCATTGATAAGTTTATTGACCATCAGAGGTATGAAGAACTCCGCCTTTAAATTGCTCATATTAGCTGGATCAGAAAGGAATTCCTTGAAATAAGCCTCGCTATGTTCAAAGTAATCTGGCGTAAAGCCCCACATGTTCATTGAAACAGGTGTATTATCGTCTACAGCTACCCACTGACCTTGCTCATCTTTATAGCAAACGGGACCGTTAACACGCATAATTTCTGTACGCTCTACTACGGTAGTAAGATTTTCCTGTGCGTCTTTTGAACAGATACCACGTGCTACAGTACCATTTTCAGATAAGGTATTGCCCACACGGAAACCTACCATAGCATACGTATTCTTGCTGTTTTCAGGAAGATTTGCCAAGAACTTTCCTATCACCATGAATGCGTCACGGTTATAGAAGTCATCGCAGTTGATAACACAGAAAGGCTCTTTGATAACGTCTTTAGCCATCAATACAGCATGATTAGTACCCCAAGGTTTTACACGGCCTTCAGGACAAGTAAAGCCTTCTGGCAGTGCATCAAGACTTTGAAAGCACAATTCTGCGGGTATATGACCTTCATATTTACTCAATATCTTCTCACGAAAATCCTTTTCAAAATCTTTACGGATAACAAATACAATCTTACCAAAGCCCGCCTTGATAGCATCGTATATAGAATAATCCATGATTGTTTCACCGTTAGGACCTAAACCGTCTAACTGTTTCAAGCCACCGTAACGGCTTCCCATTCCAGCAGCTAATAATAATAATGTAGGTTTCATTGTTTTGTATAAATAAGTTATGTTAGATTTAACAGTCTAAAAGGCAAACACTACCAGAAATATAAAACCCCTATAAAGCGTATGCCATAACACAAATGCAAATATAATAACAATTTTTCAAACTAAAAAAGTTTTAACCCTATTATTAGCATTGTGCATAAGAAATAACATTCAGCAGAAATTTGCAAGCATTTCCTACTGAATATCATCATCATAACCTCCAAAAACTATACGGTTTCATAGCTATTACTTCGCAGCTTGGATATTTTGCCCATGAGCATAGGCATTGGCAGCCATCTTGTTTACCAAGCTTTGTGCAATATCAAGATCCATCACGCCAAGCTGTTCGCAGCGAGTATAGTTTTGCTCATGTTCTTCCGAGGTAGCCAATCTGCCACACAGCAGTAATTCAAAGTTGCGTTTATACTCATTGACCATCGTAGCATAAAACTGATTGGTACGACACGCCAGGCGCACAAGGTCCATCTCAGTAGTACTGCTGGTTACAAAATCGCGCAACACTTGCTCCATGTTTTCGACCTCATAATTCATTCTGAAAATCAGATAGAATGCTTCCTTATTATAATAGCGCGACACCTGTTCGTAATTATTAAGCATTACCTGCTTTACATTCCGAGGTTCAAAACGTTCTTGAATATCACATGTTGACTGGCTCTCAATAATACCCGTAACAAAATACTGGAAGAAAGCCTTTACCATAGCCGCCAACACGCGGTCTTTTCTTATCTGTTGCATTACTTGTTTTTCGTTTATTTTCTTATTTCTTTATGCTAAGTAATTGTTCCATAAGGATAGATATACCTTTGAATATCTACTCAGTTTTATTTTTATTTTCATTATTCATAACCGCTTGTATATTGCGCATCAACCCCTCGTATTTAGCTCGTTTTACCGCACTACCTTTAAATAGCCGACGATATTCGTCTACTGTCAGGTTTTGCCAACGCTCACGTGTCATGGTCAATAACTCTGAACGAGGTTGAAGCAAAGGTTCTGTATTGGGTTGAGCAAAACGGTTCCAAGGGCAAGCTTGCTGACAACGGTCGCACCCATACACCACATTGCCCATTTTAGATGCTACTTCTAACGGAATATCCCCACGGTTTTCTATTGTTTGGTACGACAGACAGCGACACGCAGTAAAGCCCGTTGGAGCTATCAAAGTATCAGGTTCACAAAGAGCACCGGTAGGACAAGCATCCAAGCAAGCTCTACAAGTGCCACAATGCGAACGCTGCGGTGTATCATAATCAAGCGTAATGTCTAAAAACAATTCGCCTAAAAAAAACATGCTACCCGCTCGTGGCACTATCAACTGATGGTTTTTTCCTACCCATCCCAAGCCTGCTTGCACTGCCCAATAGCGTTCCAGCACTGGTGCACTGTCGCAAAATGCACGATAATCACTTAATCCTAAACGTGCAGCCAACGCATGCAGACGCGCCTTGACAATGTCATGATAATCCTGTCCTAAAGCATACGCAGCAAATTGCAACTGATTAGAGGGCAAACGATGGACAGGAGCATAATTGAACGCCACACACACTATGCTCTTCAAACCATCCATCAACAATCGCGGATCTATGCGCTTGTCTGTATGATTAGCCATATACGTCATCCCCGCATAATCTTTATGCTCAATCCAAAGGCGCAACTTCTGAGCCTCAGTAGCACTTACGGGAGCAGCCTTAGCTATTCCGCATGCAAAAAAACCGAGGTTCAAGGCCTCGGCTTTTATCTTTTCGCTTGTTAATCTCATACTGATTATTCATTGTTTTCACTTCCCTTTACCACATAATAAGCAGAGCGAGAAATTATCAACACACTATCAACTACTCAAATGTCTTAAACTCATAGCCTTGTTCCTTCAGCCATTTCAGAGCTTCAGGCAAAGCATAGCGTAGCTTGTCTATACTCTTGAGCGAGTCATGAAAAGTAATGATAGAACCATTACGTGTATATCGCTTCACATTAACCAGTACATCCTCTGCCGTAAGCCATTTACTGTAATCGCGCGTAACGAGGTCCCACATCACGATACGGTATTTCCTGCCAAGCCAAAAATACTGTTCCCATCGCATCCAACCGTGTGGAGGTCGAAACAAATGAGCTTTTATCAGCTGATTGGCTTTCTCTGTATTGGCACTGTAAGCCTTGGTTGTATGTCTAAAGCCACTCCAATGATTGTACGTATGGTTGCCCACCTGATGACCTGCTTCCACTATCTGGCGATACAAATCAGGATGCTTCCCCACATTATCGCCTACCATAAAGAAAGTAGCATGTACACCATAGTCTGCAAGTGTCTTCAGTATAAAAGGCGTAGACTCAGGTATTGGACCATCATCAAAGGTCAGATAGACAGCTTTCTCTTGCTTGTCCATTCGCCAAGTTGCCCTTGGATAAAGCCAGCGTAGCCATTTTGCAGGCTGCTCTATAATCATATTATCACTTATGTTTAATGTTAAAAGTAGGTAACCAAAATAAAATACATTTCATTTTGATTACCTACCTATGGAGCGATTACAAAGCATAAATATACCCCATCGCCCTCTTGAAGTTTCTATTCAGTAAGGAAAGACCTACTCGTTCATCATTCTTCCACCTTTGCCTTGATACAAATGCACATCGGCATTGAGTGTAGCCTGTAGCTTACCAGCCCAAACTTTGTCTACCATAGCAGCAGTCTGCAAGCAGTTGTTCATGATGTAAAGGTTCATCAAGCAGTCTTGTTGCGACATTGTAAAGCGCATACCACTCAACGAATTGTACCAAACCATGTACTGATGGGCAGTGTTGAACACATTGCTCAATATATCCCTGGCCTTAGCTTTATTGCCAACCAAAGCATAAGCTTGAGCTATGTCAGCAGCACCACTGGCATAAACATAAGGTACATTGTAGGCTGGTATCATCTTGTCGGCATAGTTCAATACCTTCTTGGCCTTATCCAGCTTACCTTCTTGTATCAGATGCAAAGCCAATTGAGCAAAGAGTCTACGATGTGTCCAGCACATACGCATCACTGTCTCGTCAATATAAAGACCTCTCTTCTCCAATCCGCCATAGCGGAAGCGCTTCATCATGTTGGTATATACACGCTCTGTATCGAAATTTTTAGCGCCAGCCACATTCGTAGTGAATGGAGTGATACGGTTGGCAAGACCTTCTTGTACAAAGTTATCGCCCAAATTCATATAGTTTTCCTGACCAACGGTCATCGCTACATATAGAGGACGGGTCCAATTGCACTGAGCTATCATCTCAAGCATCATCAAATCGTTCTTGCAAAGAGAGTTTTTGCCTTTCAGTGATATGACCATCTGGTCTGGTATGGTATCACTTGCCATCAACATACCGCTCTTCCTTACTGCATCTTTGTCAATAGTAACATACAGTGTGTCGGTAGGTACATAGTGGGTGTCTGCATCTTTGCTTCTAACCCAATACTTCAACACATTCTTGAGTTCAAATGGATTGGCTCCAAACATAGCCTTGGCTTTTTCAGGATCATCCTGATAGAATTTCAAAATCTCAGCCTTGGCTTCCGGATGCACCTCAATGATTTCGTTGGTGCCAGAACAATAGTCCAAGCGAGGCCATGAAATAGGAACTGAAGGAGAGTCATAAGCAGGTCGACACATTTGGTCTATATACCAATCGGTCTGCAAGTAGCTCAAATTACATACGCGAGCGTCTGTGCGTTTACCTTCAACCTCTTGATTGTACCACAATGGGAATGTATCATTATCACCATTGGTAAAGATGATAGGATTGCCTTTCTCCTGCATTGACATCAAGTAATTCTGACCGAAATCACGGCAAGTATAGCGTCCGCTGCGGTCATGGTCATCCCATGTCTGACTGGCCATCTGCACAGGAACAAGCAGACAGAGCAATGAAACCACCGCTGTTACTGCGGTGCCACTGATACGATACTTCTTCAGAATATCGCAAATAGCAGCTACACCCATACCACACCAAATGGCAAAAGCATAGAACGAACCTGCATAAGCATAGTCTCGCTCACGAGGCTGCATAGGTGTCTGGTTCAGATAGATGACAATGGCAAGACCTGTCATGAAGAACAAGAATGTAACCACCCAAAACTGGCGTATGCCACGGTCGCCCTTGAATGCCTGCCAAAACATACCTATCAAGCCCAATAACAGTGGCAAGCAATAGAATACATTGTGTCCCTTGTTGTTTTTCAACTCATCTGGCAACTTGCTCTGGTCGCCCAAGCGCCAATTATCAATAAATGAGATACCTGTAATCCAGTTACCATGTTCCAACTCGCCATTGCCTTGCAGGTCGTTTTGTCTTCCTGCAAAGTTCCACATAAAGTAACGCCAATACATGAAGTTACACTGATAAGAGAAGAAGAAGCGCAGATTTTCCAACTGGGTAGGCTTCTTTACCATTACGGTTTCACCACAACGGTCGTAAGGCACTTCTGTTCCATCTACTCCTCCCATCCAACTTTCATAGGCTTGCGCATGATCTGCATCCCACATGCGTGGGAATATCATGTTTTGTGCATAAACATAATCAGTCTTATGGCGTACAATGAAGTAAGAATCCTTTTCGTCCGGTGATGCTTTCTCCTTACGCTGATAAATAGGAGCGCCTTCTATCATGCGTGGCTTGCAATATTCGCCATCTGGATCAAACTGCACTTGAGAAGTGTATGCTTGTCCGTAAACCAAAGGACTATCACCATACTGGTCTCGACTCAAATAACTTCCTAATGTAAAGATGTCCTCCGGTGAGTTCTGATCCATAGGAGGATTGGCAGAAGAACGTATCACAATGAGTGCATAACTTGAGTAGCCAATCATCAGCATCAGCATGCAGAGCAATGCGGTATTCTTGATTCGAGAGCTGATCAATGGCAACTTGTGCTTCTTATAATTAACAAGGAACCACAAAACAGCCAAAATCACAATACCAACAACAACAGATTTCCATCCGTAACCAAAGAAAGGAATACCTAACATGGCAATAGACAGCAAGAAAGATATGTTTTCTTTTTTCCAGTTTCTGTTGGTATAGCTCTCATAAATGGCCCAAATGACCACTGCCACCAAAAGTATAATATAGATGATTTCGCCTGTATTGAAAGGACATCCCAACACGTTGACGAAGAAGAGTTCAAACCAACCCCCTACACGAATGATGCCCGGCACTACGCCATACAAGATTGCAGCCACCAGCACAAACGAGATAGTAAGGGCTATAAGCGAACCTTTCAAATCGGCATTTGGGAAACGCTTATAATAGAATACAAGCACAATAGCCGGTACACAGAGCAAGTTAAGCAAGTGCACACCGATGCTTAAACCAGTCATATACATGATAAGCACCAGCCAACGGTCGCTATGAGGTTCATCGGCATGGTCTTCCCATTTCAATATCAGCCAAAACACAACAGCCGTAAATGCAGAAGAGTAGGCATATACCTCACCTTCTACGGCACTGAACCAAAAGGTATCGCTGAATGTGTAGATAAGTGCGCCTACCATACCACTGGTTTCAATGGCTATCATCTTGTTGAGATTCATCTCGCTCCAGTCTTTCAACAGCAACTTACGGGTAAGATGTGTAATGGTCCAAAACAAGAACATGATGCACGTGGCACTCAATAAAGCACTCATCGTGTTGACCATTCGGGCCACCATTGAAGGGTCGCTGGCCAAATGGGTGAATAAATTAGCAGTAAGCATGAAGAAAGGCGCGCCTGGTGGATGGCCTATTTCAAGCTTATAACCAGTGGTAATAAACTCGGGACAGTCCCAAAAGCTGGCTGTCGGTTCAATTGTGCTACAATATACAAAGGCTGCAATAAGAAATGCTATCCAGCCCAGCGCATTGTCCACTAATCTAAATTGTTTCATTAATTATTGTTGTTTTGATTTACCGATTATAGCATGCAAAGATACAAACTTTGCTGCGTGTAACTATCTATTTATTATATTTTAACGCTAAGGAGCATATTTAGATATCAAAAGCATCTCATTACCAACAAATCTTTCATTTGGGCATCTGGTTACAATAGCAATGTTACACCATAAGCCAAAAGCATGTATCTGATAAATTTTCCGAGGAATATGCTCACCATTGAAATAACAATATTGGCACGCATCAGGCCCAATGCCACCGTAATGCAAGACCCCAAAATGGGCAAGAAAGCAAAAAAGCCCATCCATGCTCCTTTTTCTGCCATAAAGTCTTGTGCCCGTTGCACCTTTTCCTGCTTCACTTTCAGATACTTCTCTATCCAGTCCAAGCGTCCTAATCGCCCTACCCCATAATTGAACATGCTACCAAGAGTATTGCCTATCGTGGCCCATACCACCAACGGCATGGTCTGCAGACCTGCTGCCTGCAGACCTGCCATAACCACTTCGCTGCTCAACGGAAACACGCTGCCTGCCACAAAAGCGGCTATAAACATGCCCACATATCCATAGTTGAGCAATATATCTATGATGGTATCCATATATTATATATGGTTAAGAGTAAGGTAACGGCTGCCAACACATAGAACGATATGTTGGTAATCTTGGTATGTGTCTGTGATATATAATGAGCTATCAATGCACTGGTATTGACAATGATGATGCCAAAAAGCATATTGGCATGCTGTGGCTGCAATATTACAAATACAAAAGACAAAATGTCCATGACCACAAATATCTCATATATCATACGTGTGCGTATTTTACTCTGATAGCTATTGCGCAAATAGTGGATAATGCCAGTAAGCGATACAATCAGCAAAAAGGCAAACGTAACGATAGCGTGTGCCTGGAGGTTATCATACTGAAACAAGGGCTGAAACTGGGCGATAGCTGTAAAATGCTGAATGAACAGATAAAAGCGGTTGATAATCAAATAGTATCCGCCCAAGAACCAGTAAGGTGCTATGAGCCCAAATACGGATGCCCAGAAGTTACGCGCACTGAAAGCCATCAGATTAGAAGCCATCATAATCCATAAGAAAGGCACAAAGAACAGTATCTGTACAAACATGATACTGCCTAAGCCAAGACACAGAAAGGCATAAAACACAAATCCTTGCGCATGCTTGTCCTGATAGCTGCGGAACAGAGACAAATACATCATGATAAAGCACAACTGCACGACCCACGGTTCAATGGTATTGAATATAAAGGCGGCCATGGTTATCAGCGCCATAAACGAGCATGACACCATACGGCTATACATGCTAAGCAGCGCATTGCTGTTATTGAGCTCTACCATCAAATACGTTGACACCGCAAAAACACCAAATTGCAGATAGAGTTCATGCTCTATCAATCCGCCCAAGAGCCATATCAGTACTGTATAAACAGACATGACTGGCAAGGAAAATCTACTTTCCGCTACCCTATTTTGTACTCTTTTTATCACTTTTTCTCGCCTTTCATCTATCTCTTGACCCCGTATAACACACGGTCTAAACCTGTTTAACCTATTATCAAATAACTATAAACCTATTTATTCCTACTTACTCAAGCACTGATTTTCATCGTAAAGCTACCATATCTGCATGCTGCCACAGCACCCATGCAACTTTACTTGAAGTGAAAAAGCCGGGTTATAGGGTGCTTGACTGGCCTATAACCCGCCTTTAATGCGTATTTCCTGCATCTGTGCATGCGCCATGCGCTGATTGGCACCTATGCAAAGGTATTTCACGGATGCAGCTTACACCTTATTATATATATAACATATCTATATTGATGGCCACAGATATGCCACCTGCTCCACACATACATATTAATGCAGACTATTCAACCCACGCACTATTTCAAGTCCTGACCAATGTCTGAACGGAAATATTTATCGGTAAAGAATATCTTCTGAGCTTCTTTAAATGATTTGGCCAAAGCCTCATCCTTGTCATTTCCATAAGAGCTTACAGCTATTACACGTCCACCGGCAGTTACTACCTGTCCGTCTTTTTGTGCTGTACCGGAATGGAACACGATGCTGCCTTCCACTTGGTCGATACCTGTGATAGGATAGCCTTTAACATATTTCTCAGGATAGCCGCCACTTACCAACATGACGCACACAGCAGCACGAGGGTCAAAGGCTATCTCCCGCTTGTCAAGGTCGCCATTAGCCACGCCCTCAAACAGGTCTACTATATCGCTCTTGAGGCGAAGCATTACGCTCTCTGTCTCAGGATCGCCCATACGGCAGTTGTATTCTATCACCATCGGGTCGCCATTCACGTTGATCAATCCGAAGAAGATAAAGCCTTTATAGTCGATATTTTCCTCAGCAAGGCCCTCAACCGTGGGACGGATGATACGGTCTTCCACCTTCTTCATCCACTCTTTGGTAGCGAAAGGCACAGGCGTTACACTGCCCATGCCACCTGTATTAAGACCTGTATCATGTTCGCCTATGCGTTTATAGTCTTTTGCTTCAGGCAAAATCTTGTAGTGCCGGCCATCCGTCAACACGAATACAGAGCACTCTATGCCACTCAAAAATTCTTCGATAACCACATTGGCTGAAGCGTTGCCAAACATACCGTCAAGCATCTGGCGGAATTCTTTCTTGGCCTCGTCAAGTGTCGGCACAATCAACACGCCTTTACCAGCACACAAGCCATCAGCTTTCAGCACATAAGGAGGTTGCAATGTCTCCAAAAAGCGTAAGCCTTCTTCTATATTGGTGCCATTGAATGTGCGGTATTTGGCAGTAGGTATATGGTGGCGTTGCATAAATCCCTTGGCAAAGTCTTTTGAACCTTCAAGAACAGCTCCTTGTTTTGAAGGACCTATTACGGGTATAGCGGCTGTGCGCGGGTCGTTTTTAAACTCATCATAGATGCCCTTTACCAATGGATCTTCAGGGCCTACCACCACCATATCAATGTCTTTTTCCACGGCAAAGTCTTTCAACTTTTCAAAGTCGTCGGCCTTGATGTCTACGTTTTCGCCTACATTTGCTGTTCCGGCATTACCTGGAGCAATAAACAGTTGGTCCACTTTCTTACTTTGGGCAATCTTCCATGCCAAGGCATGTTCACGGCCGCCTCCGCCTAACAATAATATTTTCATAGTTTCAATGATATGCTTTTTAGGCGGCAGCAGGTGCCCTCCGCCTGGGTTCAACCTTTTTTATCGTTGCACATTAATTGCCGAAGGCTGAGAAACAGTTCTCCACTTGCAGGCAATCACGATATGTGTCTACTTCAAGTAATCTTCAAAATATTGTGTAATACGCTCGTGCAGGTGTACACTCTGATGCCCCATCATATTATGACCCTCGCCTGGATAGACAAAGAAGTCGGGCTGTGTACCTACCTTGATGCACTCTCTCAAGAAAGCTTCTGCATTTTGTGGCACTACGGTAGGGTCATCCGTACCGATAATTACCTGCAACTTGCCTTTCAGGTTCTTGGCCTTGTTTATCAAGCTGGTCTCGGCATAGCCTTCAGGATTGGTCTGCGGAGTGTCCATATAGCGTTCGCCATACATCACTTCGTAATATTTCCAATCGATAACAGGCCCGCCAGCCACACCAACTTTGAACACATCGGGATAGGTAGTCAGCAGCGAAATGGTCATAAAACCGCCAAAGCTCCAGCCATGCACACCCAGTCTGCCGGCATCAACATAAGGCAATGTTTTCAGAAATTCCACGCCTTTTATCTGGTCTTTCATCTCTTCTACGCCCAGATGGCGGAAAGTAACCTGTTCAAAGTCGCGTCCGCGGTTTTCGCTGCCCCTGTTGTCCAGTATAAAGAGCAGATAACCCTTCTGAGCCATATAGGTTTCCCATGAGCGGCTACAATAGTGCCAACGTGCGTCTACATTGTGGGCATGAGGGCCACCATATACATACACCACGGTTGGATACTTCTTCTGCGGGTCAAAGTTTACAGGCTTTACCATGCGATAGTAGAGGTCTGTGATACCATCGGCAGCCTTGATAGTGCCACAAGAGTATTCCGGTACAGCATAACCCTTCCATGGGTCGTCTGCCTTAAACAGCGGTGTACGCTTACCGTTGGCCGTACTCACCAATGCAATGTTGCGCGGTACAGTAGGGGTTTGGTAGTTGTCAATAATGTATTGCCCGTTTTGGCTGAGCTGTCCGTTGTGCCATCCAGCGCCATTGTCATCCATCAAGGCACGCTTGCCGGTATTAACATCCACCAAGAATATATTTTGCTGAATAGGGTTGCACTCGTTTGACTGGTAGATAATTTCCTCGTGCTGGGCATCAAAGCCCAAGACTTCCATTACTACCCACTTTCCTGTGGTTATTTGCTTGAGTTGCTCACCCTTGGTATTTAGCAGATACAAGTGATTATAACCGTCTTTCTGGCTTTGAAGTATAAACTTTGACGCATCCCAGGGCAAGAACTGTATGGGGTGTAGTGGCTCCACATACTTGTCATTGTGCTCAGTGTAGAGTGTGGCAAGCTTCTCGCCTGTGGCAGCATCATAGCTCACGAGCGCCATATCGGTCTGGTTGCGGTTCAGTTCCTGCATGTAAATGGTCTTGCAGTCAGGGCTCCACGCAATGTTGGTAAAATAACGGTCGGTAGGGTCGCCTGCTTTCAGATAGGCTGTGGCTCCTGTTTTCATGTCATACACGCCCACCGTAACCTTGTGGCTTGCCTCACCTGCCATAGGATATTTGGTAGGTTCAAGCACGGCAGTGCGGGTAGCGGTGTTTACCAGCGGATAATCCGTTACCATGCTTTGGTCCATACGGTAGAAAGCCAGCTGCTTTCCGTTAGGGCTCCAGAAGGTTCCACCCATGATGCCAAACTCATTGCGGTGCACGGCTTGACCGTATACTATGTCGTGGCTGCCGTCTTTAGTCAGCTGAGTGGCATGGCCCTGCTCGTCAGCCACATACAGATTGTTGTCTTTTACATAGGCTACTGCCTTTGACACGGGCTGAAAGTCTACTACATCTTCGCCTGTCGCATCATGCTGCCACAGCACCTTATGCGCCTTGAAGTCTACCAACAGCAGAACATTTTGCCGGGCAACCTTTACCACAGGCTTGTCTGCATAGGGAAATGTTACGCGCTGAAGCGAAGCCACTTCATTGTCTTTGGTAGCTCCCAACCACTTGTTCAGGTTGGCCAGTGTAAACAGCACTTTCTCCTTGCCCGTAGCTTTATTTACCTGATAGCAAGTTTCTTTATCGGCACGTACCAACTCATTGCCCCACCAGATATAGGTACGGCTCTTTGGAATCATATTCTTATAGTTGGTACCACCAAAGTTGAGGTCTTCCAGTGTAAACTGTTTCAACTGGGCATTTGCGGTCATATCAAGTCCAAAAGCTAATAAAGCAAGGCACAAAAGCCTTGCTATTATAGTAGAACGGTTAATCTTCATCATTAAAGTTTTTTGCATTGCGTTTTTTGCCAAAGTCGCGTCCGCCCTTGCGTGCACCTTTGTCAGACTTGAAGTCTCTGCCTCCGCGGCGGTCATCACGCTTGCCGCGACGGTCATCACGACTGTCCCTGCCGCCAAACTCACGACGGTCTCTGCCGCTGCGGCGGTCGCCACGCTTATCGCCCTGCTTTCTGTCGAGCGAGAACTTGTGGAACTGGAAGGAACGGATATCATCTTCCTCGTCATCATCCGAGCCGTCAAGGCTCTTCTTGAACTCACGTATCTTCTTGAAGCGGTGCTTCTCTGACATGGCACGTTTCTCCTCTTCGGTCTTCAAGATGTTGCCTTCGCTGCGGTATTCTTTCAGTTTGCCTTCAAACATCTGGTATTTACGGAACTCACACTCTAATGAACCGTTGTAGAGAGGTATCTTGATAGAAGGTTTCAAACCTATCTGGTCGAAGCACTCGCGACGGTAACTCAACACCCACGCATCGTTGTTCTTGAACTGATGTTTCAGCACCTCGCCTATCATCTTGTAAGTGCCTAACAGGTCAGGCGTAGAGATACGCTCGCCGTAAGGAGGGTTAACCACCAACAAGGCCTTTTCCTGTGGCTGCCTGAAGTCTTTAAAGTCAGCCTGCTCGATAGTGATGTCTTTTGTCAAGCCCGCTGCTTTCATATTCAAGCGGGCAGTATTTACGGCTGCCATATCTATATCATAGCCATAGATATGGTGGTTGAACTCACGCTCCTGACTGTCGTCATTGTAGATTGTATCAAACAGCTCACTGTCAAAATCGGGCCATTTCTCAAAGGCAAACTCCTTGCGGAAAAGGCCAGGTGCCATGTTGTGGGCTATCAGAGCAGCCTCTATAAGCAGTGTTCCACTGCCACACATAGGATCAATGAAATCGGTATCGCCCTTCCAGCCTGTCATCAGTATCATGCCTGCTGCCAACACCTCATTCAAGGGGGCCTCTACAGATTCCTGACGGTAGCCACGGCGGTGAAGGCTCTCACCGCTTGAGTCAAGAGAGAGGGTACACTTGTCTTCGGCAATGTGCATATTCAACCGGATGTCCGGATTGGCTACAGAGATGTTAGGACGCTGACCTGTCTTCTCGCGGAACTGGTCTACAATGGCATCTTTCACCTTGTAAGAAACGAACTTTGAGTGTCTGAACTCTTCTGAAAACACTACTGAGTCTACCGCAAAGCACTTTTTAAGGTCCAGATACTGGCTCCAGTCTATCTTCTTTACCTCTTCATACACATCATCAGCACTCTTTGCCTTGAAATGCTTGATAGGTTTCAAAATACGAATAGCGGTGTGCAACTGGAAGTTAGCTCTATACATCAATTCTTTGTTGCCGGTAAACGACACCATGCGACGGCCAATCTCCACATTGTTGGCACCCAGTTGTGTAAGCTCTTGTGCCAAAACGGGTTCAAGGCCCATAAAGGTTTTGGCTATGAGTTCAAATTCTTGTTCCATTACTTTGGTAAATCTGTTTGTTTATTTTGATTCTATATTGTTTTTCTTTGCCGTAAAGCGGTATCTGCGATGCGCCTTTGCGCTCATTTCTTATAGCGTTTGGTCTGTGGCTCCATGTCTTCCGTAACCCATATATTGGCTCCCACCACACAGCCCTTTCCTATCGTTATGCGCCCCAAGATGGTAGCGTTGGAATAGACAATGACATTATCTTCGAGTATAGGATGGCGCGGTATGCCTTTTATAGGGTTGCCATGCTCATCCAGCGGAAAGCTCTTGGCACCCAAGGTTACGCCTTGATACAACTTTACATTGTTGCCTATGATGCAGGTAGACCCTATTACTACGCCTGTGCCGTGGTCTATTGTAAAGTGATGGCCTATGCTGGCAGCAGGATGTATGTCGATGCCTGTTTCCGAATGTGCCATCTCTGTGATGATGCGAGGTATCAAGGGTACACCCAAAAGCACCAATTCATGGGCAACACGATAGTTGACCAGGGCTTTGATAACAGGATAACAGGATATAATCTCGCCTTTGCTCTCGGCAGCAGGGTCGCCATTGTAGGCGGCTTCTACATCGGTAGCCAAGACAGCGCGTATAGCCGGCAGACGCTCAATCAGGCGCGTGGCCAGTTCTGCCGCCTTGCAGCGATGGCAATCGCGACACTTATGACCGTCGCCATCGCTGCTGTCTACAAAGCACAGTCCTGCCGTTATCTGGTCAGATAACAGCTTATGCAGACGCTCAACATTTACTCCGATGTGATATTTTAGAGTGCGCATATTAACCGTTGACTTACCGTAAAAGCCCGGAAAAAGTATGGCTCGCAATAGGTCTATTATCTCTTCAAGAGCCTTGCCCGATGGCAATGGATCTCCATCACGATGTTGATGAAAGACGTCTTTCAATGAATCTGGCTCCGACAAGCGCTCCACTGTTTGGGTAAGTATCTGCGTTAAATTGTCCGTACTCATTTAAATATGTATCAATATTTAGGTTGCAAAATTAGTTTTTTTATCATAAAGAACCAAATTTTTAATGATTTTATTAGGCACTTTGCACCATATTCTTACGCTTTTTGTTATCTAATCATGTGCTGTATTGGCAACTTGCCAGCACACGCTCTCTGTAAGCGCCTCTTTTTATGCCGTTTTCACCGCTTGCACAGTACTAAAACAGTGAAAAGCCAGGTATTCGTATATACTGCAAACTGGCACATAACGAATCTGAAGAAGAATGATGTGCAAGCAAAAATCATGACATTTATTGAGCACAAAACAGAGCAACAGAAGCCTCGCTTCCATAGAACAATCGGCCAATAAGCAGATATTCATTGGCTATTTTCAACGGCATACAACGGCAATAGCACGCTTTCAGCTCATGCCGCACTACCTTTTCAAACTAAAAGCTATGGATTTGGTGCCTAAAAGCATAGCTATTGCAAGCTGAAAGCAATGCTTTCAGCAACTGAGAGCATTGCCTTTGCCTGCCCATAAAGATGATATTGTGTGGATAACTCATATAAACAACTGGTTATCAACTTATTAACATTTCGATAAAATAACTTGCATTATTTGCCGACAAAAGGACAACAAATGAAAAACAAGGGCTTTTTAACGCCTTATTTTTCGTAATTTTGTCAGCAAAACAGAAAGTGTGCAATTTTGAAATACACCCTTGTTTGCCAACATGCGATAATCAATAAAACCGGATATCGGTAATAACCTGACTGCCAACTTCTACATTCAGATTTCTTACTAAGCGGCTTCGCATCATGGTAAGGTCGGCCCGTAGGGCAGGATTCAGTATCTTTACAAAAAGCGTTTGGTTCTTGATAAACTTGTCGCCCGTATATCTGGCTATGGCTTTACCCACCACCTTATCCCACGACTCTACCAACCGCCGCTGCATCAAAGGAGTTTCCAATCCGTCTTGACGCAGACAATGGTTGAGAATATCTGCCAGATTTTTCACGTCTTTCCTAAACATCGGCTTCCTCCTTATCGGTTATCACACCATCAGCCACATGAAATATTTTGTAGTCAAAAGTGCAGTTGTGCAGAATTTGGTCCAAATGGTCGCGGTTGGTGTCTGTCAAGAATATCTGTCCGAAGCCCTCTCCCGACACTAATTTTACGATTTGCTCCACACGTTGGGCGTCAAGCTTGTCGAATATGTCATCAAGCAGCAGCAGAGGAATGGTCTTTGAGCCTCTGGTTTGCAAGAAGTTAAACTGCGCAAGCTTCAATGCGATAACGTATGTTTTATGCTGTCCTTGACTACCTTCGCGCTTCACAGGGTAATTGTTGACAAGCATCTCAAGGTCATCACGGTGAATGCCATGCAGAGAATAGCCCACAGCACGGTCTTTGAAGCGGTCGCGGCGTATCACATCCAATAGAGGTCCGCGCTGGCAATGAGACACATAGCGCAAGGATACCTGCTCTTTTTCCTGCGAAATAAAACGATAATAGCGCTGAAAAAGCGGCTCCAGCGCCTCTATAAAGCTACTGCGCTTGGCCGATACCAGCTCACCAGTCTCCGCCATCTGCTCTTCCAGTATATCCAACAGCGAGGCATCTGGCTCCGCCTCTTGCTTTAACAGCGTGTTGCGCTGCTGCAATGCCTTGTTGTAACGATTGAGCGCATCAATGTAAGTGGCATCAAACTGCGAAATAACCATATCCATCAATCGCCGACGCTCTTCGCTACTGCCGTCAATCAGTATCGTATCAGAAGGAGAAACCAGTATTAACGGTATCAAACCAATGTGCATTGACAACCGCTTATACTCTTTCTTGTTGCGCTTAAAATGCTTTTTCATGCCCCTTTTCATGCCACAATAGATGCATTCTTCATCGCCATTGTCTGCTTGATACGTACCATCCAGCATCAAAAACTGCTCATCATGATTGATAACCGTGGCATCTACCGAAGAATAAGCACTCTTGCAAAACGATAGATAATAAACAGCATCAAGCAAATTGGTCTTACCCTCGCCATTATGACCGATAAAACAATTCATTTTACGCGAAAAACTAAGGGTACATTCACGTATGTTTTTATAGTTAAGTATTGATATTTTCTTTAAAAACATAACACAAGTTGTATTCTTTTAGTGCAAAGTTAAACCTTTTATAATATAAAAACAAAAAAAGAGACTCATAAATTTCATTATCTGAGAGAAAATAAGTAATTTTGCCACGCTTTACAAATCAGTAAATTATAAATATAAAAATAAATGGCAAATCTTAATGAACAGACGGGCGCAAGCAATGATGCCCTCACTCAAAAAGAGGCGGTTTTCATGCAACACAAGAAGACCATCTCCATCATTATCGCAGTTCTTATTCTTGTGGTAGCTGGTGTTATCTGCTACTCTACCTACATCTCAGGCCCTAAAGAGCAAGAGGCAAGCACCGCTTTAGCCAAAGGACAAGAGTATTTTGCTAACCAACAGTTTGACAAAGCACTGAAAGGCGATGGCGCTGGCTATGCTGGCTTCGTGAACATCGCTTCTGATTATAGCAGCACCGATGCCGGTAACTTGGCCAATCTCTATGCAGGATTGTGCTATGCCAACCTCGACAAATGGCAAGATGCTGTCAAATTTCTGGATGCTTACTCACCTGCCGACGATGAAATGGTTAGCCCAGCTGCCATAGCTGCCCTCGGCAACGCTTATGCTCACGTGAAACAGCTGGACAAAGCTGTTGATTGCTTGAAGAAAGCTGCCAGCAAAGCTGATGCCGAAGCAGAAGACAACACCAACAACAGTCTTTCACCTACCTTCTTAATCCAAGCTGGTGAGATATTGGAAAGCCAAGGCAAGAGTGATGAAGCACTCAAAATATATCAAGACATCAAAAAGAAATATCTCAATTCTCCTGTCGCGCAGGAAATTGACAAGTATATTGAAAGAGCATCAAACAAATAATGGCTACTGCATTACACAACCTCTCAGACTACGATGAGAGCAAAATTCCAGACGCAAGCAACATGTGCTTCGGCATCGTTGTGGCAGAATGGAACCCCGAAATAACCGGAGCACTGCTGGAAGGAGCAGTAAGTACGCTTGAGAAACATGGCGCACTGAGAGAGAATATCCATGTAAAGACAGTGCCTGGAAGTTTCGAACTCATCTATGGAGCACACCAAATGACGCTCAATGACGGCTATGACGCTGTGATAATATTAGGATGTGTCATCAAAGGAGAAACGCCTCACTTTGACTATATCTGCCAAGGCGTAACCTATGGCATAGCTCGATTGAACGCACAAAGTGAAATACCTGTCATCTATGGACTGCTTACTACTTACGATTTGCAGCAAGCTAAAGACAGAAGTGGCGGAAAATTGGGTAATAAAGGTGATGAGTGTGCTATTGATGCCATTAAAATGGCTAAGTTCTAAAGAAGTTTTCTTACTCTATAAAGAAAGGGCAGGCCGATAAAGCTTGCCCTTTCTTGGTTTACACAGCACAGCAAACAGTTGCATGATTCACTCAATAAGTTATATCAACAGACCATTAACGATTGCCGATTAGCAACAAACACTGATGCCAATAAACAGAATTGCCATTATCAATAAATTGGATTACCATTATTGACAAGTTGGATTACCATTATTAACAAGCTATAAATACTAAGCAACATGAAATTTATATCATGGAATGTCAACGGATTACGTGCATGCGTTGGCAAAGGATTCAATGACATTTTCAAACAATTAGATGCTGATTTTTTCTGTCTTCAGGAAACGAAACTACAGGCTGGACAGCTTGATTTGCAGTTTGACGGATATCAATCATACTGGAATTATGCCGAGAAAAAAGGCTACTCCGGTACTGCTATCTTTACAAAGCACCGGCCACTCAACGTAACCTACGGATTGGGAATAGACAAACACGACCATGAAGGCAGGGTCATTACCCTCGAGATGGATAACTTCTACTTGGTAACAATGTATGTTCCCAACTCACAAGACGGTCTTAAACGGCTGGACTACCGCATGACATGGGAAGATGATGTGCGCCAATACCTCACCGAACTCGACAAGAAAAAGCCCGTGATAGTATGTGGCGACCTCAATGTAGCGCATGAAGAAATAGACATAAAGAACCCAAAGACCAACCGAAAGAATGCCGGCTTCACAGATGAAGAGCGCCAAAAGTTCTCCATTTTGCTCGATAACGGCTTCACAGACAGCTTCCGCTATCTCTATCCAGATAAGGAAGGCATCTACTCTTGGTGGTCATACCGCTTCAAGGCACGCGAAAAGAACGCAGGATGGCGCATCGATTACTTCATCGTTTCTAACCGATTGAAAGACAAAATCAAGGAAGCCAGTATACATACAGAGATATTCGGATCTGACCATTGCCCGGTAGAGCTCGACATTTAAAGGCAATTCACGACGGAAAAGCTGATTACCAGACGCTTTATTACCGGCATAGAGTTCTACATTAAAAACACATTACACATGCAATTCATACAAGATATTATAGCAAACAGCCAATGGCCGGTGCTCACAGCCTTTCTCTTAGGTCTTGCAGTAGCGCTACATCCATGCCCATTGGCAGCCAATATAGCAGCTATGGGCTACATAGCACGAGACGTAAACAGCCGCAGGAAAGTGTTCTTCAATAGCATTTATTACACAATAGGGCGCGTTTTGGCCTATACCTTGTTAGGAATCATTATCATAGCTGTGATGAGAAACGGCATGAACACGCTTCATATCAGCGATTTCTTCAGCCTATGGGGCGAGCGCATTTTAGGTCCTGTACTCATCATCATTGGCTTGTATTTCATCTTTAGCAGCCGACTTCACAAGGAGGAGCATTGCCCCCACCTGTCTACAAGGCGCCATCTGCTGCACGGTTGGGGCGGAAGCTTGCTCCTGGGCATCCTGCTTGCGTTATCGTTTTGTCCCGAAAGCGCTATTGTTTACTTCGGAATACTCATGCCCATGTCAGCCCAATCGAGTATCGGCTACAGCCTTCCTATCATCTTCTCTGTGGCTACCGCCATTCCTACACTTATCATGGCATGGGGCTTTGCCTATGGAATAGGCATGTCTGGTACGGCTTCGCTCAAAGGCAAATTGAGCAAAGCACAACACGCTATCAATGGTATCGTGGGTGTATTGTTTATCTGTACCGGTATCTTTTGCCTGATTTTCTAAAACAGAAATATCCAATTTCTTAATATAAAAAGAGGAAAGCAGACGGCAAGATGTCTGTTTTTGGCACATAAAAAACTTGTTTCCAACGCTTCTTTTCTATCTAAAAGCAAGATAGTACAAGGCTGAAAACAAGTTTTTTATGTGCGTATTACGACTTATTATTTATCCTCTATTTCACGTATTTCAGTTTCTTCCATATCCCTGTCCAGCCTATCTCGCCACAAGTATTTACGGGTTTCGTGTACCAGCATGCCACTAAGGAACAGGAGCGAGAGCAGATTAGGAATGGCCATCAGTGCATTCATGCAGTCTGAGAGGTTCCAAACAATGTTGAGATTCATCACCGCTCCAAAGAATACCGATATGATATAAACAATTTGGAAAGCATAAATCCAACGCTTTCCGCTAAGATATGCCATTGCCCTCTCACCATACAGTTCCCATCCCAAGGTAGTACTGAAGGCAAAAGTCATCAGTCCGAAGGTGAGCAAAGGGGTGCCTATGTAAGGTATCTTGCTGAAAGCCATCTTTGTAAGCGTGGCACCATTGTCATAACTAATATCGGGATAGGCCAAGATACTGCTGACAATGACCATTCCGGTGAGTGCACAGATAAACACAGTGTCCCAGAATGTACCGGTAGAAGACACCAATGCCTGACGCACAGGATTGCGTGTTTGAGCGGCGGCAGCCATGATTGGCGCAGAGCCAAGTCCCGACTCGTTGGAGAAGAGCCCACGTGCGATACCGTAGCGGGCAGCCATAATAACGGTGGTTCCTGCCAGTCCGCCCCCTGCTGCCTGTGGAGTAAATGCCGACTGAACAATCAGTTGTATGGCTGGCCAGATGTAAGCCCCATTGACAATCAGTATGACGATACAGCCAATTACATAGAACAATGCCATGAAAGGCACCAAAACGCTGCACACGCGCGCTATGCCCTTGATGCCACCCAACACTACCGCTGCCAGCAATGCACACAGCACAAGTCCGGAAATGGCTGGCGACACAGCGTAAGACTCCTGTGTCATTGTGGCAATAGCATTGGCCTGAACTGTGCTGCCGATGCCAAACGATGCCAATACCGTAAATACAGAGAAGGCAATGGCCATCTTGCGCCAGCCCAAGCCGCGCTCCAAGGCATACATAGGTCCGCCAAGGGTTTTGCCATTGGATGTTTTTACACGGTATTTCACTGCCAACAATCCTTCGGCATACTTGGTAGAGATGCCGAAAAAGCCTGTCAACCAGCACCACAACACCGCACCTGGTCCGCCCAATGCCACGGCTGTGGCCACACCAATAATGTTGCCCGTACCGATTGTGGCTGCAAGGGCTGTGGCCAAAGCACCAAACTGCGACACTTCTCCTGCTGCATTCTTGTCTTTTTTCACCGATAGTTTAATGGCAGTCCATAGCTTACGCTGCGGAAACTTCAGCCTAACGGTTAAGAAAATGTGGGTTCCCAACAGCAGAATAATCATGGGCCATCCCCACAGAAACGAACTAATCTCTGCTATCCATTGATTCAGTTGTTCCATCTGTCCTTTGTTTTTAGTGCATTCTTGATGCGGTTATCTTGATATCTTTTTACATTTTCCCGTTCTTTTCCGTCTGTCGGCATGCGGCAAATGCTACTTTTTGGCGGGGCGTATCACTATGTTTTTATAGCCCATAGCCCGCAACATGCTGTACAGTTGGCGCTGCGCGTTGTTCTCAGCGCTTGCCATATTCTCAGGCGTCAGGCAGCGTTGGTGCATACGGTCCACTGCTCTGCGGTAGAGGTTGGCACGGTCTTGGTCTGTCCACTTGCCTGTTTCAAAAAACGATTGCGTGCGCGCCTCATCTATGAAGTTGCTGTCCAACAGTGCCACAGGAGGCATATCCACCACCACGGTGTCGCCTTTCAGGCGCACCCAGTCGGCTTTTGTCTTTGCCAAATCAATGCCTATGCGCAGCGTACCGTAATAGATGCGCGTCAGATAGTCGTCACTGAAGAAGCCCTTGCGCACGGTGTCTACCATCTCTTCATCGTCAACAGACAGAAATTCCCATTGCCCTATGCGCTTCATGGCTATCACCTGCAAGGGCGTGGCATCTATATTGTCGTTTACAACCACTTGAACTGTGTTGCCACTGCATGCCTTTACCAAATAGGCAACAGCCACCACAACTATTGCTGCCACGGCAACAGCTATGCCTATCTTTAGCTTTAGCAGCATAGACCAAGACCTACGGATGCCGCTGCGCTGATTGTTATGATTCATTTTTTATCGTTGTCAAGTATTGTTTATATATTTATGTGCTGCTTCAATACACCTTACCGCCTCACATCCATAAGCTGCGGCATATCGGTAGCCGTAAAGTTCTTTCTGAAAGTGATGGTGATATTTTCTTCAGCATAACCCAAATGCGTGATGATAGGCACCAATATGTTGGCTGCACTCTGCCGTGCCATCTCTATTATGCCCAACTGCGGTATGGTCTTGACAATGTCATTGCGCCCCTGCTGCTCATAAGCAGCCAGTTCCTTGTCGGTAAAATTAGAGCGAAACATCGACACATGACGCTTTATTTGCTCATGGTTGATGCGTGTGGCTGTAAGCTCTACCTTCGGGTCGGGCAAGATTATCTCTATTTTGTCTCCTCTTTTTACCACGTTATTCTTGCTGAATGTGCTAAAATCCACACTGGCTTTCAGGGTGGCATCCATAGGTATGGCCACCTTTCTATGGCTCATTGGCAAGGTTACATTAAACTTCTGCCTCATGAAAGAGCCGTTCAGCTTCACGTCATCGGCATGCGTTATGATTTTATGCACCTTGTATTCGGCAGTATACAGGCGTGCACACTTCCGTATCTGCATCACCATCAGTGGCAGTGTGTCGGCCTTTTGGGTGGTGTCTGGTGCTGTCTGCTGCCCTTTGCAGGCGGCAAGAAGCAGCACTGCCGAGAGCAGGAATAATGCTAAATGCTTCATTTCTTGTCGTTGTATTAACACGTTTTCATAGGCTTCTGCCACCGTTTACAGGAGCTTTTTAGGCTATTCTGTTGCGAAAGGCATAGCTTTGCTCATGAAAACTTTTTGCAAAGGTAATAAATTATGTATCAATATGCGCATAAAAGCAAACAGAAATTTTATATTTGTTGCATAAAAAAGCATTTTAAGACCAATATGTTACTGTTTCTTTATCCTGTTTATCGTGTCATGAGTGCTGTGCCATTGATTTTTCAAGTCTACTTTCCGTTATCTCAAAAAAAATGTGTAAGTTTGCAGTAACAATCACTCTTTGCATCACAAAAGGCAGATTTTAGAAGACAAAAACAAGCCTTTTGCAACCTAACAACAATGAAACGATATAAGATGAAACTTCATACTGCACTGCTTGTGCTCACTACACCGCTGGCATTTGCCCTTACTTCATGCAAGCAGCAACCCACTACTAAAGATATCATTGCTCCAAAACCTGTAACAAAAGCGCCTACCAAGCCTACCAAGATGCAGGCGTACAGCCATCAAGAGACGGTAAACTGGTTAGGCGAGACCTATACCCTGCAAATCAGGCGCACCCCTCTCACCGCCAATGACACCATGACAGACGACTCCGGCAATAAGTATTACGACAACAGCATCAGCGTAAAAATATTGAGAAAGGATGGTTCCGTGTTTTACGAAAACACCTTTGTAAAGGCTGATTTTGCCAGTTATATAGAGCAAGATTATCTGAAAGAGAGCGTGCTCTTGGGCATTGTACTTGAAAAAGCCGAGGGCAACTATCTGCAATTAGCTGCCAGCGTGGGTGCCCCTGATGCCCTCAGCGATGAGTATGTGCCGCTTATCCTGCAACTGTCGCGCATGGGACAACTTACCATTACAAAGGATTCACGCATCGATTCCAGCGAGAGCGATGAGGAAGACGACAAGGTGTATTAATCCAAATCCTACCTACTTGACTGTGAGAGTGATGCACTGAAAAGATTGCACACTTTCTTGTTTATTTACAAATCTACAACTTTTAAGATGCTAAAACTGCCCTTGTTCTCCACCAACACGGTAAAGGGAGCTAAAAACAGGTGTTTTTAGCGCTTATTGTTAACAAACTGATTATCAACAAATTAACGCATTTATCCACTTATTTACATGCAAAACGACCCCCAAAACCAGTGCTTTTAGCTTACAAAAGCACTGCTCTTGGGGGTCAACTGCATAGCGTTTAGCCTGAAAACAGGGTGTTTTCGGCAGCTAAAAGCATGGTTTATGGCATAAAAGCAGTAGGGTTATGGTTGAAAAGTAGTATCTTTAGCGACAAAAGCTGCCCTAAAGTGTAAAATCCATTGCTGTTTTACGATTTTATATTGTCAAATATTTTGCTTGCACACTTTTTCTTTTCCAGGACTCACCAGCTGTGCTTTTCTTGCATGAACAGCATGCCGAAACCTAAAGCCAAAGTGGCTGCCATAAAGCCAAGCATCAGCACTCCGGGAGTTACCAATACCGCATTGCAGGTCAGCAGGTCGCTTATCCAGCCTTTTATCATGCCCCACTCTGCCGACAACGCACGGCAGCAACATACAAGCACCACACCTGCTACCACGCAAATAGCCCGCCACACACGCAACAACAGCAGCATGCGGTCGGGCAAATGGCGCATGACACGAGCCGAAAAGCCATCGTCTGCCACCTCAAAATAGTGCGTCTGCATAAAGCTACGCACCAATAGTTCATCTTTATTATCTGTCATATCCGTTTGCCTTTAAGTAAGTTGCCAATTTTGTTTTTCCCCTCGACAGGTGCGACTTCACCGTGCCAAGGTTCAAGCCTGTTATCTTTGCTATCTGTTCTACGGGTTGCCCCTCTACCAATTGCAGCGTTATACACAAGCGCTCCACCTCTTTCAGTTGTGCCAAAGCCTTGTAGAGGTCCAACTGAAGCGCCTTGTCAGGATGGGCAGAAGCACGCTGCCGCATCTCTACCGTATCTATATCGACAGACAGATGATGCGTGCGCCGGTAGTCGTAAAACACGTTGTAGGCTATACGATAGAGCCATGTGGAGAAAGCAGACACGCCTTTGAAGCTGCTGAGATGAGTGTATGCCTTGACAAAAGTGTCTTGGGCAAGGTCATCACTCAACTGGCTGTCGCCCAAGGTTTGGTGCAACAAGAAGCGGCGCACACCCGACTGGTACTTCTTGACCAGCGTGTCAAAGGCTCGCTTGTTGTGCAATGTAACCACTTGGGCCACCAAGGCTATGTCTGTTAACTTATCCACAGGGCTATCCAATCTTATCGTTCATTATTTGGTAACAGATGTATCATCCTTGTCTTGCCCGTCAGCAGACGTATCATCAGCGGCTTTCTGCTCTGCCTGTTCAGCTTCTTCTTCCTCTGCAAAAGGCGTAAAAGTATCGTCATTCCAAGGCTCGTCGGTCTGCTTGGTGCGCTTGCCGGCAGCAGAGTAGCGCGCCAACAAGGCCTGACCTGCGCCATAACACAACAGGATGGCACCTACTATGTAAAACAGACTGCCTGCATTGCATATACCTGCCACTGTCAGTCCCAAGCCTAAAGCAGCCTTCTTGATGCCCGACTGCCACAACTCCTCTATCTCATCGGTAGGTTTATATGCTGCACGGGGCATCTGTTGGCTATCGGCACCGGCAGAAGCGTCAACCGCTCCACGTGCCTGTTTTCTGCGTTTTGCCAGAAAAACGAGCAGAACTACCAACAAGCCGAAAGGTGCCAGGCATATCAACAGCACAACCAGCACAAAGGCTATGGCCACAAATACACCGCCCACACCTAACGTAGTGAGGTAAGCCATCAGCTTGAAGGGGTCGTTTATATTGTCAAAATCACTGCCTTGCCACTGATCGTCGCCTGCACTGTCGTCATCATCTGCCACACTGGCGGTATCGTCGGCGGTGGCCGTAGTGTCTGAATAGGCTGCTACGCCCCCTTTATCCACCTGAGTTTGCTGGTTTATCAAGTGTGGATTGTGCCTATAATGAGGCACCGCGGCCAGTGTAGTGCTACCCACCATCAAGGCCATCATTACTGCTAATACTGCTTTTCTCATGTCTCTTGTTTTTTAATATTCTGCCTGTTAGACGCAGCCACAGGCCAAAAGGTTGCATCAATACGGCATTTTTTATCACAGGACAGACTTTTTCTGCTGCCACGCAACCCGCAGCTTGCCACACCCACAGCTACAAAAAGCCCTGCAAAAGCACAGGCTCTTGCAGGGCAAATCTGATTTTACACATGATTAAACAGCCTTCACAGGCTTATGGTTATAGTATTCTTCCACACAGACGGAAGTTCATTACCGGATATACTTTTACCTTACTGAGCACCTTGACAATAGCGCCACCGTCTGCATCAAGACCCTCTGGAGTTAGCTCTGTGCCGTTACAGTAAACCTTAGGCGTGCCCCAAAACTGTGTACCTAACTCAAACATGAAGCCCAAACGGTTCTTGCGTGGCACAGCACGGCCAAAGCCGATACCCAAATATGGCTTGAAAGAAGCGGTCTTGACACATGCACTGACATTGCCGGCAGCATCAGGTGTAAGCAGATAATCGCCCAACTCAAGACCGATAAGCTGGTTTGGATGAGCACGGTTCCAGTCTGCCACATCCTTCAATACGCCCTCTTCTTTGTTGTATGCCGTAACAACCTCGCTGCTGCCCCAATAGGCTCCACCGGTAATATGGAAGTTGCTGCTGTTAAAAGGATATATATCCACCAATATCTTGGCATTGGAGAAGCCGGGTTTTGCCTCTATCTTGATAGATGAAGGCACGTTGAAGGTACCGGTAGAAGGCACACCGTTGAAGTCAAGATCTGTGCTTGCCTTTATCTTGGGCATCGTGGAGAAACCCGCACGGAGCTGGAAATGCTTGCCCACCGGCACAGCCACATCAAAGCCATAGCCCGGAGTTCCTACATTAACACCTACCGAAAGGTGGTTGAACATATAAGTATCTTCCTCTTCCTGTGCCATGGCAGCAGCCGAAAATGCCAACGCAGCCAAAGCCATTAATACGCATTTCAATCTCATAACCTAAAATGTTTTAAATGATACATAATGTTTTTATCCATGCAAAAGAGCGTTACCGCAACCCGAAAGGCAACAGGCAAACTGTCAACTGAATGTTAACAGTATTTCATTAATAGCTAAAATTTGTAAATATTTTAAGCCTATAATAGTCCTTTTTAACCTTTCGAAGGGTCAATAAGGCTGCTTTTGTGGTATTTCTTTTGCAAAGATAAGTTAATAAAGGTAATCATACAACTTTTTAGTTCAAAACTTTGAAAATATTTGTAACTTTGTATCTCGTATCTCTACATTATTAAACAGGCAATTTACCCCATATTAAATATGCAACTACCCGATGACTTCTTGACCGGCATCCGTCAGCAGTTGGATGGCAACTTGGTTGAAGCGCTGCTGAAAGGACTGAACCAAAATCCGCCTGTAAGCGTAAGGCTCAACCCCCTAAAGACTAAAGCCACCCTGCAAGACATGCCCATGGCAGAGGTTGAAGTGCCCTGGTGCCGCGGCGGTTACTATCTGAAGCAGCGCCTGAACTTTACTTTCGACCCCCTGCTCCATGCTGGTTTGTACTACGTTCAGGAAGCATCGTCCATGTTTCTCGACCAAGTGATGCGCCAATATATAGGTACTTTGCCCGTTACCATGCTCGACATGTGCGCCGCTCCCGGCGGAAAATCAACGGTGGCAAGGGCTGCATTGCCCGAAGGCAGTCTGCTGTTCAGCAACGAACCGTTACGCCCCAGAGCACAAGTGCTGGCAGAAAACATGCAGAAATTCGGGCATCCAGACGTTATTGTTACCAATAACTATGCACAAGATTATGCCAAAAGCGGCATCAAATTTGATGTAATACTTACTGATGTGCCTTGTTCGGGCGAGGGAATGTTCCGCAAAGACCCTGCTGCCATCAGCGAATGGAGCTTGCAAAACGTAGAGAAATGCTGGACATTACAGCGAGACATCGTCGAGGCTCTATGGAATTGCCTCAAGCCGGGCGGTCTGCTCATCTACTCTACTTGCACCTTCAACACCAAGGAAGATGAGCTGAACGTGAAACACATAGCCGAAACCTTTGGCGCAGAAGTGCTCACCGTCAACACTGAAGCCAAGTGGCACATCAGCGGTTCACAAGTAGCAGACTTCCCCAAGCCTGTCTGCCGCTTTATCCCAGGTCTCTCCAAAGGCGAGGGACTCTTTATGGCGGTACTCAAAAAGCCGGGCAGCAGTGAGCCGCAAGCACAGAAAGCAAAAGACAAGAAAGCACGACGCAACAAGACGGAACGCAATAAAGCCAATACCATAAAGCCCTATATGGGCTGGATAAAAGATGCAGACAACTATCAGCCTGTTGTCAACGGCACTGCTGTAACAGCCATTCCAAAGGCATGGAAGTCTGTCTACGACGCAGCAGCAAGCACACTCAAAATAATGAGTGCAGGCATCAAGATGGGCGAAATCAAAGGAAAAGACATCATACCGGCACAAGCCTTGGCACTGTCTACAGCCCTTCAGCGCGATGCTTTCACCCAAGTGGAACTCAACTACAGCCAAGCCATAGCCTATCTGCGCAAAGAAAGCATCACGCTTCCTGCCGGAACGCCGCGCGGCTACGCGCTGCTCTGCTACCGAAAGCATCCCATCGGCTTTGCCAAAAACATAGGAAACCGCGCCAATAACCTTTATCCCAATGAATGGAAGATAAAGAGTTCGCATATACCTGAGAGCAACAACGAACTGTTCTAAACCGCAAACGGAATATATCAAGACACAACATACAGCAATGAAACAATACTTAGACCTGCTGAACCGCATCATGACGGAAGGCAACAAGAAGCATGATAGAACCGGAACGGGCACTATCAGCATATTCGGAAACCAGATGAGATTCAATCTGGAGGATGGTTTTCCTCTGCTAACAACCAAAAAACTGCACCTCAAGTCTATCATCTATGAGCTGCTGTGGTTTCTGAAAGGAGATACAAACGTAAAGTATCTGCAAGAGCATGGCGTAAGAATATGGAACGAATGGGCTGATGAGAATGGCGAACTGGGTCCTGTATATGGGCATCAATGGCGCTCATGGCCCGACTATAACGGCGGACACATAGACCAAATCAAGAATGTGATAGAGCAGATAAAGCACAACCCCGACTCAAGAAGAATGATTGTAAGTGCCTGGAACGTGGCTGATATAGACCAAATGAAGCTTCCTCCCTGCCACTGTCTGTTCCAATTCTATGTTGCCAACGGCAAACTGAGCCTACAACTCTACCAGCGCAGTGCAGACACTTTTCTTGGAGTGCCCTTCAATATAGCTTCTTATGCCTTGCTGCTCATGATGATGGCACAGGTAACGGGCCTGAAACCGGGTGAGTTTATACACACTACGGGCGACACACACATCTACTTGAACCATCTGGAACAAGTGAAACTGCAACTTACCCGTGAGCCAAGACCCTTGCCAACCATGCGTATCAACCCTGACGTAAAAGACTTGTTTGACTTTAAATACGAAGATTTCACACTTGAAAACTACAATCCTTGGCCTCATATATCGGGACAAGTAAGTGTATAAATCCATGCAAACAAGGTGGTAATGATGCCATCACAATGCCTAACCCCATCAAAACAGAGACGAATGAGAATAAACATAATAGCAGCAGTGGCAAGAAACCGCGCCATAGGACGAGACAACAAACTGATTTATTGGTTGCCAAACGACCTTAAAAGGTTTAAGGCTCTGACCACTGGACACACCATTATCATGGGCAGACGCACCTTTGAGTCGCTGCCAAAAGGGGCACTTCCCAACCGCCGCAATGTGGTGTTAAGTCGCACTGCCACAGCTTTTGAGGGCTGCGACTGCTACACTTCGCTAAGCGAAGCCTTGAAACATTGTGCCGAAAACGAAGATATCTACATCATAGGAGGTGCCAGTGTGTATGAACAAGCATTGCCTTTGGCAGACCGCTTGTGTCTAACTGAAATCAACGATACGCCCACCGGCTGCGATGCTTTCTTCCCTTCATACAGCAATTGGCATGAAGTGAACCGTGAGAAGCACTCTACTGACGAGAAGCATGCGTATGAATACGACTTCGTTGACTATGAAAAGTAAAAGCCATTGGCAAGAAATGCAAAAGCCATTGGCACAGTTTTGCTAACCGACAGTACTCTTTTGCGACATTCATCATGCCGCAAAAAAACTCTCAAAACACGATGTGGGCAAGATGAAACACATTCATCTTGCCCACATTATTATAGATATTATTCGATGCTATCAAGCTCATTGCACTGTTGTTCCAAGCATACCAGTCTGTTGCACCCTGAGCTTTATTTGCCTGTATGCGTGCTATTCCTCTTCATCTATTATCTCATCGCTCACTGGAATGTCCATGATAGGCAGCTGACGGTTAAACGCTGAGTTAAAGGAAATGATGGTTTCGCTCCGTGAAAGCCCCAATGGCTGCAACTTATCGTGGATGATATTGAGCAGATGATGGTTATTGAAAGCATAGATTTTGATAAACATATCGTAGTCGCCTGTGGTATAATGGCACTCAACTACCTCCGGTATGCTTTTCAATTCCTCCACTACATCATCAAACTGTGCCGGATTTTTAAGGTTCAGACCTACGTAGGCGCATGTCTCATAGCCTATTTTCTCTGGGTCAATAATAAACTGCGACCCTTTCAACACGCCCATATTGTTGAGTTTCTGGATGCGCTGATGAATGGCAGCGCCACTCACATTGCAACAACGTGCTACCTCAAGGAAAGGTATACGCGCATCATCTGCTATCAGACGGAGTATCTTTTTGTCTAAAGAATCTAATATATGCTGTGCCATTTTGCTAAGTTTGTTTTCGTGCAAAGATAAGACAAATTTGTTTACCTTGCAACAATCTATAACTGTTTTTTCATGTTATAGTACCAAATTAAAACCTTTTATGCGTTATTATAGCTATTTCTTATTTTTTGAAATAGCTGAATAATTTATCTTTAAAGCCCCAGCCTGCCTTAAAGCTTGCTTCACATCGGCTATTATTCCCATGCTGGTGGCACGGTCGGCCTTGATGGATACGGTCATGTTTTGGGCGTCCTCCGGCTGCATGTGCTTGCGTTCTTGCGACACATAGTCCACAACTGCGGGCATATCAGCATACTTGTCGTTAATCTGTATGCGGGTATTATGCCCTGCCACTGGCTGCATCTGCGCCGTAGGCTTGCCTATATATAAATAGGTAACAGCCGATTTCTTGGTCAGCTTGGTCAGTTCTGTACCGGCAGGCACCTGGTATTTCACCTTCAGCGTTACCTTACGCATGTGGGTAACGGTGATAAAGAAGAAGAGAACTGTAAACACCAAGTCTGGCAGAGCTGAGGTATTAAGCAGCGGCACCTGTCTGCGGGAGTGATTGAAAAGGCTCATTGCGCGCCTCCTTTCACTGCACCGGTCATGGTTTCCGTCAGTCGCTGCGGATAAAGGCGGCGCACCTGCTCGCGCTGTTCTTTGGTACAACGCTCATAGACCCGCCCATACAGCTTCATGGCACATTGATTGCGGAGTGCGTTATAGGCTGCTACAATCTCATTTTCTGCCGTAAAATAGGCATCATAAGTGGCACTGCGGTCTACGGCAAGAGTGATAATATGGGAAGAACGATGCGCTGAACCTGCCACAAAGCGTTCTACCGCTTGTCGCAGTTGGTCCATCTTCACAGGCTTGTCGTTTAAGGTAAGTCTGCTATGTGCATCTATCTTCAGGTCCATCACATTGTTTTTATTGATGTCAGTAGGCTGTTGCTGCTGCTTGTTGTCAATAGGCGGCAACTGACGAGACAAGCCTTTATCCACATCCATTGATGTAATGACAAGGAAGAACACCAACAGTATGAAGGATATATCGGCCGTAGAAGTGGTGTTTAACAATGGAACGCCACGCTTGTTGTGTCTCAATATCATATAGATTACAGCTCCTTATTTTTTAATTTCAACTTGCGGCCATAGCCACTCAAGCCTAACACCACGCCTGCTGCTGCCACAATGATGAGCACCAACGAGGTATTGACAAACATATCGGTGGCTTTCAGCCAAAACACATTGCTATAACTGGTTCCGTTAACCACTACCGGTGCAGAGGAACCCATGAGGAAAGTAACTGCCAAACATGCCACTACACCGCCAAAGGTGTAGGCTGTAATGCGTCTGGCCGGTATATTGTTGACTGTGCGTGAAATCTTGTCGCGTAGCTTCCAAGCGTGTATCAGCGAAAAGCCTGCTGCTACACAACCCAACAGTAGCGACAAAAAGAGCAGCCCTAACACCACATCGGTAAACAATGGAGCGTTAAACTGCGGGTCATCGGCATACGGTGTGTCAAAGCCTACCAGATAAAACAAGGCAAAGACCGCTGCTGCCACAGCCACCAACACATAGAGCACCATGGTAGAGAGACGCTCTGCCGGCCATTGTCTCAGGTCTTTGAATGAGTAATGTTTCATCGTGTCAACTTATATTTCATGATGGTATCGAGCAGCGTAATGGCCGACTCTTCCATCTGGCTGGTAATATGCTCTATCTTAGACAATATATAATTATAGAACACCTGCATGATCAAGGCTGCTATCAAACCAAAGATAGTGGTGATAAGTGCCACCTTCATGCCGGCGGCTACGATGGTAGGACTGATGTCGCCCGCCATTTGTATCTGTTCAAATGCCATGACCATACCTATTACTGTACCCAAGAAGCCTAACGATGGCGCCATAGTGATAAACAGGGTTATCCATGAGCAGCCTTTCTCAAGGTTGGCAGCTTGCACTGACCCGTAAGAAGCTACACTGCGCTCTATATCGTCTATCGGGTCGTTGATGCGCAACAGACCTTGATAGCAGATAGAAGCCACTGGCCCGCGGGTATCTCGGCAGATTGCTTTAGCCCCATCTATATCATTGGCAAGCACCTTGGCTTCGACATCAGACATCAGCTTTTTGGCATTGATTTCAGAGAGTGTGAGGTAGATAATGCGCTCTATGCAGAATGCCAAGCCTAATACCAAGGCCAGCGCTACTAACGACATGAAGCCCGCACTACCTTCTATATATTTAGATTTCAATACTTTATGAAAGCCTTCACTCTCTACCGGTGCCATAGCATCAGCCGTTGCAGTAGTGTCCATCACATCAAGCGAGTCGGCTTGTGCGTCTGTTGCCGCAGTGTCAGCAGCAGTCTGTGGGGCTGATTGCTGTGCAGCAGGTGGTGCCGTTACCGTTTTTTTGCCACTCTTGGGCTGTTCTGCCGCTAAGGTAGATACAGCTTTGGCCTTAGCTTCAGCAGGCAACTTGCCCGTCTGAGCAGTAGCGACAATACTTTGAGAAAAAGCGAGAAACGAGATTATTGCAATCTTTGCAATCAGGTTATTCATTGTATTTTGCATAAAAAAATAACTGTCAAAACCTAAAGTCGCTGTGCGGAAAGAGGGGGATTCGAACCCCCGATACGCTTTTGACGTATACACGCTTTCCAGGCGTGCCTCTTCAGCCACTCGAGCACCTTTCCTTTGGGCGGCGTTAGTTATTTGTTTACGGCTTGCAAAATTATCTTTTTTCCGCTTATTTCAAGCATAAAATCAGATATTTTTTACTTTTATGCGTTATTTTTTCTATTTTTCACCATTGTTTTTCCATGTCATCGCCCTACTTTTATAGCTTTAGATGCCTTTTCATCCGTTTTTCCCGCCAGGTGTCTTGCTCTTGCATGGGGGCTGAAAGCTACATGCCAATATGCCATGAAGGCAATTTTACAGGACGGGAAGCTATTGTGTGCAAGCAAAAAACTTGACAAGCAAAATTGTCGAAACAGAAAAGTCGAAATGAAAAATCAATGCATCAAATGCACAAAAAAGTCAATTTCCGAGCTTTTTATACTGTTCCGCAAGGCTCATTGCTATGCTCTTGGTCCCACAAAGAACTGTCATCAAAGGCTGGAAGCATGGCAATGAAGAGCCGAAAGCGGTGCAACCGGACCACAAGAGCACTGCTTTCGGCTACTTTAAAAGTGCACATTACAGCCAGAAAAACCGTAGGCTACTGATTGATAATGTGTTATGAATGCACACACATTTACAAGGCATTTTGCCACTCATTACGCCGTGCTGCAAAACGAGGCAAGTTATTGCACTGAAAGTTTTGAAAAATGTAAAGTTCAAAGAAAGTGTGCATTTTTTCAGTTTCACCTACTTATATATAGGAGAAGCGCGAAAAAAGAGACTTTATTTTATAAAAACAAGCTCATTTCCAACGTTTTACAAACTTATAATAAACCACAACTTGACAGTTTCAACATAAGTAATCTATTTATCAACTACTTGCATTTTTCCAAAACGAGAGTTGCAATTTTTGGGAAACTTTTATGTTTTTTGCAGCATAAAAATATTCCAAAAAGAATTTCTTTGTATCATAAAAAGGCATTATCTTTGCACACGCTAAATCAAAAAGGATATCTAATAGCAAACGGAACACTCCCTGAATACATACACTTAACATAAATGGAACAGAACAAAACTTATACGTTTGAGGAGGCATACCAAGCTTCTCTGCCCTATTTTGACGGCGACGAACTGGCTGCAAGGGTATGGGTAAACAAGTATGCACTGAAAGACAGTTTCGGAAATATCTTCGAAAAGACTCCTGAAGACATGCATTGGCGTATAGCCAAAGAGGTAGAGCGCATAGAAAACAACTATCCCAATCCTCTTACAGCACAAGAAGTATTTGACTTGCTCAACCATTTCAAATACATTGTGCCTGCCGGCAGCCCCATGACCGGCATAGGTAACCACCACCAAGTGGCATCCCTCTCCAACTGCTTTGTAATAGGTCTGGACGGCGATTCTGACTCTTACGGAGCTATCATGAAGATAGATGAAGAGCAAGTGCAATTAATGAAGCGTCGCGGAGGCGTGGGCCATGATTTGTCGCACCTGCGGCCCAAAGGCTCACCTGTAAACAACTCTGCCCTTACCTCTACCGGTCTTGTTCCGTTTATGGAGCGATACAGCAACTCCACACGCGAAGTGGCACAAGACGGAAGGCGCGGAGCCTTGATGCTCTCCGTAAGCATCAAGCACCCCGACAGCGAGGCTTTTATTGACGCCAAGATGACCGAAGGCAAGATTACAGGTGCCAATGTATCGGTAAAGCTGGACGATGAATTCATGCAGGCAGCTATCGACAACAGGGAATATACACAGCAATTTCCTGTATACAGCGACAGCCCTATTGTAAAAAAGAACATCAACGCCAAAAAACTATGGGAGAAGATAGTACACAACGCATGGAAAAGTGCTGAGCCTGGCGTGCTCTTTTGGGACACTATTCTGCGCGAGAGCATACCTGACTGTTATGCCGATTTAGGCTTCCGCACCGTATCTACCAACCCTTGTGGCGAGATACCGCTCTGCCCTTACGACTCTTGCCGATTGCTGTCAATCAATCTCTACTCTTACGTAGTGAACCCTTTCACACCTGAAGCCCACTTTGACTACGACCTCTTCCGCAAACATGTAGCGCTGGCACAGCGCATCATGGACGACATTGTGGACATGGAGATGGAGAAGATAGACCTGATACTGGCCAAGATAGCAAGAGACCCGCAGACCGATGAGGTAAAAGCTACGGAAAAACATCTGTGGGAGAAAATCAAGAACAAGAGCGGACTGGGCCGACGCACCGGCGTAGGCATTACCGCCGAAGGCGACATGATAGCAGCCATGGGTTTGCGCTATGGCACACAAGAGGCTACTGACTTCTCTGTAAACATACACAAGACTTTAGCAATCGAGGCTTACCGCTCATCGGTAAACATGGCTAAAGAGCGCGGGGCATTTGCTATCTACGATGCCAAGCGAGAGGAGAACAATCCTTTTATCAACCGCATTAAAGAGGCTGACCCGCAACTCTATGAGGAGATGCGCCAGTATGGAAGACGCAACATCGCCTGTCTGACCATCGCACCTACCGGCACTACCAGCTTGATGACACAGACCACCAGCGGCATAGAGCCTGTATTCATGCCTGTGTACAAGCGTCGCCGCAAGGTAAACCCTAACGATGCTGACGTACATGTAGACTTTGTGGATGAGGTGGGCGACTCTTTTGAAGAATATATCGTATATCACCGCAAGTTCCTGACATGGATGAAAGTAAACGGATACGATACCGACAAGCGTTACAATCAGGAAGAACTGGACCAACTGATAGCCCTCTCTCCTTACTATAAAGCCACAGCCAACGATGTAGACTGGCTGATGAAGGTGCGCATGCAAGGTGCTATACAGAAATGGGTAGACCACTCTATCAGCGTTACCGTAAACCTGCCTAACAATGTAGACGAAGACTTGGTCAACAGGCTCTATGTAGAAGCATGGCGCTCAGGCTGCAAGGGCTGTACCATCTATCGCGACGGCAGCCGCTCTGGCGTAATGGTATCGGTAGAAAAGAAGAAAAAGAAGGCTGACGGAACCAACAGCGCCAGCAAGAAAGCACTGCAAATACACCCTGACGTGATAGAGGTAAGGCCACAAGAGTTAGAGTGTGATGTAGTAAGATTCCAAAACAACAAGGAGAAATGGGTAGCCTTTGTGGGCTTGCTGCACGGTTATCCTTATGAGATATTCACAGGTCTGCAAGATGATGAAGAAGGTATTGTACTGCCCAAAACCATCACCAAAGGCAAGATTATCAAGAAAACAGACGAGAACGGCAAGCACCGCTACGACTTCCAGTTTGAAAACAAGCGTGGCTACAAGACCACTGTGGAAGGTTTGAGCGAGAAGTTTAACCCTGAGTATTGGAACTATGCCAAACTGATTTCCGGTGTGCTGCGCTACCGTATGCCTATCGACCACGTGATAAAACTGGTAAGCTCGCTGCAACTAAAGAGCGAAAGCATCAACACATGGAAGAATGGTGTAGAGCGCGCACTGAAGAAATACATAGCCGATGGCACACAAGCTAAAGGCCAAAAATGCCCTAACTGCGGACAAGAGACCCTCGTTTACCAAGAGGGATGCCTCATCTGCACCAACTGTGGCTCATCACGCTGCGGATAGATACAAAGAAAAGAGAGCTGAACATGACAACAGCAAATTAACAATACTTGCATTGACGGGCGGTACATGGAAGCATGACCGTCCGTCAATGTGCTTTTTAACACCACAAGCTATCTACAATGGTAACACTTACATCAAGCTACGTGCAACTGAACAAAATGCACTTCTATGCTCACCACGGCGTAATGCCACAAGAAAGGCTGACAGGAGCCAACTTTACCGTAAGCCTACGCGTAAAATACAACTTGCTGAAGGCAGCCCAAACAGATTGCGTAGACCACACCGTCAACTATGCCTGCCTCTACGAACTCACCAAAACGGAGATGCTGAAGCCTTCTGCCCTGCTGGAGAATGCAGCATGGAGAATAGCGCAAAGCATCGTCAACCACCTTCCACAGATAGAAGCCATAGACATTACACTAAGCAAAGACAACCCGCCTATGGGTGGTCAAATGGACGGAGCTGCTGTTGAATTGCACCTCACTAACGAAAAAACTATTTGAAACAACATGGTTTTCAAAAAGAAATAATTAACTTTGCAAACAACTTGACAGGTGCAGGTCGACCATAAAAGCACACGGTCAAGTAGCTCATTTATATACCCTTATCTAATAAGGTAAAGCCACCTTGCAGAGGAGAAGTGGCGTTATGCATAACAACTTGAAATATATGAACAGAAAGATAATAGTCATTTTACTGGCCATACTATCCTTCTCCACCATAGCCTTGAGCGCAGACAAACACTTTACACTGGTTATCGATGCCGGTCATGGCGGACACGATGCCGGCGCAAGGGGTGCCTACTCGCTGGAGAAGAATATCAATCTTAACGTAGCATTGACATTCGGACGGTACGTAGAAGAGAATTGTCCGGATGTAAAAGTAATCTATACACGCAAGAAAGATGTGTTTATACCGCTACATCAGCGCGCAGACATAGCCAACAAGAACAAAGCCGACGTGTTTATATCCATACACACCAATGCTCTGCCCGCAGGGCATATAGCACGCGGACTGGAGACCTACACCATGGGTATGCGCCGCTCTGACGAGAAGCTCAGTGCCGCCAAACGCGAAAATGCAGTCATCACCATCGAGAAAGACTATAAAGAGCACTATGAAGGCTATGACCCCAATTCGCCCGAAAGCACCATCATGTTTGAGTTTATGCATGACAAAAACATGGCTAAGAGCGTGGAACTGGCCAAATACGTGCAGAAAAACGTGTGTGCTACTGCCTCAAGACCTGACAAGGGCGTAAAGCAAGACGTGTTTTTGGTGCTCAGAGAAACCTCCATGCCTGCCTGTTTAATTGAGTTAGGCTTTATCACTACACCTGATGAAGAGGCATATCTGAACAATAAAGACAATGTAGACAAATTAGGAAAAGGCATCTATCAAGCATTCCTCGCTTTCAAGAAAAAATACAGCAAAGGCTTTACAGTGCCCTACAATGCTCCGAAAGAAACACCTGTCAATGTGCCTGCACTCATAGACAATAACGACACAAAAGAGGTGGCAGTAATACCAGTGAAAACAAAAACGCCTACCGTAAAGCAGCGCAATACACAGATAACGGTCAGCACAAGCAGCAACAGCGACTCTACGGACAGCAAAGCAACCGTAAAAACAGCAAAAGCTGCCGTTGCAGCAGCCACGAAACAGGCTGCAACAGCTAAAAACAGCAAAACCGTTACAGGCAAAAGCAATCAAGACTCCACGCACAAACCTGCCGCAAAAGCAGCAAGCCATCAGGAAACCAACAACGACAAGCCTGTGTTTAAAGTGCAAATCATTGCCAGTTCAAAACTGATACGCGCCGGTAGCCCACAATTTAAAGGTCTTGGTGATGTCAGCTCATACCGCGAAAACGACTATGTGAAATACACTTATGGGGCATCAACCAACTATAACGAGATTTACCGCTTGCGCAAGTCAATACTCGACAAGTTTCCGGAAGCATTTATCGTAGCCTTTAAAAATGGCGAGAAAATGAACATCAACCAAGCAATCAAAGAGTTTAAGAACAACAGATAACAACAATATGAAGTATTTTACGAAAGAAGTCAAAATAGCATTGGTGGCTATTTGCGGTTTGGTCATCCTCTTTTTCGGCATGAATTTCCTAAAGGGCCTTGACCTCTTCTCAACCAGCAACAAGTACTACATATCCTTTAAAGACATCAGCGGTTTGGCATCATCAAGCCCTATCTATGCCGATGGCTACAAAGTAGGCGTAGTAAAAAACATTACTTACAACTACGACAAGCAAGGCAGCATCATGGTAGAGGCCGATGTTGACCAGCAACTGCGCATACCGAAAGGCAGCAGCGCAGAGATTGTAAGCGATATGTTGGGCAACGTGAAAGTAAATCTGCTGCTGGCCAACAATCCAAGAGAACGTGTTAACCCCGGAGAAACAATAGACGGTGGCATCAACGACGGTGCCTTAGGACAAATGAAAGACATGGTGCCTGTGGTCATGAGCATACTGCCAAAGATTGACTCCATAGCGCATACACTAAACATCCTGTTGGCAGACCCCGCCATAGCACAGTCAGTACACAACGTGCAGACCGTAACCAGCAACCTGACCACCACCACACGCGAACTGAACACACTGTTGGCAGGTCTTAACCGTGATATACCGGGCATGGTAAAGCGTGCAAATGGGGTGCTCGACAATACAAAGACATTGACTGCTAACCTCAACAAAGTAGACGTGGCAGGCACAATGGCTAAGGTTGATGCTACACTTGACAATGTGCATCAGTTTACAACACAGCTGAATGACCAGCAAGGATCACTCGGAAAGCTGCTGCACGACCCCTCACTCTACAACAATTTAAGCAGCACCATGAAGTCGGCAGACTCACTGCTCATAGATTTGAAGGCACATCCAAAGCGATACGTACACTTCTCTCTATTTGGACGCAAAGATAAATAAGCCGCTATAAAGTCTCCATCTACAAGCAAGAGCAGCAGCTCTCCACAGTTCTGTTTTTGCATTGTTTATATTCATAAGGAGACTATACACAACAATAGACAATAAAAGGAAAACTTTAATACAGCAAAAGGCATGCCAACTTAAACAGTAAGTTAATAAGTTAGCATGCCTTTTAATATCTCCTGTCTCCAGCTCTCCACATAACTTGCTGCACCCATCATACCTTAACCTACTCTGACTGTGGAGAAGATGCTCTCCCGACACCATCCTCACCCTACTCTTTACCAGTTCTCCGATTTCCAAAATCAAAAGAAATATCGGTTCTCCTCCTATCGTATTTTACCCTTTAAAGTCAGTAAAACAATACACGGAGAAATCTGTTTGTAATATGAAACGCATCTTATCTATTTAGAATTTATATAAATAATAAAATCCGTTTCAAACTATTACAAAAAGTATCACAACTCACTCATATACAAAATATTCCATAATAATTACGCAAAAAGAATGAAATAAGTATGAAACAGGACTGAAACACGCAAATAATTTATTATCAACACTTTAGAGATAACCAGCACAAGAAGTTCTTTAAAACATGAAAGATACGCATAAAACACTAATATTATGGAACTTTTAGTACCTATACACCATAATATATAAAAAGGAATATTTGCCCAAATCAAATATTTTTGCGAAATTTGCAGTCGCTAATCAAGCATTTAAAAGACCTTGCAACCCTATTAGTAGGATTTTACAGTCCTTTATAAGGATAACAGTTCTTGATTTGATACACTCTATACACGTAACAATCAAGGAAAATTGTCTTGCGCTATAAAGATTACACACCTCATAATAAATAAAGTATACGTCCCACTTTTAGGGTGAACTTCAGCAGAAAACAATGGAGAGCCTTAAACAATGGGCAAATTAAACCAAAATAAAAAGGAATAATCAACTCTTTGACACGGTTGAACACATCCTCACAACGCGGTGCGACAATCCACCCGCAAGGCTTGTTGTGCCTATTAGAAAGGAAAAAGTTCATTCCTAAGAGAGATTTAATCATCTGTAGTTATATATGAGTAATAACCCCAAAACGCTCTGGGAAAAGTGCCTTTTCGTAATTAAGGAGAATGTCTCAGAACAGCAGTTTTCTTCCTTGTTCAAGTCTATTGTATTCGAATCATACAATGAGACCAACAAGACTTTATTGGTTCAAGTACCCAGCTCTTTTGTATATGAGTACTTGGAGGAAAACTATGTGGACTTACTTCACAAGGTTCTTACTAAGTTCTTTGGTAATGGCGTACGCCTTAATTACCGTATTGTGGTAGACAAAAGCCACAATGAAGTAGTGGATATACAGTCGGAACCAGGGGGAGATGTAGACAACACGCCACAGCGGAAAACTGGTATCAATCAGCCTCCTACACCTATGGATGTGGCAAAAGTACAGCAAATAGACTCCCAGCTCAATCTACATCTTACTTTTGACAACTATATTGAAGGTGATAGCAACAAGCTACCGCGATCTGTGGGAGAATCTATCGCTGAACGTCCCAATACAACACAGTTCAATCCAATGTTCATCTATGGACCTTCGGGCTGTGGAAAGACTCATCTTATCAATGCCATTGGCGTAAGAACAAAAGAACTATACCCACAAAAAAGAGTACTTTACATCAGTGCACGTCTCTTCCAGGTGCAGTTCACTAATGCGGTATTGAGCAATAAAACCAATGATTTTATCAACTTCTACCAAACCATTGACATGCTCATTGTGGACGATATACAGGAATGGGTGTCCGCAACCAAAACGCAAGAGACATTCTTCCATATCTTCAATCACCTCTTCCGCAATGGAAAACGCATCATCTTGGCTTGCGATAGGCCTCCTGTTGACTTGCAAGGCATGAGCGATCGCTTGCTCACACGCTTTAGCTGTGGACTGATAGCAGAGCTGGAAAAGCCCAATATACAGCTTTGCGTAGACATATTAAAGAGCAAAATAAAGCGCGATGGCCTCACTATTTCAGAAGAAGTGATTAGCTATATAGCGCAAACAGCTAACTACAGTGTACGCGATTTGGAAGGTGTTATCAATTCACTTTTAGCCTACTCTATTGTATATAATAGCAAAATAGACCTGAAGTTGGCAGAAAGAGTGGTCAAACGTGCCGTACGTGTAGATGACAAGCCATTGACAATTGATGATATTATGGAGTCTGTTTGCACCCACTTTAACGTTTCTACAGCAGCATTAACAAGCCGTAGCCGCAAGAGTGACTATGTTGTAGCAAGACAAGTCTCTATGTATTTGGCGCAGAAATACACCAAAATGTCAGCTTCAAGAATAGGCAAGTTAGTGGGAGGTCGCGACCATTCCACTGTTATACATAGCTATGCGAAAGTAGAAAGCAGGCTAAAGACAGACCGCGCATTTAGCGAAGAAATAGCAAGTATAGAGACCTCATTCCGCCTAAAACGGTAAAATAGCCTATACTTTATTAGCAAACACGCCATAATAATAATTTTTACACCCTTTATTTGAATACGAAACGTATATGCCCTAAAGTTGATTGGACTTTAGGGCATATACGTTTTATGTAGTAATATGTTAATTATCAATCCTACGGTTGGCTGCTATTAAAAGCTGAGAACAATAGGACTATCTATCAACAACAAAGCCTCGGCTTATCACAGCCAAGGCTTTTTGCGAAACAGAAAGTGGTAACAAAACGCACACTCTATTTTTGTTATTCCTCATCTTTTACCTTTTACCAATGCCCATTAAAGACTTTAGTAGATTCCATTGCATGAAATAGGAAGTTAACCATTATTATTCCTATCCACCAATACTTAACTTTACGTCTAACCCAATTTACAAAATAGTCTGAAAAAGCTTTGTTTCACCTCTATCGCTACAGAGAAAACAAAAGCCATATTTACCTTATCGTCTATGTGTAACTTTACAAATAATTGTATCGAACATATTTCTTTACAACAAGAGAAGTGGCTCTATATTAAATTCGGGCTAAGACAACACAGAAACAACATACTTATATAAAAGCCATATTTACCTTAACCGTGGTATGCTTAGCCCGAACTAACAATTCAATCTCTCAATGATTAATAGACAAAAATCTTAAACTCTTTCATGCTGCCAGGTGCACCTTGCTCCATTCTTGGTAGATACTCCAAGGCAGTAACAGTACTTTCCTGCCCTAAATCAATAACAATCAGATGTGGAAAGTCTGCAGCTTTCTCCGTTTGCCAATAGGTAGACTCCTGTAAATCAAATGCTTTATCGCCCGTGTGGTTGCCCACCTCATTTTCGCTATCTGCATACTTCACTTGCCATTGGTCTCTACTCAGACGCTTGCCGGCAGCATCTTTCAAATAGAGTTCTGCTATTGCGAGCGGTTCACCATCATGAGTACTGGTACACTGCAATGCCAAATAGCGTCCTTTAACAGGCTTTGCAAAAGCTATTGTTTGCCAACCATTCCCTACACCAGTAGCTCCAGCAGCCACTGGTGTGGCAGAGTTAAGGTCTGGTTTATTACCTATATCATTGTGTTTATTGGTTTTCTCCAATTGCAACTTATCCAATTCAGATTTTGTCTGTCCCCAAATAACAGGATTCTTAGTACCTACTACATCAAGCACCACCACTTCATTATTGCCTTTCTTCAGCCAACAGCCCGGGCAATAAAGCGTCTGTTGTGGACCAATAGACCAAAATCTTCCCAGTGCATGCCCGTTAACATACACCTGACCTTTTCCCCATTTCTCCATATTCAAGAAAGTATCGCCTACTTTATCCAGACGGAAAGAGCCTTTATAATAGCCAATGCCAGCAGGTATCTGGTTTGGTGTGGCCAAATCATTGTGAGCATGATTCATAGCCTTAACAGCCGTCTGATAATCATCGGGGATGGCTCTCATGCGCCAATCCTTCAAGTTCCATGTAACTTCATCACCATCGACATCTGCCGTAAGCGTAACATCTCCAATCAGGCCTTTGTAGTCTTTTATAGCTCTACCAAAGTTGATGCGTCCCATTCCCTCTACAAGCAAGGTCAGCGTCTGTCCCTTTCGAGTAGCAGGAAGAGCCAAAGAGCGTTCATTTTTAACACGATCTATCTTGCCTATATACGTGCCGTCAATAAACACTTGTACAAAGTCATGCCCATTGATGACCAATTGGCTACCGTTGGTTTCAGGCAACAAGGTGTTATAAATCATGCTACCCCAGCCCATGTTCATGTCTTCAAAGGTCAATGGCTGACGGTTATTGGCTGTGCTGTCTGTTCCCCACTGGATAGAAGTTGCGTATTTCAGCTTAAACTCTGGCACAGAAACGATAGCTGCCGGTGTCTTAGGCACCTCCGGCAACGTCTTGTCTGCATACTTTTGCAATGTTTTTCTAAGCAGCCAGTACTTCTCTGTGGGCTGTCCATACTCATTAATCGGTGCATCATAGTCGTAAGATGTTACATCAGGAGCAAAGCCTGGTGAGTTAGCTCCTGCCCAATGACCAAACGAGGTGCCCCCATGAGTCATATATAGTGAGAAAGAAATGCCCTTAGAAAGCATCTCGTCTATTCCGTTCACCATATCGGCAGCAGGACGCGTTTCATGGCGTGCGCCCCACTTGTCAAACCATCCGCTCCAAAATTCAGAGCACATCAATGGGGCGTTAGGCCGTAACTGGCGCAAGCGTTTGAACTGATTGTCGATGTTTGCACCCGTTCCAAAGTTCATTGTCCATACGAGGTCTTCCAATCCGTTCTTCTCAAAGTTGGAATTCCAGTCGCACTGAAACAGCGTAATGCCTTGATTGGATGATTCGTTTCCGGCAGTGCGTTGCCCTGAAACATTCCAATATTTTCTGAGTGTATTTCTAATTTCCGTTATATAGGGCTTGTCTTCCCCATAGCTACCGTATTCATTTTCCACTTGTACCATGATAATAGGACCGCCGTTTTGTATGGTCAACGGAGCCAAGTGCTTGGCTACTTCTTTTTCAAAACGGTCTACACGTTGCATGAAATAAGGGTCTTGCTCGCGCAGCTTGATATCTTTCTTCTTCAGCAGCCACCAAGGCAGACCACCCATTTCCCACTCAGCACAGACGTAAGGGCCAGGCCTTACAATAACATACATGCCGTTTTTCTGTGCCAAACGGCAAAATTCAGCCACATCATTCTGTCCTTTAAAATCAAAGCATTTTTCCTGTGGTTCATGAATATTCCAGAAAACGTACAAGCAAATGGTGTTCATGCCCAATGCCTTGCACATCTTTATACGGTGTTCCCAATAAGGACGTGGTATACGAGGATAGTGCAACTCGGCAGCTTTTACCACAAACGGTTTTCCGTTCAGCATGAAAGTCTTGTTGCCTGCACTGAAATTTCCGCTTTTATTGGCAGCTGTTGCTGTTACCGGCGCTGTCATGCACAACAGAGACAACGCCGCTGTAAGAAAAGATTTCTTAGTAGGGTTCATAGGTTCCTTTATTTTTTATTTCTATATGCAAAGATAAAAGAATACTTATTATATAATGAACAATTATCGTGATTATTTGGACACGGATTACCCTGTCGGCTCCAATCAAGAACAAAATGAATGATTTGGGTATGCTCCGTGAATGATTTTCCACTATTCATGCCATCTGAAAATGCACTAAAACCTTCTTGAACAACAGCAATACATGTGCTTTTCTTATCCTATACCTGACAAAACCAAAGAGCCAATGTACACCATATCGGATGTATATTGGCTCTTTACAATGTATTGACTGGCCTATTTACCGGCTGTAAAACTATTATTTTGCAGAGATGTTCTTCTCTACATACTCTTTTACCAACATACCAAACTCTTTCTTAAAACACTGAGAGAAATAGCGTGGTGTGGTAAACCCGACACGGTAAGACAGCTCGTTGATACGTATATTAGGGTCAATGCGCAATATGCGACAAGCCTCTTTCAATCTGATGCTGGTGATAAAGCTTGTTATATTCTGCCCTGTGATGGCCCGCAACTTATTGTAAAGCGAACTGCTACTAATACACAAGTCAGCCGCCAGCTGCTCCCTGCCATAGTCGCTATCCGTAATATGCTCCAATATTTTGGCTATTACGCTTTCAATAAACAGTTTCTCTGGGCTGCTGTAATGCTGCTCTTCCACCTTATAATCAGTTTGCGACTCAAACTTCTGGCGTATTCTTTCGCGGTTGGCAATGATGTTTTGTATTCTCAACAGCAAGTTCTGACTATTGAAAGGCTTTGTTATATACTCATCAGCGCCTATGCGATACGCCTCGTTGCGGTCGGCATCTTGCGTCTTGGCGGTAAGCATTATCACTGGCAACTGCGAATAATCATTACTCTGCTTAATCCATTTTGTCAGCTCTATACCGTTCATTACAGGCATCATCACATCGGTAACCACCAAATCAATGGCCGACTTCAGTATTATTTTCTGTGCTTTTTCGCCATTTACCGCAGTCAGTATATTGAAATATTTCGACAGTAAACCACTCATCAACAACAGTAGTTCTGCATTATCTTCTACCAACAGTATCGTATGGTCTTTCTCTCCACCGCTGTCTCTTCCGTCAGTATCAGACTGCAACGCCTTGTTATCCACCGCCGTATCCACAGTTGTGTCAGTTACAATTGTCTGCGGTGCACTCGCATTTTCCACCACTTCATCGGCTGTATAGGCATCTCTGTTTACCGGAATGCTTACAGTAAAGGCTGTGCCTTTTCCTTCTTCACTCTGGCATTCAATTCTTCCGTGATGCAATTTCACAAGGTCATTGACCAACGACAGACCGATGCCCGTGCCCATTACATTCATTTTACGATAGTCGCCATCCAAAAATCTGCTGTACAGATGCTTCAGCTTATCTTTCGATATGCCTATACCGGTATCCTCCACCCGCATGGTAGCCATGCTGCCAGCTATGTTTACTGATACATGTACCTTTCCGCCTTGATTAGAATACTTCACGGCATTGCTCAGCAGATTGTAGAGTATTTTCTCTATCTTGTCGCTGTCAAACCACGCTTTCTCGCCAAAGCAAGTGATGTCTTGTGTAAAGGTAAGTTTCTTTTGCGTAAAGATGGGCAGTAAACTCATACAGGTTTCCTTACAGAAATCTCCCAAACAGCCTTCGTTCACCTTCAGTTTCAGTCTTCCAGCCTGTGCTTTTCTTACTTCCAATATCTGTCGAAGCATGCGCGTAAGCCTATTGATATTGTTATGGATGAGTGATGTATGGTTTGCCAAATCAGGGTGTTCATGGACTATACTGTCTGCCGATGCAGAGATAACGGTAAGCGGTGTGAGCAGTTCGTGGGTGATATTGGTAAACACCACCTGCATCTGCAAGCGGTTTTTGGTGCGCAAGCGCTCCTTGTACCAGATGATTGCAAGATACCCTATGTCTATTATCAAGAGTACATATACCATGTATGCCCAAACTGAAGCATACCATGGCGGAAGCACATGTATATGCAGTGCATAAGGCATCTCCACCCATCTGCCGAAACTATCGGCAGCCTTGATATGCAGTTTGTACCTGCCAGAAGGCATATTTTCGAAAGACGCCTGTCTTAAATCTGCGTCTACATAGTGCCATTCCTTGTCATAGCCTTCCAGACGATAAGCATACTTGCACTCCGCAGTATTGACATAGCTGAGCAGGGCAAACTCTATCGAGAACTTGTTGACCGATGCCGGTATGGTCAGTTCTCTGAGATACTGCGGTGTGTATTCGCCCAATTCCGCACGCATAGCAGAGTCCAAATCGGCATAACGCTCGCCATCGACAATCAAGTCTGTTACAATGATGTTTTTGGCCGATTGCGGATCCTTGCTGTTTAGCTTGGCAGTATTCATTGCTATCAAGTTTCTGCCTGACCCGAAGTACACATCATTTCCATACTTAAAGCAAGAACTGGTCATGAAAGTAATGTCTCCCAAGCCGTTCTCTTTGGTATAAACAGCATATTGCACATGCTGCTTGTCCTGATAGTCAAGACAAACAATAGCGTTGTCTGTGGTCAACCACAAGTGATGGCCGTTGTCCTCCAATATAGAAAATACCCTGTCTACATTCCAGTGCAGTTCATCGTTAATATTGTTAAACAGGTTATTGTCCAGCAAGAAAAGTCCTCCACTGTTGGAAATAGCCCACATCCGGTGTTTTGAATCTTCTTTGCAATAGATGGCATCGCTGACAGGATAGTTGCCGTTTTGCGGATTAAAGTAGGCATATTTCAGTGAATTTACATGGTTAAAGTTTCCACTGATTTTAATAATTCCCTTGTTTTCCGTTGCCACCCACACATTGCCCTGATGGTCTTCGCTGATGCCACACACATCTACATCGTTGCTGACAGTATAGCATTTGCCTGACGGCAGCAGATAGCTTAGATGATGGCGCTCGCCTACAAACATGACTCCCCGCTTTGAACACATCAGTGCCTTTACGAAGTTGTCTTTCACGAAAGCGCAGTTTTCATGATTTTTGACTTCCACCTTGCCCCCTTTCCAGATGACAATGCCATATCCGTTATTGGCAAACCATATCTCGCCATTCTTGTATTTCTCTATACACGAGTTATGCGTGTTGATTATATCATAGGGCAGTGAAGCCAAAGCCGGTATCTCTGAGTTAACTGCTACATGCCCTGTCGACTTGTCAAAGCGTGCAATACCTGTGGGAGCCAATGTGAGCCAAAAGGCATTGCCGTCTTCTGTATATACTGATTGTATCCTATTGCTCATCAACAAATTAGGTATAACCGACATATTGCTAAAAAACGAAGGATGAGTATTGATATGATACAGACCGCTGTTCATTGTCTGTGCCCATATATTGCCTTTCCCGTCGGTGCAAATATCTGCCACATTTTCAAGCTTATACCGTTCCAATCCTCCTATTTCGCTGTAATAGGTAAAGCCTTTACTGACATCATTGCAGTCTGCTCTGCCTATACCACCGCGCGAACAGGCCCAGACTGAATTGGTAACAGGGTCGTATATCAGCCTGTAATTGATAGCATGTTCCTTGTTTCCGTCATACAGGTTTACCACATGAAGGTTCTTTTGGTCACGAGGGTTCAGCACACACTTGATGCCTCCGCCCCAAGTACTGATCCAAAGGCGCCCTCGTGGGTCAAGCATTAGCATATAAGTGCTTTTTACATCGCTGCTTGCATCAAACGTATATCTGTATGCTATGCCGCGCTTTCTATCCAGTCTGTAATAGCATCCGTCCCACACACCGATGTAAATATTGCCATTTTTGTCTTCTACAAAAGATTTGGCATTCAGCGATTTCAGCCTATGCCTGCTGCCATCGGGTTCCACTACCGTTGTGTTTTTGGCATTGTATTCAGAAAACTGCCGTGTCTTTGGATCAAGACAAGTAACGCCTCCATCCGTACCAATCCACACAATACCGTCTCTTGAGGTAAACAAAGCATATATTTCTCTTTGAACACTGCCTTTCAGATGATAGGACTTGAATGTACCCAACCTCTTGTCCATACACACCAGTCCATTGCGCGTGCCTATCCACAAGCAGTTGTTATGGTCTTCTGTCATTGAAAGTACCGAGTTATTGGGTAGGATATTGGGCGATTGGGCATCGCTGCGGTAAGTAGTGAAGCGGTAGCCGTCATAAGACTTGACTCCAGAATTGGTGCCTAACCATATCAATCCCTGCCGGTCTATCAGCATGCACTTCTGCTCTATTGAGGTAGAAGGGTATGCCACATTCAGCACTCTTATATCATAAGGCGCAGCATGTGTATGCACACAGGTTAGCACAAAAAAAGCAAGCCACACAGAGATAGTCTGGATAGCCACTGATATATTGCATTTTTGATTCATTGTTCTTATTAGATTTTCACTGCAAATTTAAGAAAAATACTTGAGAAAAGATATCTTTGCACCAATATATTCAATTTTAGTCTACTTATCGTTCAAACCATCCCAAATAACAATAATGATACATCTATTCTCATTAAGTTGACATATAATAATAATAATAATAATAATTTTGTGCTTGTTTCGATAGCACAAGAAGCTTGCATGGGTGCTGTTCGCAGTCCACATACCTTGCTCTGCTGTTCCAAGAGCACTGTTGCTGGTTTACAAGAGCATAGCAATCGGCAAGCAAAAGCACTGCAACCGCAACGCGAAAGCATAGCTATTGCATGGCGAAAGCACTGCTCTTGCAAACAGAGTGCCTGACTTACATCCATGCACAACCTATTATGCGTAAAAGACTAACCCTATATACAATTAACCCTCATGTCATTAACTGCATCATTACATTTGTTTTGCAACAAGGCTAAAGGCATCATGCGCCACCATTGCATGACAGTTTCTCTGCTGTTGACAACTGTCTGCTGTCTGCCTGTTGCAGCCAACAATACAGCCAAGCTCTGGCCTACGGCTGCCAATAGCTATTGGAAAAAGCATGTGCCGGAAGCCATGCGCAACGATTACATCAGATTGGGCAACCAATATAAGGGCATAGAGTGGAAAGCTATCAACCCCAGCCTGTTTGCCGAATTCAAGACTAACGGAAACAGGACGAACTATGAAACCGAAAGCTTTGCTGTGCGCAAGCGGTTTACGTGTCTTGTAATGGCAGAAATCATGCAGCACAAAGGTATCTTTATTCCCGATATACAAAAAGGGCTCCACTATTTCATAGAGCAGGAGCCTTGGTGGGGACTGCCTGCCCACTACCCTCATCCGCAGCCTCAACGCGATGTGCAGGTGGTTGACTTGTTCAATGCCGAAACTGCCAGCATGTTGGCATGGGCTACCTATATGTTGGGAAACGAGATAGACAAGAGCGAACACGGACTGTGCGACAGCATAAAGAGCGAGATTGAACGCAGGTTTCTTTACCCCACACTGCACCAGCAACAGGGATGGAAACACAACGCCAACAACTGGAACACCTGGATTACCAGCAACTGGCTGGAGTGTATCATGCTGTGCGAGAAGAACGGGCAAGAGCGCGACAAGGCCATTGCCGGTGTAAAGGAAAACCTCAAGTTCTTCTTGAAAGGCTATCCGGATGATGGCGGATGCGAAGAGGGCATAGACTATTGGGACCGTGCCGGAGCCTCTTTCTTTGAGTCTTTGTATTTCTTGAACATCATAGGCGAACCTCTTGCACTGACAACCGCAGAGCAAGAAAAAGTGCATAATATGGGCAGCTTTATTACTACCATGCACATCCATGACCTCAGCTTCGTCAACTATTCAGACGCTAAATCAAAGTCGCTGCCCAACATCAATATTCTCTTTCCGTTTGGCTACTGCCTCAACGACAAGGACATGATGGAGTTTGCAGCCTTTATCGGCGATAAATATCACTATTTGACAAAGCCGTCTGCGCTGTTTCTCAGAACCGGAAATTATCCTCCCTTAGGCAGAGAACTGCTGCTGCTCTCCATGATAGACAAATACAAAGCTACCAAAGCTGCCCAGCCACAGACCATTGACTGCTATCTGCAAAACTCGCAAATCATGATAGCCTCAACCAATCCTGCCACAGGATACAAGCATTCGTGGCTCGTATCTGCCAAAGGCGGGCACAACGGCGAGAGCCACAACCACAATGATATAGGCAACTTTATAGTATATTACGATTATCAGCCTGTCATTATAGATTTGGGACGCGACACTTACACATCGCAGACCTTTGGCAACCGACGGTATGAGATGATAAACAATCGCTCGGCTTACCACAATGTGCCCATCATCAATGGATTTGAGCAACACAACGGGCGATCTTTTAAAGCCACAAACGTAAGTCATAGTCAAACTGATTCTGTATCGGATCTGCAACTCAACATAGAGAAGGCGTATGACAAAAGGGCGCACGCCAACTATTGGCAGCGCAATATAGCTCTTAACCGCAAGCTGAACAGGGTTGAGATAACAGAGTGCTATTGTATTGACTCCATAGCAGCAAAGAAAGACGAGCAGGCAGGCAAGCCTACCTGTCAGCAACTTGTGTTGGTATGCTACGGGCAGCCCACCCTGCAAAAAGAGGGCATTGTACTGCTGCACAACGACCTTATAAAGTTACACTATGACAGCAATAGCCTGACAGCCAGCATAGAAAAGGTGAACATGACCGATGGTATCATGAAGAAACAGTGGCAAGACAATGTCTACCGCATTGTACTCCGCACTCAAGAGGGCAGCTACCAAGCCAACCTCAAATACTGGTTGGAGTAGCTTGCCACTGACGTATTGCTTAGCAAACCCATTTCATACAGGCTGCCCAGACTTACCGTATTCATTGCATAAGCAGCTGAAAAACAGAAGTTTTCACGATATATGCACAGCTTTGTATCAATAAAATACTGCACTTGTCAAAGGCTTGTTGTATTTTTGCAACGTGAAATGAATGCCTCTTCTGAAAGAAACAAATATATTATATACTATTAACTAACTTCAATAAAATGAAAAAAATTATTTCTTTGTTATTGTTAGCCTTTGCGTTACTGCCCCTATCAGCACAAAGTCCAATGGACGGTGGCACATGGAAAGACAACACTGGCAAACATATCAACGCCCATGGCGGAAGTATCTTCAACTACAAAGGCACCTACTATTGGTATGGCGAGAGCCGATCTACTGACGGCAAGCCATACAGTTCCTTAGGCGTAAGCTGCTTTACCTCCAAGAACTTGAAAGACTGGACCAACCACGGTTTGGTGCTGAAAGTAAGCAATGAGCCTGGCAGCGACATTGAAGGCGGCTGCATCATTGAGCGTCCCAAGGTTATCTACAACAAGAAGACCAAACAGTTTGTCATGTGGTTTCACCTCGAACTCAAGGGGCAAGGCTATAAAGCTGCCCGTGCAGCAGTGGCTGTAAGCGACAAGCCATTCGGACCTTTCAAGTTCTTGCGCTCCGGAAGGGTCAATGCCGGATTATACCCCATAGGCTTCAGCCTGCCAGACACTACCGACCTGCGCCACCAACTGCTCTACCCTGAGCTGAAAAACTGGTGGACTCCTGAATGGAGAAAGCAGATAGAGCGTGGCATGTTCTTCATGAGAGACTTTGACGGAGGCCAAATGGCACGCGACATGACCGTCTTTGTAGATGATGACGGCAAGGCCTACCACATCTTCTCGTCAGAAGACAACCTTACTATACAGATAGCTCAGCTCACAGATGACTATCTGCACCACAACGGCTGCTTTGTAAGAGTGGCAGCAGGAGGACAGAATGAAGCCCCCACTATCTTCAAGAAAGACGGCATTTACTGGATGATAACCAGCGGTTGCACAGGATGGGCACCCAATGCAGCACGCATGTTCCGTGCAAAAAATATCTTCGGACCTTGGGAACAGCTGCCTAACCCCTGCAGAGGCGAGGGAGCCGACAAAACATTTGGCGCGCAAGGCACCTATATATATAAGGTAGAGACAGCCGCACAGAAGAAGATGTTCAATGGAGCTGACTTCGTGTTCATGGCAGATATGTGGAATCCTAAACAGCTCAGCGACAGCCGCCATCTGTGGATACCTATCAGCTTTGAAAACGGCATGCCTGTATTGAAAAAGAACAATTAAACACTGCAACATGAAAAAACATAGCATTTATATTCTGACACTTGTCTTGGCACTGCTGCCCATGGCTACGATTGGTGCCAAGAAGAAAGCCACGCAACAGAACGACCGCGAGTACTGGTGCGCATTGGCTTACCGCATGGCACAACCTGTGCTTGAAAACATGGCTAAAGGCGAGCTGCAAAAGAACATGCAGACCGAGTTTAGCCCCAGCTTTGACAATAGAAACAAGAAGGTGCTCTACATGGAGTGCTTTGGCAGACTCATGGCGGGCATAGCCCCATGGCTCACCTTGCCCGACGACAATACAGCCGAAGGCAAACAGAGAAAGCAACTGCGCGAATGGGCACTGACATCCTACAAAAATGCAGTTGACCCGAAAAGCCCCGACTATCTATGCTGGGGCATCGGCGGACAGAACTTGGTTGATGCCGCTTATATAGCCGAAAGCTTTCTCCGTGCCTATGACACTCTGTGGCAACCTCTCGACAACACCACCAAGCAAAGATACCTTGACGAGTTCAAGAAGCTGCGCAAGATAGACCCACCTTATACCAACTGGTTGCTCTTCTCGTCTACCATAGAGAGCTTTATAGCCAAAGCAGGAGGCGAATACGACGAGTATCGTGTCAACTCTGCCTGCCGCAAGGTAGAAGAGTGGTATGTAGGCGATGGCTGGTATGCCGACGGTCCGTCGTTTGCGTTTGACTATTACAGCTCTTATGTCTTCCATCCTATGTATCTTGAAACCCTCCAAGCCATGGTAGACGCTAAGGCCAACACCCGTTTGGACTATCAAAAGTATTACGACCGCGAACTGAAACGCTGTCAGAAATATGCCATTGTCTTGGAGCGTTTCATTTCACCAGACGGCACTTTCCCTGTCTTTGGCAGAAGCATTCCTTACCGCATGGCTGCCATGCAGCCATTGGCACTCATGGCTTGGTACCAAACACTGCCCAAAGAGCTGAGCAACGGACAGGTGCGCGCCGCACTGACAAAGACCATGCACCGCATGTTTGACCATCAGCAAAACTTTAATGAAGGCGGATATCTTACCATCGGCTTCTGCGGCCACCAGCCTAACATAGCCGATTGGTACACCAACAATGGCTCACTCTACATGACAACATTGGCTTTCATGCCTCTTGGCTTGGCACCCAATCACCCTTTCTGGACAGATGCTGCACAGCCTTGGACACAAGTAAAGGCATGGAATGGAGAAGCTTTTCCAAAAGATCACCACTGGAAAGATGACATAAAAACAGCTGACAAATGGTAAAACAAAATGAAATAGCACAATGAACAGATTGTATATCACTCTTTTACTTGCAGTGGCTTTTCTGCCTATGCAAGCCGGCAACTGGACTAAAGACCAAGTAGCCGAGGTTATCACTAAAGTAAACACCTACTGGCAAACCAACAACAAGGCTGAAGTACGCTCCTTCTGGGACAACGCTGCCTACCACACTGGCAACATGGAAGCATACAAATTGCTGAAAAACGAACAGCAACTTGACTATACCAAACGCTGGGCTTACTACAACGACTGGAGCGGAGCCACTGAAGCAGACCCCGCACTCTGGAAATACAAGAACTATGGTGAGGGCAAAGACTATGTGCTCTTTGGTGACTGGCAAGTGTGTTTCCAAACTTATATCGACCTCTATAATCTGGCTATTGCCAACGGTGGCACAGATGCACAATACTATTTCATGGTAAAACGCGCCAAAGAAGTAATGCACTACGAGGCTTACTCTACGGCTGACGACTATTGGTGGTGGAGCGATGCACTGTACATGGTAATGCCTGTCATGACCAAGATGTACAAACTCACCGGCGATACCAAGTATCTTGACAAGCTCTACGATAACCTCTGCTACTCTGACAAGATTATGCTCGACCCGGAAACAGGCTTCTACTTCCGCGATGCACGTTATGTTTACCCACAGCACAAGAGTGTGAATGGCAAGAAAGACTTCTGGGCTCGTGGCGATGGATGGGTGTTAGCAGGCTTAGCAAAGGTTTTGCAGGATATGCCTAAAGACTACAAGCACCATTCATTCTTTGTGGAGAAATTCCAGCGCTTGGCAGCTATCGTAGCCAAGACACAGCAGAAAGAGGGCTACTGGACACGCTCTATCATGGATCCTAACCATGCTCCCGGTCCAGAGACAAGTGGTACTGCCTTCTTTACCTATGGCTTGCTGTGGGGCGTAAACAATGGCTTCTTGGCAAAAAAAGAATACAAGAAGACAATAGACCGCGCCTGGACTTACCTTACACAGACCGCTATGCAACCCGATGGAAAGGTGGGATATGTGCAGCCTATTGGTGACCGTGCCATTCCAGGACAAACTGTTGATGCCAATTCTCAGGCTAACTTTGGCGTAGGAGCATTTCTGTTGGCTGCCTGTGAGTATTATAGGTATCTGTAATAAAGCAAATATCATGAACATAAAGATTTCTGTTATCACTATACTATCGGCACTGCTCATGGGCATGCAAGCCCATGCGGCAGTGTCGCTTTGCGTTAACAACCCTACAAACAGGCAGCGCAATGAGGTCGTTGCCTTCGATGCAAAGAGAGTGTGGAATGTCCTCGGTGTGAAAGAGGGCACTTCACTCATCGTAAAAGACCTCTACCGGTTGGAAATTCCCAGTCAACTGACCCACGATAATCAATTGCTGATAGAGGCAACTGTCATGCCTATGGCCACTGCTCGCTATACAGTAGAAGCTGGAACACCACGCACCTACAAGAGTGCAGTGGACGGCTACTACTCTAAATGGCGTGTGGATGACTACACCTGGGAAAACGATAAAGCCATATTCCGTGTCTACGGACCCGAATTGCAGCGCAGAGGCGAGAAAGCTTTTGGCATAGACGCATGGCTGAAAAGCACCGAAGAACTGGAAGTGCGAAGCCGTTACAACTCATTCAGAAAGGGATGCGAAGAGGCTGATGCACTGCGCAAAGAGGGCAACAAGGCCGCTGCCGACTCTGTTACACTGCACACTACATGGCATCTTGACCACGGAACAGGACTTGATTGCTACAATGTAGGTCCCAGCTTAGGCTGTGGTACACCTGCCATCATGCTGGGCGACAGCATTGTTATGCCGTGGTGCTATAAAGAATACAAGGTTCTTGACAACGGACCGCTGCGCTTTACGCTCCAATTGCTTTACCCTACCACCACAATTAATGGCGCAAAGGTAACTGAACACAGGATAATCAGCGTAGACAAAGGCTGCTATTTCAACAAAATGACTGTGTGGTACGATGGCTTAAATGGCGTTGCCGATGTAGCAGGAGGAGTAGTAATGCATGACGAGCAGCCCAATAATCTGGTCATTCACCGCAACTACATCGCTTATAGCGACCCTACCGACAATCCTGAAAAGCACAATTTCCAGATCTATGTGGGCGTTGTATTCCCCAATGGAGCCGACAAGACCACACTCGTCAAAGACCTCTATCACCAGAAACAAGGCATTGTTGGCAATGCCGTGGGTGTACGCCGCTGCGTAAAAAGCAACGAAAAGGTTACATATTGGTTTGGAGCATCCTGGTGCAAAAGCGGTACGCCCGACCAAGATACATGGATTTCGCAAATCAATAAGTTCATTGACAACTGCAATACACCACTGAACTTATCCATACAACACAAGCAGTAGGTGGACCAATAGCCTGCTTTTTACACTTCATAGCATACATATATCAAGCAGACAGCCACAAATGGAGGCTTTGCTTATATATGTATGCTAATTCGTCAACACAGGGTGTAAATTAAGCAAATGTAGCTTTTATTCGCATTTGCATCACCATTTGAACAAATAGCCCAATCTTTTATACAGAAATAAATTGTATATTTGCATAATAAGAAGCAAAAAATCGACAATACATTTGCTATCAATGCATTGCATGAAACAATGTTCTTCCATACAAAAGTCAACTATTAAACTATAAAATACTATTTATGAAGAGAACCTTTCTGTCTGTAGTAATATTGTCTACAGTAATGGCTTTGCCAGCAAAAGCACAAAAAGTGTTAGCCAATGGCTATCCTTTCACACAGGTGCCTTTTACAAGTGTAAAGATCAATCCCAATACCTTTTGGGGCGCAAGGCTCAAAGCAGCTCGCGATGTTACAGTGCCATTGGCTTTCAGCAAGTGTGCCAGCGAACACCGCTACAAAAACTTTGAGATGGCAGCTTACACCCTCCAGCATCCTAACCACAAAGGGTTGGAAACCAAAGAGTGGGATGTTGCCAAGATAATGGGACTCGCTTTCGACGATACTGACGTGTACAAGACCATCGAAGGCGCCAGCTACATTCTTCAGACCTATCCTGACAAGAAGCTGAAAGCCTATATCGACAGCGTGCTTAACATCGTAGCAGCAGCACAAGAGCCTGATGGCTACCTCTATACGGCACGTACTATCAACCCCAATCACCCTCATCAGTGGTCAGGAAAGAAACGTTGGGAAAAAGAAGAAGACCTCAGTCATGAGCTGTATAATCTGGGACACATGGTCGATGCCGCTTGTGCCCACTACCAAGCTACTGGTAGCAAGAAGTTCCTTGACATCGCCTGCCGCTATGCAGACTGTGTAGTAAGAGAAGTAGGACCAAAACCCGGACAGGCAACAGTAGTGCCAGGACACCAGATAGCAGAGATGGCACTGGCCAGACTCTATACAATCACTGGTGAAAAGAAGTATCTTGACGAAGCAAAATACCTGCTCGACTATCGTGGAAAGACACATATCAAGCAGACTTACTCGCAAAGTGACGAGCCCATTCTGAAGCAAACAGAAGCTAAAGGCCATGCTGTACGCGCCGGATACATGTATGCAGGCATTGCAGATGTAGCCGCACTGACTAAAGATTCGGCTTATATGAAAGTAATTGACCGTATCTTCAACAACATAGTAGGCAAGAAATACTACCTCACTGGTGGCGTAGGAGCCCGCCATTGGGGCGAAGCCTTTGGCGATAACTATGAGTTGCCCAACATGACAGCCTACAACGAGACCTGCGCTGCTATCTCTATGGTTTACCTCTTTGAACGTATGTTCTTGCTGCACGGTGAAAGCAAGTATATAGATTGTCTGGAACGTACACTCTACAACGGTGTTATCTCGGGCATGAGCATGGATGGCGGACGCTTCTTCTATCCTAATCCTCTGTCAAGCGATGGCAAATACAAGTTCAATGCCGACAATACGCTTACTCGCCAGCCTTGGTTTGGCTGTGCTTGTTGCCCCAGCAACCTCTGCCGTTTCATTCCTTCTGTACCAGGTTATCTGTACGGTGTAAAAGACAATAACATATATGTGAACCTCTTTGCAGGCAACACATCCTACATAAAAGTAAACGGTAAGAGTGTCGTTTTGGAAGAAACCACCAATTATCCTTGGGACGGCAACATACAGATTAAGGTGAAAAAGAATGATGCCAAGCAGACTAACCTGCTCATCCGTATACCAGGTTGGGTACGCAACAGTGTGGTACCAAGCGACCTTTACACTTACAGCGACAACCAAAAGCCAACTTACACCGTTACAGTTAACGGCAAAGCTGTAACCGCAGACCTTGATGCCAACAAAGGTTACTTGCCTGTAAGCGGCATTAAAAAGGGAGATGTAGTAAATATTAGTTTCGACATGCCTGTACGTACCGTTGTTGCCAACCAAAAAGTAGCCGATGATAAAGGCAAAGTAGCTGTGGAACGTGGTCCATTAGTGTACTGTGCAGAGGCTGTTGACAACAATAACGAACCTGTATTGCGTAGTGTTGTCAGCAAGGCTCCAACCTTCTCACTGGTAGACAACTATGTTATCAACAACACCGAGACCAAGGGTGCTCCTTCTTTTGAAGTGAAAGCAATCCGCACCAACGCCCAAACGCTTGAACAAGCTGCCGACGGCAAGGTAAGCGTTAAGGACATGCCACTTACTCTGATACCTTATTACGCATGGAATCACCGTGGTGGAGACGAGATGAATGTGTGGTTTGTACAGGATTTATCCATCTTGGACAAATAACGAATTAACTGTCCATAAGTCATGGGATTCTTGCTTTGGAATAGCTTCCAAAAACAAGAATCCCCTTTTGATTACTGTAAACAGGCGCTATCAAGCCATTATCAACGCTTCGTTTACACTGTATACAGATAGAAACAACAGACATATAGAGCTATCTACGGCAGTAAATGAACGTGTTATACCTATTAAAACATCAAACAACATGAAAAGAATATTATTATCCATTATTGCATTGCTAACTTTGCTTCCTACATTTCCGCAGCCTAAAAACGTGTATGGTTATCTCTATTGCCACATGAGCCGCAAGGGTGAATGGACGGCTTTCGCCTTGAGTCGCGACGGTGTCAACTGGCACGACCTCAACGATGGCAATGAAGTTTACGACACCAAACAGCTCTCACAGATAGAAGGAGGCGCAAGAGATGCCTATATCAACCGTGCAGCTGGGGGCAAAGGCTTTGTAATGGTTACTACTGACATGTGCGTGGCCAACAGTCATCAATGGCACAACTATGGCATTGACCTGCTGAAAAGCGATGACTTATGCCACTGGACCGCCAAAACATTTGACTTTCGCAAGGGGCCCGGCATCTTCTGCGACCCGCAATCGCCAGACGTTTACAAAGATTACAGCTCTATCGTACGCGTATGGGCGCCACAAGTAATGTGGGACAAAGACTACCGTTGGCCCAATGGCAACAAGGGTGGCTACTTTATCTACTATTCATTGCTCAATAGCAAGGAGGACAAATACGACCGCGTGTTCTATTCGTATGCTGACCGTAGCTTTACAAAGCTTACAAAGCCACGTATACTTTTTGACTGGGGATATGCCACTATCGATGCAGACATTGTATATGTAAAGGCTGACGGCAAATATCATATGATGATAAAGAAGGAAGGTGGCAGACGAGGCATCTTTGCTACGTATTCTGACAAGCTAACCGGTCCATGGCCTGTACCTGACGAAAACGACTTTGTAAAGTTTGAAGGCAACAAAATGTGCGAGGGCGCTTCTGCCTTCCAGCTGGCTGGCGACGACACTTGGCGTGTAGGATACGTGGAATATTCGTCTAATCCAACCAAATACCGCATCTGCAAAGCAGACAAATACTTGAGCAACTTCCATTCTCCTGAAGACATAAAAGGTGTGAAAGACCCACAACACGGTTCTTTCTTGCAGCTTACGAAGAAAGAATACACAAAGCTGGAAAACTTTTGGAACAAGAAATAAAGAAAACATTTGCTTCATAATAGAGAACCTGTAAAGATCCATGGCAAATAGAAACGGGGCGTGTCAGAATGATTTTCAGACACGCCCCGTTGACTTTTCATTAGATTACAAGCACTATCACGCGCTCTAAAAGTAGCCCAGCCTTACTTCCCAAAAGCCTTTATTGCTTTACCTGAACGCATCTTCAGGATGCTGATACCAGGCACACGAGCCTGAATGCGCTTGCCGGTCAGGTCATAACGAGCAACTACTGTATTGTCTGAACTTTTCTTATCGGCAGAAGAAACGGCAGCAATGGCTGTTGTAGCGTTCTTGTTCTGGGTGTCGAAAACATAGGATTCGTATCCTGCCGTATCATCGCTTCCATCCTCTGGTGTACCGCCATCTCGGTAGTAATATCCAAAGCCTACGATATAGCGTCCGTCAGAAGATATGCAACCTGGCATGTGACCACCTATTTCATCGTATTCAGCAAACTGCGGAACGCCAGGAAATGCCTCTGCAAGATATACAGGCTTCTCTTCGCCGGCTTTCCATATTATGCCCTTCTCTGCTTGAAAACCTCCAGAAAAGCCTATAATCGTGCCATCGTCAGCAATAGCCGCTGCATTAGCCTCTTCTACACCGTCTTCATCAGAATAAGTAAATGTTTCGAGTGTCTCATCCTCCACGTTGAACCTTGCATAACCGTAATTAAATGTCCAGCCGTCTGAAGATGTAGCCACTGTAAGGGCCAACCATTTGCCGTTCTCGCTTAAACCAGCAGGAGTAAACAGCACATACGGCTTTTTGCCTTCGTAGTTGTCATCAAAATATCTATGGCTGATGAAGTCAAGAGAATAGGTCTTTCCGTCCTTGTTGCGTCTCCACAGCACAGCAGGATAAGTAGACTGATTGTCAATGATATAGCCGGCTATAACCGACTTGTCTGCCGATATGAAGTCAGCAGAAGAGCCTTGAACCACTGATGGGTCGGTATCATCCAGTGAAGTCCATCCAGACCATTTGTCAGACGGTTCCGGCAGGTAAACTGGAATGTTGTCTGTGCCGTTCCAGTAGCAGGCACTCCAGTAAGCTCCACTTTCATGCATCATTGCACCCACAATCGTTTCGCCGCTGCGCACCACACCTTTGGCAAGAGACCCTTCACCATAATCAACCAGCGGTTCGCTCTTTGAGAAAGAATAAAGATAGCTTCTGTTTCCGTTTTCATTGCTTGTCAAGAATTGGAATATTCCGTCATCAGAGATGTTCCGCACATCTCCTGTACCTTCTTGGTTCTCATTGCCGAATATTTTCAGTTCCTTGTTTTCAATATCGTATACAACAGCCTGTTTTGTAACCAAGCTATACCCTCCTGCATATTTAGCGTTTGGTGAAATTGTATACATGACGGAGTTATCTTCATCTGGTGCGGGAATAAGTGAAAATCCGTTGTCTGTCTGTGCGTTCATTGCACTGCATGCAGCCAATAAGAGCAATTGCTGTAAGTAAAATCTCTTCATAATTCAAATCCTTTGTTTGTTGTTCTCTATTTGTTTTTGTCTTTTTGAAAGTTTTGCCATTTATGCTCGCTTTGCAAAGATACAACAATTTATCTATAAAAACAAAGAAAACAAATCATAATGTAATAAAATCAATAATATAAATATCATACTAAACAAATATTAGTATCATACATTTTATTTTTATTATTTGTAATACAATAAAGAGAAAGAGTAGAATTCATATTGTGTAACCTACAAAGATTCGGCTTAAAAACAAACAAGGCGTGTCAGGATTATTCCTCGACACGCCCCATAGACTTATCAGTTTTTTCTTCGCGCTTCCGTGTACTTACTGCTATTTCAGGATAAATCCGCCGTTGGACAGCATTGTTACCTTTACTTTGCCATTGTTTCCTACCTTTATCTGCTTTACTTTAGAGTCGGGCCAGAAGCTCTTTTTATTAGGCGTATCATAATAATATGTCTTGGTGCTGCCAGCTGTCATAGGCAAGTTGAGGGTCAATGACAGGGGTTTGTCTGTACCATTCAATCCCACTACATACCACTGAGTGCCGTGTCGGCGTGCCAATACAACGTATTTGCCGGGATATCCATCAACAAATCGGGTCTCATCCCATGTTGTAGGCACCTCTTTCAAAAATTCAATCTCGTGTTGTGGCAGCTCATTCAGATTGTTCGGATAGATGGCTATACACTGTATGCTGGCTTGATTGACGACAGCCGATGCCATTTCAAATACATCTGATGTGTAGCGACGGTGACGGCTCTTGTTATCTCGCGACATATAGCGGTTCATGATGGTACCACCCCAGTCCATAGATGCCACAGTATTGCGGCAGAAGGGGTGCATGGTGAGTTCAAAACCTTCGCGCTTGGCGTGGTGCTCCTGAAAGAACACATTTTCAGATGCCAGCACTGCCTCGCTTGAAACAAAGTTTGGATACATCCTTTCCCAGCCTCTTGGCAGTGTGCAACCATGGAAGATTACCTGGATGCCATAATCGTTGGCATCGCTCAAGATGTCTTCATACAGCTGCATGGTGTGCTGCTTGTCGCTGCCAAAGAAGTCAACCTTAATGCCTTTCACGCCAATGCTCTTCATCCAAGCCATTTCTTTCTTGCGTGCTACGGCAGTATTCATGCAGTTGCGCGGTCCTTGTGGCGCATCATTGGCCACACCATTACTGTTGTACCACAGCATCAGGCTTACTCCTTTGCTCTGGGCGTAGCGGCTCAGCTTCTCTATGCCGGCTCTACCTATCTGCGTATCCCACCAATTATCTATCAACACATATTCATAACCCATAGCGGCAGTCAGGTCTACAAACTGTTTTTGGTCATTGTAGTTGATCGAGTTATCTTGCCATATCAGCCAGCTCCAGGTATATTTGCCCGGCTGATACTGCTGCGAAGCCTCATAGCAAGGGTCTACCACGTCATAAGCTATGGTGGTTTCTACAATAGGTTTAAGGGTAGTACCTACGGTTATGGTGCGCCAAGGTGTGCTGCCAGGCAGTGCAAAGGCACCAGATGTAGAACCAAGCCCATCACTTTCGCCTTGCATAGGAAAAGCTATTTCATAGCCTTTTGCCGGGTCATAGTCTGCCACACGGCATCCTGGGTAGTTGCCATGCGTGCCTGTCTCGCTCACTTGCACCCATCCATCGTTGCCCACACGGAACAAGCAGGGGAATGTATAGCCTCTGCCATATTTCGACTTGGCTGTCAGTGGGGCATCTGTAGTGTATTCTTCTTCGTAACTTGGTTTGGTGCGCTTCCAGCCTATCATGGGGTCTGACTGTGGCGAAAGGAAAGTGGTGGTCTGCTTGGGCAGGTTAAAAGCCGTAATCTCTTTGTTGACAATAATGTGTTTGAAATCGCCTGTCTGCACAAACGAGTAGCAGAAAGCCACATCATGGTTGGAAACGCTAAACGTAACCGACACAGGCACATTCTTGCCGTTAAGATAGTTCACTGTCATTTGGTTGGCCTTATACGTTACATTAGATGCTTTGGTTGAACGCATTGTATAGGTCTTGTCTATCACTTTGGTATCAACCGACTTGTACTTCAGTCCCTGCGTAAAGTCGCCTATGTTGCTCTCCACACCCAATCTGGAGGGCTGCATCATGTTTATTCCATTGTAGTCTACCGAATAGTAGAGCTTACCGTCAACATCTTCTGTGGTTACTTTCAGCTTGCCGTCCGGCGATACCACTGTGTTCTTCTCTGCATGTGCCATAGGCAATCCTACCATTAAGCACACGGCAGCCGCAACAGTGTGTCTGCAAATTACTTTTTTCATAAATATCATTGTATTGTTGTTAAGTTAGTATAAGCATTGATAGCTGAGAGCAAAGATAATATATTACAAGACAAATAATGTACACTTATCATGAAATAATGCCATTGTCAATAATATTTAGTGTAAATATACCCCTTTATGATTAATTCATATATGCAGTAAAGCCCCGACTGTCAGACAGTCGGGGCTTTGCGGTTACTGCCAAGTGGCATGAACAAGCCAGCTTGGTCATGTGTCATTCACTGTCATTTAGCCTATTTTTACCTTAACACCGGCTATCAGCCAGAAGCCCGGTTGCTTTACGAAGCCATAGTCGCGGTAGTCTTTGTCAAACAGGTTGTTGGCCTCAACATACAGTGTATAAGCGGGCTTAGACCATGCAAGGCGTGCATCTACCAACGAATAGGGGCGGTAAGAATAAGTATGGCCCTGAGCATCGGTAAATGTTCCCATGCGGTACTGATAGCGATAGTTGACATCCAGCAGCAAGCTTGGCAGCAACTGTATGCCCAATCCTGCCACAACCTTGTGGCGCAGATACTCTAATGCATAGAGCGACTGCAGGTTGGGTTCCAAGTCTTTGTCTTGATTGATATAGCTATAAGCCACATTCAGTTTCTGCAAGAAGTGTTGCGTGGGCAGCAGCGTGTTGAGATGCAGATTGAGTGAAGCCTCTACGCCTGTCGAGTTGAGCTTGGTATGGTTGACCGATGTCCACACGGCATCCTTTCCTAACGATGAGTCCATTATCCAGTCTATCATGTTTTTTCCGTGATGATGATAGACTGCCAATGAACCGTCTACGCCTTCTGCCACATACTTGATACCGGCTTCCAGCGCATTCATCTCTTCCGGCTTCAGATATTTGTCGGCAGCATGCCCGTCTTTTTTATAATAAAGTTCTGTAAAAGACGGCATACGCAGCGACATGTTATAAGAAGCATACACCTTCCAGTTATCGGTCAAGCGATAACTGGCATCCACACCGGGATAGAGTTTGAACGGCATCTCGTTCCAAGTGTTCTTTACAGCTATGAAGCCTGCCGACAAAGTAAAGCGGCTCAGCACCACATTATGCTCCAGATGGAAGCTCAGGTTGCTGCGGTTCAGCCCCTTGTCATAGTCGCGGTCGGTGCCTGATATGTGTATAGGCTTGTTGAGTGCTTCGCCAAGGTTGCCGCTGACGAGGTCTTCATTGCGAAACTCTGCACCGAAAGCGGTACGGCCCAAAGCCCAGTCAAACCAGCTGTTGAGGTTCAAGCCAAACACATCGGTACGGTTATAGTTGAACTTCGACTTCTCTGTATGGCCTCTGAAATATTCAAAACGGTCTTGAAAACGGTTCCAATAGATAGACGGACGGAAGTGGAACCGGCTTCCTTTGGTCTCTGCCTGAAAGGCTGTATAATATTTGGTGGTGTGTTCGTACTGTTCGTCAGACGACAAACCGTAGAATGTGTTGGAGCCCCAGCCCTTGGTACTCATGCCAGCATGCCATTTCAGACTGACGCTACTGCTGTTGTAGCTGCCTTGATAGAATGCCTTTCCACCTTCATAATCGGCATTCAAATGGCCTGCCTTGCTGCGCTGATAGCCATCGCTGCGCTGATAGCTGCCGCTTAACTGATGGGCAAACTGGCTGTTTGTCATGCCTACTGTGGCTCCTGCCTTGGCATAACCAAAGGAGCCTCCCTCTGCATTTACTGCGGCAACGAATTTTGTGGGGGTGCGTGTAACAATGTTGATAGCACCCACTAATGAAGAAGTGCCATATACCCTGCCTGCCGGACCCTCAAGTACCTCTATGCGCTCAATGTCGCCAAGGTCTACAGGAAGGTCAAAAGCATTGTGCCCCGTCTGCGGATCGCAGATGTTGATGCCATTCAGCAATACCGTGATTTGGTCTGATGTGCCGCCTCTTACGCTCACATCAGTCTGCGCTCCGATAGGACCTCGCTGTCTCACATCTACGCCTGAAACATACTTTAACAGGTCATTCACACTTTGCACTGGCGCGGCGGCAATGGCATCGCGACCCAGTACAGTTACCATTCTTGCCGCATGACCAGCTGTCAGCGGTGCACGCGTGCCCGTAACATCCACCTCATCGAGCATCACAGCTTTGTCTTTAGCCTGGGCTACTGAGTCGGCCAGCTCTACATGTGTGCTCATACCGTCTGCCTTGGCATAGGCAAGAGTAGCCACACTGAGTGTTCCTATCAGCACTTCGCGTCCCAAGCAAGCAAAGAGTGCATAGCCCTTACGGGTGAAATGCTTAAACTTAAAGCACTCGCGCTTGTAAGAATTTGTCTTGTACATAATAGATTTTAATAATAAAAAAAGCGTCTTGCTCTTTGCAAAACGCCGACAAAGGTAATAAAAAAATACAGGTACTCAAAATTATTGCCTTACAAATCAGACTTGCACCGTCTGCCTGCGACACTGTGTACAGCGGCGCTAAAACACAAGAAAAGGAACAGCACTGCTTTTACAAAACTATATTTTCGCTTTGTAACAACAATGCAATCGGCTTGCAAGAACATAGCAACCGGCAGACGAAAGCATAGCTATCAAAGAGCAAGAGCAGTGCAACCGCAAACCGATTGCACTGCTCTTGCAACAGAATACAATATAATACGCAGGATGCTTGTCTGCCTAAGATTGGTTCAATATGGCCTCGCGGCATTTCTCCATCAGCCATTTAGGGGTGCTGGTAGCACCGCAAATGCCTATGGTCGATACATTGTTCATCCACTGCGGGTCTATTTCTTCAGGTCCCTCTATCAGATAGCTGTTGGGGTTTACGCTCTTGCATTCATTGAAAAGCACCTTGCCGTTGCTGCTCTTCCTGCCGCACACAAACAATATCAAGTCGTGCTTGCGGGCAAAAGCACTGATGTTGGGCATACGGTTGGCCACCTGCCGGCATATCGTGTCAAAGCTCTTGAAGGTGGCATTTGGCGATATATGCTGCTGTATGTAGTCAATAATACGGTGAAACTCGTCGAGCGACTTGGTGGTTTGAGAGTACAGATAGATGTCTCGCTGAAAGTCAAGCTGCTTCACATCCTCAAAATGCGCCACCACAATAGCCTTGCTATGGGTCTGCCCCACCAGTCCCAACACTTCGGCATGGCCCGGTTTGCCAAAGATTACTATCTGTGCATCGGGCTGATTGTCGTATTGCCGCTTGATGCGCTTCTGCAATTGCAACACCACAGGACAGGTAGCGTCTATGATTTCTATATGGTTGCGTTTCGCCAACTCATAGGTTTCAGGGGGTTCGCCATGGGCTCTCAGCAGCACCTTCACGCCATGCAGACGCATCATGTCTTCATGATTGATGGTTATAAGCCCCATTTTGCGCAGCCGCTCACACTCCATGCCGTTATGCACAATATCGCCCAAGCAATACAAGGTCTTGCCTGTGGTCAACTCTTCTTCAGCCTTGCTGATGGCAGTTGTTACGCCAAAGCAGAAGCCACTGCCGCTATCTATCTCTACCTGCACCATCTTTTTCTTTAAAATATATGTTCAACAAGTCTTTAGCCGCCATGAAGCTGGTCTTCTCGCCCGCCAAGACAGCACGCTCGGCACCTGCCAAACAATGCTCTATCTCTGCATTGTTGTAAAAGCTGGAGCGCAGTTTCTCGTTGATAGTCTCATACATCCAGTACTTGCTTTGCTCGTTGCGGCGATAGTCAAAATAGCCATTGTCTTTCACAAAGCCCATATACTCCTCTACCATATCCCATATCTCCTTGATGCCTGTGCCGTAAAAGCCACTGTAACAAAGCACTTTCGGCTGCCAGCCACTGTCTGACGGGGGAAAGAAGTGGAGCGCATTTCTAAAACTGGTAGCCGCCAAATGGCACTTGTCTACATTCTCGCCATCACACTTGTTGATAACGATGCCATCGGCAATCTCCATAATGCCGCGCTTGATGCCTTGCAACTCATCGCCCGTACCTGCCAACTGTATCAGCAAGAAGAAGTCTACCATAGAGTGGCAAGCCGTCTCGCTCTGACCCACACCCACGGTTTCTACAAATATCTTGTCGTAACCAGCCGCCTCACACAGTATGATGGTCTCGCGTGTCTTGCGGGCCACGCCACCCAATGAGCCTGCTGACGGGCTTGGGCGGATAAATGTTTCGGGTCTGACAGCAAGCTTCTCCATACGCGTCTTGTCGCCAAGTATGCTGCCCTTTGAACGTTCTGAACTGGGGTCGATGGCCAACACAGCCAACTTGCCGCCCCAACGGTCAAGCACATGCACACCAAACTCGTCTATAGAGGTGCTCTTTCCTGCTCCCGGCACACCGCTGATGCCTATTCTTACCGACTTGCCACTGTAAGGCAAGCATTTCTCTATCACTTCCTGAGCCTTGGCTTTATGGTCAGGGTTAACACTCTCTACCAGCGTTACAGCCTGACTCAGCACCGTAACATTGCCTTTCACTATGCCCTCTACCATATCAGCCACAGACAGCTCTCTGCGCTTATAGCGCCCTCGCTTTAGGTAAGGGTTGATGATAGACGGCTGTTCTACGCCTGAATTAACGGTCAGGCCTTTGTATGCTTCGTTGTTCTCCGGATGTTCCATAGCTTATTGTTTCACGTTAACATGTATCACTACCTTTGCATGTTCAGGGTCGTTGGTAATCATGAGCACACGAGGTTTGCTTCTGGCGGTCTTCAAGTGGCGCTTGTAAGCGGTAATCTTGAGCTTTGCACTCTCGCCGGGATCCAGCTTGCTCTTGTTCAAACGCACCTTCAGAGCAGAGGTAAACATCTGCAAAGAACTGATGTCAAGCTTGCTCTTGCCTTGGTTTGTTATGACAATCGTGCCGCTCTTCTCTTCCTTGTCGCCAAAACTTCCCAACTCAAGACTATTTGCAGAGAGCTTCAGTTGTGGAGAATTCTGACGTTGTGTCTCTGACAAATTCTTGAAGTCGGGCAGCAATACGGCAGAAACAGATATCTCTTTGTCGTCGCTCACCTTATCTCCATGATACATACCCAAGTAAACAGACGACTGGGTAAGACCGTAATCGTGCAGCTTCATCGAGTTAAGACTGATAGTAACCACGCCACTTCTGCCTGGTGCAATCGTGGTAGGAGACACCGTTGCCGACAGATAGGAGGGCAAGTGCATCACAACCGGACTGACGCTTTGGCTGCTGCTGTTCAGCATGTGCACCACCTTTACAGGGCGGTCGCCCACATTCACATCATCAAACTCTATGTCATTGCAGTCTGTCTGCACGTTGCCCAACGTATAGGGATACTTTCCTTTAAAGTCTTCTACCTGTTCTACCACCACGCCCCGCATCTTCAGATACACCGGACTGTTGGAAGCATTGCTGTAAATAGCCACTTCTTTCTCGAAATGTCCTAACTGCCGGGCATCAAAAGTAACGTTTACCGTAAAGTCATTTCCACGGGTAATAATCGTCTTGGGATAGTCTACCACGGTGCAACCACAGCTTGTTCTCACTTGACTAATCAGCAAGTCGTTGCCTTTGTTGCGCAATTCAAATTTGGCAGTAACGGGCTGTTCATAGCCCACATTACCGCAATCAATCACCTTGTGCTTAGCGGTGATGCGCTGCGCCTGCGCTCCCAAAGCAGCAGCGGCAAGCACAGCGGTCAGTATAAAGTGTTTATTCATAAGCTTTTTATTTTACATCGAGCGTCTGTGAGGCTGCTCTTGCCGCATATTCCGGGGCATAAGCGCACTGCACAGTGCAGCTGCCAGTGTCGTAACTGCCGGCACGGTCTACATAATACTCGGTCTCTATCACGTGCTCACCTTTTGAAAGCATGTCAAAGTAGTAGCAAGTGGCATTGTCTTTTGGTGTACAATAATAGCCCATCCGATAGCCACTGAGCTGCGATACCGGCTCCATACATGCGGCACGCTTGTCGTTTATCTGCACGAAATCATAGTCGCGGTCTGCACGAACCGTTATTCTTACCTTCACCTTGTCGCCCACTTTCAAGGCGGTAGCAGCCTTTCCGTCGGCAGCAAGCACCTCACGCTTTACCGACAAGCCGGCCTCTGAAGCCGCTATATCTGCCGTCTTGACCAGTGATTGCGCATAGACAGCACCCCAGGAGGTGCCTTCAGACTGCTTGTCAATAACCAACTGATGCGCCTTTTCGGGCTGTGCAGTGGTCTTGACATAGCCCAATCCCGCAGTAGCCTGCGGCAATTCCAGAGCTTTTCCGTCAAGAGTCATCGTGGCCATTGGCTGGGTCGACAACATCTGATCATTGCCGTTGAAGAAAGCATACACTGCATTGACACTGTTGACAGGCGTATTCCAGCCCTGTGTGCGCTTCTGCTGCAACAGCCAACGCTTCATCTCGGTAATCTGCTGTGCATATTCCTTTGCACCAATCAGCTGCATCGCCTCCATGGCAGCAGCCTGAGTAGGAATGCGATAGTCTGTCCAAGAGTAGCCGGCACGGTGCGTGTCGTAGTAGCGACCTTGCTCTTTGGTGGCCACTGTGTACTCTTCCAAGCTCTGTACATACTGCTTTGCCAAGGTCATATCGCCTCTCTTGGCCAATACTACCGCCATCAGCGCCTTGGCAAACAGACTGTTTTGGCGGTCGTTTTTCTTCAAGTAGTCAAGCAAGAACTTGGCAGTAGCCTCATCAGCGGCAGACAACTTGTCGCCGTTCAGAGTGCGAATATAGAGATACTGCAACGCATAATGGTCGTTGATTGTATAGGGTTGCTTCTCTGCCATATGCTTCTTTATCTCCTTTACCTCCTCATTGGCTTTCCCACCGAGGTAGCTGACGGCCTTGTTTTTCATGTTGAGCGTGGCAGACTGCTGTCCTGTCAAATGGTCCAGACGTGCCAACTGCACAGCCACTTCAGAGGTAAGACGGGGCGAGCCCTTCATACCTTTCCACCAGCTCCATGAACCATCGTTGTTCTGCAAGCGCTGCATGCGGCTGACAAGGCTGGTCAAAGAGTTTTGCAGCGCAGCATTGTCAAAATAATTGGCCAGCGCTTGCTTCTGGGCAGCCTCGGTATTGGCGTCTGCCAACCATGGAGTCTCTTCCAGCACAAGATTCTTCAGTTCCTGGTTTTTGCTCAACGCACTGACCAAACTGCCTGTTTCTGTCTGCCCCTCACGGCGCCACTGTTCAAACACTGTCTTGGCATTAGGCATCTGCTTGAGTATCCAGGCACTGAGAGAGTTGGCATAATAGGCTGTCGACAGGCTGACAATGTTGTCGTCATTGGCTGTTCCCATATAAGGCAAAGCCTGCACCAAGAGCCAAGCAGGATTGTCGGTGTACTCTATGGTAAGCCGTTTGCGGTCGCCTTTAGCGGCAAACAGCGAATCAAGCTGAATGGTCTGACTGCCCTTTTCATGCAGTGTTACAGGCTGAGTGTTGACCACCAATTCCTGATCAGGCAGCACCGGCAGATAATGTTGCTCGCCATCGCTGAACCCTTTGCCCTCAGCTACCACCTTGCATACAAGCAATGAGTGGCTGGCATCAGGCTGACAGGTAAACGTAACGGTAGCTGTGGCACTGGCATCAGCGGCAAAAGGCAACTTCTGTTGAGCCACTGTCTTCTCTGTTTCGGGGTCAATGAGCGTCAACACAGCTGCACCTTTCACTGCCTTTTCAGAAGTGTTGGATATTCTTACGGCAATAGAAGCATGGTCGCCGGCACGCACAAAGCGCGGCATGTTGGGCTGTACCATCACCGTTTTGCTGGCAATGGCTGTGGCTTCTATCTTTCCGTGGCTCATGTCTTGTGTGTGTGCCAAGCCCATAAAGCGCCAAGTGGTAATACTTTCGGGCAGTGTAAACTTCATGTTTATATTGCCTTTGCTGTCGGTCAGCAAGGTAGGATAGAAGAAAGCCGTTTCATTCAGGTTCTCACGCAGCTGTACTGACTGCTGCTTGGCATTGCCTTTATCTGCTTGCGACTTGTCAACGGTTTCTTCATTTTCTGCAAGTTCACCATCAGAAACACTGCCCACAAGTACCTTTTCACTGGCAGCTCCATTCATCTTGCTCAGCTCCATGCCCTTCATCATAGGCTTGCCGGTTGCCAATGCGGCATCTGTTGCATAGAAAAGCTTTCCTCCATTTCGGGAGAGCAGTGCGCCATAGCCTACCGTTTCCGGCATTAGATTGAAGGTGTTGAACTTCAGCGAGGCCTCAGTAAACCAATTAATGCGCTGGCTACTATGGTCATAGAAAGTAGCATAATTATGTCCATCCCAATAAGTAGTAGGGACATTGCGCCACAGGTTTAACCACAACGGCCATTCAAAGCCCGCAATCTGGTCAAGCGATGCATCGTAGAGTGTGGCCATCAGCTGTGCATTGGCAGGCTTGCCGGCTGGTGTGGTAACCCGAAGAGTCCACTCTTCTTTCTGCCCTGGAGTGAGCTTGTTGCGGAAAGTGGTCCAAGTAAGGTTCAGCTTTTTGTCGGGAAACGGCTTCTTTATGGCGCAAGAGTGGGTGTACAGCTGACCGTCTCTTACCCATGCAAAGTTGAGCGACAGGGCATCTCCGAATGTCTCGCTGTATTTTATCTCACGTGTAAAAAGGTGGTTTGACAGTGTAGCCGTGCCGCTTTCTATCACTTTGTTTCCTGCTATGGCTGTATAATACACATGGGTATCTTGGTCGGTGGTACCCAACTGGAGGTAAACAGGAGAGCCATCGGCATGGAACGTATTGTCTGACAGATAGAACCAGTCATGTGTTTCTATGCAAGGCGTCTTGTCTGCCATGCTGAACACGATAAAGTCTTGCTGCAAGGTATCGCCCTCACACACGGCTGTAAGCTTGTGTTTGCCCGACTTCAGCCATGCTGCAATGCCCCACTCCACGGGTACATCCTGGTTAGTGGCTGCCGTATAGCGGTCTGGCTGGTTGTCGATAGTATAGGTTACTTGAGCTGCTATGTCTTTTCCTGCCCCGTTTTTATAGATGAACTTGATGCTGTTCAAGCTGTCGCGCAGGTTGAGTTGCGGCAGTGTGCAGCTGAAGGCAGTAGGTTTGGTGCCCAAAGGAACGGTAAGTTCTGCCGACCGGGTCTCTCCGTTGATGTCTGATACAGCCACTTCTGCCGTAAAGTTATAAAACTTTCTCAGCCCATTGCCTTGGCGTTTCATGTTCTCCGGCAGCGTAAGCGGCAGCTCCATCTTAAACGTTCCGTCGGCAGCAGTAGTGGCTTTGCCCTCATAGAAGTAGCTGTCATCATCGTCAACATCTGCAAAACTGCGCCATGTCCACCACCAGGCAGGGTTGCGGCGAACGGTATATGTTACCGCAGCATTCTGCACCGGCACACCCGCATAGGTCTTGGCAGTGCCCGTTATCACCAAGGTATCGCCAGCCTGGTAGCGCTGGTTCACCTCCGGCAGTATAACTTCAAAGGTGGGTCGCTTGTATTCTTCCACTCTGAAGCGGCTGCTTACCCCGCCGACAGGCTCGGTAGCGGAGAGTGTAAAGTTGCCGGTAAGACACGACAACGGCAACTGGAAGTCGGCAGACACCGTGCCGTAAGCATCTGTATAGAGCTGTTTGCGCTCCACCTCTTTATAGTTGGCATCGCGCAGCAGCAGGGTTATGCGCTGCCCTTGCAGCGTGGTAATGCTGTCTTTCTGCTGCTGATACAGAGTGGCAGCAGCGTGTACGGTCTGTCCAGGACGGTAAACCGAGCGGTCGGTATAGATGTTTATCTTTTTGGTTTCATTGTTATTGTTGTAATAGCGGAAAGCTGATGCAATGCTTACGTATGGCATATAGCTGTCATCGGCAGTGGTGGCACGCATTGAACACCATCTGTTTTTCCTGCAAAACACAGAGGCTTCGCCCTTTTCATCGCAGGTCAGGCTCTGTACATCATCCTTATCATACTGTACAGATACCTTTGCTCCGGGCACGGGCTGACCCGTGGTGGCATCTACTACCACCACGCGTGCCTTGTCTTGCGGCATGCCTTGGCAGATGACCATCAGGTCAGTAACATAAATGATGCCTGCTACCGGATCCACTTTGCTGTCGTCGGGCGTAGCCTCCATCAGGTAGACGCCTGGCTGAAGATGGCTTATCTGAACAGAGTCTGCAGTAACCTTGAAATCGGGCAGCCCGGTATAGCTCCGTGTAAAGGTAGCAGTAGCCGCAGATGCCATCTGGCGTTTCAGCTGCTTCAGGTCTTTTTCATTTATTGCCTGATATTCTGTATCTCCCTTCACATTCAGTTTTGTTACCGTGAGAGTGAGCTGATTAATGTTGCGCACCGTGAATTTGAGCATCTGGCTGGCGTCTGGTGTCATGACCGTCGACTGCAAATGGACAGTCAAATCGGGGTTGGTCAGTTCTTTCAAAGCGTTGCGCAGCGCTACCATAGGCTTCCATTCGCCCCAGCGGTTGAGCGCCCAGTTGATATAGTTCACCTTGTTTTCAGCTGTTACGTCAGTGCAACCGCTCATCAGGTTGTAGCGTTCTATGGCCACCTCGGCACAAGCCGGCACGTCATGGTATAAGCTGACAAGCGAGTCAAGCACAGCTGCATAATGCGACTTCTTTAGCAGTGTAGCACGGTTTTCGCCGTTCTTGTCGGCTGCACTCCGCTCTATCTCAAGGGCTGTAAGCAGTGCAGCCGCCCGATTGCCCGCCTTTTCGTAATAAGCATGCAACGTATGATAGTCGCCGACAGTATAGCCTATCAGGCTCAACAAGTCGTTGTCAAATATCTGACTGTCGCGTCCTGGCTCTACAAACGGTTCATAATCCAGCGCACGCTGAGCCGCCAACAGCTCAGGACGGACCATGGCGCGCCGGGCAAAGAGCTTGGCCTTGTCGGGATATTGGCGCGAAAGCTTGCGCACACCTGCATAGTATTTGTACAGCACGGCATTATAGACCGCCTCCAATGCAGGGTCTGTCGATGCCAACAGCTGCGCTTTCTTCTCCATCTGCTGAATGTTTGGAGCCAAGGAATCTATGGATAGGTCTGAAAGAACCTGTATCTTTTGCGTCTCAGCTTTCAGCAGTTGTCCATAAGTTTTTTCAGCAGTAGCTTTGTCTGCAATCTGTTGCAATAGGGTCAACTCCGTGCGCGGCAAGTCTTTTTTCGCCGCATTATCCACCTTTTTCCACAACTGTGTGTAGCTGTCTGCCCAAAGGGCTACCGGCAACACCAGCAAAAAGGCAATCAAAAGAATAGCACTTTTCTTCATATTCCTTGTCTTTTTAAAGTCTGTATATTGTATTTTCCTTCTTTCTTCGTATGATTATAAATAACGAAAACCGCATTTCCTTGCACGCGCAAAAGGAAAATATTTACCATTACAAAGGTAAACATTAAATTGTAGTTATCAAAGCTATTTAAAAATTTTTCCTTTTTGTCTAAAGAAAATAGAAAAACAGCGATTTTGTCTGAGCTTTCAACAAGCTATAGTTTGCCTGTATGCATTGCATCTTGCCTACTTAGCGACTAACTCTTTCCTGCCTATGGGCAGCAAGCGCAATAGCACAAGGCCCCAAATTGTATAGACAGCTCTGTACCATTGCACTGCAATCGGGCATGCCCCACAGCGTGGGCACTCATTGCCCAGCCCTTGGGCATCGATTGCCCACGCTGTGGGCAATTGCCTGTTCAGCAATATCATGATAAATGATAGCCTGAATATTTGTGCATCTATGAAGGAAACAGTACTTTTGCAGTAAGCAACAAAAACAGAAAAATGAATTTTATGGAAAGTAGAAAAGAAATGGCCGCAGCCAAGAAAGCTTGCGGATCGCACAACTGCACGCAAGCTGTGTGCTGCACTTACTATGACTTTACCGGTCTTGACGAAGATACCATCAAGCAAGCAGGCAACTGCTTTGCTGCCGGCATGGGCAATATGGAGGGCACTTGCGGAGCTATCGTAGGAGCAGGTATCGTATATGGCCTTGTTGCAAAAGACAAGGCAAGGGCAATAAAGGGCATGAAGCATATAATGGAAAAGTTTCAACAGCGCAACGGTGCCACCCAATGCAAGCTGCTAAAGGGCGTTGGCACAGGCAAAGTGCTTCGCGAATGTCCGCTCTGTGTGGCTGATGCATCAGAGTTTTTGGAAGAGCTGCTTGAGAAAGAAGGCAAATAAAGACTTGCTGTATGTTGCCAACAAGATGTAAAACTGCTAAAGATAAATACTTGATATCGTTGGCAGCACATCCTTATAACTGGCCGAATCCTGCATGCACAGCCAAGGAAAAGCTTGCTCCAGCAGTATGACAGCAGAATATAATGACGCAAATACCATTAGAGCCGATGGCGTGTGCCATCGGCTCTAATGCCTTTAAGGTTGTCCACCTTTGCTGCTGTCGCCTCGCCATTGGCTGAAACAGCTCCATTGTAGTATATCTTCTATGCTATTGCAGCTCTGCTTTGGAAGCGTAAATTTCACAAAGGAAAACCTTCTTATTCTAAAAAGCCTTGATGCTGCAGCGCCTTCAGCAAACCTTCAGACATGGCCTCATTGTCTTTTTTAGTATATCTTATATCGGTAAAAATCTGCGCCAAGGTCTCTTTATTGTTGATTTTTACAAACTCCTTGTTCTCTTCCAATGCTTCCTTTGCAGCATAATAGCGGTCTATATCGGCTGCTGTATAATCATGGTAACGCTCCTGATGCACAAAAGCCTCACGCTCCAATCTGTCAGACAGCGCAGGTTCCTCAGCGGGCCAGCCTAATGTTATAGTGGCCACAGGCATCACCAGGCGTGGCAATTGCAGGGCATTAATAATCATTTGAGGCATATACACGGTTGTACCCAAGAAGCAAAGGCCAAGGCCTTCCTCCTCTGCCAAGTTGCAAAAAGTCTGTGTGTACAGCAGCGCATCAGTGGCAGCATTGATAAAAGACAAGAAGTTGTTGTAGCCAGGCTGCGCCTTACGCTGCTCACACCATGTGGTGGCACGGTTGAAATCGGCACAAACAGTCAGCACCACAGGCGCTTCTGTTACCATAGGCTGATTAAAATGGGCAGGCGCAAGCTTCTTCTTGCCCTCTTCAGAACGCGTTACAACAACGCTGTACAGCTGCATGTTGCCCATTGTCTGGGTGCGGGCTGCCTCAGAAAGCAACTGATTGAGCAACTGATTTGAAACCTCTTTCTCGGCATATTTTCTTATGCTGCGTCTTGTATTGATATTTTTCATATTCCAATCGTTTATTAATAATAATGGTTTTCCGGCGTATTGACACTGCTTTACCTGTCTGTTCGTTTTACGCTGATGGCAATAAGCTGAGTTGTTGACCGTCTATTGCAAATGAAACACACGCTCCACATTCTCATTGGTAGCCTTTGCCACCGCCTCTTCAGGCAGATGATAACATTCAGCCATGCGCTTCAGCACGTATGCCACATAAGCACTCTCGTTGCGTTTGCCCCTCATCGGCACGGGTGCCATATAGGGAGAGTCGGTCTCCAGCACCACTCTATCCAAGGGTATCTGCGGCAATACTTCGGGCAAGTGCGACTTCTTAAACGTCAAGACACCGCCTATACCCAGCACAAAACGCTGAAACGAAAGCAGCTCCGCAGCCTCTTTCTCATTACCTGTAAAGCAATGGAACACGCCGCCAGGCAGCTGTTGCTCGTATTTTCGCAAAATCTTTACCATCTCCTGCTGGCCTTTCCTACAGTGTATCATCAGTGGCAACTGGTATTCCACAGCCCACTTTACCTGCTCTTCAAAGGCTAACAACTGCTGTTGCTCAAACTCTCGGCTCCAATAAAAGTCGAGACCAATCTCGCCTATGGCGATAAAAGGATGATGAGCAGCATCCAACAAGGACTTCATTTGGTCGAGTACTTCCTGCCAGTCGGCTTTCACCTCTTCCGGATGCAGGCCTATCATGGGATAAGCATAGCCTTTATAACGTCGGCAAGTAGCCAACACGGTATCTATCGACTTCAAATCAATAGCCGGAATAAACACTTTGCTCACTCCAGCGGCCTTAGCCCGCGCTATTGTTTCATCACGGTCTGCGTCAAATTCAGGCCCGTCCAAATGGGTATGTGTATCTATAAAATTCATTGTTGTAAAGAGATAAGAAACTAACACTTAGTTAATGACAGTTGCCAACAAAGGCTTTTGAAAGCCCATTTGCCTATAAGCACAGCCTCAACAACAAGCTACTGCCTATGAGAATAGTGCTTTTCAACGCTCCCTAACTGTTTTATGCAGAAAACAGTCTAATACAAATGCGGTTCCTTTCTGCGGTAGTAATAGACTATTCCCAACTTTCTACATTCGGCAAACCTTACCTCCGGCGGTTCATTCTTGAAGTGATCTTCTATCTGATTCCACAGGTCCAGCAAGGTAACATCTATGCCTTCACGCATGTTTTTAATATACTCTTGTGCGCGAGAAGTACGCTCTTGCAACTTGCTCTGCTGCTCATAGTAATCCCTGAAGATGTCGAGATGCGTGCTTACCATGCCTATCGAAGGGTTATAAATAGGGCGTCCGCCTTGATTGATGCGCTTCTTTTCGCCCTCAATGATGCGTTCTCCCACAGCAAGTAACCCGTTGATTACCTTGATATTGGGCATAGCAGTAGCACTTTCAGAGAGTCCATAAAGAGGTAGACAACTTCTTTTAATCTCCCCCCGCTCCACAGACATGAACAATACTTGCACGAAATGACTGACATACATGGTGGCATTATGCTGCAACTTGCCCATTTTGCCCGATGTACGCAACTGAGCAGCCAACGAAATCCTGTACTGTTCGGTGGCAGTAAGCAACTTTTCATAGGCTGTACGAGCATCATTGAGCGTCTTCCAATTGACAACACGATTCTTTACCGTATACAAATCGTTGTTGTCTATCACTGTTTTCAGTGCTTTCAATCGCCCCGCATCTGTTTTGGGAAGCCTTCTATATGGCATATAATATGATGTATTCTTGTTTTTATAAAACCTAAACAGTAAGTTTATGCTGTTTCTTCTTTCTCTTCTATACAGAAGAACCAGAAAGAAGAAACAACAATCAGAAATAATACTTTAATAGCTTTCAGCCATCAATATTTACGCTTCAGCATTGCATCAGCATAAGCATGAAGCACCTGCTTGCGTGCATCGTCTACTTTAACTTGTGCCAAATACTGGCGACTTTGGTCAAAATAGTACTTTATTTTCTCTTCAGCCAAGCGGTCTATGCCTATCTCGTTATAGATAGCTGTTACGGCTTTTATCTTTTCTTGTGGCTCATAATCCTTAGCGTTCAGCCACTTTTCGAGCGTTGCTCTCTGCTCGTCATTCGCCCTGTTGTAGGCATTAATCAGCATATAAGTCTTCTTATTGCACAAGATATCGCCACCTATCGCTTTGCCAAATACGGCAGGGTCGCCATACACATCCAGGTAATCGTCCTGCAATTGGAAAGCCAAGCCTATCTGTTCGCCAAATTTATAAAGGTTGTCTGCATCAGGTTGAGGGGCGTCTGCCAATATAGCACCAATCTTTAAAGCACAAGCCAAGAGCACACTTGTCTTCAAACGAATCATCTCTATATACTCATCTTCGGTAACATCGCTACGGGTTTCAAAGTCCATATCATACTGTTGCCCCTCGCCAATCTCAAGAGCTGTTTCCGTAAAGAGGTCCAGTACAGGTTTCAGTTTGCGCTCATCACACTGCTGCATACGCTGATATGCCAGCACCAACATGCTGTCTCCAGACAAGATCGCAGTGTTGGCATTCCACTTTTTGTGCACTGTCTGATGCCCACGCCTTACATTGGCATTATCCATCAGGTCGTCATGCAACAAGGTATAGTTATGATAAGTCTCCAGCGCGCAGGCCGATGAAAGGATGGTTTCAGGGTCTTCTTTATACAAGTTGTAAGCCATCAGCATCAAACAAGGTCTGATGCGCTTGCCCCCCATAGACAATACATACTTTACTGGCTCATAAAGCGACTGTGGCTTTCGGTTGTAAGGCAATGTGTCAAGGTAGGTATTTACCTTCTGAAGAATTTCTTTTGCTGTAAGCATAGTATTTTAGGTTTTTGTTTGTTTACATATATGAGCCTTTCAAAAAGGCACAACGCCCTACAACATGAAGTTGATAGGTATAGCAAAATAAGTGCGGCAAGGTTTTCCGTGCTCCTCACCGGGCTTCCATTTCGGCATGATACGCAAGATTCGCAATGCCTCTCTGTCAAGCTCCGGACTAACGGAAGTAGTTACTTTGCAGTTGGATATGGACCCGTCTTTATTGATAATGAAAGCCACTACCACTTTGCCTTTGATATTCTGCTGCTTTGCCAGTTCCGGATATTGCAGGTTTTTGGTGAGCCACTTCATAAATTCTACCATGCCACCAGGAAATTCAGGCAACTTCTGCACTACTCTAAAGTTGAGCACATTGTCGTCTTCGTCTACCGCAACAGGCGACAATGCCGTTGTCTGATTGCTGTCATCATCTGCCGCAGCCTCTGCATTGCCGTTGACATTGTTGCCATTACTGTTGGTTGTTGCATCAGGATTGTTACCCAATTTGTCAGCTTCTGTCTCTATGGTTTCGTGATCTACTTTGTTTATCTTAGGCGTAGCACCCTTAGCGGCGGCAGTGGGAGCAGCGGCAATCATGTCTTTTTGCTGCATGGCAGGCATCATTTCTATGTCTTGTGCCATATCGTCCATCAAGCTGTCTCCTGAGTTGCCGTCATCAGGATGCGTGGTATACTCCAATGCAACGAGAAATAGTGTAAGCACAACAACCAGCCCCAACAGGAAGGCTGGCAGCCGATGATGCTCCAAGTCGGCTTTATACGATTTCTTTACCTCCACTTTATCACTTGTGTTATTAATCATTTGGGGTCTTATACACTAATCTTTTGATTTTTACGTTATTAAAAAGAATAGTGTACAAGCCACCTTATTTTCATGCTACAAAATTAACTTAGATATTTGAAAAAAGGTGTATCTTTGTGGTAAAATAACAGAAATAAATGAAAAAAACTGCTTTTTTGCTTCTTATGCTGCTTTTTTCGGCGGTGATAAAGGCTCAGGAGAGCCAAACAGAATATAACTTCTTGCGGCTCCCTGTCAGTGCTCATACTGCCGCATTGGGCGGTGATAACATTACGTTGATAGAGGATGACCCTTCATTAACGTTTCAAAACCCTGCCCTCTTGGCTTCTGTAAGCAACAAAACAGTTAACTTTAACTGTATGACCTATATGGAAGGGGCACTGAACCTGAGTGCTTCCTACAATCAGATTGTAAAAGAAAAGGCTTCATGGGCTGTGATGGCGCAACTCATGAACTATGGAACCATGAAGCAGATGGATGAAAACAATGTGCAAACCGGCGAGTTTTCAGCCAAAGACATTGCTATCGGAGGCGCATTTAGCTACATGTTGGCAGACAAGTTGGTAGGAGGTATTACTGCAAAGATTGTAGCCTCATACATAGGAGACTACAGTTCTATGGGCGTTGGCATCGACTTAGGTCTCAACTACTATGACCCTGACCGCGAATGGTCTGTATCAGTAGTGGCAAAAAACCTTGGCGGGCAGATAAAGGCATACGATGAACAATACGAAAAGATGCCTCTCGACTTGCAAGCGGGTGTAAGCAAGCGCTTTGATGCACTGCCTTTCCGCGTATCAGCCACTTTAGTTGACCTGAACCACTGGAACTATCGCTTTACCAATCACTTGGTATTGGGCGCCGATATTATATTATCCGACCAAATATATGTGGCTGCCGGCTACAATTTCCGCCGCTCCAAAGAGATGGAAATGACTGGTGAGGAAGACACCATGACCTCTCATGGGGCAGGACTTTCATTTGGCGGAGGCATCCAGTTGGAACGGTTCAAGCTGCAAGTGGGCTACGGCAAATACCATGTATCCTCCCACTCGCTGCTGGTTAACGTAGGATATACACTATAAAACAACAAGAAAAAATACATAACAGCATGAAAAAAATTACGATAGCCATTGACGGTTATTCTTCATGTGGCAAGAGTACCATGGCTAAAGACTTGGCTCGTGAGGTGGGCTATGTCTATGTTGACACGGGAGCCATGTACCGTTCTGTAACCTTATACGCACTGCGCAAGGGATGGTTTGACGCAAACGGCAACATCAACACGGCAGAACTGCAAGCCCATATGGAAGACATTCATATCTCGTTTCAATTCAATGCAGAAACAGGCAGACCCGACACTTATCTCAACGGGCAATTAGTGGAAAAGGAAATACGCTCTATGGAGGTGTCTGCTCATGTCAGTCCCATAGCGGCTTTGCCTTTTGTGCGCGAAGCATTGGTAGCCCAGCAGCAGCGCATGGGCAAGGAAAAGGGCATTGTGATGGATGGCCGCGACATTGGGACAGTGGTATTTCCTGATGCTGAACTGAAGATTTTTGTTACCGCTTCGGCTGAAGTGCGTGCGCAACGGCGCTTTGATGAGCTGAAAGCAAAGGGCATGCCAGCCGACTATAACGATATACTGAAGAATGTGGAGCAACGCGACTATATCGATTCTCACCGTGAAGTGTCGCCGCTACGCAAAGCTGACGATGCCATAGAGTTGGACAACAGCCACATGACTATTGCCGAGCAGAAGGCTTGGCTGACGGAACAGTTTAATCAGGCTGTGACAAAAGCATAAGACAAAGCGTATATACAACTTGACCTACCGGAAGGTATCAACCCAATAAAGGCAAGAAACAGAAGAGCAGATGTGCTTCTCACGTTTCTTGCCTTTATTGTATTATGCTGCTTGCAAGCAGACTATCGGCCAATGAAATAGGCCATAAGACCTGCCACTACGATATAAAGCAAAGCGTAAGGAACAGAGGCTTTCAATATGTTTCCTTCCTTACCCTGCAACTTGCAGGCTGAAGTGGCTATGGCTATACTCTGTGGCGATATAATCTTTCCGCCCGTAGCACCTACGGTATTGGCTGCCGACAGCAGGTCTGGCGATGCTCCTATATGCCCGGCTACTGTGGCTTGCATCTTTCCAAACAATATGTTAGCCGAGGTATCGCTACCTGTTATGAAGGTACCTATACCGCCTACAAGGGGTGCAAACAACGGATAAAGCTGTCCTGTGGCTGCTGCCAAGCCGCCTGCCAGCACGGTTATCATGCCCGCATAGTCCATGATGGAAGAGAAACCTACCAGACACGTAACGGTAATGATGGTGGCTTTCAGCTGCTTGGCAGTGTTGCCAAGGATGCACAGCAGACCTTTGGCAGATGCGCCTTGCAGCAATCCGCCAATGAATGTGCCCAAGAAGAGCAGCAGCCCTGCATGGGTAAGCCAATGGATTGTATAGGGCTTGATGCCCTCTACAGGGAAATGGATGGTAGTTACGCATACACTGTTGAGGGCATTGCGCACCGCAGGAAACAACGGACTGGTAACAACTACCAGCAGCAAGATAAGCAGATACACGCTCCAGGCATTGAGCAGCTGCAAGAAAGAAGGCTTGTGGGGCTTCTTGTTGATATCATTGACAGATACCTTGTCTCTCAGTTCGTCCATGTCTTTCAGTATTCTGGCTGCCGACACGATAACTATAATAGACAGCAAGCTGCCGATAATGGCCGGTGACTCTGCTCCCATGTATTTCGCCGAAAGGTATTGACCCACCAACGACACACCACCTACCGTGGCAGAGAGCAGTATATTCTTGAGCAAAGCCTGCCTGCGGCTGTCTGCCATATAGACGATAATAAACGGAATGACAAACATCAAGGGGGCCAACTGCGTTACTACATTGGCACTCAACATATTGATAGGCAGCCCTGTTTCGCCTGCCAATACCAGCACCGGTGTGCCTACGGCACCGAAAGCCGTGGCCACACTGTTGGCAATCAGGCATACTACAGCGGCAAACACAGGCTTGTACCCCAAGCTAATCAGTATGGCAGCAGGTATAGCTACTGCCGTGCCAAAGCCAGCCATGGCTTCAAGCAGTCCGCCAAAGCCCCATGTCAGCAGCAAGACTTGTATGCTGCAGTCGGTCGAGATGTTGGAAAATTGCTCTTTTATCACCTCCATCTTGCCTGTGTGCAGCAGCGTATTATAGCTAAAGATGGCCATTAATATAATGATAAGGATGGGCGATATGGCCTTTAATGCACCGTAAAGGAATGTAAAGCCCATATCATGTATGGACATGTGAAATCCCAACACGGCTATCAATGCCGTAAAAACCAAAGTAATCAAGCTGCTTCTATCGCCCGGTTGCTTCAATATCGTCATAAGAACAACCAACAAGGCAATAGGCAGGAGTGCTAATAGTATGTTCATATTGTGTAAAGTTAGTATTATATAAGTGTCAAAACAAGCGTACTGTATTTCTTTCCGTAAGGCTTCCGTCTGTCTGCCTAAAGATAGGCAACGACCTTCGTCAGTGCTGCCATCGCTCCTAAAAGAAAGTTACTGCATCAAGCTGAGAAGTATAGCCATTCTTGATTGCAAAGTTACTGCACAGGCATTGAAAATCAAAATAAAAGCAAAGCTAAAATAGGAGTTTGTATTAAGGTAGAATGAAAAATAGCATGCAAGACTTTCGTTTTGTAACTTCTACTTTTCAAAATGATTTTTCCATCTGCCTAAAAGCTAATGTCTTGCAACAAAAGAAACACGAGTAAACAGAAGCATTGCAAGTCTTTTGCTTACTCGTGTCGGTTATTTTGTACTTACTTTAGCACCGTAAGTACGGTAAATGAGCATGCTGCCATCCGCCTCAAAACTTATTGTCGTACCAATGGCCTCATTGAGTGTGCCCTGCCATAAGGCACTAAAGGGGTAAGACGGCCAACGCAATCCTTGGCTGTCAAGGTGCTTGCACGACAGATTAAAGATGCTTACCTGTTGATGTGGAAAGGTTGCCAAACTGCAATTGCCGTGCATCGCTACAAAGGAGCCATAGTCTGTGAGCATAACCGGTTGCAAGCCAAACGTCTCATGATAAGTGGAAAGCAGCGAGATGTTGCCCAACGCATGGTCTTCCCGCTTGCCGGTAGCTCCTAAATAGGCTATCTGTGTAAAGCCCTTGCTGCGGCAGAAAAGGGTGGCTTTGGTCAAGTCGTTATAGTCTTGCTCGTCTATCTGATGGTAAATGGCTTGACAGCGCAGCTTGAGCTGTGGCGACAGAGAATCGCCATCGCCCACTACAGCATCAGGCACTATGCCATGTGCGAGCAACTCTTCAAAGGCTCCATCGCAGCAGCAGAGGTAAGCGGCAGTGTGCAATACTGCCAAAGGCACCTCATGTGTAGGGAAATCACCATTGGCCAAGATAACTGCTTCCGGGCGAAAATCGGCAGTGTAATCAGGTATTATAGTCATGCTTCTTGATTTGTTCACGAAATATGTGGCAACTACTGCTGGCTGTCAATCTGCTGCCGGTGCATCATTTTCTGCCACTTGAAGTAGCCCATCACTGCTATTACTACATAAAGCGCATACAGGCCTGCCTTGAAGGGTATGCCTTTGCTTACATAGAGGTAAGCACATACCGCATCTACCGCTATCCAGAATATCCATTGCTCTATATACTTGCGCGAAAGAGCCCACAGGCCTACAAAGCTCATGGCATTGGTAAACGAGTCGGCTACGGGCACAGTGCTCTGCGTATATGTAACCAATATATAATAGGTAAGCACCCATGCCGCCAAAAACGCCAAGGCTGTGGGCACTATCAAGCGCTTCTTGAAGTGGGTAATGGGCATCTCTGCATGAGAGCCCTGATTATGCTTGCGACCGAATTTCCACACAGCATAGCCATAAATAGCTGCTACGGTGTAATAAACAGCCATGCCGGCATCGCCATAAAGGCCATACGACCAATAGAGATATACGTCTAAAGCGGGCATGATAATGCCCACAATCCACAGGGCTATACTGGCTTTATACTCTAACCAGATGTACAACAGACCAAGAACAGTGGTCAGCATGTCGAGCCAATGGGTCAAAAGAAAATCAGTCATAAGCTATTCAATAACAAGAACAAATAGGGGTATTGATGCAAAAAAGCGGGTGCAGGCATGTGTCTGCACCCATCTTAACAGTTTTATCAGAACTTGAGTGTAATGTGTCCCATCACTGTAAATCCGGCTGAGGGCACATAAGCCAAATAGTTTACACGCTTGTCGCCTTCGTACCAGCCGTAATCATAGCCACAAGGAGCATAATGACGGTTGAAGATATTGCTGAAGTCTACACCCAACTTCATGCTCTTTACGCCAAAGCCTTTCTTGAAGTTGAGCAGATAGCCCAAGTTTACATCGGTCTGCGAGAAGCTGGGCAGTGAACGAGAGCGGCTCTCAGAGTTGTCTATATACTGACGGCTAACAAAGTTGGTGTGCCAGGTAGCGCTGAAACCCTGATAGTGGAAATCGGCAAAACCGTTCAAAATTGCGCTGGGCGAGTAAGCCAAAGTAGAGTTGGAGTAGTGGTTATGCTTTACTACATCGTTCCAGTCGGCATCATAGCCAGACACATATTCGTCAAAGTCTTTAATCTTGTTTTTGCTCAAAGCGGCGTTGCCTTCTAAGCTCAACCATGACAGAGGTGCCCATCCTGCGGTAAGTTCTACACCCATACGGTAAGAATCTTTCACGTTTACGGTAAGTGCCTCACCTATATCACTGAGCTGACCGTTCTGCACCAGCTGGTTGTCATAGTCCATATAGTAGAAGTTGGCACCTACATGCCAGTCGCCGCCGTTGTACATATAACCTGCCTCAAAGTCGGTAACCTGCTCTCTCTTGGGGAAAGGATTGTTGCCGTTGTTGGTATAGTTGTTGCGCTCAGGCTCGCGGTTGGCCAGTGCCACAGAAGCATACACCTTATGACCGCCATCAGTATAGCTGATACCAGCCTTTGGATTGAAGAAGTTGTAATGTTCGTTTACATCCAGCAGCTGTGCATGATACAGTCCGTCTGCACCTTTTACAAACTTGTCGTTGTGGCCATCGGTCTTGTATTTCACAAAGCGGTACTGCATGTCTATAAACACATTCCAATGACTAAGGAATGTATAGGTAGCCTTCAAGAATGCACTGTAATCGTCTTTACGGGCGTCTGAATCGTAATATTTGTATGCGCCATTGCCTAAATACTTGTTCTCTATCTGCTCATCTGCTATATAGTCAAGATAGCCCCAGTGTGAACCGCGGAACTGCTGAAGGCTTACACCGCCTATCACATCCCACTCTTCGTTTTTATAGTTGGTGTTGTACACCAAGCCATAAGCGTTTTGGGTCAGTCCTTTACGGCGCACCTCATCTGTCTTTACCTCCTTGCCTTTATCGTTGTATTCGTTGATACCGAACTTGCTTGCCAAGCCTTTGTTGTGGCGGAAGTCTTTGTAGTAACCATAACCGTAGGTGTAATGCAGGGCCACATTGTGGCTCCAGTGGTCTGACGGCTGCCAAGCGGCAGACAGGATATTATGATTCTGATAGAAGTTGTCGGTGGTACGATCCCACACTCTGCCGTCGCGGAACTTAAATGGGCTGAAAGTTACCTTTCCGTTGTCGTCTACCGAGTAGTCGCCCAGCAAGGTATTGCTGCGGCCCAAGCCCATATCCCATATCTGCTTGTAGCTCTCGTTGCCCGTAGGTCCTGAGATATAGTTCCACGCCTGACCTGTCTTCTCAAAGTTGCCTATATTCTTATAGCGCAGCTGGAAGTTGCTGCCTAACCATGTAAGGCCACCATAGTAAGAACCAGAGCGGCCCCTTGTGCCGTCCACAAAGCCGTCAGTGGCTGTCTCATGGTAAGCACCGTCAAAAATCAAATGGTTAAACAGCAAGCCTGTCGAGAAGTTGGCACCTGCATTGTAAGTATTGTAAGAACCGTATGAACCTGTCAGTTCAAAAGAAGGTTTCAGCGAAGGGGCTGCTGTAGCCAAAGATACAGAACCGCCAAAAGCGCCGTCGCCATTAGAAGACGAACCTACACCACGCTGTATCTGCACACTGCCCATCAAGGCAGCATAGCTGTTCATATTGGCCCAAAACACACATTGGTCTTCAGGAGAGTTGAGTGGCACACCATCCACCGTAACGTTGATACGGCTGTCGGCAGCGCCACGCATACGCATGTAGGTGGTTCCTGTGCCCACGCCATTCTCGCTCCAAGCCAGCACACCGGGTGTACGTGCAAAGAGGTAAGGCAGTTCCTTGCCGGTTGTAGCAAACTGTTGCAGTTCGTTTTTGTTGACATTAGCTACCGCAAACGGGGAAGCTTTAGAGGCTCTCACAGCCTTTACCACTACTTCGCTAAGTTGAGTAATCTTAGTGGTGTCAACCTTTTGCTGTGCCAAGGCATTTTGTGCTGCTAACGCGCTGACCAGCGCCATCGCAACTACATTTAATCTTTTCATGTGAAAAATAATACCTATTATAAAATAATATACAAGGGGAAAGAGGACAGTTGCTCCTTTGCCAGCATTACCTGGCTAAAAGTTCATCGGGTTTGTTCTCAGCATCCGCAATGGCGGCAGCACCCCTTAGTTAACATTCTGCTAACCGGATGCAAAATTAATGCATTTTATCAGAAAAGCAAAAAAATGTAACAAATATCTGCATTGCGGTACATCCAATAGGCAGGTGTACTGCAATGTCTGTGCAATAGCTATGCAATCAACGTACGAAAGCTATGCAATCAGCAGGCAATAGCATTGCTATTGGCAGGCGATAACCATGCTATCACAAGACGATAGCATAGTTATTGGAAAGCTACTGTATAACGGCTAATGTCTGCGCAGAAAGGCGTCATAGCAACAGGTCGTCAATAGTAGTGGCAGAAACAAAGCGGTTCAGGTCTACATAGTTGCCGATGCCTTTTACATGTCCACGCTCTGAATACTGCCATATATTGTAGCGGCCTGGCCCTTTCAGCTTAGGCAGGTCGTCCTTGTAAGCCGCTATAAACAGCAGATGATGATTGAAATGAGGCGCCAGCACCTCATTATAGAAATGAGAACCGCTGTAAATAACAGGCAACTTGCCGTAATGCTGCTTTACCAACGATACAAACACCGACAAACTATCCACCACTTGGGCAGGAGTCCAGCTTCTCACGCCTTTCTCCTCCACATCTACCAAGGGTATGAGGTCTTGCTGCTGCTTGTCCGCCACGCTGCTGAAATTGCGGAATTGGGCTTGAGCCGATGAGCGGGAAGTAAAGAAATGGTAAGACCCCACACGCAGGCCCGCCTCACGAGCTGCCGCTATATTGGCACGATAGCGCTTGTCTACCAAACTGCGACCCTCGGTAGCCTTGATATACACAAACTGTATATGGGTGTTTTTGGCCACCTCCTGCCACTGTATCACTCCATTGTGCTTCGACACATCTATGCCGTCATAAGCCATACGGCTATAAGGCTTGCCCTTCAAATGGTCATAAAAAGAAGATTCCACCTGCTTGACGGTTATCTTGAAAAGCCCCGGATTAAGCAGAAAAACAAGCAAAAGCAACAGCAGACAGACTCCTGCTGCTGCCCATACACGCTGCTTGACAGTATAATGATTGCGTCTGCGCCGTTGTCGTCTCATTGAATATACACGATTTTGATAGTTTTCAACACTTTCTAAACGATGCAAAATTACAAAGAAATAGCCGTACTACAGTTATCTTAACTGAAGAATATTGCAGCAACAGCAGCACTTGCAAAATAGAAACTGTCAAGATTTGTCGGTTAGCAATAGTTAAAACTTGCGCTTTTCCTGCTTATCTGCCTATATAAGCTCTATTTTATTTTGAAACTATCCAATAAATTTCTACATTTGCAATAAGTGTTAATACGCCACTTACAATTATCTATCAATCTAAGATCAATAACCAAATATTTATTAACTTATTTATTACGTATGAAAAAGCTTGTTGTTTCTGCCGCACTGGCTATGCTCTGTTATGGTGCCATATCGGCACAAGAATATGCGGTATCATCACCTGATGGACACATTACTCTAACAGTTTCAAACCAAAAGACACTTACTTATGCCGTTCAACTGGATGGAAAGACACTTATTGCGCCTTCGCCCATGGGCTTTCAACTGAAGAACGAGAAAGACATGAACGGCAATTTTACCGTAGAAAACAATGCTAAACCTGAACAGAAGGTAGAAGAATGGACCCCTGTTGTGCGCAACAAGCATGCCCACTGCACCGTGCCCTACACGGCACTTACCCTGAAACTGAAAGAAAAAGACGGGCTGTACCGATGCATGGATGTGGCTTTCCGAGTGATGAATGACGGTGTGGCGTTTCGCTATACACTCTATGGCGTTCCTGAGTTAGGCAACAGACAGATTATAAAAGAGCTTACAGGCTATGCCGTGCCTGAAGAAGCAAGTCTATGGATACCACAATTTGTTTACTACGAAGACAATGGCAAAAGTTACAGGTCATCGCAAGAAGGCAAATTCATAGAAACACCTGTCAAAGAAATCAAGGCCGACAGCCGGGCAGGATTGCCTGGACTCATCAAGGTGGACAGCAACAACTGGATGACACTGACAGAGGCCGATATCGACAACTTTCCCGCATTCTACTTGGGCAGAAGTCAAACAGCACAGGCAGGATACCAAATGCTTGATACAAAACTGACACCTATACGAGGCGAACAAGAGGATGGAGTGAAAGCAAGATTTGCCGAAGCCACCAACTCGCCATGGCGAGTAATCATGATAGGGCACAATCCCGGCAAATTTATCGAAAGCGAAATTGTGCGCTCGCTCAATCCCGACTGCGCCCTGAAAAATACAGCATGGATAAAGCCCGGCATGTCGGCTTGGGACCATTGGTGGAGCAGCGAAGTGAAAATGGAGCAAAGCGTCATAAAACAATATATTGACCTGGCAGCCAAGGAAAAATGGCCTTACATGCTGATAGACTGGACTTGGTATGGACCTTTCAACCAGCCTCAAGCCATCATTACACAACCTGCGCCACAGCTCAATATGCCTGAAATACTACAATACGCAAAAAGCAAGAATGTAGACATCTGGCTGTGGCTGAGATGCGAAGATGCCAATAACAACGACCAATATAAAGAGGCATTCAAACTGTTTCACAAATGGGGCATCAAAGGCGTAAAGATTGACTTCATGGACAGAGACGACCAAGACATGGTAAACTGGTACAGACGCATCATCAAGGCTACAGCCGACAATGAACTGATGCTTGACTTTCATGGGGCATACAAACCCGACGGCATAGAGCGTACTTATCCACACCTGCTGACACGCGAGGGGGTATTGGGAGGCGAATATTATAAAGGCGACAATCCTCCAACACCTGAGCACAACGTAACACTGGCATACACCAGACTGCTGGCAGGACCAATGGACTACACACCTGGAGGCTTCTTGAATGTTACGGAAAAGCAGTTTAAGCCACAGTCGCCTACCTTGGTATCCAATACAAGAGCGGCAGAACTGGCAAAATTCGTAGTCTACGAAAGTCCGTTCATGTGCTTCTGCGAACACCCCGACAATGTATACGGACAAGTAGGCGAAGACTTTGTAAGAGAGGTGCCTACCACCTGGGATGATATCCGCTTTGTAGGAGGAACACCTTACTCGTATGTAGCCATCGCCAAAAAAAACGGCAATCAATGGTATATAGGTGTTATCAACAATAGCAAAGAGCGCAACATATCTCTCCCGTTAGACTTTCTTGACAAAGGAAACTACAAACTGGAATATTGGAAAGATGGCAAGAAAGCTAACAATAAAGCTACGGATTGTGAACATAAAACAACTGTCATATCAAACAATAAAGCACTCGATATCAAACTCGCCAATGCCGGTGGATATGCTTGCATCCTGACAAAACAGTAAAACAAGCCCATACGTGCACATCAATTAAATCAAGAAGATGGTAAAAGATAATTTTTACCGTCTTCTTTCTTATCCTGAATTCGTCTGCAATACAAGTAATATTTTTACTTATTTTTGTTTATTTTACAAATATCCATTATATTTGCATCTATATTCCATAAAAATATTTTACAAAAACATGAAACAACTAACCTTTTTAGCCACAGCATTACTCGCCTTTCATGTAGCAAGTAATGCTACCCCCCCACATTCATTGAACAGAATGTAGCCACCGTTCAAAACGCTGATGCAGAACTCTACAAAGCAAACGTAGAGATAAACGGATACCGTTGCAATCTCTACACAGACGCCACTTTTACCATCCAGCAGATTACCAGCATCAGCAGTCCAGACCTGACAGTGCCGTATACCATAACTTATGAAGGCAAAGAATACCATTGTAATGTGGTCAATATGAGCAATCTTGTAGGAAGAGACAGTGAAGATGACTGGAACGATACAAAGATTGCACCAAACGTAAAGAGCGTTACCTTCAGTGATGGAATAAAGACATTAAAAGGCACATTCTATCTCAACCGCAGCTTGAAAGTAACGATTCCGAAATCTGTTTCTGACATAGAAGAAGAAACTTTCAACCGTGGCATCAGCTCTGGATATATAAAAGATGAAGAAGAGCATAACTGGTGGCTGCAACATTACAATACCAACTATACCACATACGACATAGAAGAATTTGTCGTAGACAAAGATAATCCATACTATACCGCACATAACGGCATACTGTATACCAAAGACATGAAAACTTTGGTATCGTGTCCGAGATACAAAGCGGGCAAAATTACCGTACCGGAAGGTGTTGAAAAGTTAGGAACAGGTTGCTTCAGCGCATGTAACAGGATAACGGAAATACAACTGCCGGAAAGCATCAACAACATTGGAGCCCACAGTTTCTATTACTGTCTGAACCTACAAGAACTGAATATTCCAGAAGGTATCGGAACATTGTATGAAAAGACTTTCAGTCGTTGTGTAAAATTAGAATCATTGGTGCTACCTGCTTCACTTAAAGCACTTGATGTACAGAAAATAGGCAACTCCGCTCCAGTAGGCATGTTCACAGAAATGTATTCGCTCAAAGAGTTGGACATGGAAAACACTCAGATCGAAGTTTTGGGCAAAGAAGAAGACAATAACGTTAAACTATTTACAAACTTACCCGTAGAAAATTTCAAGTTGCCCAAACACATCAGGAAAATTGGCAATAACGCCCTACGATATATAAACACACCAACTGCTCTGCACCTGTATAGCAGCATCGAATCAATGGGCGAAAACATTATTGATCCATTCCAAATTCTTACTGCTGATGCTGAACACGGCGGTATATCCAGGACTATTTGCAGCCAGACAAATTCACCATTGAAAGATATCTATTGCTACTGGACTGCTCCTATTGAGGTCAACGACAGATTATTCACTTACGTAAAAGTAAAAAACGGCAAATACACAATAGAAATGTTCCCACAAGATTGGGCTAACATCTGCACAATCCATGTGCCCAAGGGTACCACAGCTATCTATAAGACACACGCCTTTTGGGGAAAATTCAAAAATATAGTAGAATTTGATGCCACTACAAGTATTCCAAATACGGAAAACATGATAGCGTTGAAACCAATTACATATAATGCTGTATATAACTTGCAAGGAATCAAAGTGGCAGCCTACAAGGGGCAACTTAAAAGTCTGAAAAGTGGCATTTATATTGTTGGAGGGAAAAAGATAACTGTGAAGTAATCAAGCGTGAATATACGCTTAACTACTTGCATTGACTGATTCTATTTTAAGCAAAAGTCGTTTTGCGTCCAACCCGCCGGCAAATCCTGTCAAGGAACGGTTAGAACCGATGACACGGTGGCAAGGAATAATAATGCTGATACCATTGGCACCAATGGCTTGCGCCACAGCTCTGACGCCTTTAAGATTGTCCACTTTCTGTGCAATGTCTTTATAGGTTCTCGTCTCACCGTATGGTATCTCACACAATGCTCTCCACACTTGACACTGAAACTCTGTGCCGATGGGATGTATCTTCACATCAAAAGTCTTGCGAATACCGACAAAATATTCTTCAAGTTGTTGCTTGGTGTTCTCCAAGACTTCTGATGTTTCCTCTGTACACGCAGCATTCAAGTACCGTAGAAGCCTACGCTTGTTACGTGCAGCACAAGGCCACTCATTCCAATCGCAAAGGCATAACTCATCACCTATAGATGCCAAGACGATTTCTCCACAAGGAGAATTGTAATATTGAATATGTATAGTTTGCTTCATAAAGTAGTCATTCTGTATTATTTTTTTGGAAAGTAGATAAATAACTCCTTATTTAGGCGAGACTGTGTCTCGCCTATCTTCCGTTTTTCACCTTCTGCACATTCGGCAAGAAGCCAGCGATGACGCCCAAGAGTGGCAAGAAAGCACTTATCTTGAAGATAAACTCAATGCTGGTCTTGTCGGCAAGCCATCCGAAAAAGGCAGAACCAAGGCCTCCCAGGCCAAACATTAGTCCAAAGAAAATACCGGCTATCAATCCTACCTTGTCTGGCATTAGGTCGGTGGCATAGACCACAATAGACGAAAATGCAGAGGCAATGATAAATCCAGAAAGAAAAGTGCAGACAAGTGTCCAAGTGAAGTTGGCAAAAGGCATGGCTATCGCAAATGGAGCGGCACCCAAGATGGAAAACCATATCACATACTTCCTGCCAAACTTGTCGCCCAACATGCCGCCCGCTACTGTTCCAATGGCAAAAGCGGCAAGGAAGACAAACAGACAAAGCTGAGATGCCTGCACGGAAATGCCAAATTTGTCTATCAGAAAGAAAGTGAAATAGCTGGTGATACAGGCAGTATAGAAGTACTTTGAGAAAACCAACAAAATGAGAATGGACAGTGCCACACACTTGGATCGCCGAGAAATATCATGGATGGAAACTGATTGCTTCTGAGGATGATTCACCACGTAGGCAAGTCTCACCTTATACCAAGCTCCTAACCGAATCATTATTATCGCTGCCAACAATGCTGCTATGGCAAACCAAGAGATGGCATGTTGGCCGAAAGGCAGAATAATGAGAGCGGCAAGCAACGGACCTATTGCCGAACCGCCATTACCTCCTACCTGAAAGATAGACTGTGCCAAACTCTTCTTGCCACCCGAAGCCAATTGAGCCACCCGTGAAGCCGTAGGATGAAAAACGGAAGAACCTAAACCAACGATACTCACTGCTAAAAGAATGAGAAAGTAGTTCTCTGCAAAAGCTAACAGCAACAGCCCCGCCAAAGTGAAACACATGCCTACTGACAAGGCGTAAGGCCGTGGATGTTTGTCGGCATAAAGCCCTGTAAAGGGTTGCAAAATGGAAGAAGTCATCTGAAACACCAAAGTGATAATGCCTATCTGTGCAAACGAAAAATCGAACTTATCCTTCACAATTGGATAGATGGAAGGGATAATTGACTGTATCATGTCATTCAAAAAATGTGAAATGCTACAAATAATGAGCATTGAATATACGGTACCTTCACCCATCGTAGGGTTGCCCTTTAATTTTCTGCTTATTGACTTAATACCCATAGTAATAATACTTATCTTCTGTTCATAATTCCAAAAAGCAATTCACCAATACAGGCGGTGCTATTTCATTTCGACTTTAAGTTCACGTGCAGACGCTCATTTGCAAACATGAAAACAATGCCAAGGCGCACCCGG
>CALCVP010000019.1 GCA_937907705.1 uncultured Prevotella sp. | reverse complement strand
CGGGAGGGCTACTCTCTATATGTAAAACTGTGCACTTCTATCTTGAATGTTTAGTCTTTTTGTGATAGACAATGGACGTATGCTATGAATACTTGGAGAATAAATGACATGAAATGATATTTTGGTCTATTTTATAAGGATGTTTGAATGCCGTTTGAATACCATTCAAATGCCGTTCTGATGTTTTTTGCCAAATACCTCTGCTGGGCGAACGGAACAGAAATGACGACCAATGGCACGCCACCTGAAATACTTAACAGATATTATTACAGTGTAAAAACATATTAACAATATCTGCGCAATATTTCTTTTGATTTGGCGTAATATAGATAGAAAAATGTAGAAAGTATAATATTAACGGTAAAAACGGTAATAAACAATAGATGGAAAAACGCTAATTTTGCAGCGTAAGGAATAGAAGGTAAGAAGATGCTGATAACTGTTGAAAAAGAAGTTCTGCAAATACTGTTCATTCAATAGGTAACAACAGTGCATAACGGCTCAGGTGTGAGACGTGGAAAGCAGAAGCATTAGATAAATGGAACAGATGAAAGGTTTTTGTTTTTTAGGAAAAATAGGTTTTTATACCCCTTTCTTATTGGATTGGAAAGACAACAAGTTTGCATTTAGTTTTTAAAGAGTCTGTCTGTTCATGGCGTAGCATGTGAATGTAGCATCATGAAAGGCAGATGTTTTTATGTCTGGTTTTCTTGCCTGTTATCTTGCGGTACGTTATCAGTTAACTGGCGGTGTCTCACAAAAAAAACGGCTGTTCAGCCTTTCAGACCCAACAACCGCTTTGACATTAACTTGTTTATCGTACAACAGAAAACAATATTACTTACCTAATTTGGCTTTCAGTTCATCTTTGCGTGCCTGCAAGTTTTGAAGCTCCTTGGCTTTAGCCTCAATGGCTTTGTCAATGCCTTCCAACTCAACAAACTCGCGGAAGTTGTCTACCTCTTTAAAAGGAACACCACTGTTAAGAATGTCTATTACATCACTGATGAACTGTTTGTCATCATCAACCAAATTCTCAACCTTTTCTTTCAATTCTTTTACCTTAATCATAATTGCTTCTATTTTAATATTTAAATTCTACTGAATGAATAACAAATTATAATCCATCTGTCATGTAGACAAGGATTATTAAATTATAGAAAGCTTTTTAAACAGCGTTAAGGTTGTAAACCCATAGTTGACGCACTTTTTTATGTTCCTTAAACATTCCGTATGACAGGCAGACATATTGTCTCTGTCAGTGCCATTGTCAGTCATTGTCAGAGCGTGCGTAATAAAAACAGTGGGCTGACAGATTCTGAATGTCTGCCAGCCCACTGTCCGTTAGCTTATACTTGATAAGCATTAGGCTTAATATATTCTCTCACCATATATCTGGAATGAAGCCAAGTTAGCTGCCTTGTCACTGGTGCTGGCATTGCCGCCATAGAAAGTGTAGGCTGCTGACTGCTCGTCGTCAAGATAAATAGACTGTACACACACGGTAATAGCCATCTTCTTGTTCAGATAACCTAAGGTAGAAGGGTTAAAGAAAGTAACATATACAGTGTGGGTCTTGTCTCCAAAGGTGATGTTTGGATACTTAATGGCATAAGGAGCCACATAAGCGCCTGCATAACCGGCATCGTTTACACCATAGATGGCAAACTTGCAGGTAAGAGGTTGAGCTGGAGCTTTCTCTAAAGCAGCTGCCAACTCCTTGGATGTTTCAGTAGGATATTGCAGTGCATTGAAAGCTTTTGAAATCAAACGGCCTGGCACTTCAGACAATACAATGGTGCTGTCGGTAGCGTTTACTCTGAAAGTGTTGAGGCTGCTGCAGATAGAATCAATCTTGTTTGTATTTTTCTTGTCCGTAATAGTGTCGTTATAGAAGAAGATTTTTGTACCTCCATAGGTTCCTGCCATATTGGAACGTACAACCTTTTCAGTCTCAGGGTTAAGACCACCGTTGTCGTCATCGCTGTTAAGACATGAGGTTAATGTGGTTGCCGCTGTGCAACATACCAGCATGATGAATAGTTTGGTTAATTTGTTCATTGTTTTTATAAAATTTATTTGGTTACTAATGAGAAACACTTTGACGGTGGAAATCTTGCATGGGCAAAGCTCTTATTTTAAGAAAAATATGCATTTCTTGTGTAAAAGCAGTCTTTTTTGCATCTTTTTAGGTGCTTGCAGTGCGTTTTTATTTGCTCTTGCATGCACTTCTCACCGCCTTGGTAGTGTATTGTCCTCTATTTTCGGATATACAGTTTTTTTGTTTTCGGATACGCTTTCCTCTATCTTTAAATGTGCTTCCCCTCACTGTGCAGCAGGTTCATAAACTCCTCTCTGGTCTTGGCTTGGTTGAAAGCACCAGAGAAGTCGCTCGTTGTGGTGATGGAGTTTTGCTTTTCCACACCTCTCATTTGCATGCACATGTGCTTTGCTTCTATTACCACGATGACGCCAAGTGGCTTCAGTGTTTCCTGAATGCAGTCTTTTATCTGCTGTGTAAGACGCTCCTGTACTTGCAGACGATGGCTGAATATATCTACCACACGGGCAATTTTGCTCAAGCCAGTTATGTAACCGTTGGGAATATAGGCTACATGCACCTTGCCGTAAAAGGGCAACATGTGGTGTTCGCATAGCGAGAAGAAATCAATGTCTTTGACGATGACCATCTGGTTGTACTTTTCTGCAAACAAAGCATCGGTCAATACCTTGTGGGCATCTTGCGAATAGCCACGTGTCAATATCTGCATAGCCTTGGCTACGCGCATAGGTGTTTTCTCTAATCCTTCGCGAGAAGCGTCCTCGCCTAATAAAGTTAAAATGCTCTTGTAGTGAGATGCGAGTTCATCAAGACCCTCGCGAAATTCTGTTTCAGGATTCATAATCGTTCGTTAAATGGCTGTCTGATACCTTATTGTGTGTTTATTGTATAATAAATGGTATGTATTCAGTAACCAACAGCCAGTCTTGTTGTTTATAATTAATAATAACGGTGCTTGCAATAGCTTGCAAACAATCTCGTGCAGAACTGTCAATATCGAATGGACAGTTAAGTCATCAGCTTAATAAGCCACGCTAATCTTGCCTTTGACGATGCAGGCTTGTTTGTAGCCCATGGCCTTTATGGCCTTCAGCATGTTGCTGGCTTCTTGGAAAGTACGGTAGTTTCCTATTCTGCAAATCCAGCGTGGAGAGTAGAAATGCACATAAACAGGTTGGTCGGGAAAGCGCATTTTGATGGCACTGCCTATGTTTTCGGCTTTTTGGCGGTCTGCTCTTGAGTTGCCGCCGGCATACGCTTGCACCCTGTATCCTGTAACCTTATAGCTGTTGCGCATCACTTTCTTCGACATATCCACTATTGGCGTGTCAATATCGTTGTCGTTTTGACGCTTTACCGTATTGTTACGTTCAGCTGTGTGCTCATTGGTGGCATTGTGCTTCGTTTCCGCTGCACGTGCGTTAGCTCTGTTGGCACTGTCATTATTGTGCTGAGTGGCATGCTGTTGAGTGGTAGCTTGCTGTGTATGTTGCGTAACATGCTGTGTGGAAAGCCCCGTTTTCGTAGCGTTGCTGGCATGCTGCTGTATGTGGTTAACCGATTTTTGCGGCTGAGTTGTATTCTGGTTGGAAGCCTTTTGTGCAGAAGAAGGCGAAGATTTGGTGAGCTTCGCATTGTTTACCAATTCGTCGATGGCTGCACTTTCGGTAACGGTTATTTGGCCCTGACCTGCCTTCTTCTCTCTGATATGGTCGAGAAAAGATTGTGCTTCAGCTGTAGAAGCAAAGGCTAAGACCATGAATAGAATGGCGGCGAATTGTTTCATAACGTGTAAAATGGTGATAATAGTATTGAAAAAAGATGAAGTGGCACCATGAAGAGCCGGTGCCACTTCTTAAAAAACAGGTATATTATTTCTTCCAAGCATCGATAATGCCCTTGAAGTCGGCTGCTTTCAATGAAGCACCGCCAATCAAGCCACCGTCAATGTCAGGTTTTGCAAACAGCTCAGGAGCGTTGCTTGCCTTGCAGCTGCCGCCATAGAGGATAGAAGTATCTTCAGCAACGTCTTTGCCATACTTCTCTGCTACGATGCTGCGGATGTATGCATGGATCTCTTCTGCTTGCTCAGCGGTAGCTGTCTTGCCTGTACCGATAGCCCAGATTGGCTCGTAAGCAATGATGATATTCTTGAACTCATCAGCAGAAAGATTGAAAACAGAACCTTCCAACTCTGCTTTTACCACTTCGTTTTGCTTGTTTGCTTCGCGCTCTTCAAGGCTCTCGCCGATGCAGAAGATAACTTTCAAGCCGTTCTTCAGTGCGAGCAGCACTTTCTCTTTCAATATCTCTGGAGTCTCGCCATAGTAACCGCGACGCTCAGAGTGGCCCAATATAACATACTGTGCGCCGGTGCTCTTTACCATTTCTGCTGAAACTTCGCCAGTGTAGGCACCTTTCTCTTTGTCTGCACAGTTCTCTGCGCCAAGCCCAATGATGTCCTGATTGAGGAATTGGGCTACGCTTGCCAAGTGGATAAATGGTGTGCAGATGATGACACCACAGTTAGGTTTTTCATTGTTGAGTGTTTCGTTCAACTCTTTAGCCAGAGCAACACCGTCTTGCAGGTTCATGTTCATTTTCCAGTTGCCTGCTACAATT
>CALCVP010000018.1 GCA_937907705.1 uncultured Prevotella sp. | reverse complement strand
CGGGCTATGGCGAAACACTTACGGCAGCAAGATGCCGAAAGAAACAGTGACAAGGTGATAATATCGGCGATTTGGTACCGTCTGTAGCGGTGTTTTGGTACCGCTGATTCACGCTGTCGGATTTTTCGTAGCGGAAGTGTGGTACCGTTCAAACTATCGTTCTTTGACATAATGGCTCAGCAGCGTGTGTAGCGGAGGTTTGGTACCGCAAATTTTCATGTTCTATACAAAAGTCTTGCAAGGGCGCTTATATTAGTGTCGGACTGGAACACATGAGTCCATTCGTATCTAATGTTAAACGTCTAAACACAAGATTATGTTAAGACAAAGAGAAATCCTAAGCTTGCTCAGCCAAGGACAGTCGCAGAAGTCAATCTGTTCTACCGTCCACTGCAGCAAGCGCAGTGTCTCAGAGGTCAGCAAGGCTGCCCGTGACACCGGCAAGAGCTACGGAGATTTGCTTGCACTCTCCGATAGCGAGTTGCTCACCATCCTCTCGCCACAAGAGTCGCTACAATCAGAGGATCCACGCAAGTCAGAACTGGAACGTCTTATGCCTGAGGTGTTGAAACGTCTCAAAGGCAAACATGCCACAATGCAGTTTGTTCACGAGACATTCTACAAGAAGCAGTGCCCCGACGGTTATGGCTACACCCAGTTCAAGCTGCATGTCAGGAAGTACCGCGAGTCTCACGACTACTCGTACCATAACGACTACGAGCCAGGCGGGCAGATGCAGATAGACTTTGCCGGTGACGCGCTCTATCTTACAGACCGCAAGACAGGTAATCCACAAAAGCTTGTGGTGCTGGTGTGCGTGATGCCCTACAGCAACCTGCCTTTCATAATGGCCATGCCCAAGGCTACTACCGAGTGGTTTTTCCATGGCTTGAACAAGGCTCTTGAATTCATGGGCGCATTACCCAAGGAGGCGAAGAGCGACAACATGAAGCAGTGGGTGGCAAAGTCCGAACGCTACAGTCTCACGCTTTCTGACGGCACCGTGGAATGGGCGGCCTACTACGGCATCGAGCCTACCGCCTGCAGAGTGCGGCAGCCTCGCGACAAGGGCCCGGTGGAGAGTGTGGTCAATCATCTCTATCATTACATTTACGCACGTATAGAGAATGACACCTTCTATGAACTCGGCGACATCAACTGCCGCATCTGGGAGCTTTTGGATGAATATTGCTCGCTTCCTTACAAAGGCAGTAGCCGGTGGGAGATCTTCGAGAGGTATGAGCTGCCGAACATGCGTCCTCTGCCACAGCAGATGTACCGCTTCCGTATGCGCAAGGATGTAAAGCTCGGAGCATCATATCATGTCTGTGTAGGCTCAGAGCGCCACTTCTACAGTGTGCCCTACAAGTATGTGGGACAGATGGTTAAAGTCATGTGGGACGTGATGTCCGTGGAGATTTATGCCGAAGGTAAACTGGTCTGGACACACGACCGCAAGTATGAACCATACGGGTACACTACCGAGAAGGAACATATGCCGGAGTCACACCTTGCCTACGAGCACAACCGTAGCCAGAATGCGGCAACGCTGATTGACCGTGCTCAGCGTGTCGGTCCGTTTACCAAGTGGGCTGTGGAAAACATCCTGCAACGCACTACCTTCCCTCAGCAGGCATACGGCACATGCAACGGTGTGCTGTCCCTTGGCAGGACTTACGGGTATGACCGCCTCGAATCAGCTGCTGCCCTCATGAAGGCTGAGACGGGCAAGGCTGGATACAAACTGCTTTCCAACATCTTAAAGCACAACCGCGACAAGGCTGCGGCCAACACTATCATATCAAAGACTCCTCTGAACGACAATGTACGTGGCGCGTCCGCCTTCAGGAGCATTGTTTCACATAAAGACAAGCCAAAATCATGAGCACACAGACAACAATCAGCCAACTGAAGGAATTGGGGCTTCATGGTATGGCAGAGGCCTTTGAGGCGATGATGGTATTACCCTCACAGAAACGTCCGGGGCTTGACAGGGCCGTGGAGAAAATGGTGCAGATGGAGGCATGTATGCGTGACAAGAAACTCACGGAGAGGCTTCTGAAAGCCGCAAAACTCAGATACAAGGTGTTTATCGAGGACATTACCTGCTCTACGGAGCGCAATCTTACAGAAAGCCAACTGGCGGAAGTGGCAGATTGCAGCTTCATACGCCGAGGGGACAATCTGCTCATCACCGGTCTTACTGGATGTGGCAAGTCCTATCTCGCGTGTGCTCTTGGCCATCAGGCTTGCTCTATCGGGATATCCACCCTCTTCCTAAGCATGAACCACTTTGCTGACGAACTGACAAAGGCGCGTCTTGAGGGTACATACCAAAAGCTCATCAAGAAACTCGGGAAGAAAGACCTGCTTATACTCGATGACTTTGGCTTGCAACCACTGACACCGGAAGCACGGCTTGCTTTGCTTACCTTGCTCGAGGACAGGTATGAAGAGAAATCCGTCATCATCACCTCACAATTGCCCTTGGACAGATGGTACGACTACATTGCCGAGCCAACTCTTGCTGACGCCATCATGGACAGGCTCATCAACTCGTCGGAGCACATCGAACTCAAAGGTGAGACTTTGCGTCACAACAGAAGACGTAAATAACATCATCAAATCACACTAACTCAGGGTGCCTTGTAGCACAGTCTGCATGGCACCCTTTGACAGCGTGTGTAGCGGAGGTTTGGTACCGGTACCATCCGACCGCTATAAGCGGTACCATGCATCCGCTCCGCGCGGTACCATCCGACCGCTACAACGGTACCATTGGAGCGATATTCTCAATTCAAGGCTTATCTGATGTTTGATACTATATCATGCACCTACCGCAGAATAGTTACATTAGCAGACCCTAAATATGGTTTTATTGCATCTATACTCCATG
>CALCVP010000017.1 GCA_937907705.1 uncultured Prevotella sp. | reverse complement strand
TCTTTGTATTGCCATGTACAATAAAAGTATTTCCATGAGAAGATTCTCGAAAGTTCTGCCTAAATTTGCAAATGATCTTTTGATTGCATCTCTGCAGATTTCCGTATATTGGTTGAGTGGTTCTGATGTCATGTTACTTTAAGCTTAGAGAGCTATAAAGCTACTGATAATCAGCCACTTAACCAAATTTTATTAGTTATATTACGTTAATTAACTCTCTCATTTTCAAACGATTACATTAGAATTAACAGAATATTGTAAAGAATACTCTCATAACAAAGTCAACAATCTAATTGCCTATGCCTCCCATATTACAAGACCCTTTTATATAATCCACTTACAATAAAAAAGATTGAAAGATTTGCCAATAAAGAAAATAAACATTATATTTGCATATACTATTAACAATAATTGTTAACCTAACAGAAATATATACTTGCTTGAATGATGATGATTCTATTGCTTTTGTATAAAAACAAAAAGATTATATATACTGAGAGCAAAGTAAACGATGTAAAGTACAAATAACATGAAATATAACTTATATATTGTGTAATATACACGTGAAAAACTAATAACTATTAACTATATTATGACAGAAAAAAGAGTTTACACTTTCGGTAATGGAAAAGCCGAAGGAAAAGCAGACATGAGAAACCTACTTGGAGGTAAAGGTGCTAACTTGGCAGAAATGAACCTAATAGGTGTGCCCGTACCTCCTGGCTTTACTATCACAACAGATGTATGCAATGAGTATTTTGAAAAAGGTAAGGATGCTGTTATTGCCCTTCTGAAGAATGATGTAATAGCATCTGTTCATCATATAGAAAAATTGATGAATAGTAAGTTTGGTGATATAGACAATCCTTTGCTTGTATCAGTACGCTCTGGTGCAAGAGCGTCTATGCCAGGTATGATGGACACTATTCTTAATTTAGGCTTAAATGATGAGGTCGTTGAAGGTTTGGCTCATAAAACTGGCAATGAGCGTTTTGCTTATGATAGTTATCGCCGTTTCGTACAGATGTACGGAGACGTAGTATTGGGAATGAAGCCTGTCAATAAAGAAGATATAGATCCATTTGAAGCTATTATTCAGCAAGTGAAAGCTATCAGAGGTATAAAACTTGATAACGAGATGACCGTTGACGAATTAAAACTGTTGGTAAAACGGTTTAAAGAAGCTATAAAAGAACAGACAGGCAAAGATTTCCCTACTGATCCAATGGAGCAACTATGGGGCGCTATCTGTGCTGTATTTGATAGCTGGATGAACGAGCGTGCTATTTTATACCGCAAAATGGAAGGTATACCTGCAGAATGGGGTACAGCAGTAAGCGTCATGGCAATGGTATTTGGCAATATGGGACCGACCTCTGCTACTGGCGTATGTTTTAGCCGTGATGCTGCTACAGGTGAGAATTGCTTTAATGGCGAATATCTTGTAAATGCACAAGGTGAAGATGTAGTGGCAGGTATTCGTACTCCACAACAAATTACGAAAGCAGGTTCACAACAATGGGCTAAGCAACAAGGTATCAGTGAAGAAGAACGTACCACTAAATATCCTTCAATGGAAGAGGCTATGCCTGATATATATAAGGAGCTCAATGCTTTACAAGAGAAATTGGAGCATCATTATCACGATATGCAAGATATGGAATTTACAGTACAAGAAGGTAAACTGTGGTTCTTACAGACTCGTAACGGAAAACGTACAGGAACAGCAATGGTTAAGATTGCAATGGACTTGCTGAAAGAAGGTGAAATAGATGAGAAGACAGCTTTAGAGCGTTGCGAACCTAATAAATTAGACGAACTGCTACACCCTGTATTTGATAAAGAGGCACAAAAAGCTGCTAAAGTACTTACCCGTGGTTTACCCGCATCGCCTGGCGCAGCTTGTGGACAAGTTGTATTTTTTGCAGATGATGCCGCTAATTGGCATGCTGAAGGTCGAAGGGTTGTAATGGTCCGTATAGAAACAAGTCCTGAAGACTTAGCTGGTATGGCTGCTGCAGAAGGTATTGTTACAGCTCGTGGAGGCATGACTTCTCATGCTGCAGTGGTAGCACGTGGTATGGGAAAATGTTGCGTTTCAGGAGCAGGAGCACTCAACATTGATTATAAGAAGCGCACGGTGGAGATAGATGGTGTAGTAGTGAAAGAAGGAGACTATCTATCTATTAACGGATCTACTGGTGAAATATATTTAGGCGAAGTAAAGACAAAACCTGCTGAAGTAACTGGCGATTTTGCCGCACTCATGGACCTCTGTAATAAATATACGAAACTGGTAGTAAGGACAAATGCTGATACTCCTCATGATGCACAAGTCGCGCGTAACTTTGGGGCTGTAGGTATAGGTCTTTGCCGTACAGAACACATGTTCTTTGAGAACGAAAAAATTAAAGCTATGCGTGAGATGATTCTTTCTCACGATACTGCAGGACGCAAAAAGGCATTAGAGAAATTATTACCTTATCAAAAACAAGATTTTTATGGAATCTTAAAGGCCATGAATGGTTATCCTGTAAATATACGATTGCTGGATCCGCCACTTCACGAATTTGTCCCTCACGATTTGGAAGGACAAGAAATAATGGCACGTGAAATGGGAGTAACAGTTCAGGAGATTCAACATCGTGTAAATAGCTTGAGCGAACATAATCCTATGTTGGGTCATCGTGGTTGCCGTTTAGGCAATACTTATCCTGAAATTACTGCTATGCAGACACGTGCTATATTGGGTGCAGCTGTCCAACTAAAGAAAGAAGGCTTCGACCCTCGTCCAGAAATAATGGTCCCCTTAATAGGCATCGTCAATGAGTTTGATGAACAGGAAAAACTGATACGTTCTACTGCCAAGCAACTATTTGAAGAGGAAGGCATAGAAATACCGTTCAAAGTCGGTACCATGATAGAAGTACCACGTGCATCCTTAACCGCAGATTTAATAGCTAAGCATGCAGAATATTTTAGCTTTGGAACAAACGATTTAACTCAGATGACATTTGGTTACAGCCGTGATGATATTGCCAGCTTCTTGCCTGTATATTTAAATAAGAAAATTTTGAAAGTTGACCCATTCCAAGTTCTTGATCAAGATGGCGTAGGCCAGTTAGTAAAAATGGCAGTGGAAAAAGGTCGTGCAACCCGTCCGAATCTAATTTGTGGAATTTGTGGAGAACATGGCGGTGAACCGTCATCAGTTAAGTTTTGCCATCGCGTAGGCTTAAATTATGTAAGTTGTTCACCATTCCGTGTACCTATCGCACGTCTCGCTGCGGCGCAGGCTGCTGTTGAGGATAAATAACAAATATTTGGCTCTCAATAGATTAAGTGGAAAGTCCTTGTAACAGAGGACTTTCCACTTAATTC
>CALCVP010000016.1 GCA_937907705.1 uncultured Prevotella sp. | reverse complement strand
CGAGGAATCCAGCCCAATTTTTATCCTTCGATTTTTTTTAGCGGACAGCAATAATTGATTATCTGCCACGTCGCAACCGATACCTCGCAGATCGCATCATCGCAGCCGACACGGCAATGCATCTACGCCACCAATGCTCATCATCCTCATCTTTGTCACGTCCCCAACCAGTTCCAGGCGAACCTCCCCCACCACATGATTCTGCATAGCTTGTAGCCTCACGGATATAGCCAAGCGAAAGAAGCATGGCGCAGTTGATGATTTGGTTGCAGTTTCGAGTTAAGTCAGAATAGCCTGACCCGTTTACGATTTCTTGCTGACGGTCGGTGAGCGTTGGAGCAAGAGGTTCTAAAGAAGAAATAAGCATACTGTTGAAAGTGGCAAGCATATTTCTTTGAAGTTAAATTGAGTGCAAGTCGCTGTCTTCACCAAGGACTTCTTGCATTCTACTGTGTTCATATTTCATTTCAGCAAGTCTTTGTTTGGCTTCCGTAATCGTAGCGTTAGCATCATCGAGCATCTTCTGTCGGAGAACAAGCTTCTCGTCTATACCATCCAACTCCTTGCGTAGTTTGGACATCTGTGCTGCCAAGTCAGCATTATCCACACCGTCTTGTCCGAACTGTCGGGCTATGAGGTATATCTGTTCTTGTACCTCATCCTTGCAAGTATGCAAGTTGGCAATCATGGTTGAGATGCCTTTTAGTTTTATCTCGGCACGATGTATCTGCTTCAGCAAATCCTCTTTATGTGGTTTGCAACTGCGAAACTTCCGCTATCAAATCATGCCTGTATTCCGAAATTGAGCGATGGCGAGCCTTTGTGGTGGCAATGTCGTTGCCACGCTCCAATCCCCATTTCTGGCTGACTTCCTTTTCCTGGTCATCATGAAGTTTGCGGAAGATGATAGCTGCCTTTGCCTTTAATTTAATCGGTAAGCACCACGGTAACGCCACGTGCTGCCTGTGCTCCCATGACCAATGCCTGTGCAATGTCTGCAGTTTTGGAAGGACCTGAGATGAACGAGCCATAGCCATAGTCGTTGAAAGCTATCTGCTGGTAAGCCTCGTGCATATTGTTGACTACATGCTGGCGGCTCAACACGATGACCAGATACTCAGAGATAAAGCATACGGCACGCTCTTTCATGCTTTGTGGTATCCACACACAACCATTCTCGGCTACGCCTATTTCGCCTTTTACGATGCCTACATCGGTACCGTTCAGGTCTTTTGCTTCTGCTACCGTGTCGGGATTAAGTGTGGCAATGGTAACTTCGGGCAGATTGGACGCAAACACTTTGGCTTCAGGATAGAGCTGCTTGACCACTTGGTTCAGGTCTTCTCCGACTTTCAGTTCTACTACCTGACCGCCTACTGTCTTGCTCATATCAATAAACTGCGCCACAGGGTCGGCATATTGTATGCCCTTCAGACTGCTGAAGTCGGGCATGCTGAAGTCAAGATCTTTACATCTGTTGCTTCTGTATCTTGATAGTATATCTTCTTTATTGCTCATTGGATATTCTGTTATGGCGGAGACCACTGACTGTTTCTTTGCTTGGTTGGCTCCGTCTATGATTTGTTAATCAACTTAATGAAAGGTTCTGTTCTGTAATGTCGTACAGAAAAGTGGCAGTTGGTCGCTACTTTACTTCACCTTTTTTCCACATCTGCTGGAACGATTCTTTTGGGAATGTAGGTAATTCGTGACCTATGCTCCATGCGTTGAGCTTATTGTGGAGTACAAAGTGTGGCATGTGGTTAGCCAAGGGGGCAAACTTGAGGGTTGTATTGTAGAGCGATGGGTTGTTGAAAAGCACTGACATGCCTTCAGACATCACTTTCTTCATGGGGTCAGCCTTGCCGAATTTGTCCAACTTCTGTCGCCAGGTGTACACTTGTTCTGACAGGTTTACCTTTACAGGACACACGTTGTCGCAAGAGCAACACAGAGTACAGGCACTTACATTGTCTGCATAGCGCTGAGGGTCTTTCAGCATACCTAAGTTAATGCCGATAGGACCAGGGATGAAATACGTGTAAGAGTAGCCTCCAGAACGACGGTAGACTGGACAGGTGTTCATACATGAACCACAACGGATACATTTCAAGGTTTCCCAATGTTCCGGGTTACCAATAATGCTGCTGCGCCCATTGTCTACCAAGATAATGTGCATCTCAGCCCCTGGACGAGGCTTTCTAAAGTGAGAGGTATAAGTAGTGGTAGGCTGACCTGTAGCTGCACGGCAGAGCAAACGCTGGAAAACAGCCAATGACTGGTAGTTGGGCACCACCTTTTCAAGGCCCATTGCCGCGATGTGTAGTTTAGGCATAGAGGTTGACATGTCTGCATTGCCCTCATTGGTGCATACTACGATATCTCCCGTTTCAGCCACGCCGAAGTTAGCACCCGTCATACCTGCATCAGCAGTGATAAATTCATTGCGCAGACTTAGGCGTGCACAGTAGGTAAGATAAGTAGGGTCATAGTTGCCTTTCTCGCTGTGCAGCTCTTTTTCAAAGAGATGTCCTACCTCCTCTTGTGTTATGTGTATGGCAGGCATCACTATGTGGCTGGGCTTGCTGTGCATCAGTTGCAAGATACGTTCGCCCAAGTCTGTTTCTACCACGTCAATGCCATGCTGCTCCAAATAGGGATTCATCTCACACTCTTCAGTAAGCATAGACTTGCTTTTTACCATTTTCTTCACATTTTGCTGGCGCAGAATGTCTAATACAATGGCATTGAACTCTTCTGCGTCTTTTGCCCAATGTACGTGTACGCCATTGCGCTCTGCACTCTCGGCAAACTGGTTTAAATAGTGGTCAAGATGAGTAACGGTATGGCGTTTGATAGCACTGGCAGCATCTCTGAGCTGTTCCCACTCATCCAGTTGCATAGCCATATTGTCTCGTTTTTGTCTTACAGACCAAAAGGTGGCATCGTGCCACGTAACTTTCTCACTGTTCTTCAAGAACTCATGTGCTGCTTTAGAATGTTGTGTGCTCATAGTCCTGCCGCTAAAATTTGTACTACGTGAATAAATTTAATGTTTTTCTTTTGCTTCTTTGCCACACCTTGCATGTGCATCAGGCATGAACTGTCTGGTCCAGTGATGTATTCTGCTCCCGTGTCCATGTGCCGTTGCAGTTTCTCTTGTCCCATGCGACTCGATACATCGGGCTCTTCTATTGCAAACATGCCTCCAAATCCACAGCACTCATCTACGCGCTCAGGTTCTTTGATGGTAATGCCTTCTACCAATGAGAGCAAGTCTTTGATCTTAGAATAAGTGGGAATGTTTCGCTCACTGGGCGATGACAGGTTCAACTCTCTGACACCATGGCAAGAGTTATGTACACTCACTACATGCGGAAACTTGCCAGGTAGCGCCTTTACCTTCAATACATCATGTAAAAACTCGCACACATCCATTATTTTTTCACTGGTTTGGCACTGGTGTTTGCCTTTTAGCAAGCGTGGATAGTTCAGCTTTACAAACGCTGCACAACTGGCAGAAGGTGCTACTACATAGTCAAAGCCTTTGAACAAATCTTCAAAATGCTCAGCCAGTGGCACCGCTTTATTTTCAAAACCAGCATTAGCCATAGGTTGTCCGCAGCAAGTTTGCTTCAGCGGATACGTAACATCTACATTCAAATGTTTCAATAGCTTATATGTGGCAACACCTACTTCGGGGTAAAGTGCATCCACATAACAAGGTATAAACAGACCTATTTTCATACAATCTTCAAATCTTTGGTTCGCTCAATAAGTTTATTTAAGGTGAACATCAGTTGCAGTTCGTAGTGTATTATCCTTGGTATGAGATAGCTTTTGGGTCTGCAATACAAGCACGCTTGACAGCATATACCTTATGCTATATCTATTAAAAAGGGCGAAATTGGCAACAACGTTCTATGCAAAAGTAGAAAAATATGATTAAAATAAGTAGTTAAAAGCAAAAAAAATGTCCCTTTTTATTAATTTTGCATAGCAAAGAATATGATAAAGCGGTTTGTTTTTTTTTATTGATAACTAAATGTGTCAAAATGAAACATTAATAGAATAGTTTCCATTTTGTGTGCAACATGGATTGGAAGGTATGTAACAGCATTTTTATCTAAATACAAAAGCATTATGAATAACAGGGAAAAAAGAAATCAACGGATGGCAGAGAAGTTGATAAAGAATTTAAAGCAGCGCCATTTTGAAGCTTATTACTGTGCCACCGCAGCAGAGGCAGTAGCACAGGTGTCGGCCCTTATACCCGATGGAAGCAGCGTAACCTGGGGCGGGTCAATGACAATTCGTAGCATAGGATTGACCCAAACGTTGCATCAGCGTCCACTGACTGTACTTGACAGAGATGAAGCCAAAGACCGTGAAGAGGCTCAACGCATCTACCACGAGGCCTTTAATTGCGATTATTATCTGTCCAGTGTCAATGCCATGAGCGAGGATGGTGTATTGGTTAACATTGATGGCAATGGCAATAGAGTAGCAGCCATTACTTATGGTCCCAAAAAAGTAATATTTGTCGTGGGATTAAACAAGGTGGCACAAGACGTGAACAGTGCATTATCACGTGCTCGCGGTACAGCCAGTCCTATCAATGCAAGGCGTTTTGATATCAACACGCCTTGTCAGATTGATGGCCTTTGCCACAACTGCAAGTCGCCTGACAGTATCTGCAATTATATCCATTTCTTACGAAACTCTCATCCCGCAGGACGCCACACCGTAGTGTTGGTAGGTGAAGATTTAGGCTATTAGCAGTGAGCAATAACTGTATGTCAGCTTAGGTCATCAAGCAGTAAAGGTTGTTATTAACTGCTTTGATGACCTAAATTTTTATGCACTTGTATTGGACAACAGCTTCTTTCTGCACCGTCTTGCTGCTTTTAAATTGAAAGGACATGGAAAATGCTTTGTCAGTAGGCACTTACAGTATCTGTTTTTCTTGTCTTTGAGGTCTATATGTCGGTTTTGCATTAAAAGTGTTACTCTTCTTTTGGTGTGCAATTCCAAAATCTCTATATTTGCTCTCATGCTAAATACTTGCTGATAGCTATGCAAATGTAGCGCAAGATACCCAAACAATTAATTAACCTTATAAACAACCAACGACTATGGCAAAGTGGGTGATACGCAACATGGCTTTCAGGGAAGGGCTTGATGTAACCTTTGCGCCTAAAATAACTGCGGGGAAAGCGGGTTCGGGCCTGCATATCCACATGCGAATGATGAAGAATGGACACAACTGTATGGTATCAAATGGACAGCTTAGCGATGATGCCAAACGGGCTATTGCAGGCATGATGGACTTGGCAAGATGTATCACCGCATTTGGAAATAAAACGCCTACTTCTTATTTCAGATTGGTGCCTCATCAAGAAGCTCCTACCAATATATGTTGGGGAGACAGAAACAGGTCAGTTTTAGTAAGGGTGCCCTTAGGCTGGACGGCATCGGTAGATATGTGTCATGAAGACAATCCGCAGCAACCTGCTATGGCAATGGACAGCACGCAAAAACAAACGGTAGAGATGCGTTCGCCAGACGGGTCGGCAGATATCTATCAGTTGTTAGCAGGCTTGTGTGTAGCTTGCAGGCATGGGTTTGAAATGGATAATGCACTTGAAGTGGCTGCACGCACTTATGTAAATGTGAATATACACAATGCAGAGAACAAAGGCAGACTTTTAGAACTGTCATCTCTGCCAGATTCGTGTGTGGCATCAGCAGCTTGCTTGCAAGAAAGGCGTGATGTATTTGAAAAATATGACGTTTTTAGTCCACAAATGATAGATGGCATCATAACTCAGTTAAAGCAATTTGATGATCAGAATCTGAGGGCTGAAATTGTCGGCAATGCTGAGGCTATAGCCCAATTGGCAAGACGCTATTTTCATTGTGGTTGAAAATACTGTGTTTAAAGTCTAAAAGACGAGATAGAAAATACGATGTTTTTTCATATTCATTTTTATCTCGTCTTTTAGACTTTACAAATGGTCTGATGCCATTGTATCAATCCATATCTATAATAATGCCATCATCATTGTTGCTTTTCGGGGTATTGGCAGGTCTCTTGGTTGTAGGCTTTAGCTGTCCGTTCTTGTCAAACATGCCATACGTAGTGCGTAAAACAAAAAACTCCGTGCGGCGGTTCAGCTGGTTGCATATTTCTTGCTTGCCGATATCTAACTTCTTGATAAAATCTTCTGTCAGCACATCACCTTCCTTTAGCCATGTGTATTTCTCTGTCAGTTTCTTCTTGATTACCTTTGGCTTTGCTTTTCCGTATCCCATAGGTGTAAGTCTGTCTTTAGCTATTCCGTGGCTGATGAGGTAGGCTACTACACTTTCTGCTCTTCGTTGAGACAGCTTTTTGTTGTATTCTGCACTGCCTTTATAGTCGCAGTGAGCGCTCAATTCTATGGTTACATTAGGGTTTTCGTTGAGCAGTTTTACCAGTTCATCCAATGCACTCTTGGAGTTATCGGTTAGTGTTGCCTTGTTAAAGTCATAGAATATGTTGTCTATCAGTACTGGAACACGGATAGATGCTAATGGAAATTGCAGCGTATATTCTTCAGATTTTGCTACAGGCTGCACCTTGAGCTCTTCTTTATGGTTAAGAAAGCCTACACAAGTGGCCAAGAAAATATAATCAACATTAGGATTGATTTCTTGTGCAAACGAGCCATCGCCTTTTACGCTTAACTTTAGATTGGTACCATCGTTGCCTACCATATATACCTGTGCGGCAGGCAATTCATAGCCTTCTTGCTCATAGACCCAGCCTTTGACGGTTTGTATAACTTCTGGCTTTTCAAAACTGTAGATATGGTCCCAGCCTCTGCCATCGTTTCTGTTGGACGAGAAGAAGCCACGGTTGTGCAACCCGTCAAAAGTCATTCCAAAATCATCACCGGCGGAATTGAGCGGATAGCCGGGATGATCTATTTTGATACGTTTGCTTTGCTTGTCCATCGTTGCAATGTAGATATCAAGTCCTCCCAAGCCTTTATGTCCATTGGACGAAAAATAAAGGTCGCCATTAGGTCTAAATGTAGGAAACATTTCATCACCTGGGGTATTGATGGGTTCGCCTAAGTTCTCGACGCCTCCCAGTCCATTAGAAGTTATTCTTACACGCCATAGATCAAGACCTCCTTTTCCGCCAGGCATGTCAGATGTAAAGTAAAGCCATTGTCCATCAGGTGAGACAGCAGGGTGTGCATAACTGGATAGCGTATCTCTGGTAATGTCAAGTTTGGTTACCTTACTCCAAGTTGCATCGGCACGGTTAGATGTAACAATGGTGGCATAGCGTGGATAGTTAGGGTCAGTAACACACTGTGTAAGATACATGGTGCGTTGGTCCTGTGAAAAGCAGCAGGCACCCTCATCATATTCAGTATTAAGACCTGATACAATGGCCTCGGGCTTTTGCCATTTACCCTTATCGTCTTTTACCGAAACAAATATGTCGCCAGCCTTTGTACCTGTTATGCCACTGAGCTCATCGCCTTCAGCCTCATTGCGCGTAGATGTGAAGTATAGTTGCTCATTGTCATCACCGAATAGCATGGGTGAGTAGTCTGCACGTCGAGAGTTGAAAACCTCCATCTTCTTTACTATGTAAGACGAGGCTGCTTTTTTTTCTTTCTGTGCTGTATTGGCAGATGCAAGGCCAGTCAGGGCCAATGGGTCATTAGGTAGACTGTCAAGTACCACTTGAAATTCTTTGGTAGCCTCCTTATAGCTTCCGTTTTTCATGAGCACCTGTGCTAAATTGAGATGTGTCTGCACATCGTCTTTCTTGTATCTTATCGTATTACGATAAGCCGCTATGGCTTTTTGGAAATAATTGATGCGGGCATAGCAATTGGCCATTTTTGCTGCAATGGCACCTCTACGTGCTTTTTCTTTTGGAGGAGTTTTGTTGTAGGCTTGTTTATATTCTGCTGCTGCATCAAAGTATTCGCCCAAAGCTAAGAATTTATCTCCTCGCTTTATATTACGGTCTGCGCCACATGCAGTAAATAGCAGTATTGTTAGCACTGCTAAAAATAATATTCTATAAGATTTATGTAGGGTATGCATGGTGTAATTGATTTGAAAAAAATCTTGTAAATAAGGTTATAGTATGAACAAAAACGGTTCTTAGTGGTCTGTCAGTAAAGAGGACCACACTGTGAGTGCAGTCCTCGTTTTATTGTATATAATTATAACTGTTTTTTCCTCTCTTTATTGTGTAGATAACTTAAAGTGTCATCTAAAATAATGTAATTCACAGGCAGTTTCTTGCTTTGATAAGCTTTACAAGCCTTCAAACCTTATGGGCAGCATTTGACAATGATGCCTATTGGCTACTTGTTTTGTTGCTGTCGAAAGGCAAGCGATAGGTGCATCCTTCACGCCAGCGGTCGCATCCGTAGGCAGTGCGTCCTTTTATAATATGTCCTTTGCCACAGAGAGGACATATTTTGCCAACAATATTATTGTCTGTAGCCTGTGATGGTGTAGAGCCAACAGACTTTGTAGCAATATTGTCAGTTGTGCCAGTTTTTTTTGTTGATGAACTTGTTGAAGTTACCTTTTTATTTGCCGTTTTCTTCTTCGGTGCAGAAGTCTTACGAGAAATTTTCTTTTTCATGTCGGCATCTGTCAGCACAGTAACATGTCGGTTGCTGGTATCAGCCAATACATCATGAACAATAGTGTTGATTTGCTCTTTTAACTCCGTTATAAATTGGGCAGCATCGTATTTTTGATGTTCAATGTCGCGCAATTTCTTTTCCCATATACCAGTCAGCTCGCAACTTTTCAGCAATTCTTCCTTGATAGTGTCTATTAGCTCTATGCCCGTAGGAGTAGCAACGATGTTTTTGCGTTCACGCTTTATATATCTACGTTTAAACAACGTTTCAATAATATTGGCACGAGAAGAAGGACGTCCTATGCCATTTTCTTTCATGGCAGCACGCAACTCTTCATTATCTACAAACTTTCCTGCTGTTTCCATGGCTCTAAGCAGCGTGGCTTCTGTGTAATATTTAGGAGGAGTAGTCCACTTCTCTGTGAGAGTAGGTTTATGAGTACCACTTTCACCTTTTTCAAAGGCGGGTAAAGTGCGCTCCTCATCAGAAGGTTTGTCGGTATCATTAGATTCTGAAGGGGCATCTTTTTCATACACTTTACGCCAACCGGCATCAAGTATTTGCTTTCCTGTAGCCTTAAAATCAACATCATCAACCTTGCCCATCACTGTAGTGGTGGAGAATTTGCAGTCAGGATAAAATACACTGATAAAGCGGCGAGCTATCAAATCGTAGACATGTCGTTCTAAATCTGTAAGGTTAGAAGCAGGATAGCCTGTAGGAATTATGGCGTGGTGGTCTGTAACTTTGGAAGTGTCAAATACCTTTTTGCTTTTGGGTAATTTAATATTGGCAAGCGGTTTGGTTAGCGCTTCATAGCCACGAAGCCCTCTAAGGGTAGCGGGACATTTAGGATAAATATCATCGCTAAGGTATTGAGTGTCTACACGAGGGTAGGTGGTCAACTTCTTTTCATAAAGAGATTGTATGGTATTGAGCGTCATTTCTGCACTCATGCTGAACTTCTTGTTGCAGTCTACTTGCAGAGAAGTGAGGTCGTAGAGGTGAGGTGGCTGTTCGCGTCCAGCCTTTTTGTCAACTTTGATGATAGTAAAAGGTTTGTCAGCTATTTTGGAAAAATAGGCTTCACCATCTTCTTTCTTTGTAAATTTTCCTTTTGTAGCTGTAAATAAGGTATTGCGATATATTGTAGAAAGTACCCAATAAGCTTCAGGCTGGAAGCTATCTATTTCTTTCTGTCGATTGACGATTAGTGCTAATGTTGGCGTTTGCACTCTGCCAATAGACAGGACCTGATGATGTTGTCCATATTTGAGCGTATACAGACGGGTAGCGTTCATTCCTAATATCCAATCACCGATGGCACGGCTTAGCCCTGCCAAATAAAGTGGTTGGTACAGTTGCTGGTCTTTTAGTGTGTTAAAGCCTTCTTTAATGGCTTCGTCAGTCATAGAAGAAATCCACAATCGCTGGACAGGACATTTTGCTTGTGCCTTTTGCATAACCCAACGTTGTATCAGCTCACCTTCTTGTCCAGCATCACCGCAATTGATAATACTGTCAGCTTTGCTCATCAATTGCTCTATTACTTTAAATTGTCGGTGTATACCTTTATCGTCAATCAATTTTATACCAAAGCGCTGAGGAAGCATAGGCAGTGCCGCTAAGCTCCAATGCTTCCATAAAGGAGTATAGTCGTCAGGCTCTTTCAAGGTACATAAGTGTCCAAATGTCCATGTAACTTGATATCCATTACCCTCCATGTAACCATCATGTGAGGTCGTGGCTCCTAAAATTCGTGCTATATCTTTAGCCACACTGGGCTTTTCGGCTATACAAACAATCATTATTTCCTTTCTATTTGAGGTGCAAAGATACTGCAAGTTGGGCGCAAAACAAAATAAAACGCAGTGAAACAAGCCTTAATTTTGTTTTGTGGAAGCTTTATGATAGAGATTTGATACATCACCACCATCATATTGATTTATATAGGTCAACAAGGTTTGTGCCGCCATGACTTTTGGTAATACTGACTTGCTGACATTGGCTATTTATCTTCTTACACATATTAATATTATAATTGACATAATGTAATGACATACAGTATGACAAAATGACATTACTTATAATGGTAGTAAATAATTGGCATACCATTTGCCTAAAGATAAGCGAATTAATTAACATCGAAATAACAAAAAATATATATAATTATGGGAAAGATAATTGGAATCGACTTAGGTACAACAAACTCATGTGTTGCAGTGTTCGAAGGTAACGAACCAGTCGTAATAGCTAATAGCGAAGGCAAGCGTACAACTCCTTCTGTAGTAGGCTTTGTGAAAGATGGTGAACGTAAAATCGGTGATCCAGCTAAACGTCAGGCTATTACCAATCCAAAGAATACGGTTTACTCTATTAAACGTTTCATGGGTGAAACCTATGCTCAATGCGAAAAGGAAGCTCAACGTGTTCCATTTACAGTGGTTGACGAAGGTGGTTACCCACGTGTAGACATTGAAGGGCGTAAATATACTCCACAAGAGATTTCTGCTATGGTACTTCAGAAAATGAAGAAAACAGCAGAAGATTATCTTGGACAAGAAGTAACGGATGCGGTTATTACAGTTCCTGCATACTTCTCTGATTCTCAGCGTCAAGCTACTAAAGAGGCAGGACAGATAGCAGGTCTTAATGTTCGTCGTATTGTTAATGAGCCTACAGCAGCTGCATTGGCTTATGGCGTAGATAAGGCTAATAAAGATATGAAGATAGCAGTGTTCGACCTCGGTGGTGGTACATTTGATATCTCTATCCTTGAATTTGGTGGCGGCGTATTTGAAGTGTTGTCTACCAATGGCGATACCCACTTAGGTGGTGATGATTTTGACCAAGTTATCATTGATTGGTTGGTTAATGGCTTTAAAGCTGATGAGGGTATAGACTTGAGCAAAGACCCTATGGCTATGCAGCGTTTGAAAGAGGCTGCTGAAAAAGCTAAAATTGAGTTGTCAAGCTCTACTTCTACCGAGATAAACTTGCCTTATATCACGGCAGAAGGTGGCGTACCAAAGCACTTGGTTAAGACTTTGACACGTGCTCAGTTTGAACAGCTTGCTCACAGCTTGATACAAGCTTGTCTTGTTCCTTGTCAAAATGCCATACGTGATGCTAAGTTGACCACAGCTGACATTGATGAGGTAATTCTTGTAGGTGGTTCAAGCCGTATACCTGCTGTACAAACATTGGTTAAGAACTATTTTGGCAAAGAGCCTTCTAAAGGTGTTAACCCTGATGAGGTGGTAGCCGTAGGTGCATGTATTCAAGGTGCTATCCTTAATAAAGAGGGTGGTGTAGGCGACATAGTATTGTTGGATGTAACTCCTCTTACCCTTGGTATTGAAACTATGGGTGGTGTCATGACAAAATTGATAGATGCTAATACTACTATTCCTTGCAAGAAGAGCGAAGTATTCTCAACCGCAGCAGATAACCAAACTGAAGTAACAATTCATGTACTTCAAGGCGAGCGTCCAATGGCTGCACAGAATAAGAGTATTGGTCAGTTTAATTTAACTGGTATCGCTCCTGCACGTCGTGGTGTTCCACAGATTGAGGTAACATTCGATATTGATGCTAACGGTATATTGAAAGTTTCTGCAAAGGATAAGGCTACCGGTAAAGAGCAAGCTATTCGTATTGAAGCTTCTTCAGGTTTGAGTAAAGAAGAAATTGATCGTATGAAGGCTGAAGCAGAAGCTAATGCTGCTGCTGATAAAGTTGAGCGCGAGAAGATTGATAAGATGAATCAAGCTGACTCTATGATTTTCACCACAGAGAACTTCTTGAAAGACAATGGCGACAAGATTCCTGCTGATAAGAAACCGAGTATTGAGCAGGCTCTTCAGCAATTGAAGGATGCTCATAAAGCTGGTGATGTAGCAGCTATTGATTCTGCTATTGCAAATCTTAATAATGTAATGCAAACAGCTTCTCAGCAAATGTATCAAAGTAGTGCTCAATCAGGTTCTCAGTCTGGTGCAGATGCCGGCTTTAATGGTCAGAACGCTGGTGGTGCACAGCAGAATGATACTAACAATGCTAATAATTCTGATAATGTGCAGGATGCAGACTTTGAGGAGGTCAAATAGGGTCGATAAAAATATCGTAAGGCTTAATAAAATAATTATAAGAAAGCCGTGTAACTCAATGAGTTGCACGGCTTTTTCTGTTTCTTAATATTTCTAAATTAATTTGGTCAACTCAGAAAATAGCCGTATATATTGCCACATATTTGGCACAGGACTTAAACGTCTATAAGGTCGGACTTATTTGTACTTAAGCGTCTATGCCGTTAAAAACTGTAAGTAAATGGGTAAAATGTAAGCAGAATATGGGTAAGGCTAAATTTCAAATAGAACGCAGGTGCGAGGTGTGCGGAAATCCATTTTTCGCAAAGACTCTGGAGTCTCGCTACTGTTCGGAGAAGTGTGGACAAGTGGCGTACACTCGACGCAAACGTGAGGCAAAGAAGCTGAAAAAGCTTCAAGAGTTGACGGAACAAATAGATGATGACAGGGACTACATAACGGTTCCTGAGGCGGTGGCTATGTACTCGGTGAGCAGGACTTCGCTCTACCAATACATCCATGACGGAAGCATTCCGTCCATCAATTTGGGGGTTCGGCTCATCCGGGTGAGCAGAAAGGAACTGGAGAAATATTTCCCCAAAAGGAACTTTGACAAGAAACCTGCCAAGAGATTGCCAAAGCTCTATAACTTGGAGCCAGAGAACTGCTATACTATTGGTGAGATAAGCAAGAAGTACAAAATTGACGATAGTACAGTGTATCTGCATATCCGGAAATATGGTATTCCAACACGACAGATTGGAAACTATGTGTATGTTCCAAAGTATGAAATTGACAATCTATACAAATAAATAAAAAATATGAGAAGGACATTCCATAATACGAAGGTTTCTGTGAAACTAAGAAAATCTCGCTATGCCAACGAGTGGTATCTCGTTGTCGAGTCGTACCCTGTGTACGAGAAGGCAAACGGCAAGCCAAAGCGCATCAGAGAGAATATCAACCGTGTGGTGACAACTCCATTATGGGACAAGGCCAAGACGACACGTGGAGGGGCTGACGGCAAGGAGGCATATATGCCAAAACGTGATGTGAACGGTGTGATACAATGCAAGTCTGCCGCCGACCAACGAGCCTGTCTGTATGCAGACAAGATACGGGAGGCAAGGCAGCGAGAATATGACAATGCCGCCCTGTACACGAATGTGGAAGCTGCCCAGGCAGAACAGAACGAACGCTCGAAATGCAATTTTATCGAATATGTGAAGTATGTGTCGGAAAAGAGGCATGGGAATGGTTCGAAATCCATCATCATCAACTGGAAACGTGTGTATGAATTGTTGAAACTGTTTGCAAAAGGCGACTCTATCCTCTTTTCGGAGATAGACCTGAGATTGATAGAGGATTTCAAGCAATGGATAACAACGGTTCCACAAGGTGGTGGCAAGAGCGGTACCATATCTCAAAATACGGCAGCAACCTACTTCTCTATCTTCAAAGCTGCGTTGCACCAGGCTTTCATCGACGGTTATTTGATAGGGTGTCCAGTTAGATGTTCCGAAAAACAAATGCTGAAATCACCCGTTAAGT
>CALCVP010000015.1 GCA_937907705.1 uncultured Prevotella sp. | reverse complement strand
ACTGCGATTGGAAAGATATTAAAGTTATAGGAGAGTAAAAACAATGGCAAAGAAAGCTAAAGGTAATAGAGTGCAAGTTATTCTCGAGTGCACTGAAATGAAAAACAGTGGTCTTCCAGGAACAAGCCGTTATGTTACCACTAAGAATAGAAAAAATACTCCAGAGAGAATGGAGCTTATGAAGTACAATCCTATCTTGAAGAAGATGACCCTTCATAAGGAGATAAAATAATTAAATTAAAGATTATATAAAATGGCAAAGAAAACCGTCGCTACCCTCCATGAAGGTTCAAAGGATGGTCGCGCTTATACAAAAGTTATCAAGATGGTAAGAAGCCCTAAAACAGGTGCTTATATCTTTGATGAGCAGATGGTTCCTAACGAAGAAGTTAAGGATTTTTTTAAGAACTAATTGTTAGTAAACATATAAATGAGGAAGAAAATGTTATTGATGCATTTTCTTCCTCATTTTTTATGCAGGAATAAGCGTTTTGGCTTACTTTAAATTGAAGTCTGAAGAAGACTAACAGAAGAGATAGAGAATAGAAGTAACTTGATTTGAGTTACTTCTGTTGTTATTAAGTGACAAGCGAAGAGTATTAGAACGGTATTTGAAAGATATTTTAATGCTGTCTAAAGATTCCGTGAACAAGCGGATGAAACGCATATATAAGATATGCAGAATATAACTTGTTAAAGGGATAGTTTTACTAAAGTAGGTAACTTTTAGACATACATATAATAGTTATAATAGTACTGGAAACTTATTTATCACCTACTTTCTTTACTCTAAGATATCATGGGTAATTTTAGAATTATCTTTAAATTCACTCAAACCCTTTGTTTTACCCTCATCATTTATAATGATTTTCAGTTCTAACGTGTTAAACCATTTGTAAAATATAATAAATATCCATATCTTTGTATGGAATTTACAGATTAATTAATTTTTTTACACTTTAACTTATTATGGTTTTACAAAATCTGCAAAGAGACTTCAATGGTACAAATTGGAAGAACGAAATTGATGTACGTAACTTTATTCAAGCTAACTATGAGCCGTATGATGGTGATGAGAGTTTCTTGACTGCTGCTACGGAAAAGACAGTGAAGTTATGGAACATTCTTTCTTCTATGTTTGAAATAGAGCGTGAAAAGGGAGTATATGATGCTGAGACAAAGTTGCCTCAGAGTTTGGATACATATGGTGCAGGTTATATAGATAAAGAAAATGAGGTTATAGTAGGTCTGCAAACCGATAAACCTTTAAAGCGTGGCATTTTTCCGAAGGGTGGCATACGTATGGTTGAAAAAGCGCTTCAATCATACGGCTATGAATTGGATTCTATGACAAAGTTAATCTATACAAAGTATAGAAAGACACACAATGAAGGTGTTTTCAGTGCTTATAATGAAGATATTAAGGCCGCTCGACATGCACATATTATAACAGGTCTACCTGATGCTTATGGTAGGGGAAGAATAATAGGTGACTATCGTCGTATAGCCTTATATGGTACCGAAAACCTGATAGAAGAAAAGAAAAGGTATTTCAAGAGAATAGATATTCAGGAATTTACAGAAGAGATAGTACGCTGCCGCGAAGAGATAACAGAGCAAATACAAGCACTCAAGCAATTTGAGCGTATGTGTGCAGCTTATGGCTTTGATGTGTCAAAGCCTGCTGTCAACGCGCGGGAAGCAGTTCAGTGGACCTATTTTGGCTATCTTGGTGCCGTGAAAGATCAAGATGGTGCAGCTATGTCATTAGGTAGGGTATGTGCTTTCCTTGATATTTATATACAGAGAGACTTAAAGAAGGGGCTTATAACAGAGCAGGAAGCACAAGAAATGATAGACCAGATGATTATGAAGCTTCGCATTGTCCGCTTCTTGAGAACTCCTGAATATAATGATCTGTTCAGTGGCGATCCTATTTGGGCTACGGCATCGCTTGGCGGAATGGGTATCGATGGGCGTTCTATGGTAACAAAGACAGATTTCCGCTTCTTGCATTCTTTATATAATATGGGTCCTTCACCTGAGCCTAACTTAACTGTTTTATGGAGTTCAAGATTACCAGAAGCATGGAAGCGATATTGTGCTAAAGTAAGTATTGATACAAGTGCCATTCAATATGAAAATGACGATTTGATGCGTGCAGAACTTGGCGATGATTATGGCATAGCGTGCTGTGTGAGTCCTATGAAGATTGGAAAGCAGATGCAATTCTTCGGTGCCCGTGCCAATCTTGCCAAATGTATGCTGTATGCAATAAATGGCGGACGTGATGAGATTACCGGTGAACAGATTGCCCCACGATTTGCTCCTGTTACCAGTGAATATCTGACGTATGAAGAATTTATGCCTAAATTTGAGCAAATGATGCGCTGGTTGGCAAAGACTTATGTCAATGCTTTGAAGATTATACATTACATGCATGACAAGTACGATTATGAAGCATTTGAAATGTCTCTGCATGATGGCGATGTGCAAAGGACACGTGCTACGGGTATAGCAGGTTTGTCTATTGTTACAGATTCCATCATGGCCATGAAGAACTGCAAAATCAGAATTATACGTGATGCAACAGGATTGGCTGTGGACTATGTAAGTGAGGAAGGTGAATATACTCCATTTGGCAACAATCATGAAGAGACAGATGCCATAGCTATTGAGTTGACTGAGAAATTCATGGAATATCTCCGTCAGCATCGTACCTATCGTGATGCCGAACCTACCCAAAGTCTTCTTACTATTACGTCGAATGTTGTCTATGGCCGTAACACAGGAGCTACACCTGACGGCCGTAAGAAGGGCGTGCCTTTTGCTCCAGGTGCAAATCCTATGAATGCACGTGATACCAAGGGCGCTATTGCAGCGTTGTCTTCTGTCGCAAAATTGCCGTTCCAGCATGCACGTGACGGCATTTCATATACGTTTGCTGTCTCACCATCTGCACTGGGCAAGAGTAATGATTCCCGCTATTCTAATTTGGTGTCATTACTTGACGGATATTTTGCACCAACAGGTGGACAACATATCAATGTGAATGTCTTTGATAGAAATCTGTTGATAGATGCAATGGAACATCCTGAGAAATATCCGCAGTTAACCATTCGTGTGAGCGGCTATGCTGTCAACTTTGTAAAATTAACTCGTGAGCAGCAGTTGGATGTACTGTCAAGAACAATTAATATGGCGATGTAATTATTCTTATTCTATGAGCAAGCGCTCAAAATTAATCGTATATATATATGCCGTTATGGTTAGCGGGATACTTTTAAATTAATTCTGAACACCTACTTAAAGATGGCTTTTCTTGTTTTATAGAAGGAAAGCCATTCTTTTCTTTAATCCGTTAAATAGATGAAAGTGAAAGGTAATATTCATTCCATTGAAACTTTTGGCACTGTTGATGGTTCAGGAGTAAGGTTCGTAGCTTTCTTGCAAGGCTGTCCTTTGCGCTGTCTCTTTTGCCATAATCCAGATACTTGGTCTCTCCATGCGAAAGGCCAATATCAGATGACTCCACATGAGCTTCTCTCAGAGGTATTGAAATATAAAGATTATATTAAGTCAGGTGGTGTAACGCTGTCTGGTGGAGAACCTCTTATGCAACCGGAATTTGTCCTTCAGTTTTTTAAACTATGCAAGCAGGAGGGCATTCATACAGCCTTGGACACAAGTGGAGCCGTATGTAATGAAGCGGCATTGGCTGCGCTTGATTATGTTGACCTTGCATTGTTGGATATAAAAACACTGAATAACGAGCTGTATCCTAAATTAGTGAAAGGCACGCTGTCCAATAGTATTCAATTTCTGAATGTTCTTCAGGAGAAAGGTATCAGCACTTGGATTCGCCATGTGGTTGTTCCAGGTTTAACTGATGATGATGAGTGGCTATGCAAACTGGCGCAGTATGTCAGCAAATACTCTGTTGTCAAGAAGATAGAGATATTGCCATATCACACTCTTGGCACATATAAATATAAGCAACTGAATGTTCCTTATGCCTTAGAGGGAGTAGAGCCTTTAACTGTACAGCGAGCTAAAGAGATAAGGAATATGCTTGGCAAATATATCTTGTGTGAGTGAAAAGGGTCGCTTTTCTGTCTCGTATCGAACGTTACGAGTGCTCATGCCGTTCGAAATGAATGCTCATATCGTTCGATACGAATGTGCGTATCGAACGTTACGAGACAGAGAAGCTGCCATTTTGCACAACTTTGTGCTTGGTTTAAATTTACTCTACTTGCGTAAGCAGGTGTCCAAAATTAGTTGCATATATGAAACAGTTATGATTAACGGAATGTTTTTCAAACAATCTTGCACTTCCTTTTTGCCTGTCTGCCCAGTTGTCATCAGTCGTGTAGCCCGTTACACTCCCTTTTTCAACAGATACATACTGGAACAGTATCTATTACTAGTTGATTATCAGCTTTCTACGCTCTAAACGGTAGAAAAGTAACAATATGGATTCTGTTTAGATACGAAATG
>CALCVP010000014.1 GCA_937907705.1 uncultured Prevotella sp. | reverse complement strand
ACCGGGGACACAAGGATTTTCAGTCCTTTGCTCTACCAACTGAGCTATGGCACCTCTTGTTTTTGTGGTTACAAAGATACGTATATTTATTGAATTTGCAAAATTTCTTATACTCTTTTATGCGATATTTTTTTGTTTTAGTACACTTTTTGCAGAAGAATGACAACATTGTAATAAATAAGCTTAAACAAAACTTTAAGTAGATGTTCAAAATTAAATTAGACAAACGATAGGAGACTTCATAGTCAACAATATTCTTTTAAATTTCAAGCATCTACTTAAAGCTACGATATGCTTCTACTTACTAGCCGTTTGGTCTTTTAGCGGATTCCATCCTTGCGCTTTCAGTTCAAATTCATTATTATCTCTTGTTACCAAGATATTACCAAACTCTTTCTTTGTAATATGACCTATGAGTTTTACATCTTCCAGCTGTTCTATCTTTTCATGGTCACCAATTGGTACTGTAAACAGCAGCTCGTAGTCTTCACCACCATTCATGGCGCATGTAGTAACATTCATATTCAGCTCTTCTGCCATCACCGCAGTTTGATAATCAATAGGTATGTTCTTTTCAAAGATGCGACAGCCACAACCGCTCTGATGACATATATGCAGCAATTCGCTACTTAAGCCATCACTAATATCCATCATTGCAGTAGGACGAATATTCATCTCGTGCAACTTAGCTATAATATCCCCTCTTGCTTCAGGTTTAAGCTGGCGCTGCAAGAGATACTCCTTGCCTGCAAAATCGGGCTGAAAGTGAGCTAATTCTTCCAAAGCTCGTTTGTCATTCTTCTTTTTTGCCTCATTTACTTGTTGGTAATATACGCTCTTTTCACGTTCCAATAATTGCAGTCCCATATAAGCTGCACCCAAATCGCCTGTAATACAAACCAAATCGGTTTCTTTTGCTCCACTACGATATACGATATCTTCGCGTTTAGCTTCGCCAATACAAGTGATACTGATGGCCAACCCGGTATAAGATGAGGTAGTATCACCTCCTACAACGTCTATATTCCACTTGTCACAAGCCATTCTTAAGCCACTGTAAAACATATCCATGTCTTCTACTGTGAAGCGTTTGCCCAGTGCTATACTAACCACCATTTGCCGTGGAGTACCGTTCATGGCGAATATGTCGCTGATATTCACCATTGCTGATTTGTAACCTAAGTGCTGCAAATCAATGTAAGTAAGGTCAAAATGCACGCCTTCCATAAGCATATCGGTAGTAACCAATACTTCAGAGTCTGGATAATACAATACGGCACAGTCATCGCCCACACCGTATAAAGTGGAACTGTTTTTTAGTTTAATGCCATCTGTGAGTCTATGAATCAGACCAAACTCGCCAAGTTTAGAAATATCTGTCATTTATTTGCTGTCAATTAAAAATGTAAATAGCTCTTTTTATACCATAAGCGCAATGCACATGGCATAAAAAGAGCCTGTCAGATTGCTATTAAAAATTATTTTTCAGCTCTATTAATCATTTCTCTCATGATTTCAGTCATCAATGGCTGCGCATTGTTGGCAGCCACCTGCACTTCCTCATGGCTTACTTCTACTGGCGTGTCTTCCAGTCCGAGATCGGTAATAATGCTGATACCAAATGTCTTGATGCCACAATGATGCGCCACTATAACCTCTGGCACTGTGCTCATGCCAACGGCATCGCCTCCCAAGCGATGATACATTTTATATTCAGCGGGTGTTTCAAAGGTAGGACCTTGTACACCTATATAAACTCCATGCACTACACGTATGCCTTTTTCTTTAGCTATAGAATCAGCCTCTGCTATAAGTTTTTTGTCGTAAGTTTCGTGCATATCCGGAAAACGAGGTCCAGTAGGGAAGTTCTTTCCACGCAAAGGATGCTCTGGGAAGAAGTTGATATGATCTGTAATAATCATCAAATCACCAATCTTGAAATCAGGATTCATACCACCAGAAGCATTGCTTACGAAGAGTGTTTTAATACCTAACTCATACATAATGCGGATAGGAAAAGTAACTTGTTTCATATCATAGCCTTCATAGTAGTGGAAACGACCTTCCATAGCCATAATATCTACATCGCCCAACTTGCCGAATATAAGCTTTCCTGCATGCCCTTCCACGGTAGAAACAGGAAAGTTTGGTATATCTTGATAGGGAAATTCGTAACTATCTGTTATTTCTGAAGCTAATTGTCCCAGGCCCGTGCCCAGTATTATGGCTGTTTTTGGACTTGTTGTCATCCTTTGTTTTAGCCAAGATGCTGTTTCTTGAATTTTTTCGTACATATCCTATTATTTTATTGTTAAATTCTTCTTCCTGATTTAATAGAAACTTGATTCTTATCGGAAGTACATAAGTGTTATCTTTTACCGTAGTGCTCAAATCTGTCGTTTCTGTCAACCGGGAGTAATCTTTTTCTGTTGTTATGACCACTTTCGGCGATGGCATGCTGCCAAAAACTTGGTTAATGCGTTCTACATCTCTTCTGGTAAACTGGTGATGATCGGCAAATGTCATTGGCACAATATTCTTGCTATAAGGCTTGAGGTCGTAAATCATCTGCCTGGGCGATGCAATGCCCGTTACCAGTAGTATATTTGTGTCTTTTGAAAGATTGTCAAGAGCTATTCTCTTCTGACCAAACGCCTGCTTTAACTGCCCATACTCCAAAGTAGTAAAATACATTTTCTGATAGGGATAGAGGTCCATCGCTTTAGAAATAACCCTAAAGTCCATTGGTCTTAGGTTGGTAGGGCATTTTGTGATGATAACAATATCTGCTCTGGCTTTCCCGCTTTGTGGCTCTCGCAATCGGCCTGCCGGCAACAACTTGTCGTAAATAATCAACCTATGATAATCCACCAATAGAATATTGATGCCCGGTTTTACATAACGATGTTGAAAAGCATCGTCCAATAAAATAACATCTGTATCCTTAGTTGCGTCATCATGTATTATTCTGTCTATTCCATGACACCGTTTGCGGTCTACAGCAACAAATACATCAGGAAACTTCTGCTTCATCTGATAAGGTTCATCTCCTATAGTAGGCATATCTGTTTCACTGTCGGCCAATACATATCCACGACTCTTGCGCTTGTATCCTCGGCTTAATACCGCCACTTTTACCTCGTCTTTCAATAGGTTTATCAGATATTCTACATGGGGAGTCTTGCCTGATCCTCCTACAGTTATATTACCTACTGAGATGACAGGAATATCGAAACTGCGACTTTTAAGTAGACCTAATTCAAACAATTGGTTGCGAAAGCGTACACTACAGCCGTACAGCCAACTTAATGGCAGCAACCATTCGTTTATTTTGATGAAATCGCCTTCCACTTCTTTTTTCTGTATTTGTAGTATCTATTGAGTTATTACTATTCATTGGTAAAACAGTGCCTTACTTTACGTTTAGCATGAATGATAAACGAGCTTGTATAGCATTTTGCTGCTCCATTGTTCTGAGCAACATAAACGGTTGATAGTATTCGCCAAAGGTAGCTTGCATCTTATTGTCCAAATAGTTGCCACCAGATACTGTCTCCATTAATTGATCCATCCATGATGCCTTGCCGGGATAAGCAGAAGTGTAATATTGATCTATCTTTGCCAATTGTGCAGCCTTAGCCACAGCTTCGTCAAGCCCGCCTAATTGGTCAACAAGTTTTATCTTCAGTGCATCCTGTCCTAACCATACATGACCCTGTGCTATCTTCTCCACTTGACCGACAGACATGTGACGACCTTGAGCCACACGAGAACGGAACAGTTGATAACCACGCTCCACATAGTTATTAAGATAACTCATCTCTTCATCAGAGAATGGACGAGCTGGTGTTCCAAAAGTACTGTTCTTGTTTGTCTTTACTTCATCAAACTTCACACCTAACTTTTGGGTAAGCAATCCGCTGGCATCGGGGAACATGCCGAATATACCGATGCTACCGGTGAGCGTAGTAGGTTCTGCCACAATCCAGTCAGCACCACAACTCATATAGTAACCACCTGATGCAGCCATGCCTCCCATCGATACCACAACTGGCTTCTTGGCTTTCAGCATTTCTACATAGTGCCACATTTGTTCAGAAGCAAAGGCACTTCCGCCACCAGAGTTAACACGAATAACCACGGCTTTTACATCATCGTCATCCATCAAATCTTTTAAATCGCCGCATACATCTTTGCCCACAATGCAATGAGTATTTTTGCCCAACACACCAGCAGTGGCATTGTCTACTATATCTCCGTAGGCATAATATACAGCTATCTCTTCGCCTTCTTTCTTGGCACCTTTTACTTGTCGCATGTCAACTAAGTTGACTGTATTAATATCCTTGTCTTCATCTTGCTTCAACAGCTTGTTTATTTCCTTCTTTATGCCATCTGTATAAACCAACTTGTCTACCATCTTCATCCTTACATAATCTTTCTGATTGCTGAAAGTGATGAGATTATCTGCATATTTATTCAAATCATCCACACTGATATTTCTGCTCTTAGATACATCATTACAGATGTTTTGCCACAGGCCATTGATGTATGCCGTTACCTGTTCGCGGTTGGCATCACTCATCTTGTCAGCGACAAACATTTCAGGAGCACTCTTGTAAGCTCCCACTTTAGCCAATTGCATCTTTACGCCAAACTTTCCCAAGAGGTCTTTCAAGAATATAGGCTGTGAAGACAGACCGTGCCAGTCAAGCTGTCCCAATGGATTGAGCAGCACCTTGTTGGCTACTGACGACAAATAATAGGTAGGCTGACTATAAACATCACCATAAGCTACAATCCATTTGCCGCTTTTTTTGAAATCAGCAAGAGCCTTGCGAATAGCTTGAAGCGATGCGTATGAATCTGCGGTAAACATACCAGCTTCTATATATATACCTTTTATTTTCTTGTTATCCTTGGCTTTTTGTATACCATCGAGCATATCGTCAAGCCCTATGTTTGATGCCATGGATTGTCCTGTGATGCTGCCCATCAAGTCTTCTTCTGAACGCTCTTGCAGGTTTCCTGACAAGTTGAGCACCAATACAGAATTGTCGCTTACATCTTTTGGCGATGACTCTGACGCTATCATTCCAACAATGCTCATTACACCGATGACCGATGTTATGACAATAAACACGAAGATGCCCGCCACAGAGGCCAGCATGTACTTGAAGAAGTCTTTCATAATAGTGATGTTTTTAGTCTTTAAATGTAAAAAGCATGGTTTGTTTACTTTTTATTTTCTACCGTATCGTAGAGTATAACAATCCTATAAGCTCACTTTCTTCTGCAAATATAGTCATTTTTATTCTAATCCAAGTTTATTTGCCATTAAACTTTTTACACCAGCAATTACAAAAATGCTTTCACTTACTAAACCTCTTTTAGCCAAACGGGTGTTTGGAATTAATTTAAATGAAAAACTTACCTTATTTAAACTAATCCCAAACACCTGTTTAGTGCCACAACAAAAAGTAAATGCTTAATGCCACATTTACTTGCTTCCCTTTCTTCTGTTGCACTCCCTGCAAAGCATCTGACAGTTATCTATTGTAGTTCGACCTCCTTCGCACCAAGGCGTAATGTGGTCACCTTCCATAAACGCAATATCAAACTCTTTTCCGCAGATGGCACACTTGTGGTGCTGTCTTTCCCATGCGGCAAGCTTTATCTTGTCGGGAAAGGAACGGAGGTCAAGGTAGTGTTCATCACCAGTCAGCACATAGGGAATAATGCCTTGCTGCTTCTGTATCTCATCATCGCCTATCAATTCTACAACGCGGCTTTCCATGCCTTTAATATCAAGAGCCTGCTCGTGGTACTCATCATAAAACTTAGCCCAGTCAAGTCCTTTCATTATTTTCTTGAACTTCTTTGGGTTGAAAGTGGATATTGCCCAATGCAGCACATTTTGAAAATAAGTCCACAAAGGCACGGCATTGGGATCATGCTGGTGCATAGACATATAGCCAACAGCTGTCTGTGGCTTTCCGCCGCGCGTTTCATGGTCTGCCACCCATTCCAAAGCTTTCTTCAAAAAGTCCTGCCGCTTTGGCGAACCGTTTACAAGGTCCTTTCCTAACCGGTAAGCTCCACAATTGTTCTTCGAAAAGTGCATCTTGGCATCGCTCACAAACGGACCTGCATAGATTGCGTTGCGTATCTCCTGCTCGTTAAGTGGTTTACCTGCAATATTGATGGTTTTGAACCACTCCAATTTCTCAGACTCTTCGCCCTCACACACATATACAGTAAGTTCATAGTCAAGTATCTTTTGTCTTATGTCTTCGGGCTGATTGGAAAAATACTTAAAGTCCACAGCAAAAACGCCCGATACATACTCACACAGCGACAGCGTACGCTGCTGCCCATCCATTACCTCGTAGGGACAGTCAGCATCATTGCTGCGCTTCACCCAATACATCACATTGAGCGGATAAGCGTGAAGAACCGTATTTATAACAGCTTGCTGCTCCTTGTCGTTGTATATAAACTCACGCTGATAAGGCGGACGAATGTCCAACAGACCATCATATCCACGTATTCCTTGATCATCGTTGTTAACATAACCCTTGATTATCTTTCCAACGGTAACACTTATTTGCTTGATTGTCATCATAATATCTGTGGGTGTTTGTTGCGTATTAATATTCTTTGGTACACTTTCTCTCTTCTTGCACCCTTCAATAAAACACCACTGGCGTTAAGATCGTAAACTCCTTTCTTACCAAATTTCTCAAAATACGCACTACGACATTCTTCTGGTGTATAGATTTTTGTCTTTAGCCCATATAAATTCAGATTTTCACACATGCCTAAAATTTCAAATTGAGTAGGACAATATTTATCAAGAAACGTAATAGGAACACCCATTATTCCATCAAAATCAAAAGGTATGTCTACAGTTTTGCTTACTTCTATTGCATCATAATTCTCATATTTTGGATATTCGTCATCAGAATAGTGGCATACTAAATCTAAGTTTTCATTTCGTTTCTGAATTTCCAAATTTGTAAACCAATTTATACCAGAAACTCTTATCATATTTGTTTTGTGGTTTCCAGACTTTGCGATGTCTTCATAAGGAGAATAGAAATGAGCAGCAGCCCCTTTGAAGCCATAGCCAAGCCATATTTTATTTTCCTTTATCAGAGGAAAAATTTCTTTGTATGTAATTGCATTCTGGTGTCCAACAATTATGAATTTCTTTTCATATCTCATCAACTGCCCAATATATTCACGGAACAGCGAGAACGGAGGATTAGTAACAACAATATCTGCCTCCTTAAGAAGTTCAATACACTCATCAGAACGAAAGTCGCCTGTCTTCAGCGTTGACATTACATTTTTGTCGTTTTGCAAAAGATCCTGTACATCGGATAAGTCAACCGCTCCGTCTCCATTCTCATCCTTAACTTCAGTAATCTCTACCTTGTAAGCCTTTTTTAACGATTCCTCTTCATCGTCAAAATGAAGAGTCAGCTCTTTTCCTTGTACAGGCGAACCGTTGTAGCAAGTGCAGATAAGCTTCTTCAGTCCAAGCTGGTTAAAGCGAAGCGCAAAATACTTGAAAAAATTACTCTCGTAAGGGTCATCACAATTGCAGAGCACCACTTTTCCGCGAAAATGATGCCCATAATGCTGCAACTCACGCTCAATGTCAGAAAGCTGAGTGTAAAACTCATCTTTCTTCGCCACCTTCGCAGCGTTTAGATTTTTGTTAGCCATAAGTTTGATTGATAGTTAGATGATACAATTACGGCACACAACTATCAATCCGCTAAAACGCAAAAAAGACGTGATGCCTCTTATCGCGTTTAGCACGGGGCGGCGTAGGAAGGAAGCCCCAGGTCAATCCATAAGAATGCACCACGCCTATTGCGTGATTGCATTGCCATATATGGATTGACCGGCAGCTTCATACAAAACGTATGTACACGAGCCGCCTATCACATATTATTTCCGTGCTTGTTATTTCCAAATGAGTTTCCTACGCTCTTGGCTAAACGCGAAATAATAGCGAATGCTTTTTGTTACCAACAATGTTTTGGAAATGGTACAATACCAAATCCGAGTGTAAAGTTACAAATAAAATTTTGGACAAACGTGCTTTTCAATTGAAAACTTCAGTATTAAGTAGGTATTCAAAAATTAATCGTATATATCAGCCGCCATTATTTGATAGAACACCAACTTAACTTTAATGATGTATCATATATTAATATAGATAAATGCCAAGGCGCACCCGGCAGCGCGTTCACGCGCAAGCACAAAAAAAAGTCCT
>CALCVP010000013.1 GCA_937907705.1 uncultured Prevotella sp. | reverse complement strand
GGCTGGCAGCGGAAAGCCGCTTAGCCTTTATCTCAAATTTTAACGAACTATTGATCATTAACAAACCACTAATAAGTTATGGATACAAATGAAAGATTGAAACATGTAAGAGAATATGCGGCACAGTGCATCAAAGACGAAACACAAGCAGTGATTGAATTGCTGCCGCAGCTTGATGAAAACTTTGAAAAGGCAGTAAGTCTCATGTTCGGCTGTCGAGGAAAAGTGATATTGACAGGTGTTGGAAAGAGTGGACATATAGGAGCAAAAATAGCTGCCACACTTTCAAGTACCGGAACACCTTCATTTTTTATCAATCCACTTGACGTGTTTCATGGCGATTTAGGCGTTATGACAAAAGATGATGTTGTAGTAGCTATCAGTTACTCTGGTCAGACAGATGAGTTGCTTCGATTTATACCAATGTTGCTTCACATGCACGTGCCTATTATAGGTATTAGCGGCAACCCTACGTCTTTATTGGCCAAATACAGCACAGTGCATTTGCATGTGCAGGTAAAGCGCGAAGCCTGTCCACTTAATTTGGCACCTACCAGCAGCACTACGGCAACATTGGTAATGGGCGATGCACTGGCCGTAGCACTGATGAAGGTGAGAGATTTTAAACCACGCGACTTTGCCCAGTTCCACCCTGGAGGCGAATTAGGAAAGCGGCTACTCACTACGGCATGTGATGTTATGCGCAGTAATGATATGCCTGTCATACCACCTACCATGCATCTGGGTGAAGCCATTATTCATGTAAGTAAAGGAAAATTAGGGCTTGGTGTGGCTATAAAGGATGGAAAGATAGTAGGACTTATTACCGATGGCGACATACGCCGTGCTATGGAAAAATGGCAAGCACAGTTCTTTAACAAGACTGTTAGCGACATCATGACAAGAACACCGAAGATCGTAGACCCGGCCACTAAGATTAGTGATATTCAGAGGGTAATGAACAAGTATAAAATACATTCCGTTTTGGTAGTAGATTCCGAGAACCACCTGCTTGGAGTGGTAGACCATTACAGCTGTATGCTGTGAGATAGCGTGGACAAGATAAAGCCTTAACTCTATTGTTGAACAGAAACAATATGCATTTTAATCTATTTAAAAGATACTTGAAATATTATTGTAGCACTCCAATATTGCTTATTGGGGGGTTGCTGTGCTTAGGAATATCTTGTGCTGAAGCACAGACAGCAGACTCGCTCATTGTGAATCAAATGACTAAAAAGGGTGTTGTATTTTCCAACAACAATACCGTAACACTGCTGATGAATGGGCAAGAGAAGTTTGATGACATGTTTGCTGCTATCAGGCAGGCACGCAGTAGTGTGCACTTGGAATACTTCAACTTCAGAAATGATTCAATAGCAGGGCACCTTTTTGATCTTTTAGCGCAGAAAGTACAACAGGGCGTAAAGGTAAGAGCGTTGTTTGATGGCTTTGGCAACGATTCTAACAATAAACCGCTCAAGAAGAAGAATCTGCAAGATTTGCGGCAAAAAGGTATTGAAATTTATGAGTTTGATCCCATACGTTTTCCTTGGCTCAACCACGTATTTCACCGCGATCATCGCAAAATAGTAGTGATTGATGGTCGTATAGCCTATACAGGTGGAATGAATGTAGCCGACTATTATATAAATGGTACACAACACGTAGGTGAATGGCGTGATATGCATTGTAGAATAGAAGGTAACGAGGTAAACACATTGCAACATATATTCTTGAAAGTGTGGAATAAAGTAGCCCATCAGCATATAAATGGAAGTGAATATTTCATGGGACAAGAAGGCAGTACCTATTTTCAAGGTCTCAAAAAGGATACTTGTATGACTGCAGGTCACAAAAAAGTAGGTATTATCAATAGAGAACCAAGACGCTCAAACAAGATAATCAGGCAGTTCTATATTGATGCCATAGCCGATGCTCAGGACAGCATAAAGTTAGTAAACCCTTATCTTACACTAACTCATAAGCTGAAAAAGGCTTTGAAAGATGCCGTTAAGCGTGGCGTAAAAGTAGAGGTTATGGTATCATCGCACAGCGATATTCCACTTACTCCAGATTGTGTTTTCTACAATGTTCATAAACTGATGAAACATGGAGTGGATGTATGGATATACGAAAAAGGCTTTCATCATACCAAAATTATTATGGTAGATGGCAAGTTCTGCACTGTGGGGAGTGCTAATCTCAATTCGCGCAGCCTACGGTTTGACTATGAAGAGAATGCAATTATTATAGACTCAGGTACTACCAATGAGCTTTCTAATATGTTTGACAAAGATAAGTGCCATTCATTTAAACTTACGCAACAGCGTTGGAAGCAATGGAGAAGCCCTTGGAAACGCTTTGTGGGCTGGTTTGCCCACTTGTTAGCTCCTGTTCTTTAAAAGAATAAGTAAAAATTTTCATGAAACAAGTATTCAGAATGAATAAAAATAAAAAAGTGCTTTATTTACATATGTTCAGAATACTTACTTGTACATTTTTTGTATTTTTCACCGATAAAACCCCGATAATATGAAAATAGGATTTGATAACGAGAAATATCAGAAAATTCAATCTGAGCATATTAAAGAGCGTATCTCACAATTTAATGGAAAGCTATATCTTGAGTTAGGTGGCAAACTTTTTGATGATCACCATGCAAGTAGAGTGTTGCCAGGCTTTTTACCAGACAGTAAGTTGCGCATGTTTCAAAAAATTAGCGACAGTATTGAAATTGTAATTGTTATCAGTGCTGTAGATATAGAAAAGAACAAAACACGTGCAGACCTTGGCATTACTTATGATGAAGATGTGCTCAGACTGAGAAGCGAATTTCAACACAGAGGCTTCTTCGTAGGCTCTGTTGTTATAACCCATTATAACGGTCAACCGGCAGCCATAACATTTAAACAACGTCTGGAGCGTGATGGCATAAAGACTTATTGTCATTACTTAATAGAAGGCTACCCGCATGATGTAAAACTGATAGCATCAGACAATGGCTTTGGCAAAAATGACTATGTAGAAACAGAACGACCATTGGTGATCGTTACAGCTCCAGGACCTGGTAGCGGGAAAATGGCTGTATGTTTGAGTCAGCTATACAATGAAAATAAACGCGGCATTCGGGCTGGTTATGCAAAATTTGAAACGTTTCCTGTATGGAATTTTCCTCTGAAACATCCTGTCAACATTGCTTATGAAGCAGCTACAGCTGACTTGAATGATGTCAACATGATAGACCCATTTCATCTGGAGGCGTATAATAAAATAGCTATTAACTACAATCGCGACATTGAAATATATCCTGTATTGAACGCATTGTTTGAAGGTATTTATGGGTCTAATCCTTATAAATCGCCTACAGATATGGGTGTGAACATGGTTGGATTTTGCATTAGTGATGATGAAGTTTGTTGTGAAGCATCTAAAAATGAAATCATAAGGCGCTATTATGATGCTACCAACAAGTTGGCACGAGGGGCTTGCAATGAAGCTGAAATCAATAAGATACGTATGCTGTTTAATCAAGCACATATTAGTACTGATTTCAGACGTACAACAGTTGTAGCCAAAGAACATTTAAAGGAGACAGGGCATACGTCAGCTGCCATAGAATTGGAAGACGGGACGATTATTACTGCTCATTCAAGTCAGCTATTAGGATGCAGTGCTGCTTTGTTACTGAATGTAACAAAGCACTTAGCAGGTATCAATCATGAGGTAAAACTGATACCACAGTCAATGATTACGCCTATACAATACACAAAAGTAAATTATTTAGGTGGGCATAATCCTCGTTTGCATACAGATGAAGTGTTGGTTGCCCTCTCTGTACTCTCAGAAAGTAATAATGACTGCTGTCATGCGTTAGAACAACTGCCAAAGCTTAGAGGGTGTCAGGTGCATTGTACCGTGATGCTGAGCGATGTAGACCAAAAGATATTTAAGAAGTTAGGTATCAACCTTACATGTGAACCTGTATTGAAAAGATAAAACAATGATATCTGTAAAGGATATATCTGCAAGTAAAATACCAATATTTTACTTGCAGATATGACTGTTAATTACTAACTTTGTAGCAAAATATTGCAATATGGGATTATTTGGATTATTCAGTAAGAACAAGAAAGAAACTCTTGATAAAGGCTTGGAAAAAACAAAACAAAGTGTTTTTTCTAAAATAGCAAGAGTGGTGGCTGGCAAGTCAAAAGTAGATGATGATGTGTTGGATAACCTAGAGGAAATTCTTATTACATCAGATGTAGGTGTGGACACAACAGTAAAGATTATTCACCGTATAGAAGAGCGAGTGGCAAGAGACAAATACGTGTCTACATCAGAACTTAACAAAATTCTACGTGAGGAAATTGCAGCATTATTAGCAGAAAGCAACTCTGATGATAATGATGATTGGGAACTTCCTACTGACCATACCCCTTATGTGATATTAGTAGTTGGCGTAAATGGAGTAGGGAAGACCACTACCATTGGTAAATTAGCTTATCAATTTAAAAAAGCTGGAAAGAAAGTATATTTAGGAGCAGCAGACACCTTTAGAGCAGCAGCTGTAGAACAATTGTGCATTTGGGGCGAACGCGTAAATGTTCCTGTTGTAAAGCAGCAAATGGGATCAGATCCAGCCAGTGTGGCTTTTGATACACTGAGTAGTGCTAAGGCAAATGGAGCAGATGTAGTGATAATAGATACAGCAGGCCGTTTGCACAATAAAGTAGGGCTCATGAATGAATTGAAAAAGATAAAAGATGTGATGAAGAAAGTCTTGCCACAAGCTCCAGATGAAGTTCTTTTAGTATTAGATGGTTCTACAGGACAAAATGCTTTTGAACAAGCTAAGCAATTCTCTGCTGTAACTCAAATAACAAGTCTTGCCATTACCAAACTTGATGGAACTGCTAAAGGGGGTGTAGTATTGGGCATATCTGACCAATTAAAAGTACCTGTGAAGTATATAGGTTTAGGTGAAGGTATGGAAGATTTGCAATTATTTAATAAGAAGCAATTTGTTGATTCTCTATTTGGATAATTGAGTCAAAATAAATTGCTTAGACAATAAGTATGTATTCACCATAAAATTGCATTTGTATGCAATTATATTTAATTGAGAAGGCAAGAGCTGTGAATACATACTTATTATTTATATAATACTGTATGAAGAAAAATCAAATTGATTTTATTACAATGGGCTGCTCAAAAAATCTTGTTGACAGTCAATCTTTGATGCGAAAGTTTGAATCTTTAGGTTATAAGTGTACCCATGATTTGAAGAATCCACAAGGCGAAATAGCTGTGATTAATACCTGTGGCTTTATTGATGATGCGAAAGAAGAAAGTATCAATGTTATTTTGGAATTTGTGCAAGCGAAAGAAGAAGGAAAGTTAAAGAAATTATTCGTAATGGGCTGTTTGTCTCAACGGTATAGAAAAGATTTAGAGCAAGAGATACCGCAGGTAGACAAATATTATGGCAAATTTGATTATAAACAGCTGTTGCAAGACTTAGGGCCTGCAACAGAAGACACAACCATTGATGCGAAAAAGTCAAGATGCCTTACCACTCCACATCATTATGCTTACATAAAAATTAGTGAAGGCTGTAATAGACATTGTGCTTACTGTGCGATACCAATTATAACCGGTAATCATGTAAGCCGACCTAAAGCAGAAATACTTGAAGAAGTTAAAGAGTTGGTGAGTCAAGGCGTGAAAGAGTTTCAAATTATAGCCCAAGAACTTACTTATTATGGGATAGATATAGATGGTAAGCGGCATATAGCTGATTTAATATCAGATATGGCAGATATTAAAGGAGTAAAGTGGATACGACTTCATTATGCTTATCCTACCCAATTTCCTTATGAGTTGTTGACAGTAATGCGAGAAAAGAAAAATGTTTGCAAATATTTGGATATTGCTTTGCAACATATTTCTAACCATATGTTAAGTGCCATGCATCGTCATATAACCAAAGAAGAGACAATGGCACTTATCAATAAAATTAGGCAAGAAGTGCCAGGTATTACTTTGCGTACCACATTAATGGTTGGTTTTCCAGATGAAACGGAAGAGGATTTTAATGAACTGATGGAATTTACAAAGTGGGCACGTTTCGAAAGAATGGGAGCCTTTACGTATTCAGAAGAAGACGGAACTTATGCGGCGCAACATTATAAAGATAATGTAATAGCTGAACTTAAGCAGCAACGGCTCGATAAACTAATGGCACTTCAGCAAGCGATAAGTGCAGAGATAGAAGCAGAAAAAGTGGGAAAAGTGCTTGATGTTATTATTGATAGAAAAGAAGGAGACTACTATGTGGGGCGGACAGAATATAGTTCTCCAGAAGTAGACCCTGAGGTGCTTATTCCTGCTGATGTAAAAACATTGAAAGTTGGTTCTTTTTATCATGTACAGATTACAAATTCAGAAGAATTTGATTTATATGGAAAAGTAGTATAAAATGCTACTTTTCCATCTTTATTAAGCTGTTGGCTATCAGTGATGAACTTATTGGATATTTATTTGCATAACATTTCTATCTTTTTATATTAAATATTGTTATGAATAAACATATCAATATGTTTCTTTTATAACATATACTTAAGGTATTATACAATTATATAACAGTGATTTATAGAGGCTCCTTTTAAAATAAGTAATATGAATAATAAAAAATTTATTGCGGAACTTGCACAAGAAGTGGGCTATACTCAAGAAGATACCCAACGGCTCATCAATACGATTGTAGATACGATGACAGATTGTTTTCAGCAAGGAAATGCTTTGAATATACCAGACTTTGGATCTTTTGAAGTAAAAAAAAGGTTAGAAAGAATAGTGGTTAATCCCACTACTAAGCAAAGGATGCTTGTGCCACCAAAGTTGGTTCTTACTTTTAAGCCCGTAGTAGAATTGAAAGACAAAATAAAAAAAGGAGAATAGGATAATGAATAAACTATCTTTAGAAATATTGGCACAGGCATTATCTGAAAGACATGGCTTATCACAACAAGAATCTGAAATATTTGTTTCGGCTATATTTTCAATCATTAATAAAGGGTTAGAGGAAGATAAACTTGTAAAGATTAAGGGCATAGGAACATTCAAAATAGTTGATGTAAACGAGCGTGAAAGTATCGATGTCAATACGAAACAGCGCATGGTAATAGAGCGTCATGGAAGAATTTCGTTTGTTCCTGATGCTATTATGAAAGATTTGGTTAATAAGCCTTTTGCTAAATTTGAAACGGTAGTGCTAAATGAAGGATTGAATTTAGATGAATTTAAAAAAACAGATGTTGATGAAGAACCACTTATAAATGCAGAAGAAACAGAAGATGTCGTGGATATGGATTCTCAAGAAAATGACAAGAAACTTGATAGTCCAATAGCATGTTTGACTGGTGCAGAAGAAAAATTATCTGATAAATCAGAAATACCCCTTGACAAATTTTGCAAGAAAAAGGGGAAAAAACAGACAGATAGTCAAACGGATGTTGACCAAGCCTTGATTGCAGATGAATGTGGTGATGATGAAATAAAAAATACAATTAACAATAGTAGTAGCTCTTTGGTTGATACACAAAATAAAAAAACTATGGGCGTTGATGAGCACAACGCGAACGGGATAGAAACCATTAGCGTAGAAAGAAAAACTCCTATAAAAAAAATATGGGCATTAGTTGCTATTGTAATTGTTTGCGCTGCTTTCATGGTGGGATATCTTTTAGGACAAAAATATGCTTCAACTCCTGTATTTAAAACTGTAAAAATTTATAAAGTATATATTCAAGGTAAAAATAGAAAGAAAGCACAAAGAAATATAGATACATTGGCCACACAGAAAGATACATTGTCACCTATACAGCAAAATGCGCAAGAGGTAGCTTTGTCAGAATCACAACAAAACGATAAGAAATTATTGGTTAAAGCGAAGATGCAAGTAAGTAGCGGAGCATATAAAATAATAGGAACAGAGAAAGTAATTACTGTTAGAAAGGGGCAGACATTGGAAGATATTGCGAAAAATTATTTAGGAAATGGCATGGAATGTTATGTGATAGTTTATAATCATATAACAGCAGTGAAAGAAGGTATGCAAATCAATATACCTAAGTTAAAATTAGCAAAGTCAAAATAGCGTAGTATAAAATTTGCACAATTGGCAATAAAATTTGGTGACAGATGGGTCTGTAATTTAAACTGTGTCAAGGCTTCTCACAGCTAACATGAGCATCAATATATCATCCGACATTATTGAATCTACT
>CALCVP010000012.1 GCA_937907705.1 uncultured Prevotella sp. | reverse complement strand
ATTTTTGAGAAGCTGTTATTTTATGCCATCTTTCTAAGGGTGGGAAACTTCAGTTTCCTCACTACAATATCGTGCGACAGGACATTGTCTGCTAAGGTTTTTCCAAATAAGCCACATTCATCGGCGACTGTTCAATACAACAACGCCTACATATTCAATAAACTTGGCAAAGTGAACAGTTTAAGAAATAGTATTACGCACCATGAACCTATCTATTTCAGACTTCATGCAGTGGAAATAGACACAAGTTACATCGTCAATGAATCAAAACCAAACGTTAAAATATACATAAAATAGGCTTTTTGGTGCAGTATTAACTCTATTTTCTGTAATTTTGCACTTTACATTGCAATGAGAACCAAAACCATTATATTCATACTGTTGTCTGCCTTTCTATTTGTGATGGCGGACACGGCATTGCCGTACTGGGGCTATGCCGGCAAAAGAAGTGTAGGCAAAAACACAGGCACCACAGTTGTAAAAGACTCAGACTTGATGAATATCGGATCGACAAGTCATGAACCGGATACGATGCAGATGGACTCACTCCAACTGGCCATTTACAGACACAACAAAGAAGTGGACGACTCTGTGAGGTTAGACAGCATTAACCGCAAAAAATCCAGCGGATTGGATGCCCCCGTAGACTTCTCTTCTGACGATTCACTGGTGTACGTAACCTCTACCAAGCAAGCCAAGTTATACGGCAACTCTAAAGTAAAATACCAAAACATGGATTTGGCCAGCGATCGTATACGCATGGCCCTTGACAGTAATGTGGTGCATGCTACAGGTACGACAGATACTACAGGTAAATTGTCTGGGAAACCGGTATTTACAATGGGACAAGACAAATATGAGAGCGACGCCATGTCGTTCAACTTCAAAACCAAGAAGGGTTTTATTAATAATGTATATACAGAGCAGGAAGACGGTTTTCTGTCGAGCCAACACTCCAAGAGAGACAGTTCTGGCGTTCTGTACTTGGAGCACGGCCGTTATACCACCTGCGACAAGAAACACCCTGACTTCTACATCTCACTCTCCCGCGCCAAAGTGCGTCCAGGAAAAGATGTAACCTTCGGTCCTGCCTATCTGGTAGTAGCAGACGTGCCGCTGCCTTTGGCCATTCCCTATGGTTTTTTCCCTTTTACCAAAAGCTATTCAAGCGGTTTCATCATGCCGTCATACGGTGATGAAAGCGCGCGCGGCTTCTACCTGCGTGACGGTGGCTACTATTTTGCCATGAACGACAAGTGGGATTTAAAGCTATTGGGCGAAATCTACACAAAGGGTTCCTGGGGTCTGTCTGCTGCAAGCAACTACCGCAATCGCTATAAATACAGCGGCAGTTTTTACTTCAGCTACCAGGACACAAAAAACGGCGACAAGGGAATGCCCGACTTTACAGAACAAACCAGCTTCAAAATACAGTGGAGCCACAGACAGGACGCTAAAGCCAACCCATTCAGCTCGCTTTCTGCCAGCGTCAACTTTGCCACCAGCAGCTATGAACGCAACAACCTCAACAGCCTGTACAACCCCCAGAGTTACACACAGAGCATACGCACCTCAAGTGTGAGCTGGAGTACCACCTTCTCAAGTATAGGCATGACGCTCAGCGGAACAGCCAACCTAGACCAAAACATGCGCGACTCAATCATCAATTTGAAACTGCCCGATCTCAATATTTCGGTCAGTCGCTTCTACCCGTTCAAACGCAAACACATGGCAGGCAAGCAACGCTGGTATGAAAAGATAGCCATGAGCTATACAGGACAGCTGAGCAACTCCATCACCACAAAAGAAGACCAGCTGTTCAAGTCGAACCTCATAAAAGACTGGAAAAACGGCATGAAACACTCCATACCTGTTAGTGGAAATTTTACCTTGTTCAACTACATCAACATCAACCCCTCGTTTAACTTCAACGACATCATGTACTCTAACAAGGTGATGCGCTCATGGGACGCTGGCACACAAAAGGAGGTAACAGACACAATCAACGGCTTTTATAACCTTTACAACTGGAACATGAGCCTAAGCGCCTCCACAAAAATGTATGTATTCTACAAGCCCGCACGAAAAATATTCGGTGACAAGATACAGGCCATACGCCATGTACTCACTCCTACTGTGTCTTTCAACTATGCACCCGACTTCGGATCCAGCCGCTACGGCTACTACCAAACATACCAAAAGACAGATGCAAGCGGCAACGTGAGCTTGGTGGAATACTCGCCCTACTCCAACGGCATATTCGGCGTACCAGGACGAGGCAAGACAGGAAGCGTCTCGATGTCGCTCTCCAACAATATTGAAATGAAGGTGAAGTCGGACAAAGACTCTACTGGCTTCCGCAAAATAAGCATTATCGACGAGTTAGGAGCCAACATGTCTTACAATATGGCCGCCAAGGAAAAGCCATGGAGCGACCTCACACTCAACCTGCGTCTGAAATGGTGGAAAAACTATACATTCAACATGACGGGCGTATTTGCCACTTATGCCTATGAGCTGGACGAAAAAGGCAACCCCTACGTAGGCAACCACACTGAATGGGGAAAGGGCCGTTTCGGACGTTTTCAGGGCATGTCGCAGAATTTCTCGTTTACACTCAACCCTGAGCAACTTAAGAAATGGTTCGGTGGCGGAACAGACGACAGCAAGAAAAAAGACAATAAGGAGACCGATGATGAAGACAACGATGTGGATACCAATGTGGACGATGATTTGGTGAAAGCACAGCGCGCTGCACGCAAGAAAGACACAGGCAAAGCTGAGACAGACTACGACGGATACATGCGTTTCAATATGCCGTGGTCACTCACCTTCGGTTATGGCATCACCATGAGAGAGAACACACAGGGCCGCTTCAATAAAAAGACTATGCGCTATCCATACAAGTTTACACAGACACTGAACTTCAGCGGAAACCTGCGTATCAGTGACGGATGGAACATCAGTTTCTCGTCTGGCTACGACTTTGAGAACCACGATATCTCCATGACCACGGCTTCGCTGCAGCGCGACCTGCACTGCTTCAACATGAGTTGCTCTGTAGTGCTGGCCCCCTACACATCTTACAACTTCTCGTTCAGATGCAATGCCGCCACCTTGACAGATGCACTGAAATATGACAAACGCAGCGGATACAGCAACGCTGTACAATGGTATTAAAGACAAGACAGTTTTACACATAACAAAAGAATTATGAAAAAAATTATCTCACTGATGGCTTTCATCATAACCACACTTACCTGTCAAGCACAGTTCGAACAGGGAAAATACTACGTGGCTGGTTCGCTCACAGGGCTCAACCTGAGTTACAGCGGAGCAGAAAAATTGAGTCTCGGGCTGGAAGCAAAGGCAGGCTACCTGTTTGAAGAGAACTGGATGCTCACGGCGCAAGCCACCTTTCAACACAGTGGCGACGACAACATAGCCAACAGCGCACAAGTGGGTTTGGGCTTCAGATACTATATCGTGCAGAACGGACTCTATTTGGGTGCTAATGCCAAGTTGCTACATGCCAATCACAGCTATAACGACCTGATGCCTGGCGTAGAGGTGGGCTACGCCTTTTTTCTAAACCACCACGTTACAGTAGAGCCAGCACTCTATTACGACCAGTCATTCAAGAGCCACTCCGACTATTCCAAAATCGGCTTCAAAGTAGGCTTGGGCATCTATCTGTAAGAGGAAAAGTCATCATCCATTGGCGTGCTTTTCCTATATTAAAAAACACCCCAACAATGACAAGCAACATTATAAAAAAATAAAATCTTATGTATTCCGTAGACGAATTAGAAGACAAACTTATTGACCTGGCCTTTGCCGAAGATATCGGCGATGGCGACCATACTACTCTGTGCTGCATTCCTGAAGACGCAATGGGCAAATCGCACCTGCTGATCAAGGAATACGGTGTGCTGGCAGGCGTAGAAGTGGCAAAAAAAGTATTCCACCGCTTTGACCCTACACTGAAAGTAGAAGTACTCATGGGTGACGGCACACGCGTAAAGAAAGGCGACATAGCCATGATCGTAACAGGAAAGGTGCGCTCTCTGCTGCAAACAGAGCGACTGATGCTCAACATCATGCAACGCATGAGCGGCATTGCCACCATGACCGCCAAATATGTAGAAAGACTCAAAGGTACGCACACACATGTGCTGGACACCCGAAAAACTACACCTGGTATGCGCATGCTTGAGAAGCAGGCCGTAAAAATCGGCGGTGGCGTAAACCACCGCATAGGACTCTTTGACATGATATTGCTGAAAGACAACCATGTAGACTTTGCAGGCGGTATCAAGAATGCCATCAAGCGTTGCCACGCATACTTAAAAGAAAAGGGGCTGGACCTGAAAATAGAGATTGAAGTGAGAAACTTTGACGAGCTGAATCAGGTACTGACATGCGGTGGCGTAAACCGTATCATGCTCGACAACTTCTCGGTTGCAGACACCAAAAAGGCAGTGGACATCATCAACGGAAAATACGAAACAGAGTCAAGCGGCGGCATCACATTTGACACCATACGTGACTATGCTGAATGTGGCGTAGACTATGTGTCGGTAGGTGCCCTGACCCACTCTGTAAAAGGACTTGACATGAGTTTCAAGGCTTGTTGAAGTTATGTTACCGACTTGATACATTGATATATTAGAGAGTAGGCCTTCGGCATTGGTTCATGATTGTCATCAGAACTTTTGCCGGGGGTCTTTTGTTTTTTGGAAAACTCATGCTCCATCCACTGAAATCACTTCAAACAAAATAAAATAAAACATCAAAAAATGAAGAAAACAGTATTGACTGCACTCATGGTACTGGCAACAACCTACGCCAGTGCCTGCACCAACTTTATTGTGGGCAAAAAAGCCAGTACCGATGGCTCGGTAATGTGCTCCTACAATGCTGATGACTACGGCATGTTTATCGGTCTCTGCCACTACCCCGCTGCCAAACATGCCAAAGGCGACATGCGCAAAATTTATGACTGGGACACTCACGTGCTGCACGGACAGATTCCTGAAGCTGCCGAAACCTACAATGTAATAGGCAACATCAATGAATATCAGGTGTCCATAGGCGAAACCACATTCGGAGGACGCGAAGAACTGGTAGACACAACAGGCATTATAGACTATGGCTCACTCATTTATATAGCACTGCAACGCTCCAAAACAGCACGACAAGCCATCCAGGTAATGACAGGTCTGGTAGAGAAATACGGCTACTGTTCTGAGGGCGAGACCTTTACCATCTGCGATCCTAACGAAGCTTGGATTATGGAAATGGTAGGCAAAGGACCTGAAAACAAAGGAGCCGTGTGGGTAGCGCTGCGCATCCCAGACGATGCCATCTGCGCACACGCCAACCAAAGCAGAATACGCACTTTCAACCAAAAAGACAAGAAGAATGTACTTTTCTCAAAAGACTGCATTAAATTTGCACGACAGAAAGGCTATTTTAATGGAAAAGATGAAGACTTCAGCTTCAACGATGCCTATGCACGCCCTGATTTCCAAGGCCACCGCTTCTGCGAAGCACGCGTGTGGAGCTTCTTCAACCACTTCTCCGGCAACATGAAAAAATACCTGCCCTACGCCATGGGAAAAGAAAAGAATGCTGAGCCTATGCCACTATGGATTGTACCCAATAGAAAAGTATCGCTGAAAGATGTGCAGGCATGCATGCGCGACCATTACGAAGGCACACCTTTTGCACTCGACAAAGACCTGGGACAGGGCATTTGGAACATGCCTTATCGCCCCACTCCTCTGGTATTCAAGGTAGACGGCAAGGAATACTTCAATGAGCGGCCTACCTCTACCCAACAAACAGGATTCTCCTACGTGGCTCAACTCCGTAGCTGGCTACCTCGGCAAATAGGCGGTATACTGTGGTTCGGCAACGATGACGGCAACATGGTAGCCTACACACCTGTATACTGTGGCAACACAGTACAACCCACCTGTTACAACACTCCAGGGGCAGACGCTGTAACATTCAGCATGGACAATGCCTACTGGGTATGCAACTGGGTGAGCAACATGGTCTATCCACGCTACTCCATGATGTTCGGTTCATTGAAAGCAGTAAGAGATTCGCTTGAAAACAGCTATTTTGAAGCACAACCAGCCATAGAGGCAAGAGCTTTAGAGTTATATAAGACAGACACGAATAAAGCTATTTCCTATCTCAACAGTTACAGTTGCGAAAAAGGCGCACAAATGCTCAACAGATGGAAACAACTGGCCACTTATCTTATCGTGAAATACAACGATATGACCATCAAACCAGAAGACCAACACGGCTTTAAACGCACAGCCACAGGTTTGGGAGCTAAAGTGGAAAGACCGGGCTATCCAGAGAATACCGCTCGCGAACTGGTAAAACAGACGAATGAAAAATATGCTGTTCCAAAGGAGTAAGGCACTCTATGTATAAGCAGGTGTTCAATGCCATAAGGTTAATACAGAACACCTACTTATAAAAATTCTCTCCCACACACCTGTTCCACAGCATCTTCTTCATAGGCGGCATATAGGGTGCAAACGAGAAATGAAAAAGGTTCGTATCATAATGATACGAACCTTTTTCATTATTATAATCTTATGCCGGTCATAAAAAGCTTACAACTTTTTTTGCCAACTAAAAGTAATATTTACCACTCCAAGCCACGGTTGTTAAATGTAGTGTTGAGCAACATCAGATACTTGTGATATTGATCCTCACTGAGTACATAACGCATGTGCTTCAAATCTTTCTTCAATGCACTCTCTACCATTGCCTTACGCTCGTCAACATTAGCATTGCCAGCATTCATCATCTCAGCGCAGAAAGAAGAGTGAATATCCTCTACTGCTTCTACCTGATCAAGGGATAAACCTAAGCAATCTGCCAGTTTATTGTAATTAACAGACATGTTGTAAGCGCTTGTAGCGTTGGTAGCGTTCATGTTCTCGTTCTCCGCAAATGTCATAGTCATGCTGAGCACAGCTACAACGGTTAAAAACAATCTTTTCATAATCCTTAAAATTTTCTTTTACCTTAGGTATCGATTCCTTCATCACGAATAACCTCCACCTTTTATCCTTAATTAATACTCTCTAAATGCACTACAAAAGTGCTTTCTTGTTTTATTTGACATTGCAAAGATAATACATTCTCGGCCTTTTCACCAAACATTTTTTAAACTGTTTGCGTTAACAGTCTTGTTTTTTGACATAAATCAACCTTCCATCCTATCATTAGTCCATAAATACATCATTATTATATAACATTACGAAAGTATTACAAAATATAAGGAACCCTGCATCTCATTATGCAAGATTTGTTCCATTGCCATGCAATAAAAAAGCAAGAGCCATGCAACAAGAAAACAAAAGCTATGAAACAATAAGACAATAACAGTGCAAATAGAAGATGATTGCTATGCTTTTAAAGGGCAGACTACTCGTGAAGTCTGCCCTTTTGCATACAGTTATTATGAACAACAAATTCCCAATAACCTAATAAAATATTAAACCCTTATGCTATCCTATCCAATTAAGAAACATAGTAATGATGCCTGTATTCAGCAAATCTACAAACATAGCGCCAATGATAGGTACAATCAAAAATGGCTTTATGCTATAATGGTATTTATAGCACACTGCACTCATGTTGGCCATAGCGTTAGGCGTAGCACCCAAACCAAAGCCACAGATGCCCGCTACCAACACTGCCGCATCATAGTTGCGCCCCAAAATGCGGAAAGCCACAAAATAAGTGAGCAAGGCTATCAAGATAACCTGCGAAAGCAAAATAACCAACAAGGGTAACGCCAAACTCTGGAGCTGCCACAGTTTCAGAGAAATCATAGCCATACCCAAAAACAAAGAAAGGGAAATATTGCCCACACTGACTATCTTTTCTATCTCAAGTTTCTTGGCATAGGAAGTCTGCTCCAACACATTTCGCACAATGGCAGCCATAGTCAACGCACCGAAATAGGTAGGAAACGTAATACCCGTGTCTTGCAGCAATTGGCTGGCAATGGTGCCCAAAGCCATAACTATCAGCAGAGAATATGTGGCAGAAGCATAACGCTGAAACTCCAATTCATGACTGCTGATACGCTTGGCACGTCCAGCCGGCGATGCCTCATCCGTCTCAATACCCGCCATGGCAGGGTCTATCTCATAATCTTTAGGTTCCAGATGTTCAGAAGAAAGGTACTTGCGGATAAGCCTTTCCGCCACAGGACCACCGATGACAGAACCTGCTATAAGTCCAAAGGTGGCAGCCGCCATGGCTATGGTGCCTGCACCGTGCAACCCCATGCCTTCCAGCACAGAACTGAATCCACCTGCTGTGCCATGACCGCCAGCCATAGAGATGGACCCTGCTGCCATGCCTATCAGCGGATTTACATCAAGCAAGCGGGTGATAAGCAGTGGCACAGCATTTTGAAGCACAATGATAAAAACTAACAGAAGCAGCATCATGACGAGCGTCTTTCCACCCTGCCGCAATACCTTTAAATTAGACTGGAAACCCACAGAGGTAAAGAATGCTAACATAAAGACATCCTTCAGCGTACCGTCAAAGGTTATCTCTATATGCCATATTTTATACAAAGCCAATGTGGCTAAAGAAAAAAGCATACCGCCAGACACAGGCGAAGGAATGCAAAATTTCTGTAACCATGCTATCTTACGCGTTAAAAACATACCTAAAAGTAGTGCTAATGCTCCAATACCTGTTGATTGCAGCATGTCTAAAGCTATCACTTGATTCATAAGCTCAATAATTATCCTTACTGTAACCACATAAATGTATATTACTTATACATATCATCATTATGCTGTTACTTTTTTAATTTGAAGTGCAAATGTAAGCATTTTAATATAAAAATAAGAATTTCTTAATGAAAACATGTAGCAAATATTACTTTTGTCTATAAACGCACATAAACGTATAACAGGAATAAGGCTTTTATAGGGCTGAAAAATGCTTCTCTACCTCTTCCAACCATGAATGCTTATTTTGCGGTTGGTCTATAGCCAGCTGCCCAGTAAAATGAATATCTTCACCCATAGCTATAAATTTGCAAAACAAAGACAAAACAGCAGATTGATACCTCAAGAAAAATATCAGCCTTAATTTATCTTAAGGCAAAATTTCCTGACAGCAATAAAATGTAATAAATAAAGAATAGACTGACATCATTATTCCAGTTCATTCTTTGACTGAAATAATTCCATAGCATTTTTTAAACATCAAAATGACGTGTAATTCATAAAAATAGTGTACTTTTGCACATCAATTACACAATAGGTAAACAAGCAATAAACCAATTCACTATAATAGAATATGAAAAATAACAGCAGAATGGAAAAACTTCCATCAGAATGTACCACCATTATTGTAGGTGAAGAGATGAGTGCAGACGGGTCAAGAATAGTAGCTCGTTCCAGCGACTTTGACGCCATGCAAGCCATCAACATTGAAGTACACAAAGACACAATCTTTGGTCCTGAGAAGTTCATAGCTAAAGACAGTCGGTTCTCCTGTGAATTGCCTTCAGAAGCCTTGGGTTATACTGCCCTACCCGATTACAGTTTTCCTGGCGAATGGGGCAGTGCAGGATTCAATTCGCTCGGCGTAGGCATGAGCTCTACTGAAACAATCTTCAGCAGCACAAAGGCTTTACAGGCTGACCCTTATGTAGAAGACGGACTGGCAGAAAACTGCACATATAATATTGTATTGCCTTACATACACTCTGCACGCGAGGGCGTAGAGCGCTTGGGTATGCTGATAGAAAAATATGGTTCGGCAGAAGGATTCGGCATCAGCTTTATAGACAACAAGGAAACTTGGTATCTGGAAAATGCCTGTGGACACCATTGGTTAGCCTGCCGCATGCCTAAAGACCAGTATTTTGTAACGGGTAACCAAAGCCGATTTCGCGAGTACGACCCCTACGACAAAGAGAACTTTTTAGCGTCAACTAATCTGCTTGGCTTTGCAGAGAAACACCACCTCTACGACCCTAAAAAAGAGAAATTTGACTTTCATAAAGCTTATGCACGAGACGAAAAATTAGACACCACTTACAACTATCCACGTGTATGGGGCTTGCAACAAATGTTCAGCCCTGCCATACACAATGATGTAACGGTCAACACCTTCCCTGTATTTGCCAAAGCAGAAAAACCTATCAGCATCAGTGACTTGAGAAAAGCTTTCCGCTTCCACTATGACAATACCAGTCATGATCCTTATCTAAACAATAATCCTCATGAACCTTATCGCCCAGTGTCCATTTTCCGTACTACACAGACACACTTGCTACAAGTGCGCAAGGAGTTGCCCAAAGAGATTGGTTGCTTAGGCTATGTAGCCTTTGGAATGGCAGACCTGGGCGTATTTCTGCCTGTCTATCAAGGCGTAAGACATTTTCCTGAGGCATACACAAAGGTAAGCTCCAACAAAGCTGACAGTTCTTCTGCCTACTGGACATTCCGCAAAGTAATGACTTTGGGTATGGTCAACTACAATGCTTATGCACCTATCATAAAAGAGACATATGCAAAACTTGAGGCAGAAAATGACCAACGGCAGAAAGAGATGGAAGCAGCTTATCTAAGTATCTACAAGACTTCGCCTATGCAGGCTCTTGACCTCTTGCAAAACTTCTCCGACAGCGTATTGAACCATGCATTAGACGTGGCAAGAGAACTGACAGAAGAACTTTTTACACGACTTACGGCAGATATACAAAAAGACTACCTCTTTCATGGTGCGTAAGCTAAGGTAACTTTACTATATAAGTAATAATGTTGCTAAAAGCAGGTGTCTAACTCGCCTATATTAACTTGTTAAACACCTGCCTTTTTTATATTCAAGAACATTGTAAATGCTCAATACGATAGAAAGCAACTTCTAAAAAGATGACATTATCTGTTCCAATTGTCTTTCAGCATCAGCCAAATCATGTTCAAAGTTGGAATGTGAAATCAGATATTCTGTATTTCCTTTAGCCAATGTAGCGTAGAGTTCAGCGTTCATACCTTCAACATACTGTGCAATAGCATACTCTATATCGTCCTTTTGCCAGTCCATATTGGAATGTATGTAAATACGTCTTTTTTGATGAAAGAAGCAGTAAGCAGCTTCTATACTGTCTTTTGTTATCATAATACACTATCTTTTTACCTTTTACCTTTCATAACGACATATATAATGACTGGAGCGCCCATGATAGGTGTTACTGCATTAAGCGGAATAATACCCTTGTCGCCAGGTAACACACAAATCAGATTACACAATAATGCGATAGTAGCACCATTTAAAATGGTAGCAGGTATCAGAAACCGATGATTGTCAGTAGCAAGCATCATGCGTGAAATATGTGGCACCGCCAAACCTATAAAGCCAACAGGACCACAGAAAGCTGTTGTTACAGCTGTCAAGATACCGGTTACTACCAAAAGCCAATTTCGCAAGTGCAAGGTATTAATACCTAAACTCTCAGCATACTGTTCGCCAAGCAATAGTGCATTGAGGGGCTTGATGAGCAATAGCGAACAAAGCAAACCTATACAAGTGATACCGGCAAAGGCTGGAAGCTGGTCTAAGGTTACCCCGCCAAAGTTGCCTAATCCCCAAATCATGTAAGAATGAACACCCTCTTCGGTTGAAAAGAAGTTGAGCAAAGATATGGCAGATGATGATACATACCCAATCATGATACCTATAATAAGCAACATAACGTTGTTCTTGACAATGGTAGAAAACAGCAACAGTATGGCCATAACAGCTATGGCACCACCAAAAGCGGCTACCAATACAGCTATAAAACCACTCAACGAAGTGGAACCTGCCGTGAAACCTCCGCCAAACAGAAGCATGACAAAAGCTACTCCTAAACTGGCACCACTGTTAATGCCGAAGATAGAAGGGCCTGCTAAAGGATTACGAAAGGCAGTTTGCAACAAAAGACCACTTACAGCCAGAGAGCTGCCACACAAAATGGCAGTAATAGCCTGTGGCAGTCTGGATTGTAGTACTATGTATTGCCAACTCAACTTGTTGTGTACTTGCCCACAGAGAATACTCACTACATCGGCAACAGGTATCTTTACAGCTCCTAACACCAAATTAAGGCAAAACAAAATCAATATGACAATAACTGAAACAGCAGTAAACTGAATAAATCGTCTCATGAATAAAAGTGCTCTATTCTAAGATAGGCGTTAAATATTAAACTCATATATGAAGCCGTTATGATTAACAAGATACTTTTAAGTACCCACATACTTACTATTCTATTTTTGTAAAATAGGTAGGTTTGCCCAATGCTTTTAAATCAGGATGAGTGATGATAATAAAATCACGCAACAGTAAATCTGGACGGAAAGGTGTCTCTTCATAGAAGTTGTTGCTGCCTGTATTGCAGCCATACACCTCATGACGCTGAAAAGCCTTAAACTGAGTGTACCCCTGATAGTCGGAACGAAGGTCATTTAGTGTCAAATCTTTTGGACTGTTATAGCGCAACATCCAAACATCTGCATTGCCAGCCTTTTCAAGTACGACCTCAAAAGGCAATGCCAAACTGCCACTCTTGCCGTTATCGGCAAAAGGATAAAGCGTATTGGCATCAGCTATAATTCTTCCTATGGTACTATGGCCACCCGGTACATACCATACAGAACCGTTTTTCTTGTCTATCATTACAGTTTGCTTTATTGTGGAAGTAGCAGCTAATTGCTGAAGTTTCCGATAATTGGCCTCAACACTATTAAACATAGCCTTGGCTTTCTCTTCTGCTCCAAACAACATGCCATAAAACTTTACCCACTCTGCCCTTCCCAAGGCGGAAGTTTCCATATAGTCGGCTGCTTCAACAATAGGTTTCTTCAATTCTTCCAACCGACCATATCCACCATTATTTTGGAAAGGAGAAATAATGATTGCATCGGCATTTGCCTCAATGATACTTTCAAGGGTAGGTGCCAATCCACTGCCACAATCAATAATATTACCTTTTTTATACTGCTCATGAATCCAAGGAAGGTTGATGTATTTAAGCTCGCAAATGCCCTTAATGCTGCTACTCTTTCCTAAATTAGACACCAAACCACAATGTACAGAAGTGGTGATAACAGCTCTTCGTAAAGGGGTGCGCACCACAGTACCTTGGGGAAGTTGGGCAGGCAGCGTTTCATCAGCAGGAACCAAAACATAAGTATGAAGCGTTTTGCCAGCGTTCCAAGGGTCTTTCAGTGATACAACAGTGTAGCCTTTATGCTTGACAATAGTAATATTTTCAGCATATTTCAACTTTACCGTATCACCTCCCCTATCAGCAGGAGTGCTGCCCCCATTGCAAGAGAGCAAAGAGAGCAGCACCATTATTGTAAAAAGATAAAAAAGTTTTAGATTACTTTGCATAAGTTACGCCTGTATTAAAGACAATAGCCGAAGGACCTACACCGATAGTAATATTTTCTTTCTTTAATTGACCTTCTTTATTATAGATATTCATATAACCGTTTCCCTTATAGTTAGCTTTACCTGTATCAGGATTCTTGCTATAAGAAGCAATCAGTACATTGCCGTTAACAGGGTCTACCGCAATGGCTGCAGGGCTGAACACACCCTCTGTAAGGAACGTTTTCTTTGTACCGGTAGTAATGTCATAGACATCGTAAGTTACGGTGCTTGCACCATAAGGAGCATTGACCACATAAATCAAATTACCTGCAGCAGCCATCATGGTAGCATCTATTACCTTGGTTACTACGTTGCCTTCAAGCTTGTAGACACCAGCACCTACTTGGTTCCAGCTTGCATCATACGAACCTGAGTCAAGAATATAAGGCACACCATTAACGGTTATAATGCCAACAGGGTTTTTTACCAAACTATTCTTATAGTCTGTAACAGTAGCTGCTTTCACATCAATAATAGAAATAGACGGATTCTTGCCATTGCCATAGTCGCTATTGGCTACATAAAGCTTGCCATTAGCCTCTGCTATACCTTCTGGATAAGAACCCACAGCATAAGAAGCACCCATATTATATGTAACAGTATCGATAGCTGCTACATATCCGCCATAAGTTGTAACATAGACTTTGCCGTCATAAGCTACACCATGACGTGGCTTTACCCCATTGGTCTCACCTAAATAGGCCTTGTCTGTCAGTTTGATTTGCTTAATAGACTTCAAAGTATTCTTATTTACTACTTCTACTGTGTTCTCTTCGCTCACCATAATGTACATCTTATCACCATAAACCACTGCATCATTGGCTGTCAAACCAAGATTGCGACTGTTAGCAGCGGCAAAAGCATTCAAGGTAGAGGTCTGACTGGCATAGTCATAAGAAGTAACGTTACCTGAAATCTGTCCAGACTTGTTGCCTGAACCTATAATGAATGCACCGTTGCTAACGGCTACCTCTTTAGGAGTGTTGTTGTCATCATTGTCATCATCACAAGAGGTGAATGTTACACACGAAGCGGTTGCCATGAGCAATACCGCAAAACTTAAAAATGTTTTTTTCATATTGTTTAATTATTGAACGTTTTTTGTAAATTTAAGTATTACAAGCTTTGAGTTTTCTTTCTAAAGAATTAAAATTTGCAAGTAGCAGTTATCATATAACCCATTCTGGGCATAGGGTAACCTCTTACTATTTCATATTGCTTATTGAACAAGTTTTTGAGGTCTCCCCTTAGCTCCAATGTATTGCCCTGCCATTTCCATTGTCTATATAGTGTAAGTCCTGTTTCCATGTATCCGCATACCGATGTACCTTCATAATGCTCATTATTGCTGTATCGCTTGCTGGAAGCTGTGGCGTGCAACGTAATATCCGCCCACGGATTGGCATAAGTAATGGAAGCACTGCCTGAATGGACAGGAATATAAGCCAATTGATAGTTGTAGTAAGGCGAATCTTTGCGTGTACGGTTCTGTGCTTTCTGCAAATTGTAGGTACCTGCCAACCTAAGCGCATGCCTCTTATTGAGCTTATGTTCAAGATTAAAGGTGGCATCCATACCTGCTATTCTTACTTTTCCTACATTGATATTGGTCCATATAAACATGTTGTAAGGCACTGCCACTATCTTGTCTGTAACATGGTTTATATATCCGTCTACTGTCATTTCAAGTGTATATGCCTGATAATGATGCATCCAAGTCAGCCCTACATTGTATTGGTCTGTACTTTCAGGGTCAAGGTTTGTACTGCCATAATGAAAGAAATACGATTCGTTGAAAGTTGGTGTTCTAAATATATTCTTATAAGATGCCCTTATATATAAATCTTCACCTGACAGTACTTTATATGATAGTGAAATGGCAGGAGAGAGTTTGCGCATATCACGCGAAGAAGCCCCCTCTTTCGCATCATTATAATAGAGTGAGCCTAGCAATCGAGCTAATACGGTCATACGCCCACTACGCCACTTGGCTGTAAGGCTCTGTAATATACTGTTCCTAAAAGGACGTACATCTGTTGACAAGCTACTATTCAGATTATTAAAACTATAGTCTACAGAATAGTCAAAAGCCCAATTAACAGTAGGCGACCACAACACACACGCTGAAACATAGGCTTCGCGCTGCCAATAGTCAGCATCGTTAATACCATCTTTATAAAGAGGATCTCGATAAATAGACGCGGACCAATTAAATTTTGCATAAGCCTTAATGGCTATTTTATTGCTCGCTACAAGATTATAATGCGCTTGGACAAAAGCATTTTTATCGTGCAAAGTCTCTTTACATAGATTGGTATAGTACCTTACAATGCCAGGCAATTGTCTGTCATTATCATAATAATAGAGTTTCATCCACAGTTGCTGTCTGTCAGAGGGTATCCATCTGAAATTTACTTCACTATGCCCACTATTCATTCTACTGTTAGTACGTTTTTCTTTAGTAACAACAGACAAGTTTTTTAGCTTAAAAGGGTAGTCATTCTCAGCATATATATACTCTCCCATCACACTAAGAGTCAATTTGCTGCTCAAGCTTTGCATGTATCTGACAAAGGGATTGGTGTATCCCCATGCTCCCACCCTCATCTGCATGGTTAGATGCGGTTTTCTGTCATCGGCTTTAGGCAGTGGCGTCTGTATGTTAAGCATAGCAGCTGCTGATGCGTTTCGAGCTGGTATGAATATGTCATCATTATCGCCAATAGTAAGTGCCATTCGTTCCACATTGTCAAGTGAATATCTTGACAGGTCTATTTGTCCACTTTGACAATTGCTAAGTGCTATTCCATCATAACAGACGCCGGTATGTTGATCGCCAAATCCTCTTACAGACACAGTTTTCATACCACCAGCTCCACCATAATCTTTCAATGCAATACTGGGCAAGCGACTTAGCGCATCAGCAATGTCAGTAATTCCCAATGCGTTGAAATCGCCATTATTGAGAGTATGTGTAGGCGCACTACTCATCACGTCTTTACCCGTACGCTTTTCTGTTATGGTAACATTCTGCAACATATGTGTTTGAGTTTCCACAGTGTCTTTTACTGCTGTAAGAGCAAAAGATTCTATGGCCACACTACACATAGCAATGGTCAACAGTTTTCTCATTTGTTATTATTAAAAATGCCCATGCATCTATCCTCGAAACACATAAAGCGGTACATATCTACGGCAGGTCTTCTGACTTGCGGTCTCAAAACATGCGCCTTCCCATAAAATGTTAGTGGCATCGTACATGTTTTGCAATGACCGCTTACAGCAGCGGGACTGTGCCAGATTTGCACTGGCTTCCCTTTTAATCGCGTTATAAGCAAACCGTAAATACATTTTCTATCTTGTGGCAGCATCAGTAGAAATGATGCAATGCCCAAACATATATTTGCAAAGGTATAAATAATAAAGCTAAAAGCAAAGAATTTAGATAGCTTTCTTTCTGAAGTAGGTAGTGAATGATTTGGTCAGAATGAATTGGAGGTGATATTTTTAGCCTTACCTCAAACAAGCAGGTATCAAAAATTAATGTTTGGTAAAGCCCAATGAGAGCACACTGAACTTAACATCTCCACATGCCATCATAGCTGTAGCACAGGCTATAATAGAAGCGCCAGTAGTTACCACATCATCAATTATCAAAATATGCTTTCCTTTTATTTTATCAGGTTCTAATAATGTAAAGGCATGCTCTACATTCTCCATACGTTCCCATCTGTTCAGCTTGGTTTGAGTCTGTTCAAACGTCTTGCGTGCTACTATATTTTCAAGAAGTGCTATGCCCGTTATCTTGCTGACGCCTTTTGCTATTTCATAACTTTGATTGTATCCTCTTTCCTTCTGGCGGTTTCCTGCCAATGGCATGGCCATAATAGCATCAATAGTATCAAAGAATTTATAACGGCAAAATTCTGTTGCTATCAGTCTGCCCATATACTCACAATAATCTGGATGATGAGCATATTTACAGGCATAGACAACACTACTTACAGGGTCTTTGGGCATGAAGAAGAATAAGGCCGCGGCTTTCTCAATCGGTATTCTTCCCCAAAATTCCATAGCCATCTCATTGTCGTATGGGCAACGCTGAAATTCTGTTCGAGGCAGTTGCATGTTGCATACCGTACACAGCGTATATTCACTGATAGCTAACCTCCTGCCACATATTGCACACGGTCTTGGTGCAATTGTATCCAACAGTCTTGCCAATAAATTGTTGAATATATACATAAACGGTTATTCATTAAGTCATGTGATTATCATCAATAAACCTATGGGTTACGAAGGCTAAAGCATAGATTTACAAATATAAAGTACAGTCGTTAAATGTTGTCTAAAAGTGATAAAAAGAAAAAAGCTAAGGCGTAACTAACGATTCTCAGCCAGAAAACCCATATACGACCTTAGCTGTATTGTGCATAAAGAAATTAATAGCTACGAGCTATGATTACTCTTTGAGTAGCAGGTTTGCCTGATACCATATCTATGCCAGGTGTCTGCTCTACACCGAAAGGCACGCAGCGAATGGTTGCTTGGGTGTCTTCCTTAATTTTTGCTTCAGTTTCTGCTGTCCCATCCCAATGGCATAAGAAGAAACCTCCATTCTTAACTTTCTCCTTAAACTCTTCATAGTTATCACATTCATAGATGTGAGCATCACGATAAGCCTTGGCTTTGTTGAACATATTCTCTTGAATTTCTTTCAACAGCTGTTCTACGTGTGCTGCAATGCCATCAACAGAGAGTGTCTCTTTTTCCAGCGTATCACGACGCATTATTTCTACAGTATTGCTTTCCAAGTCTCTGCCACCCATTACCAATCGTACTGGCACGCCTTTTAATTCGTAATCAGCAAACTTGAAACCAGGACGCTTATTATCTGCATCATCGTATTTTACAGATATGCCTGCGTTGCGCAATTCTTCAATTACAGGTGCCAATTTTTCTGTAATAGCTTTTAGTTGCTCTGCACCTTTACTGACAGGAATAACAACCACCTGAATAGGAGCTAATTGTGGTGGCAATACCAAACCATTGTCATCAGAGTGGGTCATAATCAACGCACCAATCAGTCGAGTTGACACACCCCATGAGGTAGCCCATACATACTCCGGTTTATTTTCCTTGGTAAGATAGGTTACATCAAATGCCTTTGCAAAGTTCTGTCCCAAGAAATGGCTGGTACCACTTTGCAGCGCCTTTCCGTCTTGCATCATAGCTTCAATAGTATAGGTATTCAGCGCACCGGCAAAGCGTTCTGTCTCACTCTTTACACCGCGCACTACAGGCACTGCCATCCATTGCTCGGCAAAGTCTGCATATACATGGAGCATCTCTTGTGCTTTTGCTTCTGCCTCCTCGCGAGTAGCATGTGCGGTATGTCCTTCTTGCCACAAAAACTCAGAAGTTCTTAAGAAAGGACGAGTACGCATCTCCCAACGCATTACATTACACCATTGATTGCAAAGCAACGGTAAATCACGCCATGAGTGAATCCAATTCTTATAAGTGTTCCAAATAATGGTTTCTGAAGTAGGACGTATTATCAATTCCTCGTCTAACTTAGCTGTTGGATCAACTTCAACTCCGCTTTTATCTGCTTTTGCACGTAAACGATAATGGGTTACTACTGCACACTCTTTAGCAAAGCCTTCTACATGTTCCGCTTCTCTTGACAAGAAAGACTTCGGTATGAGCAGTGGGAAATAAGCATTTTGTACTCCAGTAGCTTTAAACATTTTGTCAAGTTGCTGCTGCATTTTCTCCCAAATTGCATAACCATAAGGCTTGATTACCATACAACCGCGCACTGGCGACAATTCTGCTAAATCAGCCTTAATTACCAAATCATTATACCACTGACTGTAGTTGTCAGCACGTTTAGTAAGATCTTTTAATTCTTTAGCCATTATTATAATAATTATTCTGTACTATCTATGTTTATACATTCGGCATAATACGTAGCATTATATGATAATGCTACGTATTAGCCTTCTTTGTGCAGAATGCAAAGGTACTGCAAAATTTTGATTTTTTGTACCTTTCTAATCAAAAACTATGGTTCTGTTTCTTTTATTATTGCTTATAGAAGTAGATAGTGATATATATATGGCAAAAAATGTCAAAGAGACTATACCGTAAACTAAAAAAATACAATACGACCTCTTTTATTATTTATAATGTATAGAGTCAACTAGCAAGTTTATTCTTAATTTTGCACTTGCTAGTTGACTCTACAAAGTAAATAAATGCTTATTCAAATTAATAAAAGGAATATAGTAGTTTGCTTTAGATCGTAAAATAATCATTTATATTGCATATCTATTTATCCACACTTTTTCATAAAATAAAGTCAAGCACCCATGCCTAACAAAGCATATAGGCACTGACGCATTGACTTTTAAATAGATATATTTACTAAATGATTAAATCAAGTTTAAGGATTTCTTAATCGCTTCAATCTTTTCTGTTGCTGCATTATTGCAACGGTCATAGCAACCTGCACACTTCATAGTATCTTTTACTTCAATATAGAATTTAATCTTAGGTTCTGTTCCTGATGGGCGGACACTTACTTTTGTACCATCCTCACAGAACCATTGCAGTACATTACTTGCCTGAGGCATAGCGAGTTTGATTTTGCTGCCATCGGCATTTGTCTGCTCCAATGTCTGATAATCTTTCCATACTGTAACGGTGCTTCCACCCAACTCCTTAGGTGGATTATTTCTAAAGTCTGTCATCATTTGCTTAATTTCATCAGCACCAGTTTTTCCAGGTTTTACCACATTAACAGTAAATTCTTTAGAGAAGCCATATTCCAAATAGATATCCATCAATACATCATAAAGTGTCTTACCTTGATCTTTAGCCCAAGCGCAAATTTCTGCCAACAATGAGCATGCTGATACGGCATCCTTATCACGTACAAAGTCTTCAGCTAAGAATCCATAACTTTCTTCGCCACCACCAATATACTGCTGTTTACCTTCTGAGAGAGCTATCTCACGAGCAATCCATTTAAAGCCTGTATAGCAGTCACGCATTTCTATATGCTGCTTATCCGCTATTTTTCTGATAACCTCAGTCGTTACAATTGTCTTTACAATAAAGTCTGTAGGCTTCATCAAGCCTTTTGCTTGGCGATTTTTGATAATATAATACAAGAAGAGCAAGCAGGTTTGATTACCATTTATAAGTATCCACTCACCTTTGTCATTCTTACATGCCATACCTACACGGTCTGCATCAGGATCACTTGCCATTACAATATCAGCATCTAATTCTTTTGCATCACGCAATGCAAGGGTTAAGGCTTCACCATTTTCAGGATTAGGACTTACTACGGTTGGAAAATCACCACTCTTTACCATTTGTTCCTTTACACAGTGAACATTATTAAAGCCCCAAAGCTTTAAGCTACGTGGTATGAGTGTCATACCTGTTCCATGCAAAGGCGTATAGACAATTTTCAAGTCTTGTTGGCGCTTGATTACCTCAGGGTCTATGGATATTCTATGTATAAGGTCAAGATAAACTTTGTCTATGTCTTCTCCAATAATTTGGATAAGCTCCTTGTTTCCTTTGAACTTAACGTCTTCTACTTTAACTTTATTTACCTCATCAATAATACCTGTATCATGAGGTGCAAGCACTTGAGCTCCATCAGCCCAATAAGCTTTGTAGCCATTATATTCCTTAGGGTTATGACTGGCAGTGATATTCACACCGCTTTGACAACCTAAATGTCTTATAGCAAAAGAACATTCTGGAGTTGGTCGCATATCATCAAAAAGGTAAACTTTAATGTCGTTGGCAGAGAATATATTTGCTACGGTTTCGGCAAATAAGCGGCTATTGTTACGGCAGTCATGGCATACTACAACTGAGATTTGCTTCATGTCTGCAAAATTCTTTTTCAAGTAATTAGCAAAACCTTGAGTTGCCATACCCACAGTATAGATATTCATACGATTGCTACCTGCGCCCATGATTCCACGTAGGCCACCTGTACCAAATTCCAAATTCTTATAGAAGCTCTCAATGAGATCGGTTTTATCTTCCTTCGCAAGCATATCTTTCACTAATTGCTGTGTTTTTTCATCAAATACTGGTGAAAGCCATTGCTTGGCTTTGGCTTCACACATTGAGATTAATTCAGAATTATTTTCCATTTTATGTATGTTATAATAGTTAATAATTTTATCGATTAATGTATTTTATGTTGTATAGAAACATTGTTTCTACTTCACAAAGGTAATGATTTAATTTTGAAACCACATTAATAAATCATATATTTTTTAGTTTTTAATCCTTTTTTGAATACAACGAGATTATTTAAATAGATAGCCTTTGCTATTAAAGAAAAAAAAAGTAACTTTGCCACAAGTTTTTAATTGATTATAACAATATATGCAACTATATTTTTCCGGAATACTCATAGCCGTTATTTCGTTCCTTATCATTGGCATTTTCCATCCTATCGTCATCAAAACAGAATATTATACGGGTGTAAAATATTGGTGGATTTTTTTGATTGTAGGATTGGGATGCATCATCGGTGCACTTTTTATTGACTCGTATCTCTTGTCTGCTGTGTTGGGTATTATCGGAGCTTCTTCTCTTTGGAGTATAAAAGAGTTGTTTGAGCAACGTGAAAGAGTTTTGAAGGGCTGGTTTCCTATGAACCCCAAGAGAAAATCTGAATACGAATAAGCACATAAGCACCATCAGAAATCATACAGCCATCCACTTAAAGACAGAAAAAATGAAAACGACATTGATATTAGTAGGAAAAACAGCTAATAAAATGTATGAAACAGGTATTAGAGATTATGAGGAACGTATCAATCACTATATACCTTTTTCTATCAAAGTTATTCCTGAATTAAAAAACAATAAAAATCTCAGTGAAAACCAGCAAAAAGAGAAAGAAGGTGAACTGATACTGAAGAGTATTGAAAATAAAAGCACCGTTATCTTGCTGGACGAGCATGGCAAAGAATATCGAAGCATTGAATTTGCCGCCTGGATAGAGAAAATACAACAGACTGTCAAACAGCTTTATTTCATTATCGGGGGACCTTATGGGTTTTCTGATGATGTATATGCCCGCGCTGACGGGAAAATATCTTTGTCTAAAATGACTTTCTCTCATCAAATGGTGCGCTTGGTTTTTGCAGAACAGCTGTACAGAGCCTGCACCATTATCCGTAATGAGCCTTATCACCATGAATAAACAATAACGTCATTTGCAAAAATAGGATTGGACATATAAAAACATTATATTTAATTATGGAAAGAACGTGGAGATGGTTTGGCAAGAATGACAAAATAACACTTGCCATGCTAAAACAAATTGGAGTTGAAGGCATTGTAACAGCCTTGCATGATGTACCAAACGGTGAAGTGTGGACACGTGAGAAAATCAGAGATTTACGTGAATACATAGAAAGCTACGGAATGAGATGGTCTGTAGTAGAGAGCTTGCCTGTATGTGAAAGCATTAAATATGCCGGTCCCGACAGAGACCAACTGATTGAAAACTACAAAGAGAGCTTGAAAAATCTTTCCTTAGAAGGAATACATACCATTTGCTATAATTTTATGCCTGTATTGGATTGGGCACGTACAGATTTATCTCATCCGAATCCGAATGGAACCACCAACCTGTATTTCTCGCATACACAATTTGCCTATTTTGATATTTGCATTTTAAAACGCGAAGGTGCAGAAAAGGATTGGTCTGCTGACATTCTCAAACAAGTAGAAGAATTAAAAAAGACAATGACAGCAGAAGACGATCACCAATTGGTAGAAAATATCATCGTCAAGACACAAGGCTTTGTAAGTGGCAATATAAAAGAAGGCGATGAGCATCCTGTTGAACTATTCCGCAATTTGCTGGCTCTTTATAAAGGTATTACAAAAGAGCAATTACGCGAAAATATGCGGTATTTTCTGTCCGCCATCATGCCTACATGCAATGAATATGACATGTATATGTGCGTCCATCCAGACGATCCACCATTTCCTATTCTTGGCTTACCACGCATCGTAACCTGCGATGCTGACATTGATTGGTTTCTTCATGCAGTAGACAATCCTCATAATGGGCTTACCTTCTGTGCAGGTTCTCTTTCTGCAGGAGCTCACAATAATGTAGTTGAATTGGCTCATAAATATGCTGATCGTACATGGTTTGTTCATCTGCGTTCTTGCCACATATTCAAAAATGGCGACTTTACAGAAGCCTCACATTTAGGCGGTCGTGCTGACTTGATAGAGCTTGCACGTATATTTGAGAAAGAGGAGCAAACACGCAAAGACAATTCAAATATAGCCCACTTGCCTATGCGCGTAGATCATGGTATGACAATGCTTGGTGACGAGAACCGTGGCTATAATGCTGGTTACAGTTTCTTGGGTCGCATGTTTGCCATGGGGCAGGTACAAGGCATTCTGGCTACTGTAGACCGAGAATTAGGCATTACCTACCATCAACCTGGATTCTTTGAATAAAGAAGGTAAACCATACTTCTGTTAAATAATTAAATAGCAGTAAGTACATTATCGCATAATTAAAACTAATTTTCAATTAATAAACAGTGATTATGAAAAACTTGTTTGACATTAAAGACAACATAGTTGTCATTACTGGTGGTACAGGTGTATTAGGTCGCACAATTGCTAAATACCTTGCTCTAAACGGAGCCAAAATAATTATCCTCGGCCGTAAAGAAGAGGTAGGTCACAAGATAGTAGCTGATATAGCGCAGGCTGGTGGCCAATGCGAATTCATGAAGACCGATGTAATGAATCAAGCAATAGTAGAGAAAAACTGCAATGACATTTTGACCAAATATGGCAGAGTAAACACTTTGCTAAATGCTGCTGGTGGAAACATGGCAGGTGCGGTCATTGCTCCTGATGGCAACTTCTTTGATTTAAAGGTAGATGCTTTCCAAAAGGTTCTTGAATTAAACCTTACCGGTACCGTCATTCCTACTCAGGTATTTTTGAAACCCATGGTAAAACAAGGAAAAGGTTCTATCATCAACTTCTCTTCTATGGCAGCTTTCCGTCCTATTACCCGCGTGTGTGGATATTCAGCAGCAAAGGCAGGCATAAGCAATTTCACTGAATTTATGGCAACAGAGTGTGCCAAAAAGTTCGGTGAAGGCATCCGTGTCAATGCTATCGCCCCCGGTTTCTTTATCACTGACCAAAACCGCGCTTTACTTACCAACCCAGACGGTTCTTATACCAAACGTGGCAATGATGTTATCCGCCAGACTCCTTATGGCCGCATGGGTGATCCTGAAGAACTCTGCGGAACGATTCATTATCTGATGAGCGATGCTGCCAAGTTTGTTACAGGCACAGTTGCCGTTGTAGATGGTGGTTTCAATGTTTATGCTATGTAATCAAGAAAATACTTATACTTTCATGTAAAGGAGATGTGTTATCACGTCTCCTTTTTTGCTGTTACAGTTTCAGACAATAGCAGATATCAATAATTGTCTCCATTATGCCAGTGCAAGAGAGACATATTCAAGCAGGGAAGAACTGAAAGTTACAAGTTGATAGTAGCACAGTCTATCTACGTAAACCTTTACGTATTTTTAACAGAGATAAGTATATCACGCTATCGAAATATATAGTAAATTTGCACACGAAAAAGAAAAACAAATCAAATTTATTTATTAAATACAAATCATGAAAAAATTGCAAGCTCTAAACAAAAGGACTGCGCCAAAGAGCGTAATGCCCGAGAGAATCATCCAATTTGGTGAAGGAAACTTCTTACGTGCATTCGTTGATTGGATTGTTTGGAAGATGAACCAAAGAACAGACTTCAACGGCTCTGTTGTTATCGTACAGCCTTTGGCTCAAGGTATGGTAGATTGGCTGAATGGTCAAGATTGCCTTTATCATGTAAACCTTCAAGGTAAAGAAAATGGCCAGCCTGTCAATACTCTGGAACGTATTGACGTAGTAAGCCGTGCATTAAATCCATATTCTCAAAACCAAGCTTTCATGGCATTGGCAGAACAGCCAGAAATGCGTTTTATAATCTCTAACACAACAGAAGCAGGTATTGCTTTTGACGATAGCTGTAAATTTACAGATGCTCCTGCCGCTTCTTATCCAGGCAAGCTGGTACAGCTTTTGTTCCATCGCTATAAGTTCTTTGACGGTGATCCTTCTAAGGGTATGATTTTAATGCCTTGTGAGCTCATCTTCTTGAACGGACACCACTTGAAAGAATGTATCTATCAGTACATTGAGCTTTGGAAAAAAGACATGGGTGCCGACTATGAAGGCTTCAAAGCTTGGTTTACCAATTACTGCTACGTATGTGCAACTTTGGTAGACCGTATCGTTCCTGGTTTCCCACGCGATACCATCAAGGAAATCCAGCAAAAGGTTTGCTACAAGGATAACCTTGTTGTCAAGGCAGAAAGTTTCCACCTTTGGGTCATTGAAAAGGCTGAAAATATGACAGTAGAGCAAATGAAAGAAGAGTTTCCCGCTCATAAGGCTGGTCTGCATGTTCTTATTACTGATAATGAAAAGCCATATCATGAGCGCAAAGTTACCTTGCTGAATGGTCCTCACACTGTATTAAGCCCTGTTACTTACTTGAGCGGTGTCAACATCGTTCGTGATGCTTGTGAGCATCCTGTATTAGGCAAGTACATCCATAAGGTACAGTTTGACGAATTAATGCAGACACTTAACCTGCCTATGGACGAGCTTCAGCAGTTTGCTTCTGACGTATTGGAGCGTTTTGAGAATCCATTTGTAGATCATCAGGTTACCAGTATCATGTTGAACTCATTCCCTAAATACGAAACTCGCGACCTTCCAGGTGTTAAGGTTTATTTGGAGCGTAAGGGTGAACTTCCTCAAGGATTGGTATTCGGTCTTGCTGCCATCATTACTTACTATAAAGGTGGTGTGCGTGAAGATGGTGCAGAAATCAAGCCAAATGATGATCCAAAGATTATTGAGAAATTACAGGAACTTTGGGCTACAGGCGATACTCAGAAAATTGCAGAGGGAGTTCTCGCATTTGACTATGTATGGCATGAAGACCTCAACAAGACCGTACCTGGCTTGACGAAACTCGTAAAGAAAGATCTTGACCTTATTCAAGAGAAGGGTATGCTTGAGGCTGTCAAGACCATTCTCTAACAGCAGACGTTTGATAATTTATAATAATTTTACAAGGGCAATATCGCTGTGATATTGCCCTTATTTTATTTCCATATCCATTCATACCTGTTAGAATAGATCTTGACATAGCAAAACATATCCAATAAATATTACATAGTTCCAGCAAAGCATTCGCTATGCCAGTATTTTGGATATGGATACCTCTTGCTACGTCAAGTCATTGACTGCATTTTGCTTATTCACTTACAGTTACAACAAGCGGCTTGGAAAGTTGCTCTTCCCACTCTTTCAAATACTGAAACCACTCTTTCTTTGAATGATAGCCAAAATTCTCATTAGCGCTGCAATATGTTATCTTATAGTTTAGTGAAGTGCCTTGAGGTTTTATCACAAAAGTATATTCATCAGCATCGGCCTTTTCCTCACTTACGATATACTGCTTTGGAATATATATGCCCAAACCTACTGTTTCACGCTTATGGTTGGCCGTATCTTTTAATGCTACAGGCCAATCTGTACCCCAACATCCGCGTATGCCATTTTTATTGCTATACTCATCAGAGCCTTTTACATTGACCAATCCTGTAGAATACAGGCTATATGTAGGCTTTCTGAACCATACATTTACATCACAGTCTCTATGCCCTGCATACAAAATATAGCGGGTTGTCATATCCACTGTTTCATTACCGCCATCTTGCGTCCATCCGCGATCTTCTATCTCTACAATCGTTCTCAGCGGACCGCTTGCAATAACTCTTTGCGACCTGCGGTCTACATCATTCAACATTGTCTGTTTGGTACCATTCCAACCTCTCAAGGCTCCCAAGCCATAAGAAGTTCCTACCCACAATACATCATCACCATAGCCATTGGCCTTTTGTTCTGCATCAGGATAAAACTGAGTATCTTTCAGCTCTAACCGCTTGCTTATTTTACCATACAGGTCCACTGTCTGCCGATGGTCAAAATACACACGCATGCAAAGCAGCTCGTTTTCAAAAGCCACCCCATGATGATTCATTTGCTGATACGGGTTAACGCCCTTCTCTACTGTCATCTCTGAGAGATAGAGATCTTGCTTGTTCTTTATTTTCACCTTACGATTCAACACCATCAGCTCTGCATAAGTCTTGGGAGAATACACACGTGGCTTACCTGTATCTGAAAGAGTTACCTTGAATGTCTGCATATTCTTCTTGGTAATATCTGTCAGGAAGCACAATTCGTCAGAGACACCGTCTCTATCCATATCATCCAACTGACACGGTATCTCTTTACCATCCAATGTTACCAAGGCAGAAGTTACCTCCATACCATACTTATTTACTTTTAGCACAATGGGCTCGTTAGTTTTGTCCATTCCTGTATGATTAGCCACTGTTACCGTCAAATCTTTGTCGGCAGAAACAGCAGCTACTGATACCAATGAACAAATCAGAAGTGTAGATAGTCTTTTCTGCATAGTTTGATATAAATTTATTTTCCGTGCAAATTTACGATAAATATCAGAAAAATGCCAACTTTGCAAAAAGATTATGCATGATGGGCATGTTAACGAAACATCGTTTTTACCCCATTGAATGTAATATGAGCTATGTTTGAATTGGGCTTAAGAAAACATAAACAAGACTCGCAACTTCAATAAAAATGCTCTAACGTTGCGAGTCTTGTTTATGTTGAGTGTTGGCTGAAGCTTATGACACACCATCAACATTTTGCACCTGTCGATTGTTTACTTCACCTTCACACCCATCTGATACATTATAAATCCGTAAATATCGGCTGCCTCTTCCATTTGTTTCGACAATGGCTTACCTCCACCATGGCCAGCCTTACTGCCAATACTAATAAGAACCGGTGCTGTGCCAGACTGGCAATGCTGCAATGCTGCTGCAAACTTGAAAGAATGTGCAGGAACTACACGGTCATCATGATCAGCAGTTGTTACTAATGTAGCAGGATAGCTGACACCGTTTCGAACGTTATGCAATGGAGAATAGCCTTTCAAATATTCAAACATTTCTTTTGAATCTTCGCTTGTTCCATAATCAGGTGCCCAGTTCCAACCTATCGTAAACTTATGATAGCGAAGCATATCCATCACACCTACTTGCGGTATGCATACTTTAAATAAATCAGGACGCTGTGTCATACATGCACCGACAAGCAATCCTCCATTGCTGCCCCCCATAATGGCCAGATGCTCTTTATCTGTGTATTTGTTTTGCATCAGCCACTCTGCGGCAGAGATAAAATCGTCAAAGACATTTTGCTTCTGCAATTTGGTACCGGCAAGATGCCAAGCTTCGCCATACTCGCCTCCACCACGAAGAACTACATAAGCATAAATACCACCACTCTCAAGATAGGGCAAGCGCATGACAGAGAAAGCAGGAGGAACAGTAATGTTAAAACCGCCATAACCATACATCAGTACAGGGGTTTTTCCGTTTTTCTTCAGACCTTTCTTATAGGTGAGGAAAATGGGAATGCGTGTACCATCTTTACTTGTATACCAATGCTTCTCACTTACATAGTCCGAAGTCTTAAAATTAACTTTTGGCTGACTGAAGATACTACTTTTTCCTGTGGCTATATCATAGCGATATACCGTAGTAGGAACTGTATAAGATGTATATAGATAGAAGCACTCGGAGCGTTCGCGTTTACCCATAAACGACACATTTCCTACACCTGGCAAATTTATCTCTGCCAAGCGTTTGCCTGTAACGTCATACAAAAAAGACTCACTACAATTATCTTTCATATAAGTAAGTGCCATCTTATCATGATCAGCAAAAGCTATGTCGTCCAGCACAGCATCTGCTTCTGGCACTAACTCTGTCCAGTCTTGATAGCCAGGTTGATGTATGTTTGCCACCATCAGTCGATAGCGTTCTGCTCCTGCATTGGTCTTGATTATGATAGAGTCGCCAATAGTTTCAAGAGGTTCATAATCCTTAGACGCATCTCCTGTCATCTGAACAAACTGGGCATCCGGCTCTCTTAGGTCACGTACAAACAGATTTACACCTTGATCCATGCCCGATTCATAAAGAAACATCATTGTTTCTTCCCTATTTACATCAACACTATAAAAGCGGAGAGGACAAGCAGGGTTCTGGTAAAAAAGCTTGTCTGCACTCTGAGAGGTACCAAGCTTATGATAATAAACCTTTTGAATAGAATTTTTTGCTGATGTTTCATGCCCTTTTTCGGGGGCGTCATAAGCACTATAATAGAAGCCATCACCTTTCCATGCAGCAGAGGTAAACTTAGCCCAAATGATATGATCGTCAAGCATTGTACCTGTGGCAACATCTTTGACATATATTTCTTCCCAATCAGAGCCATTGCGGGATATGACATAAGCAAAGTATTTGCCGTCATGAGAAAAAGAGATACTTTTCAATGCAACGGTGCCATCAGTACTGAGCCTGTTAGGATCAAGAAACACATGCTGCTCGCCACCAAGCTTATCCATCTGATAAAGCACAGCTTGGTTCTGCAAGCCATCATTGCGATAGACATACCACTTGCCGTGCTCAAAGAAAGGAGCGTAAACTTTCTCATAGTTAGACACTTGCTTTAATCGTTTCAAATATGCCGCACGCTGTGGCATATTGTCAAGATACGAACGGGTAAGCTTATTTTCTGCCTTTACCCAATTACTCGCAGCCTCACTATTATCATCTTCCAACGGGCGAAACATATCTGACACTTTCTCACCAAAATAGGTGTCTACTGTTGCATCATGCGGAGCCTCAGGATATGTTAGATGCTGGGCTGATACAGACAAGGCTGTAAATCCTATAGCCATAGCCATTACAAGTTTGCTTTTCATATTATTTTTGTTTTTATAATTCAAAAATATAAAATATTTATCAGATAACTGCACAACAGATGCATAAAATAAATGTCTTGGACAAAAATTTATTTTATTTCATCTTTTTTCTAAGGGTTAAGTAGGTGTTCTAAATTAATCGCATATATGAAGTCGATAAGATAAAGAGATACGCTTACACAATCTTGCACTTTCTGTTTAATTTAATTCTGAACATCTATTCATAATAATGTATATTCAGTTGTTCTGACACATTATAATACTCTATCCAGACATCTCCTTCATACACAATAGACAGGCCTTGATACATTTTAGGCACATAAAGTTTGCTGTCTATAAAAGTCCATTTAGGTTTACCATAGTCATAAGACTTTCCTGAGAGCAAGAGTTGATGCCCTGCCTCATCAACTTCCCAAAAGCCTCCGCCTATGCAAACATCATCAGGCAAAAGCAAATCTTTATGCATACAGACATGACCAATACGCAAATATCCATCAAGTGTAACAACAAACTTTGGTTCCATTGCTTCTGCATATCTATTTCGTTCAACATAACTTTTCTACAAAAATCGTCAAAATAAATAAAATGCGCAAACTTATCCTAAATTTAAAGCCAAATAATTTATAGAAAGCATTGCGAGTTGAAAGCATTTGAAGTAGCTATTCTATTTCTTTTAAAAGGTATTTTCGTACAGTGTGCAAGCAAATTTCTCAACAAAGCAAAAGCATAAAGTAGATAAATTTAGACAAGTTGAGCAGCACCCATCACTGTTCTATACAGCCATTTATCTGCGTTTTCACCGCTTTTAGAAGGTAAAAGCAGTGCTTTCTGTCTCCAAAAGCACTGTTTTTTACATGCCACAGATATGATTTTGGCTCATAAAGCATAGGTTTACAAAAATAAAGCACTGCTTTATACCAAGAAAAACTGCACATTTTTATCAAAATACTGATAACAGTTTGTATAATAGCCATTTATATTTGCACACGAAAACTATGGTTATTTTGCACCAATTATCTTTTCACGCAGAAAGAAGGCTGCTTTAACGCATTAAAGGCTCTGTTTTTGTAAACAAACAAGAAAGTGTGCAATTTTGATTAAGTAGGCGTTCAAAGTTAATTTTGATCACCTACTTAAATACTTTATTATCTTCAAACTTTTCACAATTTTATTGCATAACTTTGCGTTATATTTAGAAATAATTCTGTAAAACATGTGGAAGTATTACGCATTACTTTCAGCCTTCTTTGCTGCATTGACAACAATCTTCGCCAAGATGGGAGTGAAAGACATCAATTCGGATCTTGCCACAGCTGTCCGTACCACCATTATACTTTTCATAACATGGGGTATTGCTTTAGCAGGCAACCATGTAAGTGAAGCAAAATACATACCCAGCCATACATGGCTGTTTCTGATTCTTTCAGGAGCAGCAACAGGATTGTCGTGGCTATTTTATTTCAAAGCTTTGCAAATTGGGGATGTGGCACATGTGGCTCCTGTCGACAAGTTAAGTGTAGTCATCACTATCTGCCTCTCATTCTTATTTCTCAAGGAGCCTGTCAATGGCAAGGTCATTATCGGGGCATTGCTCATAACGGCAGGCAGCATCATAATGCTTTATAAGTAAAATAATAAAAGGATGAAAATGCTGACAATAGAAGACGAACACAAACTTTCAGACAGCATTGTAAGCTATCTGAACGGTGAGAAATATCTGTGTGAACAGGCTTTTACCTTTGATGAAGCACACATGAAAGTAAATGTCTACAGCTACGACTGCATACTGCTTGACCTGATGTTATCTGGAGGCAATGGACTCGACCTCCTGCGCGATATACGCAAGGGACACTATCCTGTGGGAGTAATTATCTTGTCGGCAAAAGATTCACTTGACGATAAGGTGAAAGGACTACAAATCGGAGCAGACAACTGTCTCGCCAAACCTTTTCATTTGGCAGAACTGAGCATGCGCATATTTGCCGTGATAAGGCGGCGCGACTTTTCGGCAAGCAATTTCATCGAAAGCAACGGCATAAGAATAAACCTTCTCGACAAATCGGTTATGGTAAGCAATGTGCCCGTAGTGCTGACAAAATCAGAATACGAGCTACTGATATTTTTTATTGGCAACCAAGACCGTGTAATATCTAAAAGTGCTTTGGCTGAGCACCTCAGTGGCGAGATGGCAGACATGATGGATAATTATGACTTTGTCTATACACACATCAAAAACCTAAAAGCAAAATTGGCTGCCACAGGATGCAAGGACTGCATACGAAATGTGTAGTATGGTATGGGCTATAAAAGAAGCATGAGCAAAAGACCTAACAAAAAAGACGATAAAAAGCTGCACAACCTCTTGCACCAATCCATGACACAGTTTGTTGTTTATGTAACCATTTTGTTTATTATACCTGCAAGGAATAGAGCTTGCTTTGGAAATGGAGTGTCTTTTACTTTCAAAGCAACAGAAAACTATGGTATAAGATTCTTCTTGGACTATAATTTGGCTGCCCTCACAGAATAAAGCCAGTAAAGAGTGGATGAATACTTTAGCCAGTGGAGCATCTTTTGCAATTCTATTATAAGAAGTAGGTGTTCATCATGAATTTCACTCTGTCATTGCTGTTTTTTCGCTAAATCTCATTACTTTTGTAGAAGAAAGCCTTATCCCCATTTATCTGATCAAGACTTTCAGTATGCAATTTACGGTAATAAACATTCTTCCTATCATCATGAAGATACTCCATACAAGCGATTGGCATCTTGGCCACATGCTTTACAACTATGACAGGACAGCAGAGCAAACAGCTATGCTACAACAAATGGCAGATATTGTCAGAGCAGAACAGCCTGATGTATTTCTGCTCTGTGGCGATGTATACCATACGCCACAACCTTCAGCAGCAGTGCAGACGCTTTTTACCAATGCACTGGTAAATATCCATCAAGCCAACCCGTCTATGACAATTGTCATTACAGCAGGCAACCACGACAGTGGCAGCAAGCATGAAATATTCAGTACACCATGGAAGACACTTAATGTATACACCATAGGCAACTTGAACAAAGAAAATATGGAAGAGCATATCATTGCAGTGAAAGACAAAGGCTATATCATAGCGGTACCGTATGCCAATGAACGTAATATTCCAACAGATTTTTTCCAACAGCTACTTGATATTGTAAGGGAAAAGAACAAAGATAATCAACCTGTAATACTCACTGCTCACACTACAGTAAAAGGATGTGATTTTACCGGGCATGACCATGCTACAGAATACAGCGTGGGTGGCATAGACACCTTAGACATTCAACAAATGGGCAAAGGCTATGACTACTTGGCGCTTGGGCACATTCATCATGAACAATTTGTACATACTGGCAAGCATAATGTGCGATACAGTGGTTCACCAATAGCTATCAGTTTTGATGAGTGTTATGCCCATTCCGTAAGTATGGTCGAAATCAACAAACACGGTGATTTGCCCACTATAAGAAAAATAGAAATAGCTAATCCTCGTCCACTGGTATCGCTGCCGGCCACAGGCATGGCTACATGGGAAACAGCAAAAGCACTATTGAAAAGCTTTCCTGACGACATACCTGCTTATATCCGGCTGAATGTAGAAATAGACAACTTTTTGCCAGTAGAAGCCCATGCCGAAGCACAAGCACTAACCGAAGGCAAGCAATGCCGTTTCTGCTATATCAATGCTAGGCGAAAAGCACAGAAGAAGGCTGATTTGCATCTGCTTACCGTACAAGAGTTTCAGTCGGAAGCTCCTATCGACATAGCACAACGCTATGCCAAAGATGTAAATATAGCTTTTGATGACGAAATGAAAAGCCTTTTCAACGAAGTGGTTGAAATGGTCAACACAGACTCACGTCAAGAGAAATAGATCTTTAAGCATCCAACGAAAAAGACAATTATGAAGTTTCAAAAACTAATCATACACAACATTGCATCTATTGAAGATGCTACCATTGACTTTGAAGCACAGCCTTTGGCCAGCAGCGAAGTTTTTCTGATTACAGGCAAGACAGGAGCCGGCAAATCTACTATCCTTGATGCTATCTGCTTGGCACTATATGCAGACACGCCAAGAATGGATAGTACCAAAATGCAAGGTAAAACAGCAGACGGTGAAAAAGCAATAGACATCAGTGATCCCCGACAATTGATGCGCCGCAATACGGGCGAAGCATTTAGCACACTGACTTTCTTAGGTAGCAATGGAGTGCATTATGAGGCAACATGGGCTGTACAGCGAGCAAGGAAGAAAGTAACAGGCAATCTACAACCCAAAAGCAGACAACTTACCAATCTGGATACAGGACATACCCTTACCAAAGACAAAGAGATAGAGGCGGAATTAAAGGGGGCTATAGGATTGGATTTTAACCAGTTTTGCCGTACCACAATGTTGGCACAAGGAGAATTTACGCGATTCTTGAACAGCAAAGATGAAGAAAAAGCAGATATTCTTGAAAAAATAACAGGTGTAGACATCTATTCAAAAATTGGTGCAAAGGTGTTTGACGTTACCTGCCAAAAGAAACAGTTGTGGGAGGATGCACTGCAACACATCAAAGGCATACGCTTACTTTCAGACGAAGAGATAACACAGAAAAAAGAGGTGCTGTCTCAATTGGACTTCCAGCACAAAGAGTTGAAAGCCAAAAGCGATACGCTGACAACCAAATATAATTGGATAAAAAAATTTCATGAACTTAACCAGCAATTAAGCAATGCTGCCAAAGCACATCACGTGGCCATAGAAGCTACTACAAACGAAGAATTCAAGCAAAAAGCACATAAAGTCAGTACATGGAAAGCGACCATTGACGCACGACGCTTGTTTGAAGAGATGCAAAAGGCTGAAAGAACAAAAAACGAGCAATTGGCAAAACTCAATAATCTTTCTAAAGACTTTGCCACTTTGCAAGGTGCACAATTACAAGCGAAACAAATAATAATACAGATTGACAATGAGTGCAATACCATTGAAGACTTTCTGCAAAAGGAAGCCGAAAGAGCCACTGTATATGAAAATGCGCAGACCATAGCAAACAATTTAAGCACTATTGATATAGGGCGCATTGCCATACAAAAGAACAAAATAGATATAGAAAAGACAGAACAGCGTTTACAAAAAGAGCTAATACCTATACTAAATAAAGCTAAACAAGAGGCGAAAGCTGCTAAAGACCACTCTCAAGAAACAGAACAAAATATAAAAAACTGCGAGGAAGCTATGACTGATATCAGGCTGCCCCAACTGCGCGAACAGCAAGACAAAACACAAGAGCTGTTGAGAAAAATAGCTACAGCTAAAGACCGCATAGATATACTTGAAACAGCCAAAAAACAACATGAAAGGAACAGCGAGAAGCTGACAAAACAACTGCTGTCGGTAAATAACAAGAAAGAAGCATTGAGCAAAACAATTTCACTGGTACATGACGCACAATTGAAAATGAACATCAGGAAAGAAGTACTGGAGAAACAAAGCGACACTGTCAACAAGTTTGCTTCTACCTTACGCCTAAAAATGAAAGTAGGCGATACATGCCCTGTATGTTGTCAAAAGATTACACAAGCTTTACCCCATGAAGATGAATTATCTGCACTTTTCATGAGTTTCAAGAAAGATTATGAAACAGCAGAACAAGAATATAAAACTGTATCCGACAGACAAATAAGTCTGCAAGCTGCCATAGAATCAGAATGGGCAATATACAAAAGAGACAAAAGTGTCTTTGACAACGACCAGTCTGTAAGTCTTGCCTGTCAAAAAGCGCAAGAAGCATGTGAGGCATGTGGTATCAAAACGCTTCATGCTACGGTCTCATTAGTCTTAGATACGATGGATACAAAAGTGCAAGCAAAAAGCAATGCTCTTTGTACACGCATAAAAGAAGGTGAAACAAAAGAAAACCAGTTGAAACTTCTTCGTAAAGCATTGGACACACAACGGAAAGAGATAGATAATGCCAAAGAGAAAGTAACAAAAGCTGAAAAAAGCATAAACGAATGCAAAATGAATATTGCGGCTTTAGAGGCTACTGTCAAGACGAAGGAAACAGATATTCATACTGCCGCAGAGAAGGTATCCAACCTTGTATGTTCTCATCAATGGGATATAAATTGGAACCATCAGCCAGCAGCTTTTGCCCAAGCCTTGACAGCAGCTGCAAAAAATTATAACATCCAGCTGCAACAGCAGCAAAAATTATCAGCAAAGTTAGCAACGGCAAAAGCAATCTATAAAAACACTGACGAGATCATCAAAGCTATACTTCAAGCCATGCCAACCTGGAAGCAAATAGAACCTGTGCAAAACAAGACAATAGCAAGTATACAAAGTTATGCCAACACCTTAAATACAGCTGTGGCAACCATACAAGGCCTAATAAGAACAGCGCAACGCACTTACAACAGCGACAAAACACTGCTTGCTGATTATTTGAATACGCACCAACAAGTAACAATAGGAATGCTGCAAAAGCTCTGCGCCTATACCAATAATGACATTGACAGCATAGAAGCTTTGTTAAAGAAAAAGCATGATGCTGTAATAGTTGCAAACACATTACTTGCCAATGCACAGAAAGTACTGGCAGAGCATCAACAGACAAAGCCTCAAATAGCAGACGATGATACATTATCCACACTTACACTTCAAATAACTGATTTAGAAAAACAACTGAACGAAATAACAGAAAGAAAGGGTGCAATACATCAAGAGCTGAAAACTGACCAAGACAACAAATTGAAACAAAACACACTGATAGAAGATGCAGGCAAAAAGAAAATCATCTATCAAAAGTGGTCACGCCTCAACCAACTGATTGGCGATGCCACAGGCAAGAGATTTCGCACAATAGCACAAAGCTATGTGCTCGCCAGTTTAATACACTCTGCCAATAACTATTTGACTACACTGACCAACCGCTATACACTAAAAGTCATACCTGGCACCTTTGTCATCACTTTAGAAGATGCTTATCAAGGGTTTGTAGCTCGTGCTGCCAGCACATTATCTGGTGGCGAGAGCTTTCTTGTTTCGCTTTCATTGGCATTAGCACTAAGTGATATTGACCAAAAGCTTTGTGTAGACACTCTATTCATAGATGAAGGCTTTGGTACACTCAGTGGCGAGCCGCTTCAAAATGCCATTAACACACTACGCTCTCTACACACTAAAGCAGGACGCCATGTAGGCATCATCTCACATGTAGAAGAACTGAGAGAGCGTATACCAGTTCAAATACAGGTAAACCAAGAAGGAAACAATTCGAGCAGCAAAGTTGAGATAGTGTCAGACATCAGTTTCTCATCACCACAAAAATAAGGCTTCAAAACTATCAATAAGTGTTCAAAGCACTAAAATAATATGAAATAAATCGGTATAGGGGGGACTATGAGCATTTAAAATGCGCCACATTTACAACTTTATTGCTGATAAATGGTTATCTTTGCACAGTAATACATAGAAAGTATAACACCTACTTACGATAACAGGCTTAAATAATGACACACTTTAAAGAACTTGTGCAACAAAGAAGAAGTTGCCGACAATATACTAATCAAGAAATCAATGCCGAAGATGTTACACTATTGCTCCGTGCGGCCTTGATGTCTCCCACATCCAAGAACCAGCGTGCGTGGCAATTTATAGTCGTAGACAACAAGCTAACTCTTGAGCAAATGAGCGATGCCAAAGAGCAAGGTTCCCACTTTTTGAAAAATGCCATGCTGGCAGTGGTGGTGTTAGGCAATTCCACCGAGAATGACTGTTGGATAGAAGATGGTGCTATCGCTGCCATTGCCATGCAATATCAGGCTGAAGAATTGGGATTAGGGTCATGTTGGATACAAATAAGAGGCAGAGGCTTAACAGACGGCACTACGGCTAACGAAGTAATCAAAGGCATACTTAATATACCCGATGAGTATAATGTACTCTGTGTGGTTGCCTTTGGATATAAAGCTAAAGAGCGTAAGCCTCAGAATGAAGAAGCACTTCTCTGGGAAAACGTACACATAGACAAGTTTTAACGTATAAGATTATGAAGATAGTATTAATAGGAGCAGGCAATTTAGCCACTCATTTAGGTAAAGCTCTATTGGCTGCAGGACACGACATAATGCAAGTATTCAGTCGCACTCTTGAATCAGCCACTATGCTTGCAGAACAAGTAGGCGGAGCTCCTGTTGACGATTTGACACGTATTACCACACAAGCAGACGTGTATATTATATCTATTAAAGACAGTGCTTTGGCTGATGTAGTACCCATATTGTGTAAAGGGCGTGAAAGCAAAGTTTTCTTGCATACAGCAGGAAGTGTAGACATGAATATTTTTGAAGGCATGGCAATGCATTATGGAGTGCTCTACCCTATGCAAACATTTAGTAAAACACGTGATATTGACTTCAGCATTGTACCTTGTTTTGTTGAAAGCAATGACGACTTGACATTCCGCACAGTAAATGATTTGGCCAACAGCATATCTACCAAAGTGTATTTATTATCTTCCGATACGCGCAAATATCTACATTTGGCAGCAGTATTTGCCTGCAATTTTGTAAACCACTGCTATGCTATCTCAGCAAACATATTGGCAAAGCACAATGTTCCTTTTGACATCATGCTGCCACTTATAGATGAGACCGCAGCAAAGGTACATAGCATGCAGCCCATAGACGCACAAACAGGACCTGCGGTAAGATACGATCAGAACGTGATTAGAAAGCAATCTGAATTACTCAAAGACAATCCCATATTTAAGCAGATATATGAGAGCATGAGCTTCAGCATACATCATACAAGCGAGAATAAAAATCAATAATCATGATTAATTACGACTTAAAGAAAATAAAAGCTATCATATTTGATGTAGATGGAGTGCTCAGTGCAGAGACAATCACGCTGCATCCAACAGGTGAGCCCATGCGCACGGTAAACATAAAAGATGGCTATGCAATACAATTAGCCCAAAAATTAGGGCTACGCATTGTTATCCTGACTGGTGGCAACACAGCTGCTATACGCAAGCGTTACGAAGGGTTAGGGGTAAAGGATATCTATATGGGATGTGCTGTAAAGATAAAGACCTATAACGAACTGCTTGACAAATATGCGCTTGATGATGAAGAGGTAATGTATATGGGAGATGATATCCCTGACTATGAAGTAATGAAGCGCTGTGGCTGTCCTTGCTGCCCCGCAGATGCATGTTCCGATATAAAAAGCATAAGCCTTTATATCAGCCAGCGCAAGGGTGGATACGGTTGTGGACGTGATGTAATAGAACAAGTACTACGGACACAAGGCAAATGGCTAAAAGATGCCAAAGCCTTCGGATGGTAATAAACAAACAAGCGCCATCAAAAAGACCAATGGCTTTTACTTAAGTACAAATAATCAGCAAAAATAGAAAGACAATGAATACTAAATATCATATTATTTTAAGTAGCAACAGTCCTAGACGAAAAGAATTATTGGCAGGACTTGATGTCAAATTTGACGTGCATGTACTTCCAGGCATAGAAGAGTCTTATCCAAAAGATTTGCCCGTTTTTGAAGTAGCACAATACATAGCTAAAGAGAAAGCGGATGCTTACAAGAAAGAAATGGCAGACAATGACTTGGTGATAACAGCAGATACAGTAGTCGTATTGGGCGATGAGGTATTAGGAAAGCCTGCCAACGAAATAGAAGCTCGTCGCATGCTGCATGAACTAAGTGGAAAGACGCACCAGGTGGTTACAGGTGTTTGCCTTACAACCAAGCAACGCCAACAAAAATTTTCCGTTATCACCGACGTTACTTTCAAACGCCTTACTGATGAAGAAATCAACTATTATATAGCTACCTACAAGCCGTATGATAAAGCAGGAGCTTATGGCATACAGGAATGGATTGGCTATATAGGCGTTACAGCCATTAACGGTAGCTACTTTAATGTTATGGGATTGCCTGTACAGCGCATCTACCAAGAACTTGTGCGCTTTAATCAAGAACATAAAGAAGGTCAAAAAGCTCAATAATAATGTTATAAAGGCCAAAAACGAAGTCCAATACTTTGCTTTTTATACTAATTGCATTAACTTTGCAGCCGAACAAAAAATTATATTTAATGGATTCAGCAGAATTATTCAGATGGGTTCTTGAGAACCTTAACTATTGGGTGGTTACATTATTTATGGCCATTGAAAGTTCTTTTATTCCTTTTCCTTCAGAAGTAATCGTTCCACCAGCTGCGTGGAAAGCTATGACAACAGAAGGCATGAACATCTTCTTGGTAGTAGTATTTGCCACTTTAGGAGCTGATATAGGTGCCATTGTCAATTACTATTTGGCAAAATGGCTGGGTCGTCCTATTATTTACCGCTTTGCCGATAGCCGTATAGGTCATATATGCCTTATCACACGCGAAAGTGTCGAAAAGGCAGAAAGCTTTTTCAGAGAACATGGATCTGCATCTACTTTCTTTGGCCGATTAGTACCTGCCGTAAGACAGCTTATCAGTATTCCTGCCGGTCTATCTGGCATGCGTCTTGACAAGTTTTTGATTTATACTACTTTAGGCGCAGGTGTATGGAACTCTGTATTAGCTCTTTTAGGCTATTTAATCTATCGCTATACAGAATTAAAGACTCCTAATGATGTATATCTATTGGCCTCAACTTACAGCAAAGAGATAGGACATGTATTGCTGGTACTTGCTGTACTGGTAGTAGCATTTCTTATCTACAAAGGTTGGAAAAAGGGAAAATAAAATATCGTTGGCAAACTTAAACGATTAGCATTGCCGAATTAAAGGAATCAAAAAAGCTCATTGAGTTTTTTTAATACTAAAATCTGCACATAGCTCTGGAATATACAAGCTATGTGCAGATTCTAGTATGATTCTCTTTAAGTAGATATTCAAAATTAAACGTATATATGAAACTGTTATCAATAATAAGATATTTCTAATTTAATTCTGTACACCTACTTATTGGATGACCTTTTTTCCTTTATGTATGAAGATTTGTCCAACAGTAGGTGTTGTTATATGTTTACCATCAATGCTGTAATATTTATTATCAGCAGAATGCTCGGTTTCAGTTTTCTTTATAGAACTGACAATTCCTCTATACGGAATGAGCAACGAGACAATGCTTTCAGTAGGAAGTTTCACATCAACGTGCCACGCAAAAGAATGGTCTGATACCCCTACTTCCATGTCAGATGCACCGTTGTTGGATATAAGCATGGCATAAGAACCGTCTGGGTTGCGAAATACAGCACTTGCTATTTCTTCCATTTTATATGAAGAAATCCATACAGCTCTTGGACGTACTACTGCTGAGGTTTGGCTTATAATATAATAGTGCCGGTTAAAATTGAGACTACTATAATTTTTTGAATCTATATCTACTGCACCGCAACATGTCTGGCAGCCACCTCTCAACTTTGGTCCGCCATTATTGTCAAGCATAAGGTTCCAATATATTACCGCTGTGCAATACTTATTGAGCAAACCAATCATCAAGCGTTCCATGTCCTCGTTCAAATGAGTTTCGCTGTTAACGTTGGTTGTCCCGCGTCCTAAATCGCGTCCATCATTCCAGTCGCCAAGCGATGCTTCAGTGAATATTATTTGCTTATCAGGTCTCTGGCTATGAATATCGAACAGTTCCGAAGGATCGCCCCCATAGTCGTGATAGGCTGAACCTACAACAAGTTCGCTACCTTCAAAATCTTCACCAAGAGCGCTATATACTTTTATGGGATAATCGTTCTGAGCTTTTTGATCATCATAGTTGAAATTATGGTCGTAAACGTATATCTTTGTTTTCAAACCTTTTTGCTTAAATGTTGATGCGAGTACCTTTACAAATTCAGATTCAGCATTCCATGGCATTCTTGTACTGGCTGTATTGCCTCCATTTAGCGGTTCATTCTGTGGACTTACGGCATAAATATCAATTCCTTGCTTTTTCATTGCTTCGATAAATTTGACAAAGTACTCAGCATATTCCTGTCGATATTTAGGATTAAGATAACCTCCTTTCCACACATTATAGGCTATATTGCCAGTTTGTGTGAGCGATTTCATCCATTTCGGACATGACCAAGGAGTTGCTATTATTTTAATGTTGGGATTAATGGCCAATATTTCCTTGAGTATAGGTATAATATAGTCGATTTCATCCTGTTGCAGCGCAAAGTGTTCTAGCCCCTCTTCATCACATAATGAATAGGTCTTGCTGGAGAAGTCGCAGCTACCAATAGCTATCCGGGCATAACTTACTCCATAGCCATCGGTTGGTGAATAAGTTTGACGGAGAAAACGGTCTCGGCTGTCTTGAGACATCTTCATCAGATTATAGCATGACGCATAAGTGAGGGCAAATCCAAAACCTTCTATAGTCTGGTGTTCTACTGAGGTGCCAAAAAGTAATTTTCTGTTTGCCAATGATTCGCCAGGCTGTACTGGTACTGCTGTCTTTGAAAGCTTAAGACTTCCATCTGATGTTGTTGTGTAAACAGTGGCTGTTTGAGCTGTTCCCGCTGTTGCCAACATGGCAAGAGCCATGGGCAAAATTATTTTCCTGAATTTCGTGTATTTTTTGTTTGCCATTTCTGGGTGTAAAATAACTATTTACTCTTTATATTATCTTACAATAACTACGAATAATTTGAAAGAAGCAGATTTCGATACCATGTTTTTTCCAATACAAATTCGTTACAAAACCCATCAGAATACTTGAGATGTACAAACGCTTTTCTGAAAATAACATTAATGAACCTGACAATAGTTATATGCATTTCTGTTCATAAGTATAAAATATGCAGTCGGAATTAGAATGACTTTATAGTGCCCAATCAACATGGGCAACGAGTGCCCAAGGCTTGGGCACTCATTGCCCACATACCGTTCACCTTATGCCCACACTGTGGGCACAAAGAAAGAGCATAGTTATATATTATTATAAATAGGTGAATACACCATCAATAAGCATATGCACAAGATGAGACGAAGAAAATTGCGATCAGATGATACACCTTTGTTATATTCACTTAAAACTATTGTAAGTTCTATGTATAGGCTTTGTAACAATGCCAAAATATCTTTGCACCAGATTTTATTAACAAACCTAAAGTATTTATGAATTTTAACCAAGGTATTAACATTGCTTTCATTGCTGTGGCATGTGCCTATGCAGGACTCCCCGCAGCCGGGCATACCGGAGATGACGGCAATGTGAAAAAGATTGTTACAGGATTAGCAAGCAAAAAGCCAAAGCAGAGCATTTCAGGAACAGTAAAAGACAACCAGGGTGAACCCATCATCGGGGCAAGCGTCTATTGTGAAGGACGGAAAAGCGGAACAGTAACTGACGTAAACGGAAACTTCAAATTAGAAGCCAGCATGGGCGACAAGCTCAGTGTGTCATACATTGGATTTGCAAAGCAGCTTGTCAATGTAAGCAGCACGACAATGAACATTGTCCTTCAAGAAGACAACAAGACTCTCAATGAAGTGGTTGTTGTAGGCTATGGCACACAGAAAAAAGCCAACTTGACAGGAGCTGTAGACCAAGTAGGCTCAGAGGTGTTTGAAAACCGCTCCGTAGCAAATGTAACACAAGCATTGCAAGGCACTGTGCCTAATCTCAATATTACATTGACCGATGGGAAGCCTACACGCACAGCAAGCTATAACGTGCGTGGAACAACATCTATCGGACAGGGTGGAAGCGCACTTGTACTCATAGATGGTGTGGAAGGTGATCCTTCCATGCTTAACCCTGATGACATTGCAAGCGTGTCTGTACTGAAAGATGCTGCATCTGCTGCCATATATGGTGCACGCGGAACTTTCGGTGTAGTACTGATTACGACAAAGAATCCAAAGAAAGAACATACGTCTGTAACCTATTCAGGAAGTTTCTCTGTAGAAAAGCCGGTAACGGTACCTGATTTTGTAACCGACGGATACGAATATGCCTCTCATTTTTATGAGGCATATCATGCTTATAATGACTATTCGGTTGACCCGAAAAACATCAACAAGACTCAGGAATTTTCGTCTGCATGGCTTGATGAGTTCAAGAAACGAAAAGAACAAGGTATCACCGAAGAGACTACTGTGGATGCCAATGGGAAATATGTGTATTTTGGAAACACAGACTGGTATGATGCACTCTACAAGAAGTCCACGTTTGCACAGAACCACAATCTTGCAGTTTCAGGAAATAGCGGAAAGTTGAACTATTATTTATCTGGAAGATATTATGGATATGACGGTCTGTTCCGCTATAACACAGACAAATACGACATGCTCAATTTCAGAGCCAAGGGTTCTATACAGGTGTTCGATTGGCTCAAGATCGACAACAACACCGAGTTCAGCAGCATGAAGTATCACAATCCCATGAATGTGGGTGAGGGTGGCTCCATCTGGCGCAACATTTCCGATGAGGGACACCCTACGGAACCCATATTCAACCCTGACGGCACACTTACCTATTCAGCTGCCTATACCGTGGGCGACTTTATATATGAAAAGAACGGTATAGATACAGACGACCGTGTGCTGTCCAACACGATCGGCATGACGGCATCATTTCTCGACAATCGCCTGCATGTGAAGGGTGATTTCACATTCCGTAACACTGACAATATGCAGACGCAACGCCGTGTTCCTGTACCATACAGCAAGGTGAAGGGAGAGACCTTACTATTGAGCCAGCAATACAATGACTTGAGTGAGACATCAAAGGTTACGAAATATCTTGCCACAAATATTTACGCTGACTATGAGCAGACCTTTGCCGATGCCCATTATTTCAAGGCTATGGTGGGCTACAACTATGAGCAGTCTACCTACAAAGGTATCAATACTACACGTAACGGACTTCTCTCGCCCGATGCCAACAATATCAACATGGCTCTCGGCGATGCCATTACCACGTCTGGCGGATACAGCAAATGGCGTGTTGCCGGCGGATTCTACCGCTTGAATTATTCTTATCGCAACCGCTACCTCATTGAAACAAATGGACGCTATGACGGTTCTTCCAAATTCCCCAGCAACCAACAGTGGGCTTTCTTCCCTTCCGTGTCGGCTGGATGGCGCATCACAGAAGAGCCATTTTGGAAAGTGAGCCGCGACTTGTTTCCTGAAATAAAGCTGCGCGCCTCGTATGGTTCGCTCGGCAACGGAAATGTGTCGCCTTACAGCTATCTTGAACTGATGAGCATCTACACTTCTGGACGCATCATCAACGGAGGAAAGCACAAATATGTAACAGCGCCTGAACCCATTCCTGACGGACTTACCTGGGAAACGGCAACAACGGCTGACTTCGGACTCGATTTCTCTATGCTGAGCAATCGTCTCTCTTTCACAGGCGACTACTATGTTCGCAAGACCAAAAACATGTACACCGTAGGACTGACGCTACCTGAAATATTCGGTGCCAGCTCACCTAAAGGCAACTATGCCGATATGAGTACATACGGTTGGGAAATAAGCCTTACATGGAAAGACCAATTTCAGCTTGCAGGAAAGCCTTTCAGCTATGAAGTAAAGGGCACACTCGCCGACTATTACTCAAAAATAGACCGCTATAACAACTCCACCAAAAGCCTCAGCGACTATTATGAGGGAATGACAGTAGGAGAAATTTGGGGATATGTAACTGAAGGCTTGTTCCGCGACCAAGCTGATATTGACAGCCACGCCTCTCAAAAGCTCTTCAAGTCATCCAACAAGAAATGGTATCCGGGAGACGTAAAATTCAAAGACCTCGATGACAACCATATCATCGACTATGGAAAGAACACGCTCGCTGACCATGGCGACAAAAAAGTGATAGGAAACAGTCTGCCACGCTATACATACAGTGTAAACTTGAGTGCTGACTGGAACAATTTCTTTGTCTCTGCTTTTTTTCAAGGCGTAGGCAAGCAAGACTGGTATCCCAGTTCAGAATGTATATTCTGGGGGCAATACAACCGCCCATACAACAACATGCCGAAATGGCACGAAGGCAATTACTGGACAGAAGATACCCCCAACGCCTATCTGCCACGCTACTGCGGATACAATAATTCGCTGAAGGAAACGCCACAGACACGCTACCTGCAAAACGTGGCATACATCAGACTCAAGAATCTTCAAATTGGCTATAATCTTCCCCAAACATGGATTCATCGTCTGGCCATGCAAAGTGCCCGCATCTACGTGTCTGCTGAAAATCTATGGTGCTGGTCGCCACTCTACAAACACACACGCGACCTTGACGTAACCAACATCAACGGTTCTGACCGCGACCTTACCAATGGAAATTCCGGTGATGGCAACAGCTATCCGCAGATGAAGAGCATCACGCTTGGCTTGTCGATTTCATTCTAAAATTACACTACAAGAAAAATAATGACAAAAAGACATAAAAGGATACAATAATGAATACAATCAAGATATTATCGCTAATGGCAGCAACCGTATGTTTGGCTTCATGCTCGCTTGATGAAGCACCAGAAGCGTCTGCCGACAAGAACGCCATATTCACCAATGAAAGCGGACTGGAGACATACGCTTATTCGTTTTACAACATGCTTCCGTCAGTTACCAATGGATATAGCCAAGACGAAATGTGCGATTACGGAGCAGTAACAAGCGTCAACTCTTTTTTGCGCGATGGGGCCTACTCTGCCGAAACAAGTAGCGGATGGAGCTGGTCTGACCTGCGCAATATCAACTACTTTATAGACAATTGCACAAGCGACCGCATAAGCGAAAAAGTGCGCAACAACTATATTGGCATAGCACGTTTCTTCCGTGCATATTTCTATTTGGGCAAAGTGGAGCGGTTCGGTGATGTGCCATGGGTAGACCATGTACTGAAAAACACGGACGATGAACTTTATAATCCAAGAGACTCGCGCACAACCGTGATGAACCATGTGCTCGATGATATCAACTTTGCATGTGATAATATATCACGCACTGAGGATGCCACAGGATCAATGGTAACAAAATGGGTGGCATATGCACTGAAATCACGCATCTGCCTGTATGAAGCTTCATTTCGAAAATACCACACTGAACTTGGATTGCAGTCTACCGCCAACAAATGGTATGAAGAGGCCGCCGCTGCTGCCAAGACAGTGATGGACGAGTCAGGATATTCTCTGTATACGGGTGGAGGTACAGACCGTTCTATGCGCACACTCTTTACAAGCGACAAGCCTGTAACGCAGGAGGTGATGCTTGCAAGTTGCTGCGATGAAAGTCAGGCAGTACTTGGAAGTGCCAACTGGTGGTGGACATCTGGTACATATGGACCGCGCTTCAGCATGACACGGACATTTATCAACACTTTCCTCAACGCTGACGGCACACCGTTCACATCACGTCCAGGGTATGAAGCCATGGATTTTTACGATGAATGCCAAAATCGCGACAAGCGTCTTGAACAGACTATACGCACACCAGGCTATAAACGCGACGGCATGCCGGCACCACCAAACTTCAATGGTTATTCACTTACTGGGTACCAACCAATAAAATACACACTTGACGACTCTAAATACGATGGCGGACAACTGAATACCAATGCAATACCGTTATTTCGCTATGCTGAGGTATTGCTCAACTATGCTGAAGCCAAAGCCGAACTCGGAACATTGACAGACAATGACTGGAAAAACACAATAGGTGCCTTGAGAGCACGTGCTGGTATTACTGGCGGAATAGACCATAAGCCCACACAAATAGATACATATCTCAAAGAAAACTTCTACAAAGACATCAATGACCCTGTCATACTTGAAATAAGACGAGAACGCAGTATTGAACTTGCTCTTGAAGGTTTCAGATTCAACGATCTCAAACGCTGGAAAGAAGGAAAGCTCATGGAGACACGGTGGATTGGCATGTATGTGCCTAAACTAAACGTGCAAATGGATCTTGACCACGACGGCACTACCGATGTTATATTCTATAAGGATGGCACACAGAAACCTACTGATATCCCATCTACATGCACACCTGTGGCTGTGGGTGGAAAATCGATGATGGGACTGACAGGTGAAAATTCTGGAAATCTCACATGGTCAGATGCAGACCCACGTACCTGGTATGATGATGGAAGACAGTACTACTACCCCATTCCTGCAACAGCCATTCTTCACAACAAAAATCTGAAACAAAACCCTGGATGGTAAAACGCACTGAAGCTAAATGTTTTTGCTATGTCCAACATTCTGTTTCGGCAAAAAGAGATTATTAATTAGAACCAAATAAGATAATAAAACGATGAAAAAATTCACGACATTACTGTTTGCACTGTTGCTCGTATGCACCGCTATGACAGCACAGAAGAACACCGGAAAATGCACCTTAAACGTGGCTACGTTCAACTTGCGTCTGGACACACCAAATGACGGGAAGAACGCATGGCCTAACAGAAAAGAAATGGTAAAAGACTTGGTAAGATTCTATGATTTCGATATCATGGGAACGCAAGAAGGCTTCAAGCACATGCTCGATGGTATTGGCGAACTTAATGAATATACATACTTCGGACGTGGACGAGACGATGGAAAAGATGGAGGCGAACATTCTGCTATATTCTACAAGAAGAAACGCTTCGTTGTTCTTGACCACGGTGATTTTTGGTTTTCCGAAACTCCAGACAAGCCTGGACTCGGCTGGGATGCTGTATGCAACCGCATTTGCACATGGGGCAAATTCCGCGACAAGCAAAGTGGAAAGGTATTCTTTGTATTCAATTCACATTTCGATCACAAGGGAGTAGCTGCACGACGTAACTCATCGCTGCTGCTGCTTAAAAATATAAAGAAAATAACTGATGGCAAATATCCTGTATTTGTTACGGGTGATTTTAATGCCGTTGAGGAGGATGAACCAATACAAGTACTTCTGAAAGACGGTCTTCTCAAGGATGCTTATCACGAAACGAGGCAACCTGCCTATGGAACTATTGGCACCTACAACGGCTTCGACCATACATCTGAAATGAAAAGTCGCATCGACCATATTTTCATCACACGAGACATCAAGGTGGAAAAGTACGGTGTACTCAACGACATGAAAGACGGCCGATACCCATCCGACCATTTCCCTGTAATGATTAAAGCCGATTTTTAAATTCAACTTTAAAAAGAAGGTATCTAAAAAGATAACAACGAACAGCTTCTTGTTTTTCTTGGAAGTACAAACTGCACAAAGCCTATGCTATACAGGTCTGTGCAGTTTTTTGTACCCATAATGAAGCAATTTTAAAGACACTTATGTTGTCGAAAACCAACAAAATAATATATTCGAATTTCAGAAAAAGCAAAACGCACTAAACATTTCACACATAAAAACCAAAAACAAATACAAGTCATTGCGGGCTGTCTCTATTTTAGCTAAATGAAAAATCTGTAACATTTGAACGGTCTTCGAATGCCGTTCAAATGCCTTTCAAAAATAGAAAGACTTTTTAGAAATATAGATAAGGATGATATCAATTTGGGCTTTGTTTTGCCAAGTACCTAAACATTTTACACATGAAAAGATTTTTTCAATCATTCCCTATTGTAAATTTCTTCAAGTCATAATAACTGCCATTATAAATATTAAAGTCAACATACCCTTTAATACCCGGTAATTTTCCTGCATCTGTATGCTGCCAAAAACGCCAAGCCCCTTTGTATTCTATCGTATCTACATAATAATGAGCTATCCAATAAGGATAATCATCAAACACAGTCCCATTAAGATAATTCATTTTGAATTTATAATAGGTATAAATAATTGGTTTTACATGATAACGATCTTCAACAATGTGAAGCCAAGTCAATACTTCACGTTGAAAATCCTCAGTAGACATTGTCTTAGGCTTATGTTCTACATCCAGAACAGGAGGAAGATCGCCGTCTTCTAAATGAACTCTATCCAAAAAGAAATAAGCTTGTTCACGAGCTGATGATTTATTACTCCAAAAATGATATGCTCCCCTAATAAAGCCATATTCTCGAGCCTGGTCGAAATTATCATCAAAGTTTTCGTCAACAGAGCTGTTTCCTTCTGTGGCCTTAATAAGGATAAACCGAATAGGACAACGCTCTATCATTGCATTTCTAAGCATGTCCCAATCTATGCTACCTTGATAATGGCTGATATCTATTCCACGTATTTCATAGCCTTCTGGATACTTAGGGTCGCCATATAGCGCACGCCAACGAAAGCCAAAAGGCCCCACAAAAATATAGTAGAAAAGCCATATATAAACCGTTATTACAGATAGCCCACCTAACCACAATATCCATCTATGACGCTTCTTGCGCCAATTGAACCATAAAGCGGATTTAGTATTCGCCATAGTAATATCTTTATCCACATATTGTGGTTCATTCGTATTATGATGGATATCTTTAACCATATATAAATCAAGGGTCTGTTGAAACTAACATATAAGTTAAACAATTTCTCACTCTTTTTGTAAGAAAAAGCTTTGACCTTATCAAAGCAACCTTCTATTCATATCATTGTAACAGTTGCAAAACTCGTATTTTAACCGCTTATCTATGTTATGTTCAGCTTCTGTTCAAATAATTAAATTCAAAGATAACAAGGTATTGCCAAATGGGCTATTATAATTTATAAGTATTAGTAAGAATACGCAAAACACCATAAAAATTTAGGGCAGTTTAATGCAACTGCCCTAAATACTATAAAAGTAAATAATCTTACTTAGTTTGTTCTAAAGCCAATGTCTTTGTAGTTGTATCACAGACCTCTGTTGGTCCCCAATACTGTATTGGACCAGGATAAACGAAGCAAGTATTCTTTGCCCATTCTTCACGATGCTTGGCAAACTCCTTAAATGGGTTACCTTCCAACTCTACAAGAGCCTTGCGGATAACAGGTTTCATCTCGCCATTACGACGCTCCATATTCATCATCATTGTAATTGGTACACCGCCAGCTTTCCAATCGCTTGAAGGCTTAGTTGTATCTTGAACAATAGCCATATAACCTGTCTTGCCGTTAGCAATAAGATGAGCTGCACTTGCGCCCAATGCATAGCAATAGTCAGCATCAAAGTTAGAAGGAGCTGCGCAACGACCCTCATAGCCAAAGAAGTGGTGCAATGCTGCAAACTTCCCTACATATTTGCCTTGACTCTTCCATTTTGCAAGACGAGCCTCGCACATATCAGAAAGTAGCTTTTCTGTTTCGATAAGTGAAACTTGAACATTTCCATGAGGATCACGGTCAAGAGACAATTGGCGAGCCACTCCATCAGGAAGGGTTTCAAACGTACTTGCGCTCTCAGCACTTAAATGTTTCAAGATATATTCACGCTGAGCATCTTTATCAAGATCTTTGTAATCTGCTCCATGAGAAGCCAACAAATCATTCAGTTCTTCAATCAAGCTACCAATAGAAGGAATAAACTCTATAAGACCTTCAGGAATAAGTATTACACCAAAATTATTTCCTTCAGCAGCTCGTGCAGCAATAACCTCACACAAATAGTCTACTATTTGATTTAAAGTCATTTTTTTAGCCTTTACTTCCTCTGAAACGATGCATACGTTAGGCTGGCATTGAAGAGCACATTCCAAAGCAATATGACTTGCTGAACGACCCATTAACTTTATAAAGTGCCAATATTTACGAGCTGAATTACAGTCTCTCTCAATATTGCCAATCAACTCTGAATAAGTTTTGGTGGCTGTATCGAAACCAAAAGATGTTTCTATTTGAGAATTTTTCAAGTCGCCATCAATAGTCTTTGGACAACCTATTACCTGAACTCCATATTTCTTAGCTGCATAATACTCAGCCAATACACATGCGTTCGTATTAGAGTCATCACCACCAATGATAACAATAGCTTTAATATTCAATTTACGTATAATTTCAAGTCCTTTCTCGAATTGGTCTTCTTTTTCAAGTTTAGTACGACCAGAGCCTATCATATCAAAACCACCAGTATTACGATATTCGTCAATAAATTCAGAAGTGATTTCAATATAGTTATGCTCTACCAATCCTGAAGGACCCAAGATAAATCCGAAAAGGCGATTTTCAGGATTCATCTTCTTAATGGTATCAAACAAACCTGTGATTACATTGTGTCCACCGGGAGCTTGCCCGCCACTTAAAATTACACCTACATTAAATGAATAGTGATTTTCTTCTGTGCTTGGAATAAACTCTACAACAGGCATTCCATAAGTATTAGGGAAGAGCTTTTTAATCTCAGCTTGATTATCAACACTTTGTGTCGGTTCACCTTCTTTTATTGTTACTGAGCCCTGCAAAGCTTTTGGTAATTTAGGAATGTAAGAGTTTCTTGCTTCCTGTAATGCACTTTTTTTCATAAGACTTAGATAATTTATAATTAATATGCCGTAATTTTGGTATGCAAATTTACAAATTTCTTACCAACCGAAGAAAAGAAACAAAACAAAATGGAGCTTTAATTATTATTTTTTCTAAAAAACATTTGCCAATTACTTTTTTTATTCATACATTTGTAATACAAACATATCAATTTTTAACCATGGCTAATAAAAGAGATTTAAAAAAAATGATTAACTACATCTGTAGTGATCTATTTGCAGAATGTATCGCTACATCATTGTATGAAGGAAAAGATGAAGAAAACGTGAAATCTATCCTGACATCTATTCTTATTACACACAATAGTTTCTTAAAACGTATTTCACATGTAGAGCCAGGAATAAAGCCAAAGCTTTATTTTCTTGATCTTAAGAAGAACTTTAATGAGGAAGTAAGTAAAATAATTGACAATATTGTCGCCCTTAACTAAAATAGTATAAATTCTTCAGATTAGCATAAACATTCATTTGCGCATATAATTAGTATAAAATACTAACTAACGGAATTAATCCGATAGCCAATGTTTTATAACATAAGGTAAGACATAAACTTATAGGCTGTTTTCAGACTGCATGTGTCAGCAAATAAGGTGAATATTCATAAAACTGATGCATACAGTCTGAAAGTGTAAGAAATAAAATGTTTGCACAATAAAGAGACGAATAAAAATAATGCTACAATTTTTTTTTAGATATTTACTTTACAAGCGAGGAGGATGGACCAAAAAGGTAACTATTGAACATCCAAAAAAATACATTCTCTGTTTAGCCCCACATACCAGTAATTTTGATTTTATCATTGGCCAAATGTATATGCGAGCAGAAGGATTGCATATTAATTTCTTAATGAAAAAAGAATGGTTTTGGGGTCCATTAGGAATCTTCTTTAAAAAAATTGGAGGCATACCTGTATTTCGATCCAAACATACAAAAATGACTGACCAATTAGCTCATATTGCTCAACAAGCAGATTGCTTTAGGTTATGCATTACCCCAGAAGGTACTCGCTCATTAAACCCCGATTGGAAAAAAGGATTTTATTACATTGCACTCAACGCAAAAATTCCTATTCTACTTTATGGTCTCGACTATGATAGAAAACTTATTGAATGTACTAAATGCATATGGCCATCTGGCGATATAGACAAAGACATGCAAGAAATCAAAAATTATTATAAGAATTTCAAAGGAAAGTATCCAGAAAAATTTACTATTGGGAATTAATTAAAATGAAAAAAGGTCTTTTTCACATTATAATTATTATTGTCTGTCTTTTATTGGTCGATTGTGGAACCCATAAAAAGGCATTGCATTCTCAAAAAAGAACAGACAACATATCCAATAAAGAACAAATCAAAGATATTGAATATCAAGGCACGCCATGGGTAACTAACGCATCTAAGCCTATCAACATTACTAAAGGATTACAAAACAAGCATTTATCTTTATGGGCAAGCCATGGAAAATATTATAATCAAAAAACAGATGAATGGACTTGGCAAAGGCCTAAACTATTTTGCACAACAGAAGACTTGTTTACACAAACCATTGTAATTCCATACTTAATACCTATGCTTGAGAAAGCAGGAGCTATTGTATTTACACCAAGAGAAAGAGATTGGCAAAAAAAAGAATATATTATTGATAACGATAATAAAGTGCTATTACCTTATTACACAGAATTAGGTATAGATAACATGTGGACTAATGCCAATATACCTGGCTTCAAATGCAATACTACGATAATTGTTGATAGACAAAATCCGTTTAAGCAAGGAACTACTCGCAAAGCAAAAGCATCTATTACTAAGACCTGTGAGATATCATACCAACCTAATTTTGAAAAGGCCGATAAGTATGCTGTTTATGTAAGCTACCCAGAAACGACGGAGAATGTACCAGATGCCCAATATACTGTATACCACAAAGGCAGTAAAACCATTTTTAATGTTAATCAAAGAATGGGAGGTGGCACATGGGTTTACTTAGGAACATTTGACTTTGACAAAGGCTGTTCACCTAAAAATAGGGTTGTCCTTTCAAATGAGAGTGCATACAATGGTGTCGTTACGGCAGATGCCGTTCGCTTTGGTGGAGGCATGGGCAATATTAGCAGGAATGGCAAAACGAGTGGTTTACCTCGCTTTTTGGAAGGCTCACGCTATTATACACAGTGGGCTGGCGCTCCAGACAGCATTTGCTATTCAAAAGACGGCACTGATGATTATAAAGAAGACATCAATGCAAGATCATACATGACAAATTGGTTAGCTGGAGGTTCTTGTTTTCTTCCAAATTACGGAGGTTTAAACGTTCCTATAGAATTGTCATTAGCTGTGCATAGTGATGCAGGGGTTACAAATGACTACAAATCTATTTTTGGCACATTAGCCATTTGCACAACAAAAGAAGAAGGAGCCAGATACCCATCAGGATTACCAAGAGATTTGTCCAAGAAGTTTGCATCAAAGCTACTTAATAATGTCAGTAGCGAAATGGAAGAAATATATGGTAAATGGAATAAAAGAGATTTATACGACAGGAATTATTCGGAAACTCGATGCCCATATATGACATCTGCTATTTTAGAAACCATGTCTCATCAGAACTTTCCAGATATGCGGTTAGGACAAGATCCAAACTTTAGGTTTGACATGGCAAGAAGTATCTATAAAACAATTTTAAAACACATAGCAAAACAGCATGACAAAGCGTATGCGGTAACACCATTGGCTCCTCACAATTTTAGAATTTGTTTTTTAAAAAACGATACAATCTTGTTGAAATGGGATGCACAATCAGATAAGTACGAGTCTACAGCTCAGGCAAAATCATTTATCTTATACACTGCTACGGGAAGCTCTGATTTTGACAATGGCATTTCCATCAAAAGCAATGCATGCAAGATCAAGCTTCGTCCTGATATACTATACAACTTTAAGGTTTCTGCTGTTAATGAAGGAGGCGAAAGTTTTACTTCTGAAATTCTCTCTGCTGTATATCATTCCGCTACAGCAAAGAACATTCTTATCATCAATGGATTTAATAGGCTATCATCACCAGCCGTGATAGATGACAGCTTTAGTCAAGGATTTGATATTAATGAAGACATTGGCGTAAACTATGGAAAAATGCCAGGATTTTGTGGAGCACAAATATGCTTTGATAAAACAAAAATAGGAAAAGAAGGTCTCAATGGACTGGGATATAGCGGCAATGAGTTAGAAGGCACTATTATTATGGGTAATGAGTTTAATTATGTACCCATACATGCTAAAGCTATCATGGCTAATAATAAGTATAATATTGTAAGTTGCTCCAAGATGGCTGTGGAAAAAGATAAAATCAATATAAACCAATATGATTGTATTGACTTAATACTTGGATTAGAGAAAAATGATGGCCATGCAACAAGATATTACAAGACTTTCAGTGAAGAGTTGCAAAAAAAAATTGCACAATACTATAAAAGCCAAGGTAATATATTGGTCAGCGGTGCTTTCATTGCAAGTGATATGACAAGTGAAAAGGAAAAACAATTTCTTGAAAACATATTACACCTTCAACTGAGTGGAAACAGCAAACTGCAAAACAACAACATTGTAGTCGGAATGAATAGCCAATTTGATATATATACAAGGCTCAATGAAGATCATTATGCTTGTACATCTATCGATCTTATTTCGCCTGTTTTCCCTGCATTTTGTGCTTTGACTGCGGATGATGGAAAATCTGTTTGCGTAGCTTATCAAGGTAATGCAAACAATACTTTAGCCATGAGCTTTCCATTTGAATGTATTAAATCCGCTAAAATGCAGGCATCACTCATGCAAGGCATTCTCAATTTTTTATTAAAACGCAAATGAAAATCAATATTGCAATGCAGCAATAATATTCACACTATAACAACTAAATAATATGGAAACATACAAAATTCAAACCAATGTATCTGGTACAAGGAATATAACAATTACAGAGAAACACCTTCAGACAATTGAAAAGTATTCTCTTTTAAAGAATCTTATAGACAGCAATGGCATCATAGATGAATCTGTACTGGACAAATTGAAGCTCAATGTACGTTCTATTCTTTAATCTGACGAGCAAGGCACCAAAGACCTTCTTGATTTATGCCTTGATGTCATTTACAACAGCAATATGAAAGCATTTGGCCTTCATCAACTCGTATTATTATTTATTAAATGGGAAAGCAATAAGCCTAACAAAGAAGTTGACGAAAAGAAGATAAATGAATAATTATAGGCTAACAGACTGGTTACCAACTACAAAAAAAGAAGTAGAACTCAGAGGCTGGAATGAACTGGATGTCATTCTTTTCTCTGGCGATGCATACATTGATCATCCATCCTTTGGTGCGGCCGTTATAGGCCGTACCCTTGAGGCTATTGGGCTACGTGTAGCCATAGTTCCACAACCAGATTGGCACGGAGACTACCGCGACTTTAAAAAATTAGGACGACCTAAACTATTCTTCGGTATTGCACCTGGATGTATGGATTCCATGGTCAATAAATATACAGCCAACCGTAGGCTTCGTTCTGAAGATGCTTATAGTCCTGACGGCAGACATGATTGCAGACCCGAATATCCGACAATAGTATATACAAAAATTCTAAAACGGCTTTACCCTGATGTGCCTGTGGTTTTAGGAGGTATTGAAGCTTCACTACGCCGTTTAACTCATTATGATTATTGGAAAAATGAGTTAAAAAAATGTATATTGTGCGACTCTGGAGCCAATCTTATCATATATGGAATGGGTGAAAAGCCTATTACCGCGCTATGCAATGAGCTATTAAAAGGCAGAAATATACACGACATTAAGGAGATACCACAAACTGTATATTTAGCTTCAAAAGATGATATTCTTGATGGAATAAAAGATGATGATATCATACTTCACTCTCATGAAGAATGTCTGCAAAACCGAAAATACGAAGCTGAAAACTTCAAACATATAGAGGAAGAGTCTAACAAGCTCCATGCCCAACGATTATTGCAAGAGGTAAATAACAAATACACAGTAGTTAATCCACCTTATCCGGCTATGAGTACAAGGGAAATTGACTATTATTATGATTTACCTTATACACGCCTACCCCATCCTAAATACAAAGGGAAACGAATACCCGCTTATGAAATGATAAAATTCTCTGTAAATATTCACAGAGGTTGCTTTGGTGGCTGCGCATTTTGCACTATCAGTGCACACCAAGGAAAATTCATTGTCTCCAGAAGTAAGGAAAGCATCATAAAAGAGGTACATAAAGTACTTCAAATGCCAGACTTTAAAGGATATATCAGCGACCTTGGAGGTCCATCTGCCAACATGTACAAAATGGGAGGACGCAATCATAAAGCATGTGAACATTGCAAACGTCCATCTTGCATACATCCACAGATATGTCCAAATTTAAATACCGATCATACACCTTTATTAGAAATATATAAAGCTGTTGATTCTATACCAGGTATCAAAAAGAGCTTTATAGGTAGTGGTGTCAGATATGACCTTTTACTGCACAAAAGCAATGATGAGGTTTGCAACGTAGCAGCAAAGAAATATATACACGAACTCATTTGCCATCATGTAAGTGGACGACTAAAAGTAGCTCCCGAACATACCTCGGACAGAGTGCTTCAATTAATGCGCAAGCCTTCTTTCAAACTGTTTGAAGAGTTTAAAAAGATATTTGATACCATCAACAGCAAAGAAAATCTCAGACAACAAATAATTCCTTACTTCATAAGTAGTCACCCTGGCTGCCACGAAGAGGATATGGCAGAATTGGCTGCAATTACCAAGAAACTGAATTTTCATTTGGAACAAGTACAAGATTTCACCCCCACTCCAATGACAGTAAGCACGGAAACATGGTATACAGGATATCATCCTTATACTCTTGAACCCATTTTCTCAGCTAAAACGTCAAAAGAGAAATTGGCACAACGAGAATTTTTCTTTTGGTATAAGCCTGAAGAAAGAAAAAATATAGAAAAAGAGCTAAAACGAATAGGCAGACCTGACTTAATAAAAAAATTATACCAAGGCAACTATGTACCTCCATACACCCAAACATCACAAAATGGCAGGACATATAAGACCACCGCTTCTCGTAAAAATGAGAACATAAAAGTTGGGAAAAGAATCAATACTACTGGAAATAATAACGCAGTAAAACAAAGCGAGAGCAATGATAAACATTATAGAGAAATGCATAATCGGAAAGAAAAGTCCAGAAACATGCGAAGACGGAATCGTTATTAATCCTCATTTCGTGGCAGTTATTGATGGAAGTACGAGCAAAACCAGACAGCAAATAATAACAGGTCAAGAAAATGGATTCACTTGTATGCAGATTATCAGCAGGTATCTACAAGATTTACCTGCTGATACCTCTGTGTCATCGCTATGTACAGGCTTAACCCAAGCCATTAATGCTGTTTACCAAAAATATGGAATAGATACAAACAAGCTTATTGCCCACCCTGAAGAAAGGCTAACAGCCAGTTTAGTAATTTATTCTGATTACTACAAGCAATTATGGCTTATAGGCGATTGCCAAGCTCTTGTGGATAACAAGCACTATGACAATACAAAGCCACAAGAAGTTTTTATAGCAAGAAAGCGTGCTGCAATTTTAGAAAAAGCCATCACACAAGATCATGTCAGCATAGACTCATTAAGAGATAATGACATTGGAAGACAAGCTATTATAGGTGAACTCGTCAAATGCATGCAACGCCAAAACATAGATTATGCAGTAATAGATGGCTTTAACATTCCAATGTCAAAGGTAAAAATAGTTAGTCTTCCAGATGATGTTCAACAGATTGTTTTGGCCAGTGATGGCTATCCTATACTGAAACCAACGCTTGCAGCAAGTGAAACAATTTTACAAGATATACTGCAAACAGACCCTTTATGTATTCATTTATTCAAAGCTACAAAAGGTTTTAAAGAAGGGAATAAATCTTTTGATGACAGAAGTTATATAAGATTTCGAATTTAAAACTCGATTATAAAATTATATTTGGAACTGCTTATGAAGAAAGCCACATTTATAATAGCTGCTCTCTTGTTACATACATATCATTGTTTATCACAAAATCATGAGATATACGATAACAATATTAAATCCTTGCAAGTCGTAGCTGATGATAATTGGCTATCTATGCCTGTTATTCAACTTAATACAGATGAAAGAATCAACATTTCATTCGACGATTTAACGCATACCTACCATAGGTATGCATACAAGTTGGTACACTGCGAAGCAGACTGGAAAGAATCTGACCAATTATTTTCCAGCGATTATATTGATGGATTTGCTGACGGGAATACCATTGATGACAGCCAAGAGTCAGTCAATACCAATATATTGTATACCCATTACAAATTTTGCATACCCAATTCACAATGCAATATAAAATTAAGCGGTAACTACAAACTCACAGTATATGACGAAAACAATAACAATCAACCCGTCCTTACCGCTTGCTTCATGGTCATTAATTCTAAAGTTTCTATCAGCATGTCAGTTACAAGCAATACCGATATTGACATGAACAATAAGCATCAGCAAGTTTCCTTTGAAGTCAATTATTCCCAACTTAAAGCGATAAATCCTCAAGAACAAATCAAAACATTTGTACTACAAAATGGCAGATGGGATAATGTAAAAGTTCCATCAAGGCCACAGTTTATATCTGCACAGGTCTTAAAATGGGACCACAATAAAGACTTGATATTTGAAGCTGGCAACGAATATCATAAGTTTGAATTTCTGGATGTCACGCATCCTACTATGGGTATTGACCATATAGCATGGGACGGCAATGATTATCATGTATATCCCTTTGTTTGTGAGCCTCGCTACAATTATATCTATGACGAAGATGCCAATGGCGCTTTTTATATTCGTAACAGCAATAATATTGAAAACGATTATGCCTCAGACTATGCATGGATTCATTATAGGCTGATGACAGACCCATTGCCTACTGATGACGTGTATATTAACGGAGCATGGACTATCAACCAGTTCTCTCCACAATACAAAATGACATATAATGCAGCAGAAAAATGCTATGAATGTAAAATACTTCAAAAGCAGGGCTACTATTCTTACCAATTTCTATGCCGCAATAATGGCAAAAGCCTAATTATGCCGTCAGAAGGGAGCTTCTATCAAACAGAAAATAAATACCAAATACTGGTTTACTATAAAGGACAGGGAGAAAGGACAGACCAACTGGTTGGATTCCGTCAATTACAATATAAATGATTACTACCCATTGAGGTTAGAAAGATTAATGGTTTTGCATCAATATCATAATAACCTTATTCTATTCGTAATATCACGGATGAAATCAAGGAAGCATACACAACTAAGAAACGCCTACATACACACATGATGTGCTATGTGCCTACTTATGCTGAAGCTTTTGGCGCATATAATCATAATATTCTTCCACGGGCATTTTATCAGGAAACAGTACTCCAAGCACCTCTTGCGTTTCATAGGGCGTATATTTAACTGCCAACCGCAAGCTCTGCAGAAATTCCTCTTTTTTATTTAAATCGTGGCAACAAGCGGCATAAAACGCATAGCCCTTATACCAATGTTCGTTTTGCTTATAAACAGTGGTAAACATACGGTAAGCCAAGGTTGGATCACCGCTTTCGTAAACTGTAATGGCTATTTTCAAAAAGATATTACGGTCATAATTTGACTGTTTCAACGCCTTTACAAAATATTTCTTAGCTTTATCAAAGTGCCCACACCCTATAAGAATGATGCCTTTATTTACCAACAAGTCATTAGGATTCTTTACTATTTCGTCCATTTTATCAAGCATAGCAAGCCCCTCGTCAATACGACCAAGTCGGCACATAGCATAAGATAAGTCTTTATAGATATCCACCAAATTGGGCGAATTTTTCTCACAATGCATAGCAGCTTTACTCAAGAAAGAAATAGCATCCTCAAACTTCTCAAGCAGTAAGTAACACAATCCTATCAAAATTTCGCCACTTTCGTCAGCAGTATTAATGCGATTATATCGTATATAATATTTCAATGCTTCCTCATAGTTGCCAAGTTTATACAGTCCATTAGCTTTATTAAGCAATGCTGCTGCGTTATCAGGATTAATAGCTATGGAATATTCACTACTGGATATAGCCTCCTCTATCTCGTCATTAAAAAATTGAGAAGAGGCCAGCGAATTCCAATATTGTATATTAAAAGGATTGTTATCAATCAGCTTGTTATAGAGTTTCTGACTTGACTTGAAGTTGCCTTTAATCATTTCTACTTTGGCTTCAAGCTCCATATACTCTAACAGTTGCTTATTACTGCAACGCGCAAACCATTTTAATCCTTTATCTATAACTTCATAATCAAAGAATATATTGGATATATCTATTTCATAATAAGATTTTTCTTCCGCATCAAGTGTTATGTAATGCTGTTCATAATAATTGTCAGCTTCTTCTATTTGTTTTTGGGCTACCATAATTTCACCTTTAATATAAATATATTCAAGGTCAGATTTATCTTCAATTTGCTCAACATACCAAGCTGCCCTTACAGGATTGTTATTATCCAGGAGCTCCACCCTTGCTTTAAAAAGAAGTGGTGACAAAGCTCCCGGATATATCTGCAAAGCCAAGTCGATTATCTTATACCCTTTACTTTTTTGGTTATTATTATAAAAATATTCCGCCAAATCTACATATTCCTCTGGATCAAAGATAGAATGAATCATATTTTGTTCACTCTTCCTAAACTTTTCCAAAAGACACCTAAAACTTTTTGAGTTAAAATAATCGTCATTATATGGCATTTCGTCTATCCTTTCTTAATTTTTGACCAAGTATCTTTCAGACCAACTGTCTTGTTGAATACAAGGTGGTCTGCTGTAGAATCCAAATCAGCCATAAAGTATCCTATGCGTTGGAACTGCAAATATTCTCCTGGTTTGCGCTCTGCTGCAAAATTTTCAACATAACAGTGAGTTCTAATAGTAAGAGATTGAGGATTCAGCAATTCTCTAAAATCTCTGTCATCCGCAGATGGGTTTTCTACATTGAAGAGCCTGTCGTATTCCCTTACTTCAGCCTGCTTGCAGTGGTCTGCACTTACCCAATGTAATGTACCCTTCACCTTGCGGTTAGCTCCTTCCATCCCGCTTCGGCTGTTAGGATCATATTCAGCCTGAATCTCCATAATATTACCATCTGCATCTTTGGTACAGCCTGTACACTTTACAATATATGCATTTTTGAGCCTTACCTCCTTACCAGGTGTCATACGGAAGAACTTTTTAGGAGCATCTTCCATAAAGTCATCACGCTCGATCCACAAATTCTTGGTAAAGGTAATGGTATGAGAACCATCAGATTCATTCTCAGGATTGTTAATAGCCTCCATCTCTTCTGCCTTACCATCAGGATAATTGGTAATTACCAATTTTACAGGATTTACAACAGCAGATACTCTAATAGCGCGCTTGTTCAAATCATCACGCACCGCAGCCTCAAGCAATGCCACATCATTGAGTGCATCAAACTTTGTATAGCCGATACTCTTTATAAAGTTTTTGATGCTGTCTGGAGAATAACCGCGACGGCGCATACCACAGATGGTAGGCATACGGGGGTCGTCCCATCCGCTTACCAAATGCTCATCTACCAAGGCATGAAGTTTACGCTTGCTCATCACCGTATAGGTAAGATTCAGACGATTAAACTCAATCTGACGGGGGCGGAAATCATGTAAATTGTCACCCTCCCCCTTGTATATTTTTAATTCATCAATAAACTTGTCATAAAGAGGACGATGAGGTACGAACTCCAAGGTACAAATAGAATGGGTTACACCTTCAAAATAATCGCTTTGCCCATGAGCAAAATCATACATAGGATAAGCATGCCACTTAGTGCCTGTACGGTGATGAGGTGTCTGTATGATACGATACATAATAGGGTCTCGGAAATGCATGTTTGCATTTGCCATATCCAGTTTTGCGCGCAATACCATAGAACCTTCTACTGCCTCTGGAGTATTCATTTTATTAAACAACTCAAGATTTTCCTCTATTGGCCTGTCTCTATAAGGTGATGGTGTGCCAGGCTGAGTAGGAGTACCTTTCTGTTCAGCAATCTCTTCACTGGTTTGTTCATCAATATAAGCTTTACCCTGCTTTATCATCCACACAGCAAAGTCCCATAACTGCTGAAAATAGTCAGACGCATAATACACATTGCCCCAATGGAAGCCCAGCCATTTAATGTCATTCAATATTGAGTCTACATATTCTGTATCCTCCTTGCTTGGATTTGTATCATCAAAACGCAGATTGCACACACCGTGATAATGTTCTGCCACACCAAAATCCATGCAAATAGCTTTAGCATGACCTATGTGCAAATATCCGTTAGGCTCTGGCGGAAAACGAGTCTGTATTCTACCGCCATTCTTGCCTTCGGCCAAATCGTTCTCTACTAATTGTTCTACAAAGCTAAGACTTTTCTTCTCTTCGTTTTTGTTGTCTTCGATAGTTACCATATATCTTCAATCTTTATGTTTCAATAGCTTTTACAATGATTGTACTTTGCATATTTTCCATAGATATGTATCTATTTCCAAGCATTAGCACCATTCATCGTTACTTCGCCGTTAAGGTAAATTCAATGTCGTGTAATTGATAGCCTCAAGCATAAAATCGCTTCCTTCTGAAAAGCATCACTCAGTGTAAGCAATACTTGTATATCAGTTTCCTTAAGACCCCATTCATTGCCTAATGCTGCCGTCTGGAAGCGGAAATCCGAAATGTCGATTTCATTTATCATGAAGCAACGTAACGTATGCAAAAGTACATAAAAAGGCTGATATAAACGAAACAAATAACATGAAAAGTATCTTTTTGTTTCATTTTCAGGCTCACAAACTTTTCATACTTCATAATCGAAAAGACAACCAATATCTATTAAAAAAATGTTTTTATCGGAAAATCATGTTTTATGCCTATCTTTGCATAGAAGCTGATGTTTTTCAAACATCTTGACCAAGTAAGTGCTTAGGTCATCATTAGTGCCTTCTTATTAATAGTAAGGTGTTATTCTATTTAATATATTCAAGGATTAGAAGCATATAAAATGAGCAATAACTATTTTCAGTTTAAGCAATTTACCGTTTATCACAATCTCTGTGCCATGAAAGTAGGCACAGATGGTGTTTTATTAGGAGCGTGGGCACAAGGTGGCAAGCATATACTTGATATCGGCACCGGCACAGGACTAATAGCCTTGTTCATGGCTCAGCGGTACCCAAAAGCAGACATAACAGGCATTGACATAGACTTTGGCGCTTGCCAGCAAGCTACAGCCAATGCTGCTATATCGGTCTTTGACAAGCGTATCCACATAACATGTACTGCTGTCCAAGACTATTCAGCAACAGAGCAGTTTGATGCCATCGTCTGCAACCCTCCTTTTTATAAAAACTCTCTGCCTTCTGCCAATCAGCAACGCACATTAGCCAGACAAGCTACATCTTTGCCAACTGCAAGCTTAATGCGCCATGTGGCAAGATTGTTAACCGAAGGAGGCGAGTTTTCTGTAATTATTCCTGCGGCCAATAAAGCCGAATTTGACACCGAAGCCTTAATGAATGGACTATCCGCATCGCGCGTCTGTGCCATCAACACTGTTCCTTACAAGCCTGTCAGCAGATATCTGTTGGCATATACCAAAGGCAGATGCAACACTACAGAAGAAACGGAGGCATGCATCAATGATGAATATGGGGAAAAAAGCGAATGGTACACAACACTAACTAAAGACTTCTATATAGGACTTTAGGCAACCATTTGCAAGAGCTATGTTTCCGCCCTTCAATTGCATTGTTCTTGCATGCCAATTGCTGTGCTTCCAACAGCCAAAAGCATTGCTTTTACAAATTGAAAACAAGGCTTCCACAAGTTGGGCAAGAATTAACTTAAAAACAACAGCTGAATAAGATAAGCGGAAAATATAGGTAGCCATATAAAAAATTCATGATAAATACTTGTGAATAAAAGATAATGTATTACTTTTGCAGCACAAAATTACTTCAACAAAAAGAGTAAAAGTGAGAGTAACAGCACTCCAAACAGACATAAAATGGGCGCAACGCAAAGCTAATCAAGAGGTTGCAGAAAGCATGATAGCTTCGTGTCCACAATCAGACTTGTATGTATTACCTGAAATGTGGGCTACAGGCTTTACCATGAAGCCCCAAGAACATGCCGAAGATCTGCTACAAGCAGGCAATTCCTTAGAATGGATGCAACAAATGTCTCAACACTTCAACTGCGCGATATGTGGTAGCTTAGCCATCTCAGATAACGGAAAGTTTTTCAACCGGCTTTACTTTGTAACGCCAACCGGTTCTATCACAGCTTACGACAAGCATCATCTCTTTGCTTACGGGCACGAAAACATTTATTATCAAGCAGGAAGCAAACGTATCATTGCTACATGGAAAGGCATGCATTTTCTATTGGCTACTTGCTACGATTTACGCTTTCCTGTATGGCTCAGAAACAAGCGGAACGACTATGATGCCATTATTGTAGTAGCAAACTGGCCACGCAGCAGACAAAATGCATGGCAAATATTGCTTAGAGCAAGAGCTATAGAGAACCAATGCTATATAATTGGAGTAAACCGTGTGGGAACAGATTTGTTTTGCACTTATGCAGGAGGAACAGCCATTATCGATGCAAAAGGACACACCATAGCGCAAGCTCTCTTCAACACGCCAGACGCCATTTCTGCAAACATAAAGAAAGAAGAACTAATACAATTCAGAAATAGATTTCCTGTGTGGGCAGACAGTGACGAATTTTGCTGGCAGCGGTCAATGCCACCTACAAAAGAGCAAAATTGACAGGCAATTCAAGGAACAACAAATTAGCCATGGGCTACATAACTTTAGAATAAATTAATTCATTAGAAATATGAAAGATAATAACAAGAAGGCACTTACATTAAAGACACTTAACAAAAGCAACGTTTGGGATCTTCAGGAAAGCGATATTTTCAGAATACTTGAAACCGGCGAAAAAGATGCAGACATCAAAGATAATATCCGCCACTACATGGATATTATCAAGAGTGCTTTTGAAATAGAAGAAATTAAGATTGACCGTCCTGAAATTATAAATAAATATGAAGCACGTGGTTTCAAAATTGGCACCATTCGTATAGATGACAGCCAACGGGTAAAAGTTGGTATTAAAAAACGCCCCATTTTGCGCGTTACCGACTTAACCTATGAAAATATACGCCACATATCTGCTGCAAAACTGATGGAAGTCATTGACCGCAACTTTGGTGGAGGCTGGGACTCTCTGTCACAAAGCATACAAGATATCATACAAAGTGGATTTGACATCAGCACAACCACACTTCCTAAAGATCGTCTGCACAAACCAGGTGGAATGTATGAGAAAAAAGTAGCTGATGGCTTTGATGTACTTGAAATACCTAAAGGTGCATGGATTGAAGCTATATTCGCTAAATTAAAGCCAGAAGTGGAAAAGCCTCATGTTACTGTTGACAATGATAAAGATGATGACTTTAACAATGAGGAGAATGAAGATGAAGATTTACCTGAAATAGATGACAACTATAATGATGATGACGATGATGACGCTTTTGACGATGACAAACTGACAGAAGAAAGTTATCGCACCACCATTGAAGAAGACCCTGCTGACCTTGACCTCACCGCTGATGATGTGGCAGATGAGGAAGATGAATATTAAGCTATTGTATTCACTTTAGAAGATAACAATTATCAATAACAATACAAAACAGGCAAGTACTCTATACATAGAACATAGAGTACTTGCCTGTTTATATTACATGGCCGTATACACATTAACCTTGAAATGTTACGGCATTTTCGTTAGGCGCGAGCATACGCAAAAGAGGCAGCGCCTCACGGTGCTGCCTCTCTCATAATAAACTTATATAATAATACACGTACGGTTACAATAATTCCATTTCACTATATGCTGCAATAACAGCAAATTGCATTGCCTAAACAACTGACAACTGCTACAAGCCCCTTATTGACAGTATCTCATTTCCAATAAAGCCACACCATCAGAATGCAAGCAATATTATCTTTATCATTATTGTAGCTTATATGAGCAGAAGCATTAAATTGCATGAATGCTTTCAGGTCATCATTTTCACGCCATTATTGCCTTTAACATATAAGTGTAGTCATACATCAAATCCACAATAACAGACAGCCCATACTTAATACAACATAGAGACTGATATCCAAATATATATTTAATTAATCCTTCTCCCCTTACATCGAGAGAAAAAGGCTGTTATCAACAAGGCAGGTCTTCTGACTTTGTTCCACTCTTTAAGCACCTTCCCGCCACGAAACGGCAGTGGTATTACGCTTAAGGTCATAAAGGAACTCACAGCTGCGAGACAGTTGGCGAGTTACACGCCATTCCCTTTTTAATCGTGTTCATTCGAACCTCATTACCTTGCAAAGGTATATATTTAATATTAATATTCAAAATATATGTTGTTATTTTTAGATTTTATTTGTCAGAATAAACAAATTATTGTAATTTTGCATTAATACATAACGCTGTTTGCAATGCAAGAGGTAACTGAATGCTGTGCAAAAAAGCCTTTAAAGCTACTAACAAGCATTGTTGAAATAGTAAAGGAATAATTTAATAACTTAAAATTTTTAGCCTATCGAAATACCATTACTTAACTAATTAATGGATAAATGAAGGAAAATCTGTATGAGCTGACAGACGAAGAGTTGGCTCTCTTATACATAAAAGGCAACAATAAGGCCTTTGACGAATTGCTTGCACGCAATCAAGACAAGCTATTCTCGTACATATTGTTTGTTGTTCGCAATGAAGACAAGGCGAATGACTTGTTTCAAGAGACCTTTGTCAAAGTAATAACCAAACTTCATGAAGGGCGATATGCTACCAGCGGAAAGTTTGGAGCATGGATTATGCGTATTGCTCACAATGTAATGATGGATTGGTACAGAGAGTTGCGCACACATAACATGGTAGAACAATCTGAAGAGCACGATATTTACAACCTCTCAAAATCAGATGTATTGGAATCCAATATAGAAAATCACTATGTAAAGAATCAAGTACTGACGGATGTAAAGAAATTGATGGACAACCTCCCTCCTACCCAACGCGAAGTTGTCTTTATGCGCTATTATCAAGACTTGTCTTTTAAAGAAATAGCTGAAACAACTGGCGTAAGTATCAACACATCATTAGGGCGCATGAGGTATGCTATATTGAACTTGAGAAGAATGACCAAAGAGCATAACATCACATTACAGATGGATTAATACGTCAATTCTTCAATACTATACTATAAAAGCATTTACTCTCTATCTACCCCATTAGCAATAGGCTACTTTAATCTATGCCTTACTGACTTATAGCACAAGGTATAGATTAAAGCCGTTTATTTCAATGCTTTAAGAGAACTGATAACAGCTTTAGGATCAGCAGCTTTAAATATATAACTACCACTAACCAATACATCTGCCCCAGCCTGTACCAATGGCAGAGCCGTTTGAGCTTGTACCCCTCCATCAACCTCTATAAGAGCATGAGAACCACTCTGCGTAATCAACTGTTTTAACTTTCTCACTTTATTAAGGGTATTAGGAATAAACTTTTGACCGCCAAAGCCAGGGTTTACACTCATTAAAAGCACCATATCCACATCAGCTATAATATCTTCAAGCATACACACAGGAGTCGAAGGATTAAGTGTAACCCCCGCCTTCATCCCAGTTTCATGTATTTCTTGGACAACACGATTAAGATGCGTACAAGCTTCATAATGCACATTCATCATCATAGCCCCTACTTTAGCTATCGGGGCAATATAACGCTCTGGGCTGTTAATCATCAAATGCACATCCATCGGCTTCTTGCACGCTTTTGACACCGCCTCCAACACAGGAAATCCAAAAGATATATTCGGCACAAAAGAGCCATCCATCACATCCAAGTGTAACCAATCTGCTTGACTACTGTTAATCATTTCAATGTCGGTTGCCAAGTGAAGAAAATCAGCTGCCAACAATGATGGTGATATCAATACTGCCATTTCTGTATTTTATTTGTTTTTAGTTGAGACAAAATGCTTCGTTTTTACCGTTTAATTTCATCACGCGATAGGTATAAGCTATCTGCCTGATAAGATTTAATGTGGCACGAGACGGCTTCTTTCCTTCAAGGGTAAAATAATCCATAGGCTTTCCATTTTTTCATTTTCTATATTGATTAACGTAGATAAGAAGGCTTTATTACAAAAATACACATCTTTTTGAGCAAAAAATGTTTTAAGGGCACCTATTTTACCATTGGCATCTTATTTTTGTTTACCCACACTCATCTTTTTCGTCTATATATATAGAAAAGTCAACAATATAGCAAAAGGCCACAGAAATTTACAATACATGAATGATAGAGAATTTGAACAATTGGTCAAACAATTGCATCCAAGACTGACAGCTACAGCAGAGCGGATATTGAAAGGAGGGTTGCAAATAAATGATAACACAGAAGATGCTGTACAAGAAACTTTTATCAGGCTATGGCATATGGGCGAAAAGCTCAATACTTGCCATAATATAGAAGCATTGGCCATAACCATCATTAGAAATATATGTATAGATATATTACGGCATCCTGTACCTCCAATTGATTCAATAGAAAACATTCAAGTGCTCACGGAATGCTCAGCGGACACATCTCTTAGTACTGAAAGCATACATTGCATGATTGACCATTATATATGTCAATTGCCCACCACACAGCAACGATTGATAAAAATGCGCAGTGAAGGTATGACACTTGATGAAATAGCTGCTATATGTCAGATGCCGAAAAATAGCATTAAGACACTCATTGCCAGAGCAAGAAAGACACTATTAGTAAAAATGAAAAGACAATAAACAAAAATACAGAAAATATGCACGACATTAATAATAATCACTATCGTAAAACATTGATAGGACGTTTTCTCAACTGTGAAACATCCGTTGAAGAAGAACATAAACTTGCCTATTTTTATATACATTGCAAGCAAAAGAGCAATATACCCAAAGAAGAGACGGAAATAGCTGAAATTATTATGGCTACTGTGAAATTACAGAAGCAGAGCAACACAAGCCCTGCAAATTCTTCTAAACCCAGATTAGCCATACGTTCCTGGCGATGGATAGCTGCTGTCTGTATAACAGTATTTATCTTTATTGGTATTGCCATAAACTTCATGCCAGGCCATGAGAAAGGAAATTTGGCTATCAACAAGGCAAGAAAGAATGTTTTTAATACTACAGTCCAAGATTCTACAATACTTGCCACTGCTATTCCACAGACCAAAGACAAAGATATAGCGCATCACATAAAAACGGCACCGACTAATGCTCCATTTCACAATAAGCAAAATGATTCCACGCACATAGTTTCTCTCAAGAATGATAAAAGAAATGCTCAAAAAGGAAATAGTACCATTACAGGAGAAAGTAATCTTACATATGCTTGTCAATTGACCATGGAAGCATTTCAAGATGCCGCAAATATCATTATAGAGCAAAAAGATAATAACCTGTCAGTATCCATCATAAATGATAATAAAGAAAGAAAAGATTATAGAGTAAATGAAATAAATAAGGATGGTATATCCTTAACCGCACTTTAAGTTTAATTTATAAAAACAATACTACAATGAGAAAGACAATTATTATGACATCTGCCGCCCTTATCTTCACGGCAACAACTACTTTTGCTCAAGTGAAAGAACCTACAGACACCATTCAAGTCTATTTTATAAACCATCAAATAATTAAAAACTTTACAGGAGCAGAATTAATCGGTAAAACCATTAAGACTTATCGAATTTTACCCTCTACCTATAAAGATAACGATGGAAGGGGCAAACAACATGTACTACTATTACATGAAATAATAACAGATGAAGTAGCAGCTGGAAAAAATTATAATTATAAAAAGCCGTTAGTCTTCATTGATGGCATATTAAATGCTAATGGGGTAAACGCTGTAAAACCAACAGATATAAAGTCTATGACTATTATAAAAGACCCTAAGCTATTATCTGTCTATACACAAATGGGATTAAAACAATCCGCTTTACAAAATGGAATCATCCGTATTGTTACAACAAAACAAAAAGAAGATCCCATTATATATATTGTAGACGGTGTTGAAATGACATATTCTGAAGTAATGAAAATTCCTTCCGACAAGATAGAATCGATGAATCTATATAAAAGAGGCAATGAGCATAAATACGTAAAAGAATATGGAAAAAAAAAAGATATAGTAGAAATTAAAACCAAATAGCATTTTACACTACTAACAGTTACTGATAAAGAGAATGTATCAAGACATAAAAAAGAAGTAGTCTTGGTATATTCTCTTTCGCTTTCAAATATCTTATACCAAAGACCTTTAGTTTCTCTACTATCAACAAACATTTCATAGATTACTTGAAACGAAGTAAAACTTAAAAAATACAAAAACGAAAAAACAGATAAAAATAATTGATAAGTTTTTTGCATTATAAAAAATAAGTAGTAATTTTACACCCAAAATAAAACTATATAACCAAACAACAATTTATGAAAGACCTTAAGACATTATTTGGAGGCATGGGTTTTATTACTATCGCCTTATGTTCTTGTGCAGGACAAGCAAATGTAAATACTACTGTATCAGGATTAAATCCCACTGCGTTTGATACCATTATCAATCAAAAGCAAGTCAAGTTATTTACATTAAAAAACAACAATGGTATGGAAGTGTGTATAACGAATTTCGGAGGACGCGTAGTCTCACTAACTGTACCAGACAAAGAAAACAAGCCAACTGATGTTGTATTAGGTTATGATAACATCGCACAATATGCAGATACTGTAAATAGCCCAAGTGATTATGGTTCTTCAGTGGGAAGATATGCTAACAGAATAGGAAAAGGGAAGCTAACAGTCAATGGCAAAACCTATCAATTGCCACAAAATAATTTTGGGCACTGTCTGCATGGCGGGCCATCTGGCTGGATGTATCAAGTTTATGATGCTAAGCAGCCAAATGATTCAACATTACAGCTAACCATTGTCTCACCTGACGGCGACAATGGATTTCCAGGAAAAGTAACTGCTACTACTACTTATACGGTACGTAGTAATAACACGCTGGATATTGTATTCCAAGCTACTACGGATAAAGAAACTGTGGTTAACATGACGAACCATAGCTATTTCAACCTAAATGGCGACCCATCAAAAGAAGGTATGGACATGGTTTTGTATATAAATGCAGATAAATACACGCCTGCTGATTCTACATATATGACAACAGGAGAAATAAAACCAGTAGAAGGAACTCCTATGGATTTTCGCAAGCCTCATGCCATAGAAGAGACTATCAAAGACACCTCTTTTGACCAAATAAAATATGCATCTGGCTATGACCAAAACTGGTGCTTAAACACATATAAAAATGGAAAAGGAGATGACAAAACTGTAGCAGCTTCACTTTATTCTCCAAAGACTGGCATATTACTTGAGATGTTTACCAATGAACCAGGAGTGCAAGTATATACAGGAAATTTCCAAGGTACAGGTGTTACATGCAAAAAAGGTATCAAATATCCTAAACATGTGTCAGTTTGCTTAGAAAGTCAGAAATATCCCGACTCACCCAATAAAAAGAACTGGCCATCTCCTTACCTCAAACCCGGTGAGAAATATTATAGCCATGTAGCTTATAAATTTAGCATAAAGAAATAAAGTACATATATTATAAAATAATCACACATTTATAAAAATCTAATAATTAAAACTATGAATTGGAGTGCAAATGAATTTATATGGCTCGATTGGGTTGTACTCGCCATCGGAGTCATAGGTATAGCATGGGCTATCTATCGAACAATCAAGAAAGATAAGGAGAAAATGAAAGGTGCTGATAGCCAAGATTATCTATTCGGTAAAGGCGAGCCTTGGTACATCATTGGCGCAGCTATTTTTGCAGCGAATATAGGTTCAGAGCATCTGGTAGGATTAGCCGGTACAGGTGCGAAAGACGGTGTAGGCATGGCGCATTGGGAAATGCAAGGATGGATGATTTTGATTCTTGGATGGCTATTTGTACCATTTTACCAATTACTGAATAATAAATTAGGAAAGATAATCACAATGCCTGATTTTCTAAAATTCCGCTATACACAGCGCACAGGCTCATGGCTATCTATCATTACACTAATTGCCTATGTATTGACAAAAGTAAGCGTAACGGCATTTACCGGTGGTATATTCTTTGAATACCTTCTTGGATTACCATTCTGGTATGGCGCAATTGGACTGATTGCTATTACAGCCGTATTTACTGTATTTGGCGGTATGAAAGGTGTTATGACACTTTCAGCTATTCAAACACCTATACTAATCATCGGCTCTTTCCTCGTTTTATTCCTTGGTTTGAATATGTTAGGTGATGGTAGCATCACAGAAGGTTGGTCGCAGATGATGACAGTTTGCAATCAAGCTCACAATGGCTTTGGCACTACCCATATGTTCCATACAGACCCAGCAGATCCTATGTATCCACAATTTCCTGGTTATGTAGTCTTTTTAGGAGCTTCCATCATTGGTTTTTGGTATTGGTGTACAGACCAACATATCGTTCAACGTGTTCTTGGACAAACAAAAGGCGAAGACAACGCAAAGGTTATAGCCCGCGCCAGAAGAGGTACTATTGCCGCAGGCTATTTTAAGCTATTACCTGTATTCATGTTCTTAATTCCAGGTATGGTAGCTTACGCACTTGCACAAAAAGGATATGGTATAGAAATGGATATCACCAATACCCATGATACTGACGGTGCATTTGCAATGATGGTAAAGAACATTTTACCAGCAGGAGTAAAAGGCATTGTTACTATTGGTTTTATTTGTGCCCTCGTAGCATCATTAGCTGCATTCTTTAACAGCTGTGCCACTTTATTTACAGAAGACTTCTATAAGCCTATGAAAAAAGGTAAAAGCGAGAGTCACTATGTCATGGTAGGAAGAATTGCTACAGTAGTAGTTGTATTATTAGGATTAGCCTGGATGCCAATTATGATGGGCATGGGTAACTTATATTCTTATTTGCAAGATATCCAGTCTCTTATTGCTCCTGCTATGGTAGCCGTATTTACTCTTGGAATTTTCTCTAAACGCATTACTCCTAAAGCAGGTGAATGGGGACTTATTGGCGGTTTCTTAATAGGTATGATTCGATTAATAACCAACGTGATTACCGAAAGTGGCAAAGCTACTATGGATGGCGCATTTTGGGAATATACCTCTTGGTTTTGGCAAACCAACTGGCTTATCTTTGAATGTTGGCTATTAGTATTCATTGTCATAATGATGTATATTATCTCTTTGTTTACACCAAAACCATCAGCGGAACAAATAGCAGCTATAACGTTTACCAACGACTATAAGAAAATGATTAGAGAGAGCTGGAATGCTTGGGATGTAATTGCCACTATTGGCGTAGTAGCTCTATGTGCAGCATTTTATGCTTACTTCTGGTAAAAACAAATTAGTATTTCATTTCAATAAGTGAGTTTTAGACTCACTTATTGAAATTTATATTGATAAAAACAGTAAAAGTTATATGACCAAATATTATGACGAGCACTCCAAGGTATATGTTTCCGTAGACTGTATTATTTTTGGCTTTAAAGACAACAAATTACAATTACTTATTGGCAAGCGGAAAATGGATCCAGGAAGAGGTATGTGGTCACTGTATGGAGGCTTCGTAAATGAAAATGAAAGTTTGGAAGAAGCCGCAAATAGAGTACTATATGAATTGACAGGACTCAAAGATATCTATATGAAACAAGTCGGTGCATTTGGAGCCATTGACCGTGATCCCGGTGAACGAGTTATCTCCATAGCCTACTGTGCTCTCATCAATGTCAACGACTACGATCAGGCATTATTATTTGATCATAAACTTGAATGGGTCTATTTGGAAGAACTTCCAAAACTATATTCTGACCACAATAAGATGGTCAATAAAGCTATTTCACTATTGAGAAAAAGAATCTCTACAGAACCAATTAGCTTTAATTTGCTTCCTGAATTATTTACTTTAACCCAATTACAACACGTATACGAAGCTGTCTTAGGTGAAGAAATAGACAAGCGCAACTTTAGAAAACGTATCAAAGGCATAGATTTTATAGAAAAAACAGATTTTATAGATAAACAAACATCTAAACGTGGGGCTGTATTGTACCGTTTTAACAAGAAAGCATACAACGAAGACCCATCATTTAAATTATAAGAATATGTTAGAAGAATTAAAAGAAAAGGTGTTCAAGGCAAATCTTGACTTGGTAAAGCACAATCTTGTGATTTTTACATGGGGTAATGTATCCGGTATTGACCGAGAGAAAGGTTTAATTGTCATTAAGCCATCTGGTGTAAGTTATGATGTTATGAAAGCATCAGACATGGTTGTTGTTGATTTACATACAGGAAAAGTGGTTGAAGGAAATTTGAATCCTTCATCAGACACTCCTACCCATTTGGAACTTTATAAAGCTTTTCCCAACATAGGAGGCATTGTACACACGCATTCAACGTATGCAACAGCTTGGGCTCAAGCAGGAAAAGACATCCCTAATATTGGGACAACTCATGCAGACTATTTTCACGATGAAATTCCTTGTACCGCAGATATGACTGCTGACCAAATGGCTGAATATGAAAAAGAAACAGGAACGGTTATTATCAAACGCTTTAAGAATATTAACTATGAGCACACACCTGGTGTATTAGTCAAAAATCATGGTCCTTTCTCATGGGGCAAAGATCCTGATAATGCTGTCTACAATGCTGTTGTAATGGAACAAGTAGCAAAAATGGCTTTTATCTCGTTTATGGTTAATCCAAACACTACCATGAATCCTCTACTCATAGAGAAACATTTTAGCAGGAAACATGGTCCTAACGCATATTATGGTCAAAAAAAGAAATAAAAGCAATTTTACATTTGAATATTATCTAACTATCAATTTATAATCTTTTAAATATACAACTATGATTAAAGCATTCGAAAATTTTGAAGTATGGTTTGTTACTGGTGCTCAACTTCTTTATGGAGGAGATGCAGTAAAACAAGTTGACGGACATTCAAAGCAAATGGTTGATGGCATGAACAATTCTGGTATTCTGCCTATCAAAGTTGTCTATAAAGGTACCGCCAATAGTAGCAAGGAAGTAGCTGATTTGTTTGCAGCTGCCAACAATGAAAAGAAGTGTATTGGTGTCATTACCTGGATGCATACTTTCTCACCTGCAAAGATGTGGATACATGGTCTACAAATTCTCCACAAGCCCCTTTTGCACTTGCATACACAGTTTAATGAAGAAATTCCATGGGACACAATGGATATGGACTTCATGAATTTAAATCAAAGTGCACATGGCGACCGTGAATTTGGCCACATCATTTCACGCATGAGAATCCGCAGAAAATTAGTTGTCGGATATTGGAAAGACAAAAAAACTCAAGAGCACATAGCTGTGTGGGAACGCGTATGCGCAGCATGGGCTGATGCACAAGACACACTTATTATCCGCTTTGGCGACCAAATGAACAACGTTGCTGTTACAGATGGTGATAAAGTAGCTGCTGAGCAAGTGTTAGGCTATCATGTAGACTATTGTCCATTCAGCGAGGTAATGACTTATTTCAAGAAGATAAAAGACAATGACGTAAATGCTTTAGTAGAAACATATTTTAAAGAATACGATCATGATGCTGCATTAGAAGATAAAAATAGCGAAGCTTACAAAAAAGTATGGAATGCAGCAAAAGCAGAACTTACATTGCGTGCAGTTTTGACAGATAAAGGTGCAAAAGGTTTCACCACTAACTTCGATGATCTTGGCGATGTAGACGTAGAAACTACAGGAATGGGATTTGACCAGATTCCAGGTTTGGCATCACAACGGTTGATGGCAGAAGGCTATGGATTTGGAGCTGAGGGCGATTGGAAATCAGCAGCTTTATATCGCAGTGTATGGGTAATGACCCAAGGTCTGCCTAATGGATGTTCCTTCTTGGAAGACTATACCCTAAACTTTAATGGCGAGCAAAGTGCTATTTTGCAATCCCACATGCTGGAAGTTTGTCCTCTTATTGCTGCATCTAAGCCAAGATTAGAAGTGCACTTCTTAGGTATCGGTGTACGCAAGAGTCAAACAGCTCGTTTGGTATTCACATCAAAAGTAGGAACTGGCGTTACAGCTACTGTTGTTGATATGGGCAACCGCTTCCGCATGATTGTAAATGATGTTAAGTGCATTGAGCCAAAACCACTTCCTAAATTACCTGTTGCATCTGCTTTATGGATACCACAACCAAACTTTGAAGTTGGTGCAGGCTGCTGGATTTATGCAGGTGGTACTCATCATAGTTGTTTCTCATACGACCTTACTGATGAATATTGGCAAGATTATGCTGAAATAGCAGGTATAGAATGCCTCCTCATCAACAAGGATACAACTGTAGATGAGTTCAGAAAGGAATTAAGATTCAATGAAGTTTATTACATGCTGAACAAGGCATTAATGTAATTATCTAACTTTCACACATCTTGCTTGTATTGGTGCGTATATTTCTTAGCACCTCAACAAGCAAGGTGTGAATACCTTTTAAGTAACATTCTTTTTATTTTATAAGTAGACATTCTGCTATGGCAGAAACGTTTATTCAATTCTTTGAACATCTACTTATATTTGAAAACTAAACAATAGCCTTTTGCAACAATAACATACAAGTTACAATAAGGCGTCTTTATCCCTGTTTATTAAGACATAAAGATATTACTTTCCTACAAGAAAACGGTAAAATATGAATAATTTAGATGCAAAAACAACGATAGAAACAGGTAAAGCTATTCTTGGAATTGAATTTGGCTCTACTCGAATCAAAGCGGTATTAATAGATCAAAATAACAAACCTATTGCTCAAGGTAGCCATGAATGGGAAAACCAACTTATCAATGGACTTTGGACTTACAGTATAGAAGATATATGGGCAGGACTGCAAGATTGTTATGCAGACCTTAGGGACAATGTTAATAAACTATACTGTACAGAAATATGCAAATTGGCTTCTATTGGTATCAGCGCAATGATGCATGGATATATGGCATTTGATAAAAGCCAAAATATATTAGTTCCTTTTAGAACCTGGCGAAATACCAATACTGGCAAGGCTGCCGCAGAACTGTCAAAGCTTTTCAATTTCAACATACCTTTACGCTGGAGCATTTCTCATTTGTATCAAGCAATACTCAATAATGAGGAGCACGTCAAAGACATTGACTTTTTGACTACCTTAGCAGGATACATCCACTGGCAAATTACAGGAAAGCGTGTATTAGGAATTGGCGATGCATCAGGTATGCTTCCTATTGATTCTGCCATTAACAACTATTCTGAAAGCATGGTGAATAAGTTCAATAAACTTATTACGCCATATGGGTATAAATGGACCTTGCTTGACATCCTGCCAAAAGTACTATTGGCAGGAGAAGATGCAGGCACACTGACAGAAATTGGTGCAAAAAAAATTGACCTGTCAGGTCATTTGCAAGCAGGTACACCTGTTTGTCCACCAGAAGGAGATGCAGGAACAGGCATGACAGCAACTAACGCTATTCGTAAACGCACAGGAAACGTATCAGCAGGAACATCTTCTTTCTCTATGATTGTCCTTGAGAAAGCACTGTCTAAACCTTACGAGGTTATCGATATGGTAACAACTCCTGATGGAAGTCCAGTAGCCATGGTTCACTGTAATAACTGCACATCAGATCTCAACGCATGGATAGGGTTATTTAAAGAATATCAAGAATTGATGGGACTTCCTGTTGATATGAATGATATATATGGAAAACTTTATAACAATGCCCTCAAAGGTGATGCTGATTGCGGAGGGCTCTTATCCTTCAACTATATATCAGGCGAACCTGTAACAGGATTTACTGATGGCCGTCCACTCTTTGTTCGTTCTGCAAATGACAAGTTTACCTTGGCTAACTTTGTAAGAGCACATCTTTACGGCTCTGTTGGCGTACTGAAAATAGGTAATGATATTCTCTTTAAGCAAGAGCATATAAAAGTCGACAAAATTACAGGTCATGGTGGTTTATTCAAAACCAAAGGCGTAGGTCAACGCATATTAGCAGCCGCACTCAATTCGCCGATTTCTGTTATGGAAACAGCAGGAGAAGGTGGTGCATGGGGTGTAGCTATTTTAGCATCTTACTTAGTCAATAATGCGGAAAAGCAATCTTTAGCAGACTTCCTTGATAAATATGTCTTTGCAGATTACTCAAGCGAAGAAATCGCTCCTACTAAAGAAGAGGTTGTAGGTTTTGATGCATACATAGAGAATTACAAACAAGCCTTGCCTATTGAGCAGGCTGCAGTAGAGCACAAAGCTTAAAATATATTAGTAGGTGCTCGTGCAAACTGTAGAGCGCCTACTAATGAGGTTTTTCCGTACACATTATTCATTACTTAATATAACTTACCAAAAAGAATAACGTTGGCATCTGTATGATACATTAAGTTCAAAATGAAATTATTGCTATCAAGGTTTTCTACTTTTCTTGTATACATGCAACTAACTCATTATCTTCACATTAACAATCTATACACTATGAATAAAATTTTCACAAGTATTATCTTGTCAACACTATTGGTCTTACCAAGCCATGCAGGGGATAGTCATATCACCATTCACACACAACAAGGTAAAAACATAATTAACAAAGAGATATATGGCCAGTTTGCAGAACATCTTGGTTCTTGTATCTATGGGGGCTTATGGGTGGGCGAAAACTCGACCATTCCAAATATAAATGGTTACAGAAAAGATGTATTCTATGCGTTGAAGAATTTAAACGTTCCAGTTTTAAGATGGCCTGGTGGTTGCTTTGCAGATGAATATCATTGGCAAGACGGCATAGGCCCACGAGAAAAACGCCCTAAAATGCAGAATAACAACTGGGGTGGTACTATTGAAGACAACAGCTTTGGAACACATGAATTTCTTAATTTATGTGAGATGCTTGGATGTGAGCCTTATATTAGCGGAAACGTTGGTAGTGGGACAGTGGAAGAATTAGCCAAATGGGTAGAATACATGACCTCTGCGGGAGACACTCCTATGGCTAAACTTAGAAAGCAAAACGGTAGAGAAAAACCTTGGCATATAAAATACCTTGGCATTGGCAATGAGAGCTGGGGATGTGGCGGAAATATGCGCCCGGAATACTATGCTGACCTTTATCGCCGATATGCCGTATATTGCAGAAACTATGATGGCAATCAACTATACAAAATTGCAAGTGGTGCAAGCGACTATGACTATAATTGGACAAAAGTATTGATGAAAAATGTAGGACAGCAAATGAATGGCATTTCTCTTCATTACTACACCGTAACTGGTTGGACAGGAAGTAAAGGATCTGCTACACAATTCAACAAAGCCCAATACTATTGGACAATGGGAAAATGTCTTGAAATAGAAGATGTTATAAAAAAACATATTAACATTATGGATGAATATGATCCCAATAAGCATGTAGGACTACTGGTTGATGAATGGGGAACATGGTGGGATGAAGAGCCTGGCACAATAAAAGGGCACTTGTATCAGCAAAATTCAATGAGAGATGCCTTTGTTGCCGCACTTACTCTCAATGTTTTTCATAAACATACAGACCGCATCAAGATGGCTAATATAGCACAGATAGTCAATGTACTGCAATCCATGATACTTACCAACAACAAAGGAGGCATGGTACTTACCCCTACCTATCATGTATTTGAAATGTATAAGGGTTTTCAAAATGCCACTTATTTGCCTTTAGACATTACTTGTGATAGCATCAAGGCTGATGAGAAGCGTAATATACCGGTTATCAGTTCGTCCGCCGCTCTAAAGAAAGATGGTGCAATTATCATTTCATTGGCCAACATTGATACAGACAATGCCCAAACAGTAGAAATACAACTTGACGGTAAAAAAACAAAAATACTTGCAGGACGTATTTTAACTTGCAATGCCATTACTGACTATAATGATTTTGACCAGCCAGCAAAGGTTAAGCCAGCCATTTTCAAAGGTGCTAAAATAAAACAAGATGAAATACAAGTAAAAATACCTGCAAAGTCTATCGTTGTTATAGAAGCTGAATAATAATAGGTTTGGATTTAGTAATTTAAAAGACTTTACAGACCCGATTATTTTGAATATAAAATGAATTTAAGTATATTTGCAGTGCAATAGCTATCAAAGATTTATCGCTTTTCCACAAATATAATAAGCATATATACACAACATTAAAATACTTCCTATTTATGAATGACAAACATTTGATGAACAAGGCAGCCGACAATATCAGAATCTTGGCTGCATCTATGGTTGAAAAAGCTAAATCAGGGCACCCAGGTGGTGCTATGGGTGGTGCAGACTTTATCAATGTCCTCTTCTCTGAATTTTTAGTTTATGATCCGGAAAATCCCACATGGGAAGGTAGAGACCGCTTTTATCTCGATCCAGGTCACATGTCTCCTATGCTTTACAGTGCATTGTGCCTTCAAGGTAAATTCACTTTAGATGAGTTACAGCAGTTCAGACAGTGGGGCTCTCCTACCCCAGGACACCCTGAACGCGACTTGGCACGTGGCATAGAAAACACTTCTGGCCCATTAGGTCAAGGCCATACATTTGCCGCTGGTGCTGCGGTAGCAGAGAAATTCTTGCAGGCACGTCTCGGTAAAGACATTATCAAACACAAAATTTATGCCTATATCTCTGATGGTGGCATAGAAGAAGAAATTTCACAAGGCACAGGTCGTATTGCAGGCATTTTAGGTTTGAATAATCTCATTATGTTCTACGATTCTAACGACATCCAGCTCTCTACTGAGTGCAGCGTAGTGATGAAAGAAGATACTGCTGCCAAATATGAAGCATGGGGATGGAATGTAATGACCATCAACGGCAATGATCCTGATGAGATTAGAAAAGCCTTGCTTGACGCACAGAAAGAAGAACACCGTCCTACCCTTATCATCGGCAAGACAATCATGGGTAAAGGCGCTTTGAAAGATGATGGTACAAGCTATGAGCACAATATCAAGACCCATGGTGCACCTTTAGGTGGCGAAGCCTACATCAAGACAATTAAGCACCTTGGCGGTAATCCAGAAAATCCATTCCAAATATTCCCTGAAGTTACAGAGCTGTATGCCAATCGCTGCAACGAACTGAAAGAGATTGCAGCTAAAAGACATGCAGAAGAAAAGCAATGGGCGGAAACCAATCCTGAGAAAGCCCAGCTCATGAAAGAGTGGTTCAGCGGAAATGCGCCTAAAGTAGACTGGTCTGCCGTTGTACAGAAAGAGGGATCAGCTACAAGAGCTGCCTCTGCAGCTTGCCTCGGTGTATTGGCAGAGCAAGTACCTAACATGGTTTGTTCTTCTGCAGACCTTTCCAACAGCGACAAGACAGACGGTTTCCTGAAAAAGACCCACGCACTGATGAAAGACGATTTCAGTGGAGCATTCTTTCAGGCAGGTGTCAGCGAACTAACTATGGCTTGCATGTGTATCGGTATGTATCTCCATGGTGGTGTTATTCCTGCATGTGGAACATTCTTTGTATTCTCAGATTACATGAAACCTGCTGTACGTATGGCAGCACTAATGGAAGTTCCTATCAAGTTCATTTGGACTCATGATGCATTCCGTGTAGGCGAAGATGGTCCTACTCATGAACCTGTAGAGCAAGAAGCACAAATACGCTTGATGGAAAAACTCAAGAATCATCATGGCAAAGACAGCGTAAGAGTGTTTAGACCTGCCGATGCTGATGAGACAACAGTCTGCTGGGCTATGGCCATGGAAAACATGGAAACTCCTACTGCTCTTATTTTCTCTCGTCAGAATATTGCTAAATTACCTGCTGGAACCGATTATGAACAAGCGCGCAAAGGTGCTTATATTGTAGCTGGTTCAGACAGCGACTATGATGTAATCTTATTGGCCAACGGTTCTGAAGTTTCTACCCTCGTAGCTGGTGCAGAATTATTACACAAAGACGGCATCAAAACTCGCATTGTCAGTGTACCAAGCGAAGGCTTGTTCCGCAGTCAAAGCAAAAAGTATCAAGAGAGTATTTTACCTAAGAATGCTAAAATCTTTGGCATGACAGCAGGACTTCCTGTAACACTCGAAGGTCTTGTCGGTGCTAATGGAAAAATGTTTGGCATGCCAAGTTTCGGCTTCTCGGCACCCTACAAAGTGCTTGATGAGAAATTAGGTTACACCGCTGAAAATGTTTACAATCAAGTAAAGGCATTCTTGGCTGAATAAGCAGAAACAATAACTCAACACAACTTGCAACTATTGATTGCTCAATTTGCAAGTTGTGTCTTATTTTTCAATAAAGCATTGTTAACCCTTTAAATTTTAACGTCATGGAAATTAAAACCATTGGCATTGCAAGCGATCATGCAGGCTATGCATTAAAAAAATATGTCATCCAATATCTGGAAGAACATGGATACCAGTACAAAGACTATGGCACCTATAGCGATGTTAGTTGCGACTATCCTGACTTTGGGCACGCTTTGGCCAGAGGTATAGAATCTGGTGAAGTCTTCCCTGGCATTGGCATCTGTGGCAGTGGCGAAGGTATGTGCATGACACTCAACAAGCACCAAACCATACGCGCAGGACTAGCATGGACACCGGAAATATCAGAACTTATACGTCAGCATAACGATGCTAACGTAGTTGTACTGCCAGCTCGATTCATTGATAACAAGACAGCCGGCAAAATTTTAGACGCCTTCTTTAAAACACCATTTGAAGGCGGACGCCATGAACGAAGAGTAGAAAAAATACCTGTGCATGATTAATGTACTGAAGTTTCCCACCCTTAGAAAGATGGCATAAAATAACAGCTTCTCAAAAATA
>CALCVP010000011.1 GCA_937907705.1 uncultured Prevotella sp. | reverse complement strand
TTAACGGGTGATTTCAGCATTTGTTTTTCGGAACATCTAACTGGACACCCTATAAAATAATTCTTTGTGTAAAGATATGAAACTAAAAATTTCTGATGTATGCTTTTGGATATATATGTCTACTTTCGTGTATCTTTGACAGAATTAAGTTGGATTTGTTGTGATGCAAGCTCTATAACTTATGCTTCGTAACCCTATGATTTAGGTTTCTTACTTTATGGTTTACGCTGCTAACTCTGTCTTTTTTGAACTGTTTAATTATGTTCTGAAATATGGATGTCTTACAGTATAGAATTTTTATGGAAAATGCAGTACTTAATATAATGCATAGGCAGCCTATAGCCCAGTATATCCAACCTTTTAGATGGAGTGAAATCCATAGAACACTGATGCCTAATAAAAAATGAATGGAAAAATACTGTATAGTATTTTTGGATATGCAATAGTGATATATTTTATAATTAAGTGTAAATAATAAAATATATTCTAATAATCCCGCTACCACAATGGCCCAACCTATACCTACTATTTTGGCATAATTGTAGCCTATTATTGAAAATAGAACAATGCAAATAGAGTAGAAACCTTCGCCACATAAGAAAAGTAAAGAATTGCTTTTGGCAAGTGATATATATGCTACGGGCAATTTGACGGCTCTAATGTATAAGGCAATTAATGCAATCTGTACCATTGGTACTACAGCTTGAAATGCTTCGCTATAAAGTAAAGGTAGAATAACAGGTATGAAAAGTATTAAAAATGAGAGCATTGGAGAAATTAGCAAGATGGAAACTTCACATTGACTATTTACTGTATTACAAAATTTAACAGAATCCGTAATGGAAGATAAGCGCGGATAATAATCAGTCTCCATGGCTGCAAAGATCAATCCACCATAGGTCATGACTATCACATATCCTGCACTATATAGTCCTAACTCTGCTAAGGATGCAACATTGTTTATATATGATCGGATGAAGAAATCTGCACCGGTTGCAAATATTGAAGACAAAACAAATGCTATACCAACTTTTATCATTGAAGTACCTGATGCAATTCGCTCTTTATTGAAATGCAATTTTAATGGTACAACTCTATACGAGTAGCCAACAGTAAATAGCATTTGTATAAATGCTGTTATCAAAAGGCAAGGTACTATCCCCGAAATTTTAAAATAATAATAAATGATTATACATATTATGATTGTGGCTATAATATTCAATAAACTGATTTTTGCCAAATAAGATAATTTTCTCAGACCTTTTAGTATGGCTAATTCACCTCCTGTAACAGACGTTATGAATATAACAGGAGATAGGCATAGAAAGTGAAATGTATGATTGCCCCATGAAAAAGTAATTTTGTCTAAATATCCACAAAATAAGATGCAGAATAAGCTACCAAATATACCTGCAAAAAGGCACCAAAGTCTAACTGTCAGTACTTGTTTTTCTATATAATCATAATTATCAAGGGTATAAGCATCTGAGATATTTTTCACGCCACTTGTAGCAACACCAAAATTGGTGGCATTGCTTACAAAATTGAGTGTTGAGTTGAATAGCGAAATCATGCCGACACCCATTGGTCCAAGAATGACAGCAACAACTTTATTTTTTACAATTCCAAGCATAATGCAAAGAAATTGTATGATTCCAAATAAACTGGTGTATTTTAATATGTGAAGATAGCTTTCGTCATTTCTATTGTTTTTCATATTTTAATTAACGATTAAAATCAAATATTATTATGATTACCGATTAAAAACTATATTCAAATGTAATATGTTTGGCTGAAATTAAAGATAATTTAGGTGGAAATTCGTGTATGGAATAGTCTCTTTGCCATTTTTTATAGCAGTTCTCTTTAAATTCTATTTTTTTTTGCCTAAATTTGCAGTCATATAAATAATGTTGAGATGATATATTTAAGCAAAAAATTGTTAGTAATATTATTAGCATCAGCCTTTTCTTTGGGTGTCAATGCACAGCAAGTGAAGAAATGGCAAGAAATGCATAAAGTAAAGAAGAGTGAAACCATTTTTGGAATCGCAAAAAAATACGGCATAACAGTCTCTGATTTAATCAATGCAAATCCAGACATGAACATTTCTGGGTATGAATTAAAGAAAGGAGACTATATCTTTATCCCATATCCATCTTCAAAGAAAAATTCTAATGCAATACAAGGTAGTGCCAAAAGCAATACCATTAATGTTGCAGTAGCTTTACCTTTGCATAATGTAGATGGCGATGGCTTGCGTATGATAGAATATTATAGAGGCATGCTTATGGCTTGTGATGAAATGAGAGCAGAAGGCATCAATATTCATCTTACAGCAGTGAATACACCAATAGAGGGCAATATTTATGCTACATTAGCTCATAAAGGTGTGGATAAATCAGATATCATATTTGGACCTTTGTATACGAAACAAGTAAAGCCGTTAGCCAACTTTGCTATGGATCATGGAGCAAAATTAGTTATTCCTTTTTCGATTATGGCTAATGATGTAAATACAAATCCTAATGTTTTTCAAGTGTATCAATCACCGGAGCAAACAAATGCATCGGTAATAAGCCAATTTATCTATAGGTTTAATAATTATCATATAGTATTTATTGATTGCAATGACAAAAATAGTGATAAGGGCATCTTTACTTTTGAATTGCGTAAGCAACTTGAAGGGAAAAAAATTGGGTACAACATTACTAATTTGACATCTTCATTAACTATGTTTAGTAAGGCCTTTAGTACCACAAAACCCAATATGGTCATTTTAAATACAGGTCGTTCACCAGAGCTAACTCATGCAATCAATAAATTAGACCAATTACAGAATCAAAATAATACAATAGCTATATCTTTATTTGGATACACAGAATGGTTGATGTATGTAAATTACAACCAAAATAATGCAAAGTTTTGCAAGTATGATGCATATATTCCAACATTATCTTATTATAATTCTTATTCAAGTAAGGTCAGAACTTTTGAAAATCAATATAGGCTATGGTTTAAGAGTGAGATAATGGATTATCTGCCTCGCTTTGCTCTTATGGGATATGATCATGCCATGTTCTTTGTCAAGGGAATCATAAAGGACGGTAAAAATTTTACGGGAGCAGATGCTGACAAAAACAAGTTGCAAACACCGTTGCATTTTAGGAAAATAAAAAATGGCGGCTATCAAAATTGCAGCTTGTCATTTGTCCATTTTAATAGGAATAATACAATTTCAACAATAGATTTTTAAAATATGTATAGGCTTTTAGTTACTCTTTTGACATTTGTAGTTACTGTACCTATTGCCCATGCACAAATAGGACAATATAGAAATGAAATATCTATAGGCTTTAATGCAGGTTATATCATGAGCAATATAGGTTTTACCCCTAAGGTAAATCAAATTTTGCATGGGGGTATGACAGGGGGTATAAGTTTTAAATATGTGTGTGAAAAATATTTTAATACAATATGTGCTTTACAAGCGGAAATTAATTATGCCCAGTTAGGCTGGAAAGAAGAAATTCTTGATATAAATAATGCACCAGTAATTAATACCAAGACAGGAATGGCAGAGGAATACAGTAGAACAATCAATTATATTCAAGTACCTTTATTTGCTCACTTAGGGTGGGGAAAAGAAAAAAAAGGATTGCAATTTTTCTTTCAGGCAGGTCCACAATTTGGATTATATCTAAATGAATCTACAAAAACCAATTTTAGTTTGGCTGACTACAATAGTACAGATAGAGTGAACAATACTGTGGCACAAGATACAATGGCGGTAGAAAATAAATTCGATTACGGCATTGCTGCAGGATTAGGTGTAGAGTTTTCAAATCCAAAAGTTGGACATTTCCAATTAGAAGCACGCTATTATTATGGCTTAGGAAATATTTATGGAGATTCCAAAAAAGACTATTTCGGAAAATCCAATCATAATAATATAGTAATTAAACTAACATATTTCTTTGACATTTTGAATGCTAAGAATAAAGTATAATAAGTTGTTGTGTATTATGGTAAAAACTTATTGAAATAAATATTAACAATTTAAAAAAAAACTATGTTTGAAAATCAACCGAAAGGTCTTTATGCGTTGGCTCTTGCCAATACGGGCGAGCGCTTTGGTTATTATACCATGCTTGCTATTTTCACCTTGTTTATGCAAGCTAAGTTTGGATGGACGGAATCACAGTCGGGACAAGTATATGCTATATTCTTGGCTGTAGTTTACTTTGCACCTCTTTTTGGCGGCATGATTGCGGATAAAATAGGTTATGGAAAGTGTGTGACAATAGGTTTTGCTACGATGTTTTTAGGCTATTTAGGATTGGCAATACCTACTGCTCCTGATATGACAGGAAAAGTCTCCATGTTTGCTGGTTTGGCTTGTGTGTCATTAGGTACAGGACTTTTTAAGGGTAATCTTCAAGTGTTAGTGGGCAATTTGTATGATGATCCGAAATATTCTGCACGTCGTGATTCTGCTTTTAGCCTTTTCTATATGGCCATTAATATTGGTGCCATGTTTGCTCCGTCAATGGCAAAATGGATAACAAATATATATTTAGGTAAATATGGCTTTGAATACGATGCAGCAAATACATCTGCTGAGTACTTAACGGCATTGTATGGTGCGTATGGCTTATGCTTTGGAGTAGCTTGCATTTCTTTGATTATTTCTTGTGTTATTTATTTTGCATGCCGCAATTGGTTTAAACATGCAGATGTTACAGCTAAACAAGCCAAAGAGCATGACGGCAATGTGGAAATTCTAACTCCAAAACAAGAAAAAGATCGTATTATAGCTTTATTGTTGGTATTTGCTGTGGTAATCTTCTTCTGGATGGCCTTCCATCAAAATGGATCAGCGCTTACATTTTTTGCAAAAAAGTATACTAATCTTACAATAAGTGGAGGTATGCGTATTTGGTTTAATATTTTCAGCCTTGCTTTGATAGCAATATCTGTTTATACTGGTTTTTCTGTATTCCAAGCAAAGCAGGTAAAAAATAGAGTTGTTTGCGGTGTCGCAACTTTGCTACTTTGGGCAGGTGCAGTAGCTTTGTTCATGGAAATGAGCAATCCTACAATGGCACAACCTTCTGATTTTCAGCAGTTCAATCCATTCTTTGTTGTTGCTTTAACACCTTTCAGTATGGCTTTTTTTGGAGCGTTAGCAAATAAAGGAAAAGAGGTTAGCGCTCCCACTCGTATAGCTTGGGGTATGTTGGTCGCAGCTTTAGGATTTGGTGTCATAACATTGGCTTCAACAAACTTAATCTCGCCAGTTGATTTAGGTGATAACACACAAAGCATTCTTTCACCAGGGTGGCTTATATCTACTTATTTTACACTTACTTTGGCTGAGTTATTGCTTTCACCAATGGGTATCTCTTTTGTATCCAAAGTGGCACCTCAAAAGTATAAAGGCCTGATGATGGGTGGTTGGTTTGTTGCAACAGCAATTGGCAATTATCTAAGTTCAATTCCATCCATGTTATGGAATCGTATTCCCTTGATGTATAATTGGGGTATATTGATTGCTCTTTGTCTTATTAGTGCATTAGTAATGTTTGCTCTTCTGAAGAAATTGAAAGAAATGACAGCTTAAATTTGACATGTTTTTTTGTTGAAAATCCCCAGTAGATTGATTGTTTGTCTATCGGGGATTTTTTTGCTTGTTCGGTATTGATAAGAGCTAATAAGCTATGGTTTGTAATTCAAAATTACTTTGCGATTGTGTTATTAATACACTTATTTTTGTGCGTATTTGCAATATTTATTCATCATTATGTCGCAGTTGTGATATGTGAATGTATATTTATAAGAAAATATTTGTCCGTTTCAATTTAAAGTGTTACTTTCGCATAAGTATTCTGATACTATAACACTATTTCCAATTTTAAAAGAAAATGATTATGAAGAAGTACAATTTTAATGCCGGTCCTTCTATGCTTCCTCGTGAGGTTATTGAGAAAACTGCAAAGCAAATATTAGATTTTAATGGTAGTGGTCTCTCTTTAGCAGAGATAAGTCATAGGGCAAAGGATTTCCAACCAGTAGTAGACGAGGCTCAGTTGCTCGTAAAAGAATTGTTGAATATTCCTGACGGCTATACTGTTTTGTTTCTTGGAGGAGGTGCTTCTCTTGAGTTCTGTATGGTTCCTTATAATTTTTTAATTAAAAAAGCAGGATACCTTAATACCGGTACATGGGCAAAGAAGGCTATAAAAGAAGCTAAGCTCTTTGGCGAAGTTGTAGAAGTAGCTTCTTCTGCAGATGCTGATTATACTTATTATCCAAAAAAATGGAGTTGTCCTACAAATATAGATTATCTGCACATAACCACTAATAATACCATTTATGGTACAGAAATACGTAAGGATTTTGATGTTCCTGTACCTATGATTGCAGATATGTCGTCAGATATATTTAGTCGTCCTGTTGATGTTGCTAAATATGACTGCATTTATGCTGGAGCTCAGAAAAATCTATCAATGGCAGGCGTTACGATTGTTATTGTGAAAAATGATGCATTAGGAAAAGCGCCAAGACAGATACCAACAATGCTTGATTATAAAACACATGTAGATAAAAATACGATGTTTAATACACCTCCTGTCGTTCCTATTTATACTGCAATGGAAAATTTGCGCTGGATAAAATCTCATGGTGGAGTAGAGGCTATGGATAAGCGTGCCAATGAACGGGCTGCTATTCTTTATGATGAAATAGATCGTAATAAATTCTTCCATGGTACGGTAAAAACGGAAGACCGCTCATTGATGAATATATGTTTTGTCATGAATGAAGAATATGCAGATTTGGAAAAATGTTTCCTTGATTATGCAGTTTCTCATGGAATGGTAGGAATAAAAGGACATCGGTCTGTTGGCGGTTTCCGCGCAAGTTGCTATAATGCTCAGACCATTGAAGCTGTACAAAAACTTGTAAAATGTATGAAGGAATTTGAAGCGGCTCATTAATGCCAATTTTGCAGTTGTCTTGTTCTAAAATAATTGAATATTTTTTGCCAGTTACATGGCAAGATAAAAACACAATGGGTTCTAAAATTTACCATTTAACAAAGCTAATTTTTTAGAACCCATTAATCAATAAGAAAATATGAACTTTTGTATTTCAAGTAAATTACGAATGTTATATTATTTTCAATAAAATATTTGTAAATACTTACTTATAAGTATTTGTCTATTATTTAAATTAATTGTATCATGAAAATATTAGTAGCTACAGAAAAACCTTTTGCAAATATTGCAATAGAAGAAATAAAAAAAGAAATCAACAATGTTGGTTATGATTTAAATTTGCTTGAAAAATATACAGATGTAGCACAATTACTTGCTGCTGTAAAAGATGCCGATGCCATGATTGTGCGTTCTGATAAAATAACGTCTACTGTACTTGATACTGCTCAGAATTTAAAAATTGTGGTCAGAGCAGGTGCTGGTTACGATAACATAGATACAGCTTATGCTAAAACAAAAGGAGTAGTTGTAGAAAATACACCAGGCCAAAATTCTAATGCTGTTGCAGAACTGGTCTTCGGCCTGTTAGTCTACGCTGCACGTAACTTCTATAATGGAAAATCTGGTACAGAACTTAAAGGAAAAAAACTTGGTATTTTAGCTTTTGGCAATGTGGGGCGTAACGTTGCGCGTATAGCGAAGGGATTTGGTATGAATATTTATGCTTATGATGCTTATTGCCAAAAAGAGCGCATTGAAACTGCTGGTGTTACTGTAGTAAGTTCTCAACAGAAGCTGTTTGAAATTTGTGATGTGGTATCTTTGCATATTCCTGCTACACCTGAAACAAAGCAAAGCATAAATTATGGCTTAGTTAGCAAGATGAGAAAAAATGCAGTTTTGATTAATACTGCAAGAAAAGAAGTAATAGATGAGAATGACCTGTTAAAAGTGATGGCAGAGCGTGATGACATTAAATATATTACAGATATTAAACCTGATGCAGATGCTGAATTTTCCAAATTTGAAGGAAGATACTTTTCTACGCCTAAAAAAATGGGAGCACAAACAGCAGAGGCCAATATAAATGCAGGTATTGCAGCTGCGAAACAAATTATAGCTTATTTTAAGGATAATTGCACGAAATATCAAGTAAACAAGTAAATTCTATAATTACTTATACTTTGAGTGATGAAGGAAATAATATGTTGAACGTAAAATGAAGATTCTATGGCTACAATAAAACCTTTTAAGGGCCTACGTCCTCCTATTCAGTATGTGGAAGAAGTGGAATCAAGACCTTATGATGTATTGTCTTCAGATGAAGCCCGTTCAGAAGCTTTGAATAATGAGAAGAGTCTTTATCATATAATAAAGCCAGAAATTGACTTTGAACCTAATACAAGTGAATACGATTCACGAGTATATGAAAAAGCTACAGAAAACTTTAAAAAGTTTCAAGAGAATGGATGGCTTGTACAAGATAAAGAGGAACATTATTATATTTATGCACAAACGATGAATGGTAAAACACAATACGGATTAGTCGTCTGTGCATCTGTGGATGATTATCTTAACGGCGTAATTAAAAAACATGAATTAACGCGCAGAGATAAAGAAGAGGATCGTATGAAGCATGTGCGTGCTACAAATGCTAATATCGAGCCTGTATTCTTTGCTTATCCTGACAATAGTATTGTCAATCAATTAATTATGCGTTATGCTGTTACTGAACCTGTTTATGATTTTATAGCTCCGATTGATGGCTTTAGACATCAATTTTGGATTATTTCTGATGCTAATGATATTGCTACTATAACTCAGGAATTTGCAAAAATGCCTGAGTTATATATTGCCGATGGACATCATCGTTCTGCAGCGGCAGCTTTAGTAGGGGCAGAAAAAGCAAAAAATGATAAGCTTCATAATGGAGCAGAGGAGTATAATTATTTTATGGCCGTATGCTTTCAGGCGTCCCAACTTACAATTCTTGACTATAATAGAGTCGTAAAAGATTTGAATGGATTATCTTCTGAACATTTTCTCCAACTGTTAACAGAAAACTTTATTATAGAAAAGAAAGGTACTGAAATTTACAAACCTAATTATTTGCATAATTTTTCTTTATATATTGATGACGAATGGTATAGCTTGACCGCTAAAGAAGGAACGTATGATAAAAATGATTCTATAAGCGGACTGGATGTAGATATCTCAAGTAGACTAATCCTTGATAAAATTTTAGGCATAACGGATTTACGTTCTGACAAGCGTATAGATTTTGTAGGTGGATTAAGAGGCTTGTACGAATTGAAACGTAGAGTTGATAGTGGTGAAATGAGAATGGCTTTAGCTCTTTATCCTGTTAAAATGCAGCAGATTATGCAAATAGCAGATGAAGGTAAGATTATGCCGCCTAAGGCTACCTGGTTTGAACCAAAACTTCGTTCAGGATTAGTGATACATAAATTAGGATAATTTATGGGCATAGATGAATTTAAGACAATTAGTAATATCGGTGAAGGAACTTATTCTGAAAAGCGGAGTAAGTTTCTTGCTTTTGCGCATCATGTAGAAACTGAAAATGATGTAAAAGATTTGTTGAACTTGTATCATAAAAAGTATTATGATGCGAGACATATCTGTTATGCCTATGTGTTGGGCTCTGATTACTTAACATATAGAGCAAATGATGATGGCGAACCAAGTAGTACTGCGGGGAAGCCTATACTTGGACAAATCAATAGCAATAATTTGACAGATATTCTTGTTGTCGTAGTAAGATATTATGGAGGCGTCAATTTGGGAACAAGTGGCTTGATTGTTGCATATAGGACAGTTGCTGCAACAGCAATTGCTAATTCTGCCATAGAAATAAAGCAAGTGGAAGAGGTTGTTACTTATAATTTTTCATACGTTATGATGAATGAAGTCATGAAAATTATAAAGTCAATAAAGCCACGTATTGTGAAGCAGCAGTTTGATAATACGTGTGAAATACAGTTGAGTATAAGAAAATCAAAAGCGCAGGAGTTAAGAGACAGATTGCAGAAATTATCTTTTGAGTAAAAATAGCAATGCCAAAATTGGCAATAAAAATTATATTGAATTATTAAAGTACTATACGATGCATGCAGTAGGAAGCAAATCACAATATTATTTCAAGTGCTTGTTTATAGACAAATATAATAATCCTTAATTCCGCAACACTATATATTAATGTTTTTATAACATCCTGAGCAACAAAAAGTTGCCCGGGATTTTATCATGTCAGAGGTTTCACTTAACTTAGTGTTGCTATAAAAATCAAACAAAACCTCATCAGACATGG
>CALCVP010000010.1 GCA_937907705.1 uncultured Prevotella sp. | reverse complement strand
ACGGGTGATTTCAGCATTTGTTTTTCGGAACATCTAACTGGACACCCTAATTATTTTGCGTAGAACAAAGGCAGTTTTAATGCATTAAAAGTGTTATTTTTGTAAACAAACAGGAAAGTGTGCAATAAAAAATGCCACCTCTATAAGATATTTTCTTTTGTCTGGTAAAAAAGCATTCGAAAACTGTTCGAACGTTTTTCGAATGACAATCAAATAATCAACATGCATATAATCAAAACTACTTCGGACAGAGTTAAACCTTTATATATCTGTTCAGTATAAATGTCAATTAAACTGCAACCTTTCTCAGTGGATGACGTGAACTATTGCGACCTGCATATAAAGGCAATACCCAATTCTACACAGGTATCAAGCCATTATTAGTACTGTGCAATAGCTTAATCTTTCACTTTATTTATAGACTGTATGTATCTGCTACATAGTCCATTGCATAACAAATACATACAGCCTATAAAGCACAATTCAAGTAGACGCTCTAAATGAGTGCCTACTTGGATATACAAAATTTATGCTTTCGTAATATAATCTACAATCCATGTTCCAACCTCTTTTGTACCATAAATGGCCCCACCTTTTACTTGTATCTCAGGTGTACGGACATTGGCGTCTAATGAAGCGTCTACAGCTTCTCGTATTAATTTTCCTTCATCTTTAAGGTTGAAATGTTCAAGTAACATTGCTGCTGACAATATCTGAGCAAGTGGGTTGGCTATATTCTTGCCCGCTGCTTGTGGCCATGAACCATGTACAGGCTCAAAAACAGGTGTGCTTTCGCCGGTTGAAGCAGAAGGTAGCAGTCCCATACTTCCAGAAATACAACTACCCTCATCTGTCAGAATATCGCCAAACGTATTTTCTGTAACCATGACATCAAAGAATTTAGGTTCTGCCAACATACGCATGGCCGCATTGTCTACAAACATATAATCAGTAGTTACATCTGGATAATCTATCTCCATTTCTTTCGCTACTTTTCTCCATAAACGACTTGATGCCAATACATTAGCTTTATCTACTACCGTAAGGTGCTTTTTCCGCTTTTGTGCATATTGGTATGCAACTCTTAAGATGCGTTCTATCTCAGGACGAGTATAATAATTCGTATCGTATGCTTTGTCGTCATCCTGATACTTTTCGCCAAAATACATACCTCCAGTTAACTCTCTTATACAAATAAAATCTGCACCATCTATCAGTTCATCTTTTAATGGTGATTTATGCAATAAGCACTTAAAAGTTTGCACAGGTCGGATATTGGCAAAAAGTCCTAATTTCTTGCGCATTGCCAATAGCCCTTGCTCTGGACGAACTTTTGCAGTAGGGTCATTATCAAACCTTGGATCACCGACTGCAGCAAACAATACAGCATCTGCCGCTTTACAAACTTGATAAGTCTCTTCTGGAAATGGATTTTCCACTTTATCAATAGCGTGAGCTCCACATATAGCTTCTTGATATTCAAACTGATGATTGAATTTATCAGCTATAGCATTAAGTACAGCTACACCTTGTTTCATGATTTCCGGGCCTATGCCATCGCCCGAAAGAATCGCAATATTAAGTTTCATATATTTAAATTTTTAAAATTAGCAAAATGGTTAATTTACTTTTTATTCAGATATTTCCTCAAATAAATTCAGCATTTTAAAGGTGGCTTTTATCGCTGCCTCTGTTTGGTCAACATCTAAAGCTCTTGTCTTAAACTGTTTATCACCAATACGCCAAGAAATGACTGTTTGCACTAACGCATCAGTGTTGCCACCTGGTGGAATTGTTACACTGTAATTGGCAAGAACAGGAAAAGCTCTACCTAAAGAATCTTTATATATCTTTCGTAACGCTTTTACAAAAGCATCATATTGTCCATCACCAGTAGCATCTGCTTCATATTGCATGCCATTTATATCAACTTTTATACTGGCCAAAGGTTTTAGACCATAAGCAGATGAAACCATATAGCTGACTAACTTTACTTTATTGTCTGGCACATCATGCTTCAATACATCACTGACAATAAAAGGCAAATCGTCTTGAGTTACAATTTCTTTACGATCACCAAGTTCAGTAATTCTTTTTGCAACCAATTTAGCTTGATTGGGTGTTAACTCAAGTCCTAATTCTTGCAAATTCTTTTCTATATTGGCTTTTCCACTATTTTTGCCTAATGCATATTCTCGTTTTCGCCCAAAACGTTCTGGCACTAAAGCATTACTAAAAAGTTTTCCTTTATTGTCTCCATCTGCATGAACACCCGCCACTTGAGTGAAAACATTTTCACCGACGATTGGCTGATTGGGAGCTATCAATATACCTGAATACCCTTCTACAAGTCTGCTAACATCATTAAGGCGCTCTTCATTAATATTTGTTTTAGCCTTAAATTGATCTTTTAAAATAACTTGTACACTGGCCAACGGTGCATTGCCACAACGCTCCCCTAACCCATTAACTGTAACATGTAGTCCTTTAGCACCGCTCAATACTGCTGCCAAAGAATTGCTAACGGCTAAATCATAATCGTTGTGCGCGTGAAAATCAAAATGTGCATTAGGATAACGTTTTACCATTTTCCGCATAAACTCAATCACCTGCAAAGGGTTAAGTACGCCCAATGTATCAGGAAGCATAAATCGGCTTATCCTTTTTGTAGTCAGCACATCAAGAAGCTGGTATACATATTCTATTGAATCTTTCATACCATTGCTCCAATCTTCCAGATAAACGTTAACACATATGCCTTTATGCTCAGCATAATCAACTACTTCAATAACGTCTTTAATATGCTCTTCTACAGTTTTGTGAAGTTGCATACAACAGTGCTTCTTTGACCCTTTAACCAAAAGATTGATTACTCTACCTCCGCAATCTGCTATCCAATCTACACTCAAATGTTGGTCTACAAATCCTAAAACCTCAACTTTATCCAATTTATGTATTTGTTCAGCATAATTGCAAATCATTTTAACAGCTTCTTTTTCACCCTCAGAAACTCGAGCAGAAGCAACTTCTATACGATCTACATTGATATTGCCCAACAACATCTTTGCTATCATCAGCTTTTCATGAGGCAAGAAGGAAACGCCATTGGTCTGTTCACCGTCACGCAGTGTAGAATCCATTATCTCAATAAATGGTACAAGGGGATGATGCATATTGCTATTTACTTGTTTTGGTTTTCCCATTCTTCTATTTTATCTGTATTCTGCAACAGAAAATCTATGTCATCCAATCCATTCATAAGACAATGTTTCTTGTATCCATTAATCTCAAAATGTTCGGTTTCGCCTGTTGCCTTATTCGTTACTGTTTGATTTGGCAAATCTACTTCTACTTGTGTTTGATGATTGGCACTGATACTTACAAATAAATGGTTCAAGAAATCTTCAGTAACGACAACTGGCAATACAAAATTATTTAATTCATTGTTTTTATGAATATCAGCAAAAAAGCTACTAATAACCACTCTAAATCCATAGCCAGCAATAGCCCATGCAGCATGCTCACGACTGGAACCAGAACCAAAGTTCTTACCGGCTACAAGAATCACGCCACTATAAGAGGGATCATTTAGTACAAAATCCTTTTTAAGTGATCCATCTTTGTTGTAACGCCAGTCTCGAAAGAGATTGTCTCCAAAACCTTTTTTATCAGTAGCCTTTAAATATCGAGCTGGAATTATCTGATCAGTATCTACATTTTCCAAAGGTAAGGGAATGCAAGTACTTGTTATCACATTAAATTTATGTTTCATACTCAATTAATATTATTGAAAATCATTTATAACACTATTTAATTTTAGACGTAGTAAGAGCAAATATTCTCCTAAAAGTGTGCATTCAAAATTAAATGACATAATAATGAATGCCTCCTATAAGGATAAAAATAATACGCCAAATAGCAATACTTATATTTAAGTATATATATTTGAAGCATTAATCTATAAAGTCACGTGGATCTGTTATAACCCCAGTAATAGCAGAAGCTGCCGCCACTAAAGGACTTGCCAAAATAGTGCGAGAGCCCGGTCCTTGACGCCCTTCGAAGTTTCTATTACTGGTAGAGACACAATACTTTCCGGCAGGAATCTTATCATCATTCATAGCTAAGCATGCAGAACAGCCTGGCTGTCGGATTTCAAACCCCGCTTGATGGAGAATTGTATCAAGGCCTTCATCTTTAATTTGCTTATCCACAGTCCATGAACCTGGCACTAACCATGCAATAATATGCTCTGCCTTATGCTTGCCTCTCACTAAAGATGCAAAAGCTCTGAAATCTTCTATTCTGCCATTAGTACATGCGCCTAAAAATATATAATCAATTGGATGCCCTAATAATTTCTCCCCAGGCTGAAATCCCATGTAATCAAGAGATTTGGCAAAAGAGGCTTTAGCTTCAGCTGATATAGTATCTTCAGTAGGTATGTTTTCTGTAATACCTATCCCCATACCAGGATTTGTTCCATAAGTAATACGTGGATCAATATCTTTTCCGTCAAATGTAAGTTCTTTGTCAAATATAGCATCATCACCGCTTTTTAAAGTTTTCCAATATGCTACAGCCTTATCCCAATCAGCCCCTTTTGGGGCATACTCACGTCCCTTCAGATATTCAAACGTTACTTCATCCGGAGCTACAAATCCACCTCTTGCTCCCATCTCTATGGATAAATTGCAGAGAGTAAGCCGACCTTCCATGGTCAGATTCTTAACCACATCTCCTGCATATTCCACAAAATAGCCTGTGGCACCAGAAGTAGTCAACTTTGACATCAGAAAAAGTGCAACATCTTTTGCCGTAACGCCTTTGCATAAAGTTCCATTTATATTAATACGCATGGATTTGGGCTTCTGCTGCAATATGCACTGCGAGGCCATAACCATTTCTACCTCCGAAGTACCAATTCCAAATGCAACAGCTCCCATAGCCCCATGAGTGCTTGTATGCGAATCTCCACATACTATTGTCATTCCTGGAAGGGACAGACCTTTTTCTGGTCCAACTACATGAATGATGCCATTATTCTTATCCATCATTCCATAATAGGTTAAGTCAAACTCTTTTGCATTGTTTTTTAATGTTTCAACCTGCTTTCTTGACACAGAATCTTCTATAGGCTTGTCTTGGTCATGAGTTGGTGTATTATGATCTGGCATGCAATAAATTTGATTAGGTCTAAAACATCTTAGGCCTCTTTCTCTTAAACCCGAAAAAGCCTGTGGCGATGTAACCTCATGGCAATAAAGACGATCAATATATAATTGGGTAGGACCGTCGGCTACTTTCTGTACAACATGCTTGTCCCAAATTTTATCAAAAAGTGTATTCATAATAAATCCGTATAAGTTCTAATTATAATAGATGCTATTTATCCTTTATCTAAACTTGTTAATACAATCTATATATGCCTCGACAGAAGCCGTTACAATATCCGTATTTGCACCAAAACCATAATAGATATTGCCATTGTATTCTACTTGCATATGTACTTTTCCTATATCATCAGAGCCTTTGCTAATAGCTTGAATGGTGAATTCTTTCAGTGTCATATGCTTTTGAATGATCTTTTTAAGTGCGTTTATTGCGGCATCAACTGGTCCATTTCCAGTAGAAGCTTCTTCAAATTTTTGTCCTGAGATATCAAGTCCTATACTGGCTACACTCTTTACCCCCATTCCTGTAGTTACCTGTAAAAAGTCGAGCTTTACAGAATGAGATTCTGAACGGTCTGCACCAGATAACATCAATATGTCATCATCATTAATTTCTTTCTTTTTATCTGCTAATTTTAAAAATTCCCTATAGATTTTATCCAATTTTTCTTCATCTTCAATCTTTACTCCCAATGCATGAAGACGATATTTAAGGGCAGCTCTACCACTGCGAGCAGTGAGCACGATGGAATTATCGTCAAGTCCTACATCTGTAGGATTCATTATCTCGTATGTATCCGCGTTCTTTAAAACACCATCTTGATGTATGCCACTTGAATGTGCAAACGCATTTCTACCAACGATAGCCTTATTAGGTTGCACAGGCATGTTCATCAAACTGCTTACCATGCGGCTTGTAGGATAAATCTTAGTGGTATTGATATTTGTTTCTACACCTATGTTCTTATGGCATTTCAATATCATTGCTATTTCTTCCAAAGAAGTGTTTCCTGCCCTCTCTCCTATTCCATTAATCGTAACTTCTACTTGGCGAGCTCCGTTTAAAACGCCACTCAAAGTATTTGCTGTAGCCATGCCCAAATCATTATGACAATGAGTAGAGATAACAGCTTTATCAATATTGCTCACATGTTCTATCAAATATTTAATTTTCATTCCATATTCTTCTGGCAAACAATAGCCAGTTGTATCTGGTATATTGACAACCGTGGCACCTGCTTTAATCACTGCTTCTAACACTTTAGCAAGATATTCATTGTCTGTGCGTCCTGCATCTTCAGCATAGAATTCTACATCTTCTACATATTTCTTTGCATATTTGACAGCAGCGACAGCACGCTCTATAATTTCCTCACGAGTACTATTAAACTTATATTTAATATGAGAATCACTTGTTCCTATACCCGTATGAATACGTTTATGCTTGGCATATTGAAGAGATTTTGCTGCTACATCGATGTCTTTTTCTACCGCACGCGTCAATGCACAAATGGTAGGCCATGTTACAGCCTTTGAAATTTCAATAACAGAATTAAAGTCTCCTGGACTTGAAATCGGAAAACCTGCTTCAATAACATCTACTCCAAGTTGCTCAAGTTGTTTTGCTACCTGAATTTTTTCAACAGTATTAAGTTGGCATCCTGGAACTTGCTCTCCATCTCTAAGCGTTGTATCAAATATAAATAATCTATCACTCATATCTATATGTATTTTATATAATGATTACGTCATAAAAAAACCTTTCTCACATGGAAGTGAGAAAGGTTTTGATTAAATGCCAACTAACACCAAACGCGCTTTTCACTTCCAATCACTAATGGCAGAATAGAGAAACTACGCAATATGTTAATTATATACACCATATTATTTTAATTTATTTATTTTCATTGATGCAAAAGTAATAATTATAATTTATACACACAAATAATTTACCATTTAATTAATAAAGCAACAATATAAATATGTCAAAATGACATTTATTTACACAATTGGTTAGCTATTTGTGCAGATATTTGAGAATGTCCCTTAATTGTAGGGTGTCCATCTTTTTTATCTATATCATGCAATAATATAGATTGTATGCCATAATATTTGCACAATTCTATTGTTGATTTAGTTATATCATCTGAAAGACCACTATTAATTATAAAATAGATATCCACATTAATATACCTTTCTTTCATTGATTTTAAAAGGTATGCCAATGCAGGCCTGTAAGAAAAGAAATCATCTCTTCTGAAATTTTCATACTTATATTCTCCTATAGGTGCTTTTGCCCAGCTATCATTTGTACCACCAAATATAAAAATAATATCAGGACAGCCAAGGTTAAACATCCGTTCTATAAAAGAACGTTTAGAATAGTCATTTCCAGAATAACCATAATAGCCTATGGTCGAACCACTATATGAGTTATTTATACATAACCGATATCCATTATTTTTGATAAATTCATGCCACCACGTTTGTGTAACACTATTCACATCTGTACTGCTATTATGCTGTGCATAATACCAAAGTTCATTTGTGGCAGGTGTTACATAACCTTCAAAAGTTGAATAAGAATCACCTAAAATGGAAACAGACTTTTTATATTGAGCAAAAATTGCCAATTGAACAAAAATAAAAATTAATAATAATATTTGTTTTTTCATTATCCTTTGTATTAAATATCTATTCAATATTATAATAATACTCTGTTAATTCTAATGTAATCGTTTGAAAATGAGAGAGTTAATTAACGTAATATAACTAATAAAATTTGGTTAAATGGCTGATTATCAGTAACTTTATAGTTCTCTAAG
>CALCVP010000009.1 GCA_937907705.1 uncultured Prevotella sp. | reverse complement strand
ACAAGAAAAGCGCTCGGTGTGAGCGCTTTAACTATAGAATGTGAGATTTGTTGAGTGTTTGTAATCGGCAATCACTTGCCGATGCAGAAATGTTTGAAGATATTTCCCAATACTTCGTCTGTTGTAATTTCGCTGCCGGTAATTTCTGCAAGGTAGAAAAGGCAATCGCGAAGGTCAAGACTGATGATGTCTGATGATAGATGAATCTGCAAGCCTTTTTGTACTCTTGAAATCGCCTTAATGGCGGCATGAAGCGCATTGTAGTGGCGGATATTGCTTACGATAACGGTATTATCGGTCTGTAATATTTGCCCAAAAGTAGAAGTAAGCGCATGGTGTAAAGTATCACTGCCTTTTCCTAATTTTGCTGACATGTTGATGCAGATAGTGTCTTTAGGAAAGCAGGATGGTAGGGATGGAATGAATGAAGGGACAAGATCCGTCTTGTTGAAAATGACGAAGATATGTTTGTCTTTGCACAGCGGTAAAACCTTATTGGACATTTCCTTGAGCTGGCTTTCAGCATCGGTAACGTCAATTATGAGAAAAACGGCTTCGGCTTGCTTAATTTTTTGTAGAGAGCGTTCAATGCCTATTTTCTCAATTATGTCCTTGGTGTCTCGGATGCCAGCAGTGTCGATGAAGCGGTAATTTGTCCCGTCAATGTTCATGACGTCTTCTATGGTGTCGCGTGTGGTACCGTGAATGGTGCTGACGATGGCTTTTTCCTCGCCCACTAACAGGTTAAGCAAGGTTGACTTGCCTGCATTGGTTTCACCTATAATTGCTATGGGAATGCCGTTCTTGATGGCATTGCCCAATTTGAAAGATTGTGCAAGTTCTTCTATTGCCATTTTTGTCTGTTCTGCAAGGTGACACAGTTTGCTTCTGTCTGCAAATTCCAGTTCTTCATGGTCAGAAAAATCAAGTTCCAGCTCCAATAGGGAAGTGATATGCAGCAACTTGCCGCGTAAATCTTTTAGCTTTTTGCTAAAAGAACCTTTCATTTGGCTCATGGCCATGTGGTGGGCAGCAGCAGAGTTGGATGCAATAAGGTCGGCCACAGCTTCTGCCTGACTTAAATCCATCTTTCCGTTCAGAAAAGCTCGTTGCGTGTATTCGCCAGGTCCTGCAGGTCGCGCGCCATTTTCCACAAGTAGTTGCATGACGCGTTGTAGAATATAGGTAGAACCGTGGCATGACAGTTCTATAGAGTCCTCTCCCGTATAGGAATGAGGAGCTATGAAAACGCTGGCCAATACCTCATCTATTGCAGAGCCATTGCTGTCTTCTAGGCGTCCAAAAGCAATGGTGTAGGGCGCTCTTTGGCAAAGAGGCTGTCTGTTGCTACCTAATGGCTTGAATATACGGTCGCAAATAGCTAATGCGTCTTTTCCTGATACGCGTATAATACCTATGGCGCCACCTTGTGCAGTCGCGATGGCGCAAATAGTGTCTTGAGTGTTCATTCTTTAAAATCAAATTATAAATCTCTTGCAAAAGTAATGATTTTCTTCTTTATGAAGAACTCGTTAAGGTGTAAATGCGTTATTCTTTTTAATTTATTCGTTTTTTACATTGATTTTATATAACTTTGCCGACCAAAATAAGTAATGGAAATATCGCAGATTGGTTGTGTCATTGCATAATAAAGATGCGGTATGAGAATGTAAAATATAAACAAATATATCTATATGGCCAATAAATTTGCCGAGCACAAGGGCTTGAATCTTACAGAGACCAATGAAAGTGTGCTGAAAGAGTGGAACAAAAATGATGTGTTTCACAAATCGATAACAGAGCGTGAAGGCTGTCCGCAGTTTATATTCTTTGAAGGTCCTCCTTCTGCAAATGGACATCCGGGCATACATCATGTCTTAGCTCGTACAATCAAAGATACGTTTAACCGCTACAAGACGATGAAGGGATACCAAGTACACCGCAAGGCAGGTTGGGATACCCATGGATTGCCAGTAGAGTTAGGCGTAGAAAAAGAGTTAGGCATTACTAAGGCTGATATTGATAATAAAGAATCAAAAAAATATATTTCTGTAGAAGACTATAATAAAAAATGCCGTCAGAATGTCATGAAATTTACTGCTGAGTGGCGCTCTCTTACAGAAAAAATGGGCTATTGGGTGGATCTTGACCATCCTTACATTACTTATGACAATAAGTATATAGAGACCTTGTGGTGGCTTTTGAAACAATTCTACAAGAAAGGGTTGCTTTATAAAGGCTATACAATCCAACCTTATTCGCCAGCAGCTGGCACAGGCCTTTCAAGTCATGAGTTGAACCAGCCTGGTTGCTATCGCGATGTGAAAGACACTACTGTTACCGCTCAGTTTGAAATGTTGGATTCCAAACCTGAGATGACAGCATGGGGGAAACCTTATTTCTTGGCTTGGACCACTACACCTTGGACACTTGCAGCGAACTCAGCTTTATGTGTTGGCCCTAAGATCGATTACGTGGCCGTGCAAACTTATAACCCTTATACCGCAGAGCCTGAAACCGTGGTGCTGGCAGAGGCACGCCTGTCTGCTTATCTTAATTCCAAAGGTGCAAAAGTAGCTTTGGAAAACTATAAAAAAGGTGATAAGGTAGTACCTTATAAAATAGTAGGCCACTATAAAGGTACTGATTTGGTAGGCATGAAGTACAAGCAACTTTTGCCTATGATAAAGCCTCTTACTGAAGGTGCATTCAGGGTAATTGCCGGTGATTATGTAACTACTGACGACGGTACTGGCATCGTACATATTGCTCCTAACTTTGGCGCTGATGATGCTTTTGTAGCCAAAAAGGCAGGCGTACCACCTATTGTGCTTATAAACAAAAAGGGAGAACATCGCCCAGTAGTGGATCTTGAAGGAAAGTATTACGTAATAGAAGATCTTGACCCAAATTTTGTAAGTAAATACGTTAATGTAGAGGCTTGGAATAAGTATGCAGGCCGATATGTAAAGAACGCTTACGATGAGAAGCTTACAGACAAGGATGAAACTTTGGATATTTCCATCTGCATGGATCTTAAGAGCGAGAACAAAGCATTTAAGATAGAGAAACATGTACATAATTATCCTCATTGCTGGCGTACCGACAAGCCTATTTTATATTATCCTCTTGATAGCTGGTTTATTCGTTCTACAGCTTGTAAAGCCCGCATGGTCGAATTGAACAAGACTATCAATTGGAAACCTGAAAGTACGGGTACGGGACGTTTTGGCAACTGGTTGGAAAACCTGAATGATTGGAACTTGAGTCGTTCACGTTTTTGGGGTACGCCTCTTCCTATTTGGCGTGATGAAGACGGACATGAACTCTGCATAGGTTCTTTGCAAGAACTGAATGATGAAATTGAAAAGAGTGTAGCTGCCGGTTTCATGAAGAGTAACCCATTGAAGGACAAAGGTTTTGTGCCTGGAGATTATTCCCAAGCTAATTATGACCGTATAGACATGCACCGTCCTTATGTAGACAACATAATCTTGTGTAGTGAAACAGGTAAGCCTATGAAGCGCGAAACCGATCTTATAGATGTATGGTTTGATTCAGGTAGCATGCCTTACGCTCAGATTCATTATCCGTTTGAGAACGCAGATTCCATAGAAAAGGGTTTGGCATTTCCTGCTGACTTTATCAACGAAGGCGTAGATCAAACACGTGGATGGTTCTTTACGCTTCATGCCATTGCTACGATGATTTTTGACAGCGTGGCCTTTAAAAATGTTATTTCCAGCGGGTTGGTACTAGATGCCAAGGGTAATAAGATGAGTAAGCGCTTGGGCAACGCTGTTGACCCATTCAAGGCCTTAGAACAGTATGGTACTGATGCCGTACGCTTCTATATGCTTACCAATTCGGCACCTTGGGACAACTTGAAGTTTGACCCCAATGGGGTGGATGAAGTAAGACGGAAGTTCTTTGGCACCTTGTATAACACATACTCTTTCTTTAGTCTTTATGCCAATGTAGATGGTTTCGATTATTCTCAGACAGATGTGGCATTGAAGGAACGCCCTGAGATTGACCGCTGGATATTGTCTGAACTAAACAGCTTGGTAAAGGCAATGGACAGTGCTCTTGCTGATTATGAACCTACTAAAGCTGGTCGCTTGCTGGATGCATTTGTCAATGATGATCTCAGCAATTGGTATGTGCGTCTAAACCGCAAACGCTTTTGGGGCAAAGAAATGAGTGTAGACAAACTATCTGCCTATCAGACCCTTTATACTTGTCTGGAGACAGTAGCAAAACTGTTGGCACCATTCTCACCCTTCTATGCAGACCAGCTCTATATGGATTTGGTAAAAAACACAGGTCGCGATAATACTGTGTCTGTACACCTTACAAAATATCCTGTAGCTGACGAAACACTGATAGACACAGATTTGGAGGCTCGTATGGAGATGGCTCAGAAAATTACATCTATGGTATTGGCTCTTCGCCGTAAAGTAAATATAAAAGTGCGCCAGCCATTACAGTGCATCATGATACCTGCTACTAGTGAAGAACAGCGCAAACATATAGAGGCTGTAAAACAATTAATAGAAAATGAGGTCAACGTAAAGGATCTCAAGTTCGTGGAAGGCACAGGTGTGTTGATAAAGAAAGTAAAGTGCAATTTCCGTACTATGGGCAAAAAGTTCGGTAAATTGATGAAAGGTATTGCTATTCGTATGAATGCTTTGAGTCAAGACGAAATTACAGCTTTGGAGCAGACTGGCACTATTACACTGAATATTGACGGTCAAGAGGCAGTAGTAGAGGCAGCTGACGTAGAGATTATTAGTGAAGATATTCCAGGCTGGCTTGTAGCCAATGATGGTAATCTTACCGTTGCACTTGAGGTGGAACTGAATGATGAACTGCGCAAAGAAGGCATGGCCCGTGAATTGATTAATCGTATTCAGAATTTGCGTAAAGAAGGAGGATTAGAGATAACAGACCGCATCAATGTTACGGTTTCGCCTAATGAGCAGATAGCAGCAGCCATTGAAGGGTACGAAGACTATATTAAGGGACAAGTACTGGCAGATGCCATTAACCTTACTCCAAATGATGGGGAAAAAGTTAATTTTGATGATTTTAATGCAAATATTACAGTTGCTAAAAATAACTAATTCCTAATAATAAAGAACCCGTAAATGCTGGATAAATTCTTTGGGCATTTGCAGGTTCTTATTAATTGTTTTTCTTAAAATAACTAATATGGCAGAAAAAACACGTTATAGTGATGAAGAACTCGAAGAGTTCAGAACGATTATTAATGAAAAGTTGCGTTTGGCGCGTCGTGATTATACCCAAATGATGCGCTCCTTGATGAATGCAGACGGTAATGATGTTGATGATACATCACCTACTTACAAGGTGCTGGAGGAGGGCAGTGCTACACAATCAAAAGAAGAACTGATACAGTTGGCTAGTCGCCAGCAGAAATTCATTCAAGGTTTGGAAGCAGCATTGGTAAGAATAGAAAACAAAACTTATGGCATTGACCGTATGACGGGTGAACTGATACCTAAAGAACGTTTACGGGCTGTGCCTCATGCAACATTGAGTGTGGCATCAAAAAATGCCAGAAAGCATTAAACAATAGTTCGTTAAAATTTGAGATAAAGGCTAAGCGGCTTTCCGCTGCCAGC
>CALCVP010000008.1 GCA_937907705.1 uncultured Prevotella sp. | reverse complement strand
CCTTGCACTATCTTTTGATAAGATAGGCTGCGATTCGAAAATGAAAATAAAAATCTGTTTCACTTCTTTTTATTTTGCATTTTACTCACCTTGCACTATCTTTGCAATGAAAATAAACTACTGAATATGAAAAAACTAATCTTTTGTATCGTTTGGGCATGGCTGTTGGCTATTGGTTGCTATGCCGAAAATTATCCGTATAGGTCTGATTATTTATGGGTTACAGTGCCCGACCATGCAGAATGGCTCTACCAAGTGGGCGAGAGGGCGCATGTGGAGGTACAATTTTATAAATATGGCATTCCGATAGACTGCTCTGTAACGTATGAGATAGGTGATGACATGCTGTCGGCAGACGCTAAAGGCAAGCTGACATTGAAGAATGGGCGTGGCATTGTGGACATGGGCACGCGCAAGAAGCCTGGCTTCAGAGACCTTAGACTTACCGCCACGGTGGACGGCAAGGTGTATCGTCATCATATAAAGGTGGGCTTTTCGGTGGACAAGATAGAGCCTTATACGAAAGAACCTGCCGATTTTATGGACTTTTGGCACAATGAGATAGCCGAAATGCGCAAGACCCCTTTGTATTATACAAAAGAGCTGGCTAAAGAATATTGTACAGACAAGGTGGATTGTTACCTCGTAAAGGTGCAGTTGAACAGCCAACGCCAGAGTGTGTATGCTTATCTTTTCTATCCCAAGCAGGCAGCCAAAGGGGCGTGTCCTGTGGTGTTGTGTCCTCCCGGTGCAGGTATCAAAACCATTAAAGATCCTTTGCGCCATAAGTATTATGCCGAAAATGGCTTTATCAGAATGGAAATGGAGATTCACGGACTGGACCCACGCTTGCCGAAAGCTACTTTTGACGATATCAGCCGTGCCTTTGGTGGCAAGGAAAACGGGTATCTTCAGAACAATATTGACAGTCGCGACCGCTACTATATGAAGCGTGTCTACCTTTCGCCGATACGTTGCATAGACTTGCTTACCTGTCTGCCGGAGTGGGATGGCCGCAATGTAGTGGTGCAGGGCGGCAGTCAGGGCGGTGCCCTTTCTATTGTAGCGGCAGGTTTGGACAGCCGTGTTACACAGTGCATCGTCAATCATCCAGCGTTGAGTGATATGGCAGCGTATGCCGTAGGCCTTACAGGAGGTTATCCTCACTTGTGCAATATACCGGGCATTTATACGGAAGATGTGCTGAAGACCTTGCCTTATTATGATGTGGTAAACTTTGCCCGTCATGTGAAAGCAAAGACATACATGACTTGGGGGTACAATGATGACACCTGTCCGCCTACTACCAGCTATGCAGTATGGAACACGCTGAAGTGTGAAAAGGAGGCTCTGCTTACACCTATCAATGAGCATTGGACTTCTGAAGCTACTGAGTATGGCCACATGGAGTGGGCCAAGGCTCATTTAGAGCATTGAAATAATGGTAATAATCAGTTGTTGTAAATGAAGCATATAGTTGAAATGCCTGTTTGATTTTTAATCATACTATGTATAATAAAGGTGCCAAACCGTAAAATATGCGGTTTGGCACCTTTATTATACATGTCAAAGTAATCAGTCACAATAGACTGTGTTGTTGCTTACTTTTCTTCTCTCGTGTTCTTGATGAGGTTGAGCAGATGCTCCACAGCCTCTTCTTCAGGTATGTTTTTCTCTACACACACCTTGTTGTGATAGAGCGAAATCTTCTTGGGCCCTGCCCCTACATAGCCATAGTCGGCATCTGCCATCTCGCCGGGTCCATTGACAATGCAACCCATAATGCCTATCTTGAGCCCCTTCATGTCTTTGGTGGCTTCCTTGATGCGTGCTATGGTAGCACGCAGGTCATAGAGTGTGCGGCCGCATCCGGGGCAACTGATATACTCAGTCTTTGAAGTGCGCAAGCGTGCTGCTTGCAGAATGCCAAAGGCGGTGGTGTTGATGTCGGCAGCCGAAAGGGTGCCGTTGTTCATCAGCCAGATGCCATCGGTGAGCCCATCGAACATCAATGCACCCATATCTGCTGCCGCTTCCAGTTGAAAATCGCCCTTCTCTTCTTGCGAGTGGCTGTAAGTTTGGCAGAATATGATAGGGTTGGTAATGCCTTCTTCGGTCAGTTCATGTGCCAATGCGCGCTGTTCGCCCAGTCTGTTTTGATGGTTGCTTACGCTTACTACCACTACTTCAGGATGGTGGCGCAGGCATGCCAAGTACTCATCGCTGTTGGCGCCCAATTGCAGTACCAGGAATTTGAGTGGTGCCTCTATGCCTGTAAGCAGTGGCATGGCATTGTAAGGGAACACGGGATACACGTTGTGCTTGTCTGCCAGCAGCAGATAGGCATTGAAGTCTATCAAGTATTGCTGCTGGCTGTCGCGTTGCTCGGGCATGCTGCTGCCTACATAGATATAGTCGGGGCGCATGTCCGGGTTATCCAACAGTTGTTCTTGGTCGGTGTGTTTCAGGTCAGATGCTATGACTACCGGCACATGTTGCCCGCCGATATTGGCCACGGCAGTGGTCTTTCGGCGCTCCGGTTTTAGCCAGTTGAAGCCTTCATAGGCTTTGCCGGGTATGAGCATGTGGCCCGCTTTGCGGCCAATGTATTCTACCAAGTGGCGTGCCACGGGTATTTCGGCTTCGGGGTCTTCACTCAGTGATACGCGGATGGTGTCGCCAATGCCGTCTGCCAGCAGTGCACCTATGCCCACAGCACTCTTTATGCGTCCGTCTTCGCCCTCGCCGGCTTCGGTTACACCGAGGTGCAGCGGATAGTTCATGCCCTCTTTCTCCATGGTGTCAACGAGCAGTCTTACCGACTGTACCATGACCGCCGTGTTGCTGGCTTTGATGGAGATGACCACATTGTTGAACTGTTCGCGCTTGCAGATGCGCAGAAACTCCATGCAGCTCTCTACAATGCCTGCCGGTGTGTCACCATAGCGGCTCATGATGCGGTCTGACAGCGAACCGTGGTTGACACCTATGCGCAGTGCTGTGTGGTGATCACGGCATATTTGCAGCAGGGGCAAAAGCTTGTCTTCTATCTTTTGCAACTCACCTGCATATTCTTCATCTGTGTATTCCAATTTCTTGAATGTGCGGGCAGGGTCAACATAGTTGCCTGGGTTTATTCTTACCTTCTCGGCATAGAGTGCTGCCACTTCGGCTACATGCGGATTAAAATGCACGTCAGCCACCAACGGTGTGTTGTAGCCATCGGCACGTAGCTGTGCATTGATGTTCTTGAGGTTTTCAGCTTCTCTTACGCCCTGTGTGGTAAGTCTTACATACTCTCCACCGGCTTTGATGATGCGTTCGGCTTGTGCCACACTGCCTTCAGTGTCGTCGGTGGAGGTGGTAGTCATGCTTTGCACTCGGATGGGATTGCTTCCACCTAAAGGGGTAGCACCCACTTGCACCTCGGCACTGTCGCGACGCTTATAGTTAAATAAGTCAACCATATATTCTGTAAATAGGTGTTTTGGTAAGTATTGCTTCTGCCAGACAAGCAGTTGCGGGTTCAATGCTTGCCGGCCAGAAAGTTTGAAGGTGGCAACCTGTTGACTTTGCACAGCAGAGCCAAGAGAGATGCCACCTCACGTTACGGTTTTTTAGTTAGTTTTAAATTTATACTTTATCTCGGCAAGGTCTTTATTGGCCTTTTCTATCTTCTTTCCCAGTCCGGCTTTATAGTCGTCAAGGCGTTTTGCCACTTGTTCATCGGCAAGTGCTATCATCTCTACTGCCAGTATAGCAGCATTCATGGCACCGTTGACGCCTACTGTGGCTACCGGTATGCCTGGAGGCATCTGTATGATGCTAAGCATGGCATCAAGCCCGTTGAGCATGCCTTTGACAGGTACACCTATTACAGGCAGGGTGGTAGATGCGGCAATAACGCCTGGCAGAGCTGCTGCCATGCCGGCACCGGCAATAATAACTTTGATACCACGCTCTTTGGCTCCTTTGGCAAATTGCTCCACAGCATCGGGAGTACGGTGTGCTGACAGGGCATTGACCTCAAAAGGAATTTGCATCTCGTCGAGATATTTGAAAGCCTTTTCCATAACGGGCAGGTCGCTTGTGCTGCCCATGATGATACTTACTATTGGTTTCATAATGTTATAGTGTTTAAATAATCAGCTTGTAGAAAGGTGCTGCTGCCGCCTCTTCAGCACAGCAGTACAGACACGAAAGCACAGAGCGTGCCCAAAAGAAAACCGAACACTACTTCGTGAAGAGAGTGCTGACGCAATATCATTCGGCTGGTGCCTACCACACCGCCTAACAGTATGACCACACAGAGCCACCACACGGGGTTGAAGCCAAAGATAAAAGCAAAGGCTACCAACGCCCCTGCCACACCCCCTATGGCTGCCATGTGGGTAGATACCTTGAAGAACAGGTTGACCAGTGCGCAGGCTATCTGTATGACCAGTGCAGCTATGAGTATGCTGCCCATGAAATGGGGCACGTGGGTAAGTGCCATGAAGTAGTAGCACATCAGGTACGACACGATGGAGATGATATAAGGTATCATGCGGCGCTCGCGGTTACCCAACTCTATGAGCGACCATCCTTGATAGTGTCTGTACACGCGTATAAGCAGCGTAGGTATGAAAATGGTAAACAGATAGACCATCAGCAGCAGAAACAGCTTGTAGGTCCAAGGCAGCATGTTGAGGTAACTGAATGTGAGCATGCCTACCAGTGCCACTAACGGTAAATAGAAAGGAGTGAATACGACACTCATTACCTTGGCGGCAATAATAATTTCTTTCTCTTTCATTGCTTTCTTAACCTTGCCACAGGTATACCCAACTGCTCGCGGTATTTGGCTATGGTGCGGCGAGCCATGGGGTAACCTTTTTTCTTCATCATCTCTGTCAGCGCATCGTCGCTCAGCGGGCGCTGCTTGTTTTCTTTGTCTATCAGCTCTTGCAGGGCTGCTTGTATCTTGTGCTTTGACAGTTCCTCGCCATTGCCGGTTGCCACACTGTCTGAAAAGAAGTGGCGCAACTTGAATGTGCCCCATCTTGTCTGGGCATACTTCATGTTGCATACTCTTGATATGGTAGATATGTCAAGATGGGTACGGTCTGCCACATCTTTCAGTATCATGGGCTTCAGCTCGCTCTCGTCGCCGTCTTGAAAGAACTTGCGCTGTATGTCAATGATGGCTTTCATGGTAACATACAGGGTGTGCTGGCGCTGCTTTACAGCTTCTATAAAACCTTTGGCGCGTTCCACCTTGCCTTTGGCGTAGACCAGAGCCTCCTTTTCCTGGCGGCTCATGCCTTTCTTGTTGCTTTGGTATTCTTTCATCATGTCGGCAAAGGCAGGCGACACATACAGGTCGGGCACATTGCCATTGTTGATACTGAAGGTTACAGTGCCGTCATCGGCGGTGTCTACTATAAAGTCGGGTGTTATCTGCTGCATGTTTTGCCCCTCGGTCTCGCCCAACGATGCGCCAGGTTTTGGGTTCAGCTTGAGCAATTCTGCCATGACTTGTCCGGCGGTACGGTCGTCCATCTTGAGCTGTTGGCACACCTTGGACCACCGCTTGTTCATGAAGTCGTCAAAGTACCGTGCAATAACCTGCTCCATCAGTGTGCGTATGTTAGACGGTTGCTTGCGCCTGATTTGCAGCAGCAAGCACTCTTGCAGACTGCGTGCGCCCACACCTGCGGGGTCAAAGGTTTGCAGCACTTGCAACATCTTGTCTACATCTTCCTTGCTGACCATTATATTTTGGTAGATAGCCAGCTCATCGGCAATGCTGTCGGTGTCTTTGCGCAACAGTCCGTCACTGTCGAGCGAACCGATGATATATTCCAGCACCTCTTGCTGCTGTTCTGTGAGGTCTACGTCTACCATTTGTTCTTTCAGCCTGTCATAGAAAGACATCTTGTCGCCATAGGTTATCTCCTCGTAGTCGGCATTTTGGTTATTGCTGCCTTGATAACCTGCAGGTTCGGGCATGGCATCGTCCATGCCGATGTTGGAGAGAGCATCGTCCAGTGCTTCTTCGCGCTCTTCGCGCTCAGTAGCAGTGTCAAAATCCTCGTCTCTGTCAGCATCGTCAGTATCATCTTGCCCATGGTCAGTATTGAGTGCATCGTCAGGGTTTGCGCTCTCCAAGGCAGGATTGTCGTCTATCTCGGCTGTAACGCTCTGTTCTAACTCAGTAAGCGGCATCTCCAGCAGATGCACTTGCAGCATCTGCTGTTGTGTAAGCTTGAGGGCTTGCACCTGTTTTTGAGCCTGTGTTTGTACAAGATTCTGTGCCATAACGCTGCAAATATAATACTTTTTTTAGAGCTAAAGCAAAGATTGGCCGATATTTTGTCGCATTGCCGCTAAGTTGCTTCTTTTGACTGCTGGTAGTGGTTTGCCTGTCTTCTTCCTGGCTATTGTTCCTTTGGATAAAGGCAAGATATCTGTCCGTATTTCATGTATGTTGCAAGGGCTTTCCGATTGCAGTGCTCTTGCCGTCCCAAAACGGTGCAATCAGCAGGCGATAACGGTGCAATCGGGCGATGAAAGCAGTGCAATCAGAACCCCATTGCACTGCTTTTGGAAAGTGAAACACAGGCATAAGCTTGACAAAAGCAATTTTGAGGCATATTAGTAAGTAGGTGTTCAAAATTAATCGTATATATCAATATTCATTATTTGATATGATTATGAGTACCTGTTAATAATTCATCATCACAACTGCATTATGGGAATGATTGACTACAAAAGCCGTAAAAATGACATATCAAATCGTCAAACCAAAGGACAAAATACTTTGTTTAGTAAATATTAACGGTGTCAGAATGTAAGAGAGCCAATTAAATTATGTATATTTGCAGTTGCAATTTAAACATGAAATTACCCCCCCGAATGTAATTTATACTTAATTTGTTGGTTATAAGATAGTTGTGATTATTAGTTTGAGGGCGTAATGGAAACGGATAAAAGATATTATATTTATGGATCACAATCATCATCATGTGGATGAGTCTGAAGAATTTAAGAAAGCCAGCTTTTTAGCGGCAAAAAACCGTAAGCGTTTAGCTAAAATAACCTATGTCCTTTTAGTGTTGTTGGCTTTGGCAGTAGCAGCGGCTCTCTTCTTTGCTTATTTTATAGACAAATAAGGGGGGAATAGCTTGCACAAGAATAGACAAGAATGTGTCTTGGTCTTTGCAGTCAAAGGAAAGTATAACAAAAGCGGTAGTCTCAACAGAGGCTACCGCTTTTGTTATACCTTGTTATAAGTGTGCTGTATGGCATTGCCATGCCTTATTTCAGCATCACGCCTGTAAATATTCTGCCGGAATCTTTGCCCAGTTTGCGTGCTGAGAAATAGTCGTCAGAGTGGGTGTAAGTGCAGATGCCCGACATCTGAATGTTGTTCTCTTTCAGTCCAGCCATTATCAGTTGGTCTCGGTTGCAGGCTGGAAGGTCAATGTGCCACTTGTCCTTGCGGCAGCTGATAGCTTCCATGTCGAAGTGGGCAGCAGCAAACTCATTGTACACCTCATCGCCTACCTCAAAGGCTTCCATAGAGATGCCTGGTCCTATTACTGCTGTCAGTGTTTCAGGTTTGCTCTTGTAGCTCACCTGCATTGCTCTTACCGCTTTGAGCGCGATGCTCTTCACTGTGCCGCGCCAGCCTGCATGCACGGCAGCCGCACAGTGGTGGTCGGGATCATATATAATAATAGGTATACAGTCGGCGGTAGACACTCCGATACAAAGGTCTTTGATGTCTGTCATTACGCCATCGACACCCTCTAAAATCATGTCTTTCACTGACTGCGGAAGACCTAAAAAGTCGGGAGCTATCTGCATGATTTCTATACCATGAGTTTGGTGTGGCATGATAATGCGTGCCTTGTCCACCCCGATTTCCTGTGCCAGAGCCTCCGTGTTGCGTGCTACGGCTATGTCATCATCGCCACAATAGCGGTTAATGTTCATCTCGCCATAAGTTCCGGTGCTGCATCCTCCGTGGCGGGTAGTGCTAAAAGCCAATACATCGGGGAATATGTCATATTGTGTAAGTTGTGGTTTCAGCATGATAAAAAGTATTTATTCGTCTTCAATATCAACGTATTCAAAGTCGTCTACGTCTTCTATCTCATCGTCATCGATAAATTCTATCTCGTCTTCACCCTCCACTTGCAGCTCTTGCGGCAGTGTACTGAGGTCTTTGTCGCGGTGTACCAAGGTATCGTCTGAGGTGATTTCCTGCAGTTTGTTGCTCTCGCTGTTCAGCTCTTTCCACAGTATATCTTTCAGCTCGTCAATGCCTTGGCCCGTAACAGCAGAGATAAACACTACCGGAATGTCATCGGGTGTAGTGGCCTTGAGCATTTCTATCAACTCGTCATCGAGTAGGTCGCACTTGGTTACAGCCAATACACGGTGCTTGTCGCACAGTTCAGGGTTAAAATTTTTCAGCTCATTCAGCAATACTTCATACTCTTTTTTGATGTCGTCAGTATCGCCGGGCACCATAAACAGCAGCAGAGAGTTCCGCTCTATGTGCCGCAAGAAGCGCAGACCCAAGCCTTTTCCTTCGCTGGCACCCTCGATAATGCCAGGTATGTCTGCCATCACAAACGATTGCTTGTCGTGGTAACTCACAATGCCTAATGAAGGTTCGAGTGTAGTAAAGGGATAATTGGCAATCTTGGGGCGTGCACTGGAGACGGCAGAAAGCAGCGTAGACTTGCCTGCATTGGGCAAGCCCACCAAGCCGACATCAGCCAACAGCTTCAGTTCCAATATGATAGTCATTTCTTCCATTGGCTCTCCAGGCTGTGCATAGCGTGGAGCCTGGTTGGTAGCGCTGCGGAACTGGAAGTTGCCAAGGCCACCGCGCCCGCCTTTCAGCAGCAAAACGGTTTGCCCGTCGTAGGTAACGTCGCACACATATTTGCCTGTCTCGGCATTGTAGACCACTGTTCCGCAAGGCACATCGATATATTGGTCTTTTCCGTCTGTGCCGTGGCATTTGTCGCGTCCGCCGTTGCCGCCATGCTCAGCGAACACGTGGCGCTGGTATTTCAGGTGCAACAGGGTCCAGTAGTTGTGGTTGCCACGCAGATAAATGCTGCCGCCGTGGCCGCCATCGCCACCGTCGGGACCACCGTTAGGGTTGTATTTTACATGGCGTAGGTGCATGGAGCCCCTGCCACCCTTGCCAGAGCGACAGTAGATTTTTACGTAATCAACGAAATTGGATTCGGCCATTATTATAAGAATTTTATAGTTTTTACAGTTGTAATTTGGTGTGGCAGCGACGATATAGGGTAGGGGTGTCGCTACTGCAACGATGGACCAACGGGTCCGGAAAAATGGTGGAGTGGGCGCTGTTGAGAGGAAAACGGCAGTCAGCACCTGCCAAAACAAAGAGTTGACAAGTCAACAAGCTTGGCTTGCGGTGGCGTGCATGACGCAAAAACCAGTCCGCAAACTTGTTGACTTGCCAACCAAAGTGATATTACAGGTTGTCTATAACGTTGCAGATATCGGCAAAAATGCGGTCGAGTTCACCCAGACCGTTGATATGATGGTGAATGTTTTCCTTGCTGTACCAGTCAATCAGAGGTGCAGTTTGGTTGTGGTAAACATTCAGGCGCTTCTTGATAGTTTCTTCATTATCGTCAGAACGGCCACTCTCCTTACCACGGTTGATAAGGCGCTTCATCAGTTCGTCTTCAGGAACGTCAAGCTCTATCATGGCAGCAATCTTGTGTCCACGCTCGTTGAGCATGGATTTCAGTGCCTCGGCTTGGGGAATAGTGCGTGGAAAACCGTCAAAGATAACCCCCTTGTGGTCTTTGCCAAAGCTGTCGTAAACGCTGGCCAAGATGTTGACCATCAAGTCATCAGGAATCAACTGGCCGTTGTCAATATACTGCTTGGCAGTCTTTCCCAATTCTGTTTCATTCTTGATTTCGTTGCGAAGCACATCGCCGGTAGAGATATGGCCAAAGCCATACTTCTTGATCATTAAGTCACTCTGTGTGCCTTTGCCTGAACCTGGGGCACCGAAAATAACAATATTCTTCATCTCTTTACTTAAAATATAGTTTGTATTTACTCTTCTACCAAGGTGTAAATGTCGCGGAGGTTGCGCCCTTGCTGGTCATAGTCAAGGCCATAACCCACGATAAAGTCGTTAGGAATTTCCATAGCGGCATATTCTATGTCTAAGTCTACCTCCAGCTTCTCTGGTTTTAGCAACAGTGTGCAGATATGTACAGAAGCAGGATGATGCTTCTCAAGCGTCTGGAGCATGCGCTTCATGGTGAGACCAGACTCCACAATGTCTTCCACAATAACGATATCCCGGCCTGAAATGTCCTGGTTAAGGCCGATTACTTCGGTAATCTTGCCGGTAGATGCTGTGCCTTGATAAGATGAAAGCTTGACAAATGATATTTCACTGGGGATAGTGATCATGCGCATTAGGTCTGCGGCAAAAACAAAGGAGCCGTTAAGTACGGCAAGAAACAAAGGGTTCTTACCTGCTAAATCCTTGTTGATACGGTCTGCTACAGCCTTGACATGCTGTAGAATAACTTCTTCCGGATAAGATGTCTCAAACACCTTATCAAGCAATTTAATCTTAGCCATAATGCCTTTTTTGAAATTTTGGCACAAAATTACTAAAAATATACCAAACATTAACAATCGATTAGCATTAATTTTGTATTTTTGCACTGATGAAGATATTTACAAGTGCTCAGATACATGAGCTTGACAAATATACTATTGACAACGAACCAATCAAGTCAATAGACCTTATGGAACGGGCAGCACGGGCGCTGACGCGTGCCATAGCTGATACATGGAGCAACACAATGCCCGTAATAGTGTTTGCAGGGCCGGGAAACAATGGCGGCGATGCACTGGCAGTGGCACGTATGCTGGCAGAACGCCAGTATGCGGTAAACGTGTATCTGTTTAATATTACAGGCAAGTTGTCTGATGATTGCTCCGTGAACAGGCAGCGGCTCGTTGATGCGAAATTGGTGAAGGGCTTTAATGAGATTACCAACGAATTTGAGCCACCTAAGTTAGAGGCTGGAACACTGGTGGTAGACGGGCTTTTCGGCTCAGGATTGAACAAGCCATTGGCTGGCGGTTTTGCCTCTTTGGTCAAGTATATCAACCAGTCGGCAGCTACGGTAGTAAGCCTTGATGTGCCTTCTGGCTTGATGACTGAAGACAACACTTATAATGTGAGGACCAATATTATAGAAGCCGACCTTACACTGACATTGCAGAATACCAAGCTCTCTTTCCTCTTTGCGGAGAACCAGCAGTTTTTAGGCGAGTTGAAAATACTCGACATACACCTCAGTGAGGAAGGTACAGCACATATCAAGACCAATTATAGTTTGACAGACAAAGCCTATCTGCAATCTGTTATGCGTCCGCGCCATGCCTTTGCCCATAAAGGCGACATGGGCAATGCTTTGTTGGTGGCAGGCAGCTACGGCATGGCAGGAGCGGCTATATTGGCAACGAGGGCTTGCTTGCGCAGTGGTGTGGGCAAGGTTACGGTGTGTACGCCACGCCGCAACAATGACATTATGCAATTGGCAGTGCCTGAAGCCATTGTCAAGGCAGACAAAGAAGAATGTTACTTTTCTGAAGCCGTGGAGCTGACTCCTTATAATGCGCTGGGCATAGGGCCTGGATTAGGACTGAACGAGACCTCTGCCATTGCCATGATAACGCAAATAAGGGGGGCACAAGTGCCGATGGTGATTGATGCCGATGGCCTTAATATACTGGCCAACCACAGGGCTTGGTTGCAACAACTGCCTAAAGGGCTTATATTGACCCCACATCCTAAAGAGTTTGAACGCCTTGTCGGTGCTCATTTTACGGATAGTTATGAGCGCTTGGCCAATGCCCGTGATTTGGCAGAACATCTCAATGCTTATATTATATTGAAAGGGCATTATTCTGCGTTGTGCACGCCCAGTGGGCGTATCGTGTTCAATCCAACTGGCAATGCAGGCATGGCAACAGCAGGAAGCGGCGATGTGCTCACGGGCATCATTACCGCTCTGTTGGCAAGAGGCTACAAACAGTACGATGCTTGCTTGTTAGGCATGTATCTGCATGGCCTTGCCGGTGATTTGGCAGCACGCGAAGTGGGCATGGAATGTATGGTGGCAGGTGATATAATCAAATACTTGCCACAGGCGTTCAAGCAATTGTTGGCGTAAAGGCAGGTAGCTTTCAGACTGATAAATGAAATAAAATTGATAAACAATAGACGTATGAAAAAACTTCTTTTGGCATCTGCTCTCTTGATGGCAGGTGTACATGTTGCTTCTGCTCAGAACCTTAAAAAGGCTGAAGAGGGCACAAGTTATTATCTTCCACGCACTGAAATGCGATTCACTGTGCAAGTGGAGAAAACTTCATACACACCAGGTGAGTTTGCTGTTTATGCGGAGAAATACATGAAACTCCAAAATGTGAAAATGCAACCTGCTGTCTCTTATCGTATAATAAATATCAAAGTGAACACCGTTGGCGAACGGGACACGGCTAAATATTACATGGCTCCTACCGATGGTAAGCACAATATACAAAAGCTGCAGTTAGATGACAATGGCGTGTTGCTGGCCATTAATGCTACTCCTAAGGAGGTAAGCCGGCCCAAACCCTTTGTTCCTGCTGCCAAGCCCAAGGCGCTTAATCCTCACGATTATATGAATGAAGATATCCTTTCGGCAGGAAGTTCGGCAAAAATGGCAGAACTCAGCGCAGTGGAAATCTATGACATACGCGACAGCAAGAGTGCATTGAGCAAAGGACAGGCAGACTTTATGCCGAAAGACGGGGAGCAATTAAAGCTGATGCTTGGCAATCTTGATACGCAAGAGCGTGCCTTGATGCAGCTGTTCTCTGGCGTAACGACAAAAGATACCACTGAAACGGTAATCAGCTTTGTGCCAGTTAAAGAGGTAAACAAGCAGCTGTTGTTCCGCTTTTCCAAATGGATGGGCATGACTGATGCCGATGATTTGGGTGGCAGTCCTTATTATGTATCTGTTGCCGACAAACATCTTACTCCTTCCATACAGGACTATATGCTAACCACAAAGAAGCCTAAAGACAACAGTGGCATATATGTGAACCTGCCGGGAAAGATAGCTGTAACACTTTTTGCAGGCAACAAGCAGCAGGCCACCTATGAATTGTATGCTGCACAGTTTGGCAAAACAGAGCAATTGAATGATGAATTGTTTGGCAGAAAGTTTGATACACAATTGGTATTGAATCCGGTTACAGGCAGTGCAGAACTGCTAAAGGCAGACATTATCAAGAAATAAACAGGCTTGGAAGCGGCTATCAGCGCGCTGAATGGCTTTAAAATACGGCAATACAGGGGCTTCGTGATACTTGTGTTGCCGTATTTTTTATTTGGCAAAAATGCTTTTTATTGCAATTTTTTGAGCTTTTCATGCAAGATTTTCTATTTGGTAGTGTTTCTATTAGTGTATAATCATTCTTTAAAACATGAAAAATATGAAAACGATATTGAAGTTTGTGGGTATAGTAGTAGCCTTTATGGCGATATTGACAGTAGGATCTTGCGATACGGATGATGTGTATGTACCTTACAATCCAAGTTTTGCCAATGCGTTGGTAACTGTAAAGCCCAATGCGGAAGGAGGCTTTTTTATGCAGCTCAACGATAGTGTCGTACTCCTGCCAGCCAACGTTTCGCAATCGCCTTATGGCAATAAGGAGGTAAGAGCCTTGGTAAATTGCTACCGTGTGAAAGACAATGGGCAGACAGGTGCAGGCAAATTTGACAATTCTTACAGCGTATATGTCAACTGGATGGACAGCATTCTTACCAAGAACATAGTGAATTTCCCTTCAGAAAATGTTGACGAGCTGTATGGAAACGATGCCGTAGAGATAGTAGATGATTGGACAACAGTGGCAGAAGACGGTTATCTGACTCTCCGCTTGCGCACCCTTTGGGGTAATGATGGTGTGGCTCATAAGGTCAATTTGCTTTATAAAGGCATTAAAGACGGGGTGTTTCAAGTGGAACTTAGGCAAGATGCTATGGGCGATACCAAGGGACATTGGGGCGATGCTTTAGTGGCTTTTAATCTGAAAGACGTGAATATGGCACCTCAGAAAGAAGCAAAATTGGCACTGCATTACCTGTCGTTCAGTGGCGAAAAAACCGTAACTTTTAGCTTGGAAGGGCGTAAATATGATTTGACAAGTGCTGAATCAAGCCCAGCTCCTTATTCTGCAAGATTGAAATAAAGAACTTGTCCAGTTGCATATAGGCCGTTATTGTAGCGCTTATATGCAACTTTTGGTTTATCTTTGCACTGCTGATTGTAGATGGCACAGAACAATGAGACTTTTCGGAAGCTACAAAGAAGAAAACATATTGGCTAAAGTCAAGCAGGGAGATGGCAAAGCCATGCGAACATTATACGACAGAAATATAGAATATATGTCTGCCGTATGTGCCCGTTATATAGCCGATGTGGAAACACGAAAAGATATATTGCAAGATGCTTTCATCAAGATTATATCGTCAATAGGTAGCTTTCATTATCGTGGCGAAGGCTCATTAAAGGCTTGGATGCTGCGCATTACCGCCAATGAGGCATTAAACTATCTGCGACAAGCAGCCTCAAAGCAGTTGGTTGAGTATGACGACAAGCTGCCGGATGTAGCTGAAGAGCCGGAGGTAGAAGGCCTTTCGCCTGATGTGTTACGTCACTTAATACTGCGGTTGCCCCCCGGCTATCGTATGGTATTGAACCTTTATGTGTTTGAAAACAAAAGTCATAAAGAAATAGCTCAACTGCTTGGCATTGGCGAAAGTTCCTCTGCATCGCAGTTTTTGCGTGCAAAAGCTCTGTTAGCCAAGTTTATCAATGAATACAAAAAATCCCATATAAACGATTAATGTTATGGAAAAGCAATGGATAGAACATCTTAGAAAGTTGTTGTCTGACGACAAACAGCCTGCTCCTAAGGGACTTTGGGATGACATAGAGGCAGTCATGAGGCAGCAAGATATGCTCGCTTCCAAGGCTGATGCTTCTCAATCGCTTGCCCATAGCGTTTCGTTATGGACGCGTCGGGTGGCTGCTGTGGCTGCGTGTGTGGCTTTAGCAGGTGGCATAGTGGTGTATATGGAAAAGACAGAGAATGGTGACAACTCTGCAAATGGTGGTTTGCCGGTAGCTCAGTCTGCATCTTCTTCATCCTCTTTGACAGATACTACTTCTGCTGTAACCCGTCAGTCGGTGTCTTCTTTAACTGCTGCAGTGGTGCGTCAGCGTACCATTGCAGCTCAGGAGCAAGGAAGTTTGGCGGCTGCAGCGGTGCAAGCAGCGCATCAGTCAGCACCAACAGTGTGCCAAGATAACCTTTATGCTGCTGCAAAACGTGCGGAGAAAGAACAATTAAAAGCTGAGGATAAAGTGGCAGAAGTAGGGCAACATCCTGTTAAAGCGATTTCACAAAATGGCAAAAACACAGATGTACAAGCCCAGCAACCTGTTTCCAATCAGCCTACTCAGCCTCATATTTCAGGCAACTCTGCTGCCAAGAAATCTGCTTATAGTGCTTTTTCTTCCACGGGTACAGACCGTCAGGCGCGACTGCACCATGCTGTTAGTCGTCAGCGCACTGCATTGGTGAGTGTCTATGGTTCCAACCTTACTTCCATTGGCAGCTTTTCAGCTTCTGGAAGTGGTGACATGGCAAACGCTCCACAGAGTGATCCTGTATTTGACAATAACATTGTTGCTTCCAACAACGAACTTTTCACGGCTAAAAACACTTTTAATGCCGTTTCCAATCGGGTAAAGGTAAAGCATCATCAACCTGTAAAATTAGGTCTGTCGCTGCATATTCCATTGGCAGACAGATGGACATTGGAGTCTGGAGCGTTCTATACTAACTTGACAACAGACATCGAATCGGGCGATAAAGAGTATGGAACCAATATAGAGCAGAAGCTTCAGTATATTGGTGTTCCGTTGAAGTTGAATTATCGTTTGTGGCAATATAGCCACTTGTCCGTATATGCTGGAGCTGGCGGAGCGGCAGAGTTATGCGTCAAAGGCACCGCCACCACACAAAATTTGAATGCAGGACAGGTGATAAACGAGAGCAGTGAGGATGTGTCCGAGACAAAGCCGCAGTTTTCTGTCAATGTTTCAGCAGGCATACAGTATAGTTTCAACCGCAGTTGGGGCGTGTATGCAGAGCCAGGTCTCAACTATTATATTGACAATGGAAGCAGTATGAAAAGTCTGTATACAGATAAACCCTTCAACTTCAATCTCAATATCGGTGTGCGTTGGAGTATGAAGTAAAATGCTGCTTCTGTCAAGCGAAATGGGTTGAAAGCACAAAAAATAGAGTCAATTATTTTGATTTACAGTAACTTTACTGTAATTTTGCACAGCAATAAACCGTTTATTGAGCATGAAAGAATTAGCATTAAAGTACGGATGCAATCCGAATCAAAAGCCTTCACGCATTTATATGGAGGAAGGCGAATTGCCAATCGAAGTTATTAATGGCCGTCCTGGATATATTAACTTCCTCGACGCACTCAACAGCTGGCAACTTGTCAAAGAATTGAAAGCAGCTACCGGTCTGCCGGCTGCTGCCAGTTTCAAGCATGTTTCGCCTGCTGGCGCTGCTGTTGGCTTACCTCTAAGCGACACACTCAAGAAGATTTACTTTGTTGATGATGTGAAGATAGAGCTTTCTCCCTTGGCTTGTGCTTACGCTCGCGCCCGTGGTGCCGACCGAATGAGCAGCTATGGCGACTTTGTAGCCTTGAGCGACACTTGCGATGCAGCCACAGCTACTCTTTTGAAGCGTGAAGTGAGCGATGGAGTGATTGCTCCTGACTTTACTCCAGAGGCTATTGAGATACTGAAAGCTAAGCGCAAGGGTACATACAACGTTATAAAGATAGACCCCAACTATGTTCCTGCGTCTATTGAACACAAGCAAGTGTTTGGCATTACCTTTGAGCAAGGCCGCAACGAGGTGAAGTTAGATGACCCGGCTTTGTTCGAAAACATACCTACCAAGAATAAGAACTTTACCAAAGAAGCCCTTCGCGACTTGATTATTAGCTTGATAACACTGAAGTACACCCAAAGTAACTCGGTATGCTATGTAAAAGATGGTCAAGCTATTGGTATTGGTGCGGGCCAGCAGAGCCGTATCCATTGTACTCGTTTGGCAGGCAACAAGGCTGACATTTGGTGGCTTCGCCAGCATCCAAAGGTAATGAATTTGCCTTTCGTTGACGGCATACGCCGTGCCGATCGCGACAATACCATTGATGTATATATCAGCGAAGACCACGATGATGTATTGGCTGACGGCACTTGGCAGAAGTTCTTTAAGGAGAAACCAGAGGTGCTTACTATGGCAGAAAAGAAGGAGTGGATAGCCAAGAATACAGGTGTTGCCTTGGGTAGTGATGCTTTCTTTCCCTTTGGCGACAACATAGAGCGTGCCCATAAGAGCGGTGTGCAATACATAGCTCAGGCCGGTGGCTCTGTACGCGACGACAATGTGATAGACACTTGCGACAAGTATGGCATAGCAATGGCCTTTACTGGCGTTCGTCTTTTCCATCATTGATAGGTTGAGGCAATGGCAATGGATAATTGCATGCACCCTTTATACATAAATTATTTGATGGGGATTGGTTGCGAATACGTGTGCCAATCCCCTTTTTTTTCATTCTTACAATTTTGTCATTATGGGTTATTTGTATTGCGATAGGCAAGCTATGATGCAGCAGACAGCCCCAATAATGTTTTAAACTACATAATAACATGAGCGATATTGATGATATAATAGCAGGTGGAGGTATTGTCTTCAAGAAGTCCTCCCAATCAAAGGGCACTGGCGGAAAGGTGAAAACCAAGGCCAAGAAGAAGCAATATATTACAGGTGCACACGGCAGTGGTTCTGCCAAGCAGAAGGCCAAGTATCGTGAGCAGCGTGCCAACAGACACCGGTAGCAGTGGTATTGTTGGTTATTCCGTATCTTTTATTATCGGCAGATAGATAATGCCTCTTGAAAGGAGGTTGTGTATTTTGAAGAAAATAACCTGAATCATAAGCGTTTTAATGCTGTTTGAACGGCATTAAAACGCTATTTGAAGGCTGTTCAAATGTTTTTTTCCTTCTTGTTTTGCTTTTGATATTCCGTAGGTGTGCATCCTTTTGCTTTCTTGAAGCATCTACTGAAGTATTTGGGATCGGCAAAACCACAGCTATATGCTACGTTAGACACATTGTCATTGCCACTTTTGAGCATTTGTGCCGCTTTTTCTATGCGGCAGTTTTGTATGTAATTGTTAGGAGTAATGCCTAATGCTTGTTTTATCTTGATGTAAAGCACAGAACGACTGACACCCATTTCGGTGGCTAAATCAGTTACAGAGAATTGTTCATTGTCTATATTCTGCTGTACTGACAGCGCTATTTTCTTGATAAACTCGTCTGTGTCGGTGGGTTCAGCAGGACTGTTGCTGACTATTGTTTCCGTGTTGTTGCTGTCTGACCATATTTCAGGCAGACGTGCATTAAGGTATTCTAACTTTTCATTGCCTGTGAGTTTCAGATATTTGATTTCCTTTTCTAATTTCTTGATATGTCCCAATAGTTTTAACAGGCCATAGACCACAATGAGCAGTAGTGCACCGTAGAGCATCCAGGCGGTAGGCGTTTCGCTGAAGAAAGCCTTGCGATGAATATAGATGATGCGTTCGTTGTTGACAGGCACTCCATCGCCATTGGTTGATTTTACGTGTAATTTGAAGTTGCCTGCCGGCAGATGATAGAGGTTGATATGGTTGTCAGAGGTACTGTTCCATACAGTGTCTATGCCTTCCAACCTGTAGAAATATTGTATCTCCACGTTTTTGTTATAGTCGAGTGCAGCCACTTCTATGTTGAGGTTGTGCTCTTCCGGCGGCAGGTTTACATGGCTGGGACAGGAGAATACCAATTGTGGCACAAACTGGCTCTTGCCCATTAACATGGGGTTCATGTTGATAATGCCTTGCGTGGTGCCTACCAACACATGTCCATCAGGCAGACAGAGCGGTTGCGCCTCAGTGAACACAAAGTCGCTGCCAAAGGTTCTGCCCATATAGTTGGTAAACTTTTGTGTCTGAGGATCATAACTCATAACACACGCTTCAGCTGCAATCCATAGCTTGTCGTGGCGGTCTTTGCCCATAGTCAAGCATACATCGCTCGCCATGCCGTTGTTGGTAGTCATGGCATCAAACCGTATGTGATGGGTCAGCAGGTTAGAAGAAGCCACCTTGCACAGTCCACCGCCACATGTAGCTATGTATATCTGTGTGCCGTTGATACATGCTATGCGCATGATACGGTTGTTGCAGAGCGATGCTTTGTCGGCAGGGTTGCGTTGATTCAGATAGAAGCGCATGGCGTGCAACGGCAAGTTCGCATTGCAAGTTACCAATCCTGTGTTGGTACCTATCAGCATAATGTGTCCCACACGGCACATGGTACGTGTCTCAGTGGCTTGATGTGGATATTGCCTGATGCCTTTTGACAGGTTGGCAAAGCGCAACTGTTGCGCTTGTGGGTGCTCCACAATATTGAGCCCTCCCTTGAAGGTGCCTATCCATAAGCGTCCCTTGCCGTCTTCGGTGATGTCATATATCTCGTCGTTGCTGAGCGATTGGGGATTGTCAGGCTGATGCACAAAGTGCTCTATGGCGTATCCGCCGATCCGTTTGCGCAAGCGAAACAATCCGTCGGGCTTGCTGCCCAACCAGATATAGCCGTGGCTGTCTTCATAGAGTGTATAGATGTTATGGCCGAATACGCTCATCTGTGGTGTCAGATTGCCGTTGGGTGCCAGATAGCCTATGGTCTTTCCTGCTTTATTGGCTATCCTTACCACGCCATTCTTGTCGGCAATCCATGTGCACTGTTGCCGGTCAAGCATCATGCCGCATATAATTTCTTCGGCAAACGGTGTGTAGCGTGTAGGCTGGATGGGAGTTTTCTCTATTGATATACGGTCTAATCCACGGTGCGAGTAGACCCAAATGCCCCCTTGCCGGTCTTTCAGCAGCAGCTGTTTCTTGATGTTTCTGTATTTCCCAATGCTGTTGACAATGCTGCTGTCTGCCTTGGTGGGATGGTAGGCTTTCTTAGGTTCATTCTTGTTGATATGGGTTGGTGTAAACCTTTCAGTGGTTTTGTCAAATAGATAGTAGCTGTCCACATTGCCGTTGCCTGCCTTGCAAAACAGTTTGCCGCTTTTTGTCTCTCTGATGTAATTGATGCGGTTCTGCTTTAAGGGCGAGTTGTCGCCAGGGCGGGCCTTGAACCGTTTAAAGCGGTAGCCGTCGTAGCGGTCCAGTCCGTCCCAAGTGGCCAACCATATATAGCCAGTCCGGTCTTGTATGGCATAGGTAACGGTGCTCTGTGCAAAGCCGTTGAGTTCGTTAAAGTGGGTGATTTTGATATGTGGTGCTGCCCAGCTGTTGTGGCAACAGAGCAGTGTCAGCAGAATAGCAAGTAAGTAGTGTCTCATGATTTTAAAAATTGTTGCAAATGTAACAAATATGATTTATATACCACTCGGTGAGGTGCGAAAAAGCAATTATTGCGAGGTGAAAAGATAAAAATACACGTTTTGCGGATTATAATCCACGCAAAAGACACTTTATATGTCTATTTTTGCAGCAGAAAACTACTTTTTTGAACTATGAAAACAATAATCTTTACGACATGATTATGAACAAACGACTTTTTCTTTTAGCCTTGTTGGCTGTGTTGTCGCTGTCTGCGGGTGCAGCCAATGACCTTTATTTGTGGTACAATAAGCCTGCCGCCAGTTGGAATGCTGCGTTGCCTTTGGGCAATGGCAGGATTGCAGCGATGGTCTATGGCAATCCTGTTACCGAGGAGTTTCAGCTCAATGAAGAAACCATTTCTAAGGGTTCGCCTTATACTAACTATAATCCGCAAACCTTGCAGCACTTGAACCATTTGCGCCAGTTGGTGTTTAGCGGCAACAGTGTTGAGGCTCAGCGGCTGGCAGAGACACAACTGCTGGCTCCGTGGCACAAGGGCTCTGGTGCGGCTTACCAGACTGCGGGTAGCCTAAAGGTGGCTTTCCGGCATCACCGGCAGTACACCAGTTTGGTGCGCAAGCTTTGTATAGACAGCGCTCTCTCTGTGGTTACCTATAAGGTAGGCAAGACTGCTTATCGCGAAGAGGCGTTTACTTCTTTCAAAGACCAGTTGCTGATAGTGCGTTATACGGCTTCTCGCCGTGGCAAAATAAGCTTTACCAGTTCTCTGAGTTATCCAAAAGGGCAACCCGTGGCACGCAGTTGCAAAAATCAAGTGCTGACCATGACCGGCACCAGTACTGCCGCTGCCGACAGTGTGCCGGGCAAGGTGCGCTTTGTTGTCAGTGCCAAGGTGGTTAACAAGGGTGGCAGTGTGAGCTGTACAGACACCACCTTGACGGTGAAAGGGGCTGATGAGGTAACTTTCTATGTGGCTATGGCCACCAATTTTGTCAATTATAATGACATCAGTGGCGACCCTGTGGCGCGTGTGGCAGCCTATATGAAAGCCAGCAGCAAGCCTTATGAACAAGCCAAGCATGAGCATATAGCTCTTTATCAGCAACAGTTTGGCAGGGTGAAGCTGAACCTTGGCGACAATCATTTTACAAAGAAGCCTACCGACGAGCGCATACGCGATTTCTCTACTGCTACCGATAACCAGTTGGTCGCACTCTATTTCCAGTTTGGACGTTACCTGTTGATTAGCTCATCGCAGCCAGGTTGCCAGCCTGCCAACTTGCAAGGTAAATGGAATGAAAACCTTAATCCTGCCTGGAAATGTCGCTATACTACCAATATCAATACGGAGATGAACTATTGGCCGGCAGAAATAACCAATCTGAGCGAGCTGCACGACCCTTTATTCAAGATGATAGAAGAGCTCAGTGAGGCAGGAGCCGAGACTGCACGCCGCATGTATGGCTGCCGTGGATGGGTGGCACATCACAATACAGACCTATGGCGCATGACGGGGGCAGTGGATAAAGTGTATAGTGGGGCGTGGCCTATGTCGGGCGCATGGCTGTGCCAACACCTGTGGACCCGATGGCTCTACACTGGCGACAAGCAATTTCTGAGCCGTGCTTATCCACTGTTGAAGGGAGCTGCCACCTTCTTTGTAGATTTCTTGACCACTGACCCGCGCAATGGCTACAAGGTAGTGTGCCCGTCTGTGTCGCCCGAAAATTCGCCCGCACCTAAGCGGGGCACCAATCTCTTTGCTGGAGTTACGATGGACAACGAGCTGTTGGCAGACCTGTTCAGCCATACTGCTGCTGCCGCTACGCTGTTGGCTACCGACAGCTTGTTTGCAGACACGCTGCTCACCCTGCGCTCTCAGCTCATGCCGCTGCGTATCGGACAGTATGGACAGTTGCAGGAGTGGGCTGATGACTGGGACAGTCCGAAAGACCATCACCGCCATGTGTCGCATTTGTGGGCGTTCTATCCCGGTACGCTCATCTCACCTTATCGCACGCCGGCGGCTTATGAGGCAGTAAAGACATCACTCATTCAGCGTGGCGACCCCTCTACGGGCTGGAGCATGGGCTGGAAAGTGTGCCTATGGGCGCGCTGCTTTGATGGCAATCATGCTTACCAACTGATAAAGAACCAGTTGACCTTGGTGCCCGTTGACCGTTTGAAAGGGCAGGATGGCGGCACTTATCCCAATATGTTTGATGCGCATCCGCCTTTCCAGATAGACGGAAACTTTGGCTGTACGGCAGGCATTGCCGAGATGATGGTGCAGAGTCATGACGGTTGTGTCAACTTGTTGCCTGCCATTCCGCAAGAATGGCAAGAGGGTGAAGTAAGTGGCTTGCGCACGGCAGGAGGCTTTGTGATAGACCAAATGACATGGCGCAAGGGGCGCTTGGTATCTGTCAGCATTCGTTCTTCCATTGGAGGCAATCTGCGCTTGCGCACCACCACGCCACTTGTTTCTGCTACGCATGTGCTGAAAACGGCTGAAGGTAGCAATCCAAACCCGCTGTTTGACCTCTATACCATGCCGGTTACACGCTTGCAAGACGGCCATTATGTGGCAGTAGACACTGTTCATGCAGCCTCTGTTAGAAGCGGAGAGCAACTGTATGACATTGATACAAAGGCAGGAGACGTGGTAAAACTGACTGTGGCTCATTGATACGAAAAAGAAAAACAAAGAAGAACAGCCATCGACCTCATACAGGTTGATGGCTGTTTGGATATATAATAAACTACATTTTTAAGTTTAATATGCAATCACTGCTGTCTAAAATGACCAGCCTAAGCCTATGTATGGATAAAAGGCAGACTTCTCTAATCCGTTTTTGTCGCCAAAATTGAAGGAGGGCGATATACCTATACGAAACAAGAAACCGTTGTCGCGCTGGTAACGGTAGCCAATATCACCGAAGAGGAAATAGCCGAAATGCGTGCTTTGCGAGGTGCATGGCTCAAATACGCCTTCTGTATCGGGAGGCGTTGGCTCCTCATACTGCCATGTTGTTTCCTTTACACGGTAAACGCCAAGGCTGGTACCGAAGCCCAACTCTAATTTGCTGTGTTTCTTGCCCAATAGATAGTTTAACTCCAATGGTATGCCCACGCCTTGATATTTTGGTCAAACCAGCTTGAATTATCACCATAGCCATAGCCGATACCTATGCGATAGCCCAATCCTGCGTTGCCCTTGAAACGGCTGTCATAGTTGATGCCGATGGTATTCTGCGCTCCAAATGCTTCAACTGATATGCTTCGTACTTTGTCTTGTGCAGATAGGCTTGCTGAGAAGGCAAGCATTGCCAGAGTTAAGATTTTCTGTTTCATTTCTTGTTTTGCCTTTTAGATGTGAATGATTTTCTTTTTGTTTTTACTTGTTGGTATTCTTTAGTAAAGGCATGGATATGCCGACTTTTATGCAAAGGTCGGAAAAATATTCAAGACAGGCAAATTTTTGCAATGTGGGGAGTTGAACATATTATCGATTGATGAGGACTCTATTAAAAGAAAAGATTTATTCGTGAAAAATTGTATTGTTTTTACAGACAACTTGGGAAGTATATGGTTGGTGGCTGATACATTAAATATTTTAACTGTATAGGTCGAATAAATTTTGCTGATGTTTTTCTAATGGCAGAAGCAGTGCAATCGGCTTGTGATTGCATTGCTTTCGCCATCTGATTGCATTGTTATTGCAAGTCGATTGCAGTGCTTTCATAAGTCAGTTGCAGTGCTTTCATAAGTCAGTTGCAGTGCTTTTGGTAGTCCATAGTAAAAGGACGGATTGACAAGGGCAGTAATGGCTTGTTTTCAGTGGCTACGGACGGGGTGTTGGCTTCATGCAGTATTGGCTACTGAAAGCAGAGGGGTGGGCTGTGGCAAAAAGCCCGCTAATGGTCTAAAAAAAGCCTGTACTGTGGGCTTTTCTTACTTATTTTTAGTAATTTTGCAATCAAAATAATCAAACAAAAAGCAGAATACAGATGAATATTGCAAATGAAATAAGCAACGCTGTCATCAAGGCCGTAAAAGAACTCTACGGACAAGACGTGCCGGAGAAGATGGTACAGTTGCAGAAAACCAAGAAAGAGTTTGAGGGAAACCTTACTTTAGTGGTGTTCCCTTTCCTCAGAATATCCAAGAAAAAACCTGAAGATACCGCCCAAGAGATAGGACAGTGGCTGGCGGCTAACGATAACAACATAGCCTCTTTCAATGTAGTAAAAGGCTTCCTTAATCTTGTTATCGCACAGCACGCATGGCTAACCTTGCTGAATGGCATCAATGCAGACGAGAAGTTTGGCGAGAAAGCGGCTACCGCAGACTCTCCATTGGTTATGATAGAGTATTCATCGCCTAACACCAACAAGCCTCTGCATTTGGGACACGTGCGCAATAACCTGTTAGGTTGGTCATTGGCACAAATCATGGAGGCTAACGGCAACAAGGTGGTGAAGACAAACATTGTGAATGATCGTGGTATTCATATCTGCAAGTCCATGTTGGCATGGCTCAAATGGGGCAACGGCGAGACACCGGAGTCAAGCGGCAAGAAGGGCGACCACCTGATAGGCGACTATTATGTAGCCTTTGACAAGCATTACCGTGAGGAGGTAAAGCAGCTCAAAGCACAATATATGGCTGAAGGCATGGACGAAGAAGCTGCTGAGAAAAAAGCCAAAGATGAGGCTCCTCTGATAAAAGAGGCTCACGCTATGCTGGTAAAATGGGAAAACAACGACCCTGAAGTGCGCGCCCTTTGGCAGAAGATGAACTCTTGGGTATATGCAGGTTTTGACGAGACTTACAAGGCTTTGGGTGTAGGTTTTGACAAGATTTACTATGAGTCGCAGACCTATCTGAAAGGCAAGGCTAAGGTGGAAGAGGGCTTGGAGAAAGGTCTTTTCTTCCGCAAAGACGACAACAGCGTGTGGGCAGACCTCACCAACGAGGGGCTGGACCAGAAACTGCTGCTCCGTTCTGACGGAACATCAGTGTATATGACCCAAGATATCGGTACCGCTGAGATGCGCTTTCAGGATTATCCCATTGACAAGATGATTTATGTAGTGGGCAATGAGCAGAACTATCACTTCCAAGTGCTTTCTATCTTGCTCGACCGCTTAGGCTTTAAGTGGGGAAAAGAGCTGGTACACTTCTCTTATGGCATGGTAGAACTGCCTAACGGCAAGATGAAAAGCCGTGAAGGCACTGTAGTGGATGCCGATGACCTGATAGCCGAAATGGTGGCAGATGCACGCAAGACAAGCGAAGAATTGGGCAAGTTCAACGACATGACTGAGGAAGAGCGTAACAATGTGGCACGCATTGTAGGCATGGGCGCACTGAAATACTTTATACTGAAGGTAGATGCGCGCAAGAACATGCTGTTCAATCCTGCCGAAAGTATTGACTTCAACGGCAATACAGGTCCTTTCATCCAGTACACTTACGCTCGTATCAGAAGCATTCTGCGTAAAGCTGCCGGGCAAAACATCAGCATTCCAGAGGCTTTGGACGATACATACGCTGTAAATCAGAAGGAAATAGAGCTGATACAGAAGATGAACGAATTTGGAGCTGCGGTGCAGCAGGCTGGCAAAGACTACAGTCCAAGCGGCATAGCCAACTACTGCTATGAGCTGACCAAAGAGTTTAACCAGTTCTACCATGATTACAGCATATTGGGCGCAGACAGCGATAAGGAAAAAGCCTTGCGACTGGTAATAGCCCGCAACGTGGCAAAGATACTGAAAAACGGTATGGCACTGCTCGGCATTGAGATGCCGGAGCGCATGTAATATACTAATGATAACGCAAAGAGTTGAGAGGCTTGGCCACAAAGGCACTCGACAGTAGGGTGCAGCACAAGGGCGAAGCCTCTCGACTCTTTGTCTTTTTTCCTACTTACTTGTCTGTCTTTAGCGGGATACAGCCACGTCTAAAGGCAGCAAACAGCTAACAAAGCATGACAAACAACACTTTTCTTAATCCGCCCGACTGGCGCAATGACACAGTGCTGCCATTGCCCTTGGAGGTAAAAGCCAACGCATGGGCAGTAGATGCGGCATGCAGTGGCAACCCTGGCCCTATGGAGTATCAATGTATTGACTTGCAGACTGGGGCACGCGTGTTCCACTATGGGCCTGTACATGGTACAAACAACATAGGCGAATTTTTAGCCATTGTACACGCTTTGGCTCTTATGGAGCAAAAAGGCATCACCGACAAGGTAATCTATTCAGACAGCTATAACGCCATATTGTGGGTGAGCAAAGGAAAATGCAAAACCAAGTTGGAGCGCAACCCTAAGACCGAAAAGCTGTATCAGGTCATTGCACGGGCGGAACACTGGTTGGCTACGCATCCCTATAAGGTGCCCATCATGAAGTGGGAGACCAAGAAATGGGGCGAAGTGCCTGCCGACTTTGGAAGAAAATAAACGGTAAAGGAAGTAAAACATGCCCATGAAACCATTCTACCAACAATCCCAATCCAAACCTGTTACCGAGCAAGAAGCTTACTTGAAGCTCTCCACACTGTGTGCACAGGCTGAGCATTGCTCATCGGAGATGACAGACAAGATGACGCGTTGGCAAGTGCCTGAAGAGCAACAGGCGCGCGTTATGCAGCGACTTGTCAGTGAAAAGTTTATAGATGATGCACGCTATTGCGGCTTCTTCATACGCGACAAGATACGATACAACAAGTGGGGACGGCGCAAGATAGAGCAGGCTCTGCGCATGAAGCGCATTGACAGCAGTGTGTATGGTCCTCAACTGGCTGAGGTTGACGATGCTATGTATGTGGAGATGCTGCGCCCTTTGTTGGCAGCAAAGCGCAAAACGCTGAAGGCCAAGAGCGATTATGAACTCAACTGCAAACTCATCAGGTTTGCTATGGGCAGGGGATTTGATATGGACATCATAGAACAATGCCTGTAACGCTGAAGGCAGACAACTGCATGTAAGCCTTCAAAGCGGATTTGAACGGCGTTCATATAGCATTGGGAAGGTCTTAAAGCGGAAGTAGAAGCGCGTCGATAGCAGCCTTCTTACAACACAGAAAAGACGGTGGATAATAGCACTTTGTTATTATCCACCGTCTTTTCTGTGTAAAATAAGCAATTCTTTGTGGAACATGAGACAGGGCCGTAGATGCTTACAAGGCTTTACCACGTCAGTAAAGCAGTAGCAGTCCTGCCACAGCACAATAGCAAATCATGCGTATCGGATTGATTCTCATCCAGAAAGTGCCCACAAAAGTGGCAACAAAGAGGAAACAACTGATATAGAACTGCCATGGATTGACAGACGGAAGACTGAAGTTTTCGGGCGACATCAGCATCAGAGTGGCAGCTCCCAACAGACCTACAACAGTAGGGCGAAGCCCTGAAAACACGCTTTTTACCAGTGGCGTGTCCATGTATCGCAGGAAGATACGCACAATAAAAATCATCAACAGGAATGAAGGCAATACCAAAGCAAGGGTGGCTGTGGTGCTGCCAAGCATGGACATGAGCGGTCCGTAGCCAGCATTGTGAACAGCAGTGTAGCCACAATAGGTGGCAGAATTGATGCCGATGGGACCAGGGGTCATCTGGCTGATGGCCACAATGTCGGTAAACTCGCTGGTGGTTAGCCAGTGATGGTGCGTTACCACTTCGCTCTGGATAAGCGAAAGCATGCCGTAGCCACCTCCGAAGCCAAAGATGCCTATCTCAAAAAAGGTGATGAACAGATAGAGGTAAATCATTGTAAACAGACTGTTTTATGCTATGAGTATTATTGTTCGGTAGGTTTGACGTATTTGCCGTATACATATCCGCTTATGCCTGCTATGATAATAATGAGTATGGGCGATATGCCCATCATCCAGATGGCCAGTGCACAGCCTATGGGTATCCAGCAGTTGTTGACCGTTACCTTGGCTTGCTTGCCTAACTGGAAGGTAGGTACCGCTATAAGTGCTACCACAGCAGGGCGTATTCCCCTAAACATGGCAGCCACAATGCGGTTGTCTTCAAATGTATGAAAGAACATGGCAATGGCCAATATGATGAGAAATGAGGGCAAGGCGGCACCTAACGATGTGCATAGAGCACCCTTCAGCTTCTTCAACCGGTAGCCAATGAACACGCTGATGTTGATGGCCATGACACCGGGACAGCTTTGGGCAATGGCTATCATGTCAAGAAACTCATCGTTCTTGATCCATTTATGCTTGTTGACCACTTCGTCTTGGATAAGGGGTATCATGGCATAACCGCCGCCAAGCGTAAAGAGTCCTATCTTGAAAAATATCTTGAAGCTTTCTAAGTAAAAACTTTTATTCATGTTGTTGTTAGCTTGTTATAGGCTTGTTGTATTGTGCTTGAAGGTTCGTTGTATTGTATTGCCTTCTGCCTTTCATCAATTTTGTTGCGCTAATCATGTCCAATTGCCTTTTGATTCAACTGCCTTTGCTGCGGAACAAGTATGACACGCAATGCCGGAACAGACAAAAAAGAAGGGTTAAGGGCTGAAACCAATTCCCCGCAGGATAGGCTTCGCACCCTTAACCCATTATAAGGTTTTATCCGTATCAGTGTTTGTTGGCTTCAACCCACTTGCGTGCGTTGACGAAAGCCTCAATCCATGGAGTAACTTCATCGCCCTTTCGGTCAGCAGGATAGTAGGCATTCTGCCATGGGAAGACAGCTCTTTCAAGGTGAGGCATCATGGCCAAGTGGCGGCCGTCTGCCGAACAGATACCGGCTACAGCGTAATCGGAGCCGTTAGGATTGCCTGGATACTCGCTGTAAGTGTATTTCGCTATCACGTTATACTTGCTCTCAGGTTCAGGCAGACTGAACTTGCCTTCTCCGTGAGCCACCCAAATGCCGAGTTTGCTGCCGCTCAGTGAGCCGAACATGACGCTGTTGTTCTGTGGTATGGTAAGTCCGAGGAACGCACTTTCAAACTTATTGGAGTCGTTGTGCAGCATCTTGGCGCGCTTGTCGTGCTCAGGGTTGATGAGGTTGAGCTCTACCATGAGCTGGCAACCGTTGCAAATGCCCAATGACAGTGTGTCTTTGCGTGCATAAAATTTGTCGAGTGCCTCTTTGGCTTTGGGGTTGAAGAGGAATGCTCCTGCCCAACCTTTGGCACTGCCTAATACATCTGAGTTGGAGAATCCACCGCAGAACACAATCATGTTGACATCTTCCAATGTCTCTCGGCCTGTAATAAGGTCGGTCATCATAACGTCTTTTACATCGAAACCTGCCAAATAGAGTGAGTAAGCCATCTCTCTTTCTCCGTTGGTTCCCTTTTCGCGGATAATGGCAGCCTTGATGCCAGAGGCTGTGCGGCGGTCAGCAGAGATACCGTATTGTGCGAGCTTGCCTGTAAACCGGTCGCTGAAGTGCAGCTGTAAAGGCTGGTTCTTGTAGTTGTTGAAGCGTTTGTCGGCACAGCCGTTCATGCTCTGATGCTGGTCGAGCAGATAAGATGTCTTGTACCAAACATCGCGCAGCTGGTCAATGTCAAAGGTCTGGGTGTCATTGCCCTTTGTAATGGTGAGCTGACGGGCGTCTGCCGGTTTTGCCACAGCGGCGTAGCTGACACCTGCTTCGTCCATTACCTTTGCAAAGGCTTCAGCCTCTTTGTCGGCAATCTGTACGATAACGCCAGGGTTTTCTGCCATTAATATCTTGACAATGTCGTCGCCTTCAAAGCCGTTCAGGTTAACGTTGAGTCCGCCTTTGGTGTTGGCAAAGCACATTTCGAGCAGTGTTGTAACCATACCGCCGGCGCTGATGTCGTGTCCTGCCAATACAAGACCGTTGTTGATAAGCTGCTGTATTGCGTTGAAAGCGTCTACAAAGTAGTCGGGGTTCTTTACAGTGGGCACATCGTCACCTACTTTTCCGAGTGATTGTGCAAAGGCACTGCCACCCAAGTGCTGCTTGTCGAACGAGAAGTCGATATGGTAGAGTGTAGAAGCGGGCTCGTTAACCAATACCGGAGACACTACTTTCTTCACGTCAGATACTTCTCCACCGCTGGTAACGATGACGGTTCCGGGGCTGATAATCTTGTTGCCGTCAGGGTATTGCTGGCTCATTGAGAGTGAGTCTTTACCTGTCGGCACGTTGACATGGATGGCGCAGCAGAAGTCGGACAGTGCTTTTACGGCACTGTACAGGCGTGCGTCTTCACCCTCTTGTGAGCGGCAAGGCCACATCCAGTTGGCAGAGAGGCTTACACTGTCGAGTCCTTCCTCTAAAGGAGCCCATACAATATTGGTGAGCGACTCGGCTACTGACAGTACGCTACCAGCCTCTGGCGATGCCAAACCTGCCTGTGGAGCGTGTCCCAAGGCGGTAGCGATACCCTTGTTGCCACGGTAGTCAAGGGCTACAACGCCACAGTCAGACAGTGGCAACTGTATCTCGCCTTGGCATTGCTGGCGCGCAATCTTGCCGGTTACGGAGCGGTCAACCTTATTGGTCAACCAATCCTTGCAGGCTACAGCCTCCAACTGAAGCACACGGTTGAGGTATTCGCTGAGTTTGTTGTCAGAGTAAGTAACGTCTTGATAGTGGCGTACTACGGTCTTGTCAACCATATAGGTCTTGGGAGAGTGCCCAAACATCTGGGCAACGTCCAAGTCGAACGGCTTGATGCCGTCGCCTTGAACAAACGAGAAGTGGGCATCGCCTGTGGTTTCGCCTACTACATAGAGCGGAGCACGCTCGCGCTCGGCTATCTTGCGCACATGTTCAATGTGCTTCTCGTCTATCAGCAAGCCCATGCGCTCTTGGCTTTCATTGGCTATAATCTCTTTACTTGAAAGGGTCTTGTCGCCGATAGGCAACTTGGTCATGTCTATTTCGCCGCCGCACTCCTCTACAAGCTCAGACAAACAGTTGACATGTCCGGCTGAACCATGGTCGTGGATGCTGACAACAGGGTTGACATCTTCTTCGCAGAGGGCACGTACCAGGTTGTAGGCACGCTTCTGCATCTCAGGGTTAGCACGCTGCACAGCGTTCAGCTCTATACCGTTGGAGTAGCGGCCTGTATCTACTGACGATACTGAACCACCGCCAAGGCCGATGCGATAGTTGTCGCCGCCTACCACAACAATCTTGTTGCCCTTTTGAGGTTCTTTCTTCAAGCAGTCGCGTTTGGTACCATAGCCTACGCCACCTGCCAACATGATGACCTTGTCGTAGGCATATTTCTCATCGCCTTCTTTGTGCTCAAAGGTAAGTACAGAACCTGTAATCAGTGGCTGTCCGAACTTGTTGCCGAAGTCTGAAGCACCGTTGGAAGCCTTGATAAGTATCTGCTCAGGTGTCTGGTAGAGCCATTTGCGCACGGGCAAGATGTCTTCCCAGTCGCGTTTTGAACCTATGTTTACTTTAGAATCGTCCAGGCGTGGATAAGCTGTCATGTAAACTGCTGTTCCGGCGATAGGCCATGAGCCTACGCCACCGCCCATACGGTCGCGGATTTCACCGCCCGTGCCGGTAGCTGCGCCATTGAAAGGCTCTACCGTAGTAGGGAAGTTGTGGGTCTCTGCCTTGAGCGAGATAACGCTTTCCACGTCTTTAATCTGGAAGTAGTCGGCAGTAGACTGGTCTTTGGGTGCAAACTGTTCTATGACAGGACCCTGTGCAAAAGCCACATTGTCTTTATAAGCACTCAGTATCTTGTGGGGATTCTCTTTGGTAGTCTTTTTTATCATGCTGAAAAGCGAAGACTCCATTTCTTTACCGTCAATGATGAATACACCGCCGAATATCTTGTGGCGGCAGTGTTCAGAGTTAATCTGTGCGAAACCGAATATTTCCGAGTCGGTAAGCGGGCGGCCCAACTGCTTCTCTACCTTGTGCAGATATTCTATTTCCTCCGGTGAGAGTGCCAAACCTTCTTGTTCGTTGTATTCTTCCAGATTGGCAACGTGCTTGATAGGTTCAGGTTTGTGGTTTACGGTGAAGATGTCTTGGTCCAGTCCATCGTACATGCGTTGCAGCATAGGGTCATGGGCGGCATCCTTGCTGCTTACGGGGAAGTACTCTTCTATACGCGAAATGCCATTGAGACTCATGTTCTGGGTAATCTCAACGGCATTCGTACTCCAAGGTGTTATCATTTCACGGCGTGGGCCTACATAGTAACCTGACAGATGGTCAGCATCTACCAGTGTGGCATCTCCATAGAGCCAACACAGTTCTTTGATTTCTTCGGTTGAAAGCTGATGGTCAACTTCTGTTGCTATCACGCTTTTCGTAGGGGTCTTGAAAAAAAGAATCATACCTTTATATTATTTGTTCTTATCTTTAGTAGCAAGATTTTTGTATAATTAAGTGCAAACTTACACATTTTTTTCGAGATAATATCCCAATGGTTCGAAAATCTTCTTATTTATCATTTTGTAATGAAATGGATCCTGAGTTGAAGGCTCTTGCACTCCTGCTTGTCATGGTTTGAAAGGGTGATAGGCAGGTGTCTGGCAGGTGTAGAATAAAAGTGCTTTTCCGATATCTATGCAATCGCTGTCTGATTGCACTGTTATCGCAAGCCGATTGCATAGCTATTGCAAGGCGATTGCATAGCTATCGGGAAGCCCCTGGAATGGAAGATGAAAATGTGTGGATGGATATAAGGCTGTATAACGAATTTAGGCCTGTAAGCAATGTGCCTGAATAAGGAGCTGTTGCTTATAGACCTAAATGCAAGAGATGACTTGTATGTGTATGATTATGGTTTAAGCATAGGAGTGCATGCCTCCCAAGAAGTAGTTTACACCAAAGTAGGTCATCAGTATGGCTAAAAATGCCAAGGTCATGAACACATGATAGCCTAATGGCTTGCGCAGGAAAGGCAGGGTGGTGCGGTGTACCGACATGGCATAAATCATGAAAGTGATGAGGCCCCACACCTCTTTGGCATCCCAACCCCAGTAAGTTCCCCAAGACACATTGGCCCAGATGGCTCCTATAAAGATGCCGATGCCCAAGGCTGCCAAGGCAGGATATAGAAACAGGTCAGAGAGCAAACGCAGCGACTCCAACTGGTCGTGCAACTGAACGGCATGTTTGCCCCTTATGGCACGGATGAGCAGGCCCATCACTCCACAGATAAAGGTGAGCGACAGCAAGGCAAACGACAGCATGATGATGGACACATGGATGCTCAGCAGGGGCGAGTTGAGCACCGGCATCACATGGGTTATCTGCGGATTCATCTGGTTGATGTGAGATACCAACAAGAAGAAGCCCGACATCAAGAAGCCGAAAGTAATCAATATGTGGAACCTTCGGCAAGCCACCAATGACACAATCATAATCAGCCATGCCATAAACAGCATGGTCTCGTAGCCATTGGCCATAGGCACTGTGCCGCTGATAATCCAGCGCAGCGCCAATCCGAAGGTCAGTGCAGCTAACGACAGCACCATGACGGTAGCGGATACAGGCATTGCCCAGCGGTCAATCAGCTGTACAGTGGTAGTTTGCCTTGTCTGCTTGCCTGTGCAGTGGGTCAGCTTATAAAGGGCTACCAACAGTGTGAGAAAGCCCATGGTAAGGTTGACCATAAACAAGATAGTGGCAAAGGGGAAACCATTGTAAAGGCGCTCTGCAGCCACCTGTGTGCCGGAGGGCAGCGAGTGGCCTCCATTTCGCAGCTGATATTTCTGCATCTTGTTGACCACCTGCCCCACCATGGCATAGTTGCCCTGTGTGGCTTGCTCATAAATCAGCCCGAAAACATTGTGCATGAATGCGGCATGATTGGCGTCAACGGGCAGCCCGTGCAGGTCGTCTGAGGGGGCATACCAAGTGGTGTTGCCTTTTACTGTAACCGGAAATACCTTTAGGATGTTGCCCTGTCTGAGGTCCATTACCAGTTGCAAGCGGTCGTCCATGTCGGCACATTGCGTGTGAAAAGCATCATGGTTGCCGTTGTAATACTCTTGCAGATAGGGCCCTATGCGGTAACCTCCCATGCTGTTGTCAAAAAACGTGCCTACCGAAGCATAGTCTGGCAACTGCAAGGAGGTTTTCATGTCGCCCGATTTTACCTTTATGATAGGCTCGTTGCTCCACTCGTCAGGCCAAAAGATAAAGCCGGTAAGCACCTGTTCTGCAGTATAATCGCCATAATGAGCCTTGCCGTAGAGCTTCTTTGTAAAGTCTATGGCAAAAGTTTGCAACGGACAGATGCGGTTGTTGTATAGTATATATAGTTCACCCATTTGCTTGGCAGTTTCCTTGGGTAGGGCAGTTGTCGCTTGAGCGGTCTGTCCGAAAGCCAAGAAAGCTGTCAGACAGATGACACCTTTCTTCATGATGTCGCTGCGAAGCACACGCCGATAGGCTCCTTTAGGGTCTATCAGCATCCACAGCAGCGCCACAAACAGCAGCCCATAGCCAGTATAGGTTACAGGTATTCCGTAAGGGTCGGCATTGATAGAGAGCACACTGCCGCGCTTGTCAGGGTCGTAAGACGACTGATAGAAGCGATACGAGCGATAGTTGAGTATCTTGTTCATGGACACTACCGTGTTCTCCCTCTTGCCGTTGTCTATAACAGTAAGGTTAGACTCATAGTCTTGTTCGGCTTTGGTGCCGTTATGATATACAATGTTGAAATTGTTGAGTTTCAATTGAAAAGGCAGTTGCTTTTCTTTCATGCCTTGTCGCTTGTCGGCTACCATGTATTTGCCGCTTGTTTCGCCAATATACAAGTGTATCATGCCGCGCTCTGCACTGACGTGTGTGATGAAAGCACCGGCCAATATCACTACAAACGAGGTATGGAGCAGCACGACAGAACATCTTCTGACGCGCATCTGGACATAATACACAATGGCAGCTACTGCCAGTAGGGCCCAAAGCAGCGTAAACCACCATGCCCCATAGATGTGTGTTCCTGTATAGTCTGTGCCTTGATATTTCTCTATTACCGTGGCAACAGCCATACAGATAAGTATAATAAGATAGAAAATGAAAACTGAAAGCTTGATATATTTCTTCATAATCTTTGCATGTGTAGGTGTAAAAACAGACCTGAATGTGAAATGCAAGGTCTCTGTTATCCTGTTCTTGGTGTTTAATCCCAATACAGTCAGCAAACTATACATATAGAAGTCTGCATCAAGGCAGACTTCTATATGGGTATAATATAATCAGTTCAGATGTTTAGATAGAGCGCAGGAAGTTGACCACGGCTTGGCGGTCGGCCTTAGGCAGGTTGTAGAACTTCACCGCACTGTCGTAAGCTTGGCTCTTCTTGCTGTAGCAGTGCCACATGATAGCTTCTATTTCATTGCGGGCACGGGCATCATGCAGACGGTCTTCGCGTCCGCTGTTAATCAGAGAGAGACCGCGGCCCCACAGCGGTGTGGTTCTGCACCATGAGCCGTGAATGTCTTGTTTCATGCACAACTTGTGCTGTACAAAGTCAGAGTAAGGGTAAATCTTCTGGTTGGCATACTGAGGCAGCTGCTTTCCCTCCAAGATTTTGGAGCGTCCATAGTTGTCGGCACCGGTGGTCCAAGATGGCTTGTGGCAGTTGGTGCAGCCCATTTCGGTAAACAACTCCTTGCCGCGCTGTACTGTCTTGTCATTCAGATTGCGTGCTCTGGGCACAGCAATGCCGCGATGCCATATCATGAATGAGTGGTATTGGTTGTCGCTCATCTCAGGCTTGAAGTTGTAATACTTGTTGTCGTAGAGGTTAACGTTGTCCTCTGGCGACAGCAGATAAGACAAAGCCTCTTTTATTCCCTCCTTGGTTCCGTCATAATAGTAAGGGTGTACGGGGGAGTCTGTGCTTTTTCCGTTCTCCATAATATAGCTGATTACCTCCTCATCGTTGGCCATAGCCTTGGCCCATGGAGTGGTAGAGCAGATGTGGTGGATGTCTGATCGCAGCACATTCAACTCATCCCAAAGGGCCACATCATTTTGCAGGCAGCCCTCAAGCAGGTCATAATTGAATCTCTTGACGAATTTCCTGCCGAAATAATCTTCTGCATAAGCATCGTCTTTGAGCTTCTTTGCATTGTTGTCCCAAAACTCCGGGTTCAGCTCAACGCCATAGCTCGCCTCTTTCTTGTATTGCTCCTCCAGCGATTCGTTGTCAATGGCATCAATCAAGCCCAGACCCTGAAAGTTGCAAGACACAATCAAGCGTACGTCATAGCCCGTAGGGCGAGGGTCAGTGTTAAAGGCATCTTCAGGAATACTTACCGTAGGGTAGCGCAGGGAAAAGGTTTCACCGTCTTTTGGAAACTTCATTGCCAGTCCGCTTTCCATGGTCTTTTCTTCATGCCAGGTTATTTCCACCTTCGAAGGGTCCAGTGGTGCCTTGAAAGGACGCTGTGCCATGGTCATGGTAAAGGTAGTAAGCTGGTCTACCAAGGGTCCGTCATTGCTGCCGGGAGCATCAGGCGTATAGACAGATACAATGTAGCCGTTACCCTTTTCAGGTGTAAAATTGCTGCGGCTGTGGCCATGAGAGTAGCCACCGGCATGGCAGTCTTCGCAAGCATGGCGTGAAGCTATTGGCCCCCAGCCCTTGTACGGTTCTTTGTTCAGTGTGTATTTGGAACTTGCCATGAGGTCTCCTTCATTGAAGTTGTCTATCAATCCCTGCTGTTCCACAGCGGGAGTATTGTCCTCATAGCAGTTGGACGATACGTTGTTAGTGGTTCCTAACTCACCGCCTGGAGCCCACTCCTCTGCAGAAAAGTTGCCGACAGCCTTTCCTACATAGTTCCCGTCAGGTTCCAATTGGGTGTTTCCGCTGGTTGAAGAGTTGTTGTCATCGTCTGAACAAGCCACAAACGCAGTGGCAGTGCAGAGCAACAGCGACACGAGACAAAAGTATTTTCTCATAAATGTTTTTGTTTTTAGGGTTTTTATTAAAAGTTTTTATTGATCTTTTTTGTCAATATGTGTGGAGATGTCATGCGAAGCCTGCTGATTGTCAGGCTGTTTTCAGTTCTATTTTACGGCTTGCTGCTTAACGCACAAAGGGGACAAGGCATGTATAATACACGCCTTGTCCTCCTGAATATGCAAGACATCTGAGGTGAATTTCTTTATTGTTGTCAGGTACATGCTGCACCTTTTCAATATGCTTGATAGTGTAAACCTAATGTGCCGGTTACCTTCTGCAATGTGTCAAGTGGCTCATCACTGGGCTGTTTATAGCTACGGCTTGGTGTTTTTGCCCTTGTCACGATGTTAAAGGTAATCCGACACGTTAAGGCCATTGTCTTGTTATTGCGTAATACCTGTTGTATTGCAGACCGGCAGCTTAGATAGACTGCAGGAATTTCACCACTGCATCACGGTCAGCTTTAGGCAAGTTGTAGAACTTCAGTGCTGCACTGTATGCATGGCTCTTTTTGCTGTAAGCGTGCCACATGATGGCTTCAATCTCATTATGGGCGCGGCAGTCGTGCATGCGGTCTTCAGAACCAGTGTTGATAGCAGACAGTCCGCGTCCCCATAGTGGGGTGGTGCGGCACCATGAACCGTGAATATCGTTCTTCATGTAGAGCTTGTGCTGCATAAAGTCGGTGTAAGGATAGATGGTTTGGTTCTGGTAGCGGGGCAATGGCTTGTCTGCGATAGCCTCGGGAGTCCAATAATTGTCGCTGCCTGTTTGCCATTTGGCACGGTGGCAGTTGGTACAGCCCATTTGGTTGAACAGTTCTTTGCCTCTTTGCACTTGTGAATCGTTGAGGTTACGCGCACGTGGAATAGCCAAACCGCGATGCCATACCATGAATGAATAGAACTGTGCAGAGGTCATTTCCGGCTTGAAGTTGTGCCATTTGTTGTCAAACTGGTTGGTGTTTGGATCAAGCAGGTTCTTTACTTTCTCGGCAATTTCAGCATCAGTCTGTGCATAGTAAGGTGATGTCGGGTCAGCCTTGATGGCATTTATCACGTCAGCGTCTTCAGACATAGCCTGCGCCCAGGCAGAGGTAGTATAGAGCTTTGAACGGTCAGGGCGTGAAACATTGGTGATGTTCCATATAGCATTGGCACCGGGACCATCCTGAAGCGTACCGCGGGTCAGCGCATAGGTAAAGCGCTTGATAATCTTTTTGCCTGTACCGTCGCTGCCGTCAGCCATCTTTCCAGCTAATGTGGTGTAGAGTGCACCAGTTCCCCAGTCATCGGTTGTAGCGTTCCAGAAGTTTGGATTTACATATTCCGTAACGTCTAAGCCTGCACTTTTGAAGTAGTCTGCTTCAGATTTGTATTGTGCTTTGATTTCTTCTTCTGGCACAGCATCGAGCAATCCTGTTCCGATTACACCGATGGTAGACTCCAGACGCACTGCATAGTTGCTTGGCATTGGTGATGTGTGGAACTTGTCGGCATCGATTGTTACTTCCGGATAGGACAACTCATACTTCTCACCGTCAGGGAATTGCAGCGGAAGACCGCTCTCCATGGCAGTAATCTTTTCCCACTTGATGTGTACACCGTCTTCTTCTATAGGAGCTTTGAATGGAGATACTGCCTGTGTTTGCGGCATACCGGTTACCTCGCTGATGTAAGGACCGTCGTTGGAACCCTCACTGTTGGGATGATAAATCACGAGCAGATAGCCGTTACCGTTGCCATAAGCTGTCTTGTACGACTCAACGCGCTTGCCATGGCCATAGTTTGGGTGGCAATCGAGGCATGAACGTCTTACTGATGCAGGGCCAAGACCTTTGTATGGCGCTGTATTCTGTGTGTATTGACGCTCGAAGAGCAACTCGCCTTCATGGAAAGCTTCAGTCAGTTCTGCGCTTGCAGAAATCATTGGGGTTTCATCTTCATAGCAAGCGGCAGCCACATTGTTGGTAGTACCAGCCTCGCCGCCTGGATACCACTCGCTGGCGTCAAAGTTGCCGACAGCCTTTCCCACATAGTTGGCATCAGGCTCATAGCTTGATGGTTTGTCTGGAGTGTCGCCTCCGTTGTCGTCAGAACATGCGGCAAGCATGAAAGGGGTGATGGCAACAGCAGCTATAGCTGCAAAAAAGTTAATCTTTTTCATGTCTTTATTGTTGCTTTTGAAAATTCAGTTCGTTTTTTGTATATAAAAAGGACAAGCCTCTTTAAATAAGTTTACGTAACTCCACTTCTATGGTTGGAGTGGAGTTACGTTGTAGGATTATTCTATTATTAGTGTAACTGATTATTTGTCAGCTTGCTTTGTGAACCAAGTACCAGCTTCGTTGAGCACATCGTCAAGGTCGTTAACAGCGTCCATAGCTGTCTTTACTTGTGGATGGCCAGGATTGTCGATGAAAGCAATACCGCTGTTCTTGGCTGTTTCCAGTGCGTTGAGGGCAGCTTTCAGAGCATTGTCGAGCTTGGTAGCCAACTCAGCGTTGTTGTTCTGGAGATACTTCATGATAGAGTTGGCTACAGGAGCAGTAGCGGTAATGTCGCGAGTACCATAGAGAGAATTCTTGATAGAATAGATATTGTCTTGGTAGTCGATGAAGGAACGCTTGCTGTAAGGAGACTCGATGTAGTCAGCCGCATCGTCTGCGCCACCTTGACCGATAGCTACGCGGTAAGCCTGACCTAACTTCTGGGTAGCTACCTCTGAGCAAATGTTAGAGCAGCCACCTACGAAGATGTTGTTGATAGTGTTGCCCCAAGAGTTGCCGTAGCCCTTGTTGAGCAAGAAAGCACCATAGCAAACGCCAGTGCCACTGACACCCATGTGGGGAGTATTCTGTACTACATAGAAGGCTTTGTCAAGAGTTGTTTTCACGTCAGAAGAAACACCGTCGCCCAACCAGCCATAAGCCAGCAATGAAGTCATGTTGCGAAGGTCGCCTGAAATAGCGGCAGCAAATGCCAGCTCGTCCAGTGTGTTGACAGAAGTCATGCCTTCTGCGATTTCTTTACCGGCGTTGATAGCTGCCAATGTGCGGTTAGCACCATCGCGGAAGAGGATGAACTCCAGTCCGTGGAAGCCCATTACTGTATCGAACTCACCATTCTCGTTGTAGACGAAAGCAGCAGGGTCGTCGCCTTTGATACCTGCAATCAGTTTGGCACTGTTCAAAGCGTCTACCATTTGCTGGCGGTCGAGTGGCCAAGAGTCGATGTGTGGGTCGATGTTGTTGTCAGAAGCAGCACCGTAAAGGAATGCTTCGCTGCGCTCCCACTCGCGGCGTGCGTTTTTGAAAGCTTCGCAAGCAGCGTCGATGTCGCTCTGTTGCAGTGTACCGTTTTTAGCTGCTGCATAGAGAGCTTCGCACTTCTCGTTCAGTGTCTTGGCTTCAACAGCCAATGCAGAGTATGTGCTGTAAACCACGTCTTTTACGTAAGTTTTTGCTACTTTCTCCATTTCGAGGTCGTTAGCATTGATGGTTGTGGTTGCAGTACCTACTGATGGCAACTGAGAGTTGTCGTCATCATCGTCGCTACAAGAAGCGAAGCCCAGTGAAACGGCACCCATCAAGAGTACCATAACGAGTCTTGATAACTTTTTCATTCTGTTTATTTTTTGTTTTATATGTTTGTGAATACCTATTGTTTCCAGTGGTTTCTATGAATGTCCACCGTATTTTATATCCTGTTTTTAGAGGAAGAAGCCTTGATAAGCCACACCGATGTTGATGGCGGGTTCATCGTTGTAAGGAGTCTTCAGGAAGCGATGGTTGTACTCGGCCTTTACACATACCTGTGGAATAGGGTAGTAATTGACACCGCCTGCCAAGATTTGCTTCTGTGTGTACTTCTTGGTGGTAGAGTGAATCTTGGAGTCATAGTACTCGTAATGGCCGAAGATGTAGAGCTTTTGGTTGTCTTCGCGTAGCTTGCCTATCTGTGAGAAAATGTCGTAACCGGCTTCCAAGCTGGTAGCTATGGCGTGGCTACCGAATGCTGTAGTGTCGTATGGCTTTACGTATTGTGAGTTAGGCTTTACGAGATTGCTGATAGTCTTGGCATCGCTCACGTAACCATAGTCGGCATTTCCGCGTATAATCCAGTTGTGGTTGTTGTAGCAGAAGTCAAAGCTGCCTAAGTAGACATTGCCTTTGATATTCTTGTTGCTGCCCTTTTCCATGTCGTGTGGATAAGAGTTGTGCATGGCTTGTCCGTAATAAGCACTTACTCCGAGACGGAGACCTGGCACAGTGTAGTTGTCCAAGCGTGCAAGGAAGCCGTATTTGTTGGCAATTTCAAATTCAAACGGGCTTTGTGCACCCTCTTGTATCCAGTTGGTACGGTTGAACTTGAAGGCGTCCAAGCCTGCAATCATCTGTGCTTCATAGCGGAAGTCGCCTACATAACCCCACAGAGACACACCTGTCTGATGCCAAGTACAAGGCAATATGGTGTTTTCGCCTTCAGGGCGGTAAACAGTAAAGAAGTTCAGTGGCTCGTGGTGGGCATTGGTCATGCCAAAAGGCACTACGATATGGCCTACACGCACGTTGAATCCACGGCCGAAGCTCTTCTGAATCCAGAATTGTTCCAACTCTACCTCGCCACCTTTTTCGGTTTCATTCTCGTATTCTATTGACTCGTCAGACTCGTATTCTACGGCAGAGCCTGCACCGCCGTGTTCAAACTCAATCTCTGACCCCATGGTCCATCCCTTGCCGAAGTCATAGTTCAAGTAGATAACAGCATGTGGAATGTCGAAGCGTCCATGGCTTGGATCATTCTTGTAGGTGCTTGGTTTGCTGTATCTGTAACCGTTGTCGCTGTAGAAGTTGCGTGAAAGAGCTACCTCGCCATATCCACCTACGCTAAGGCGGTTACCTTTAGCGTGCATCTGCACACTGTCGGAAGCGTTGGTTTGTGCATTCATCGCAAGTGGATTAGCCATGGCCAACATGGCACTTACCACTGAAACAATTGTTGATTTTTTCATTTTTCTTTCTCTTCTGTTTATTTTCGGCTGCAAAGGTAAAATGATTTAAAAAAGTTGGCAATACCTAAAAATGTGTAATTTTATCTTTTTTCAGTGTCTGCAAACCTGCTTTTTATAGCTCTTCTTTATCCTATTTTAATAAGTTCAAGTTATACTTGGATTATATGAAATGCGCGTTTTTCCATACTTTTTACATTATTACATAGGCAAAATCCGCTATTACCTACATGTTGGTATGGCTTATGCTGAAATTGTGTTCGAATTGTGTTCGACAATAGTTTTAACGGTATCATTTTTTTAAACGAGAAGTTATGGCGGCAAAAGATGCCTGCTTTGTTAGCTTTTGTTAACAATCAGTGTGCTGTATTTTAACACGTGATTTTCCGTAAAATAGGAAGAACAAGGCAGTCAGATGGGTGTAGTCAGCCTTGAAAGGCTCACCAAAAGTGTGGCTTTTACCGCTTTAGCAGGCAAAACCAATGGCTTTTGGGGTCCAAAGCTATGCTCTCTGTGGCTGAAAGCATAGCTTTGGCTGGGTAAGAGCATAGCTATCGGAGAGCAAAAGCACTGCTTTGGAAATGTGCGGCGGTGCTTTTTGAATTTTTAAGCCGTAAAAAAGGCTGTTGAAAACCTGGAAAATTGTGGATAACTAAGTTAATGCGTTGGTAATAAGTATGTTGTATTTAAATCGTAAAAATGGCGTTATTTCCGGTCAAACCATCTGTTGTTCGAAAATAACGCCATTTTAGTGCACCAATTGTTAACGGAAACAGGTATTGGTTAAGGCTCGTTAACATAGTAGCCTTTACTTGCTTTCATGTGTTCTAAAGCTCTTTCTCCAGCTCTTTGATGATACCGTCGCAAGCATCTTCTATCAGTTCTATGGCCCATTCAAAGTCGCAGTCGCCTCCATAGTAAGGGTCGGGCACCGTGGCTTGTCCGGGGTGCTGCGTCATAAAGTCGGTGGCAAGACGTATCTTCTTGGCGTCTTTCAGGTTGCGTGCCACCTTCTTCAGGTCAACCACATTCTGGTTGTCCATGGCCAAAATCCAGTCAAAGTGGTCAAAGTCTTGCGGCTTTATCTGTCGCGCCCTGCTGCTGATGTCGTAGCCATGCTGTTCTCCGTGCAGGCGCATGCGGTGGTCAGGCAGTTGCCCTACGTGCCAGGCACCTATCCCGGCCGAGTCTACCGTAATGTCTTCGTGGCACAGCGGGCTGTCTTGCAGCTTCTTCTTGAGAATGGCTTCGGCAGCCGGTGAGCGGCAGATGTTGCCCAAGCACACAAACAATAGTTTCTTTGTCATACGTAGTGGGGTTGTTTATTTTGGTTGTTTCGTGTTCAGTTTCTTCTTTACAACGGCAGGATTGCCGGCTGCCATGCAGTCATCGGGCACATCACGCGTTACCACGCTGCCCGCAGCAATGATGCATCTGCTGCCAATCTTTACCCCTGGGCACACGATAACGCCGCCACACAGCCAGGTGTCATCGCCAATGGTGATAGGCTTTCCCGTTTCTACCGAGTCGCGACGAGCTATATAATCCATCGGATGTTCGGGCGTATAGAGCTGGCAGTTGGGTCCTATCAGCACATGATTGCCAATGGTTATGCCGCCTCCGTCCAGCATGGTGCAGTTGTAGTTCACAAAGGTGTGGTGCCCCATGCGTATCTCTGTGCCGTGGTCGCAGTGGAAGGGCGGAGCTATATGGGTGCTGTCGGGTATGCCGGGTATGAGTTCGCGCAGCGTTTCGCGGTAGCCCTTATCGCCGATGGTCAGTGTCTGCAACTTTGTACACAGGCGTTTGGCAACCGTGAGGCGTGCTGTTATATCAGGACTGCCGAAGTTGTAGAGTCTGCCGGCTCTCATCTTTTCTATTTCTGTCATGTCATTGCTATTTAAGTGTTTACGGTCTATGCTGCGGCATAGACATCTGCAAATGTAGCAAAAAAGGTGCTTTCTGACAACAGTTGGTAGTAAATACCTGTTATTTGCAGCTTGTGTCTGCTGTAAATTACCTAAAAATAGGTATTGTGAACTTTATTAAATAGGCGTATTTTTGCAAAAAAATAAGAGAAATATGCATTTGGTACGATATTTCTTGCTTGTGTGCATGGCTTTGTTGTTGAGTGTTGCACAAGCACAGAATACCCCAACTATTGAAATAAAAGGCACTGTGGCAGATGCTGCAGACGGAAGTCCGTTGCCTGGAGCCACTGTGCTTGTAGACGGGCAGCCCCGTCACGGTACCGTTACTGATGCCGACGGCTGCTTTAGCTTGCGTCTGCCCAAAGACCGTGCGGCTACCGTTAAGGTGAGCTATGTAGGCTATCAGCCCTTGCGCAAGCGCCTTGCGTGTACAGCCGATGCCACACTGAAACTGGCTATGAAGCTTGATGCTGCCGTTATGGGCGAGGTGGTGGTAACGGCAAAGGCCGGCAGCGGTCCTGTTACCGCATCGGTAATAGGGCGTGATGCCATGCGGCATTTGCAGCCCAACAGCATTGCCGACCTGATGGAACTGCTGCCCGGCGGTTATGCCAAGGACCCTGATATGGGGCAGGCCAACACCATTTCACTCAGGGAAACGGGCACCATGGGTGCCTATGGCACCGTAACGCGCAACAACAACTTTGCCATCTCGTCGCTCGGCACGCAGTTTGTGGTAGACGGAGTGCCGCTGAACACTGATGCCAATCTGCAATATTCGCCCTTGAGTGATACGCAGGCATCAGCCAGCAGCAGCTCTACTGAAAACAGCCGCAATATCACTAACCGTGGTGTTGACATGCGCACCATCTCTACCGACGATGTGGAGAGTGTGGAAGTAGTGCGGGGCATCCCCTCGGCAGAGTATGGCAATCTGACCAGTGGACTGGTCAACATCAAGAAGATACGCAAAGCCATGCCCCTGACGGCACGCTTCAAGGCCGACGGCTACAGCAAGCTGTTCTCCATAGGCAAGGGCATAGCACTCAACAAGGCGGCTACCAGTATACTCAATGCCGACTTGGGCTATCTTGATTCAAAGGTAGACCCTACCGACAATCTGGAAAGCTATAAGCGTATAACAGCCTCTTTGCGCTTTACACGCCGCAGTATAGCCCGTCAGCACCAGTGGCAATGGAACGCTGCCCTTGACTATTCTGGCTCTTTTGACAATGCAAAGGAAGACCCCGACATCAACTATGGCAACCTGGATGAATACAAGTCATCGTACAGCCGCATGGCTATGACCAACAATTTGAACATCAAGTGGAAGAAAACCTGGTTCAGAGAGTTCGACATCAATACCATGGTGAGCTTGCAACTCGACCGCTTGACACAGCAAAAGTTAGTGTCGCCGCAGCGCTATGGCATCGTACCGTTGGCTTATACCGATGGAGAGAACATAGCACAGGCCGTTTTCTCAGAGTATCAGGCGCACTACCTGTGCGACGGCAAGCCCTTCAATGCCTATATCAAGGCCAAAGGTGTAGTGCCTTTCAAGGTGCTGGGTACCGACAATACGCTGAAGTTAGGACTCAATTGGGACATGGCCAAGAACTACGGGCGCGGACAAGTGTATGATATGCACCGCCCTTTGAGCCTGTCAGGCTGGAGTTCGCGGCCCCGTCGCTATGCCGACATACCGGCACTTCACAACTTCTCGCTCTTTGGCGAGGAGCGGCTCACTGCCGTGATGGGCGCCATGCGTCTGGAAGCCATGGCAGGACTGCGTGTCAACACCATGCCTCATCTGTCTAAACGCTACGACATGAGCGGCCGATACTATGCAGACCCGCGCATTAACCTGCTCTTCCAGCTGCCTACAGCCCAGATGGCAGACCGTCCGCTCACAGTATCGGTAAGCGGGGGCTATGGTATCACCACCAAAATGCCTACCATGAACTATCTCTATCCCGACAAGTATTACAGCAACTTCATGTCGCTGGCGTATTACGACACACAAAATCCTGCGCAAAACAGCCTCTTCGTGGTGCATACTTATGTGCAAGATCCTACCAACTATAAGCTACAGCCCGCCCGAAACCATAAGTGGGAGGTGCGCTTGGATGCTGCTTGGAATGACAACACACTGTCTGTAGACTTCTTCCGCGAGTCTATGCACTCCGGTTTTCGCTATTCTACTGTCTACGATACCTACACTTACCGTGCTTATGACGCCACATTGATGACACCGGGTGCCGATTATACCACGCTGCCCTCAACGCTGCGTCAGGTGCTCAGCGGCTATCAGCAGGCAACGAACGGCAGTGAGCTGGTGAAGAAAGGTGTGGAATTGCAGTTCAATTCGCGCCGGTTGCCCTATATCCGCACCCGTATCAACATCACCGGGGCATGGTTCAGGACGGTATATACGAACTCTCAGCCCATGTTTGAGAGTGTAAGCACAGTAATCAACAACCAACCTGTAAGAGAGAAATACGTGGGGTTGTATGACTGGAGCGATGGACGCGTCAACGACCAGTTGAACACCAACTTCACCTTTGACACGCAAATACCGGAGTGGAAACTTGTTTTTACCACCTCGGTACAGTGCATGTGGCTGATACGTACCAAGACTTTATGGCGCAACGGCACGCCTACGGCTTATCTGTCTGCCGAGGATGGACAGCTGCATGAGTTTACACAGCAGAGCTTGGACGATATCTATCTGCAACAACTCGTAAAGACGTACAATCAAGACCAGTTCAAGCCTTTTACTGTTCCTATGTCAATGGTGGTCAACTTCAAGGCAACCAAAGAGATAGGACGCTACATGCGGCTGGCGTTCTTTGCCAACAAAATACTGGATTATCTGCCTGATTACACGGCCAACGGACGCGTTATCAGGCGCAATGCCTCCCCTTATTTTGGCGTGGAGGCCAGCTTTACGTTTTAAACAAGCCTCGTGTGGGCTACAGAATAGAGCAGGGCACTGGCCCTCTTTTATCGAATATAAACCATTATGACAATGAAACCTTTCTTATATAGAATAGAAAACATAGTGTTTTTGCTGCTCTTGCTGGCAGCCATGGTTGCGGTTATGCTCTTCATGTCGTGCAGCGACAGCGATGAACTCAGCCATACGGATGTGTCGTTCCATATCGTTGAGCCTGACGGATTGCAGCAGGTGGCTGTCAAGAAAGCCACGCTGAAACTTACCAACCTGTCTACCGGCACAGTTACCACACTCGACCGGACAGACCGTCTGCCACTGATGGAAGGCATCTACGACTGCAACTATACGGCAGAAATAACCTATACGGCGGTAAACGGCGATAATGAAGCAGCCACAGCGGAGGGTACTTTGACAGGAAAAGCCGAGAACATAGAGATTACGGGCAGTCAAAAGACTGTCAATATAGAGACCTATCTGTCTGCTGAAAACAACGACTTTATCTTTGAAGAGATATTCTTCTCAGGCACGTTGCGTGCTTCTGGCTTGCAGTATTACGGCGACTCCTACATCAAGATATACAACAATACCGACCATGTGCTCTATGCCGACGGCTTGGCTTTCTGCGAGTCGCGCTTCAAGTCGACCCAATATTTCGACTATTCGCCCGATATTCGCAAAGACACCTTTACGGTGTGGTCTCTTTATGTCATACCGGGTTCGGGCCATGACCACCCTGTCATGCCTGGACATTCCATGATATTGTGTGATACAGGCATTGATCATACCGTGGCAAACCCCAATTCCTTTGACCTCAGTCATGCCGATTTCGAGTGGTATGACGAGTCAACAGACCCCAACTACATGGATATTGACAGCGAAACGGTGCCTAACCTTGACAAATGGTACTGTTATACCAACACGTTTTACGTGCTTCACAACCGCGGTTTCACTTCTTTTGCCTTGGCACGCATACCGATTGGCAAGGAAGAATACCTCAAAAAGTACAAATACACTTATTATTATACTATGTATTTGCCGGCAGGCACCTTCTACAAAGAGCAGGATGCCTATAAAATTCCCAATGCTTGGATAGTGGATGGAGTCAATTGCAGTGTGGCAAGTGAGCGCTTGTGGAACATTCTTCCGCCTTCTGTTGATGCGGGATGGACCTATTGCGGAAAGACGGACAAAGACGAATCGCGTTATTTTCGCAGTATCCGCCGCAAGCTGTTGAGCGTAAACAGCGATGGTACAGCACGGCTGAAAGACACCAACAACTCGTCTGACGACTTCAATGCAGAGTGTATACCGTCGCTCATAGAGCAGCAGCATACGGCTATCAACGCTGCAGGCACAAAGGCAACCACGCTGACTTATGATGGCGTTACCCCTGTTGCCAATGGCAGCAAGGCTTCTTTTAGCAGTCATAACCTTGTACGCAAGCGTATCACAACACAAAAATGAGCATGCCCATGAATACGAAATACATATTTACCGCTCTGCTCTTGGCCCCTATGTTGACCGCTTCGGCAGCCGGTCAAGGTACAGACACTCTGCAATATGCTGTCAATGAGCATGCTTCTTGCCTGCTGTCGTTGCGTCAAAACGTGTTTTTTAACCCTGCCATGCAGCGTTTTCATTATGCCACATCGCTCAATGTGCTCTCTGCTGCTTATCAACATGACAAGGCTTCGCACCCTGTAAGGCTTGAAATGGGCAGTGGCCACAATCATGGTGTGGGCAATATAGACGCTTATTTGCAGAAAGGAAAGACCACTCTGTGGGGCAATGCCACTTACAAAAACGGCAACACAAAGGGCATCAGCTATTGCGAGACATCTGATTTTGCCACACTTTACCCTTATATCATGGCGGATACGGTGGGTGGAAACAACCGAAATGAGCGGTATCATTTTATGGGTGGCTTTGCCACAGCATTGGGCCGATGGACCGTTGGAGCAGAAGGGGAGTACACAGCACTGATGGAATATCGCGTCAGAGACCCGCGCCCGAAGAACCTTACGGGCGATTTGAAGGTGAAGTTTGGCCTTGGCTATGCGCTTACTGCACAGCAACGAATTGGCTGGAAGCTGTCAGCACGCAAGTATAAGCAGACCAACGAACTGAAACTTTACAACGAAGTGGCAGTGCCGTTGGTGTATCATTTTACGGGCTTGGGTACCGACTATTACCGCTTTCGTGGCCTAAACACCAGTACATATTACAAAGGTTACGCCATAGGTACAGGCATGGATTGGGCCAATACCACGCATACAGGCTTGTTTGGAGGGGCTGATTATGAATATACAAGTATCGAAAAGGTTATCTCTTCGCTGAATGAGCTGCCCATGGCAGAGCTTCATCAGCATGCGCAAACGGCCTATATAGGCTATACTACCACTGGTGTGGGCAATGGTTTTGGTTTCTTGCTGCATGAGACTTACAGTTGCCGGAATGGCATAGAGAATATTTTTGGCACGGCACAAGACAACATTTACCCGCAGATAGCATCGGCTCCGCAGTACAGGCTGACGCAACTGAACACCTCGTTGCGTGGCGTATACCAGCATACAGCAGGGTTGTCGGGTTATGCTTTGTCGGCTGTTGCAGGTTATGAAAACTATGATGAACGGTACAAAGAGCCGCAACGCCGGATGAAGGCTGCTGCTTTTACAGCTGGTGGAGATGCCAACGCTCATTTGAGTGTGCATCAATGGCTGTTGCAAGCCTCTGTATCGGCACTATGGAGATGGTGCAATGACAGCCGTATTGAGATGCCGCAAGCTGCCGACAAGACCACGCTGTTTGCACCTGTAATGCACTTTTATCAGGTACTTGCTAACCGTTCGTGGCAGACAAAGACTGTTTTGGCTGCCCATTATGCAACACATCGGGGTTTTGATCCTTACGTGCAGCTCACTTGGAACTATCAACACTATGCACAAGTGGACCATACTCAAGCCATAGAAATAGCTTTGGGAGTGAGCTTTTAGCATGAAACAGCGTTCTTTTGGCATAAGAATAACATTCTTTCAGCGCAAGAACAGCACTCTTTTCGCATAAGAACGCTACTCTTTAAATATGAAATCTTTTACTAACAACGTAATAATTAAAATTAAAAGGACAATGAAAAAATTTACTGTATTATTGTTTGCGGTGCTTACAATGGCAGCAACTGCAAGTGCAGATGACCTGCTCAACTTCAAGTGGGCACACGTAATAGACGGCAATACCGCTGCCGGCGACAACATGCTGGGCTTGGCAAAGGCCTCAGACGGTGACTATTACGTAGCCAATACATTCGGCACAACCAGCACTTCACTGAATGTGAACTTTGACGGCAGTGCACTTACAGGCGTAGACGGTCAGCCCATTGCCGGAAGTTCTTACACCGGCACCAGCGTGAACAACAACTTGCTGCTTCAGAAGGTGGATGCCAATGGTGATGTGGTATGGAATGCTTATACCAAAAAAGGCGATATATCGGTGAATAGCAGTGCGGTGGCTGCCACTCCTGATGGAGGCGTGATAGCAGTGGTAAAGACCCGCGCCTGGGTAAAGGAAGAAGGATACGACAATTTGCTTGAAGTGGTTGACGGAACAGGTGCTACCACCACCATTAAAGATATGAACACGCAAGCCAGTGAGTACCGTTTCTTGATTGTAAAGCTTGACAATCAAGGCAAATTGGCATGGACCAGACTGGTAAGCGGACTGGTCAAGACCATAGATACAAAACAAACGAAGGACAATGCCTATCTGAACGGCTGTGCAGTGGATGCTGACGGCAATCTCTATTTGGCAGGCAATTTCCGTACTGAGCTGACTTTCAAGAAGGCTGACGGTTCAAATGGGACCTTGGTGGCCAAGAATGCAGAGACATGGAACGGCGATTCGCAGAAGACTGTGGGCGACTTGTTCCTTGTAAAGTTGGACAAAGACGGTTATTTTGAGAAGAGTCTGCTGTTGGATGGTGCCGTACAGTTGGCTTATATCGACCGTTTGAGTGTGAACGGGGGCAAGATTTATTTCAACGGACGTGTGCTGAACTCTGCCGATGACAATGCTCTCTCGTTGGGTGGAAAGAGCTTGAAGGCTTCTGCCGCTTTCCAAACACTGTTTGTAGGTGCAGCCAACACTGCTGACTTGAGCGTGGATTATGTTACTGCCCTTACCTCTGTGGCCAACAGCAGTAACAAGTTTGTGCTTCAGAACAAGAACCTTCAGTATGCTGACGGTGCTGTCTATATGACCGGTTTGCTCAATGGTGGCTTGCAGGCAGCCAACAATGTGGCTACTGCTACCAACTCTACCATGCTGAAAGGATATGTTGTAAAGGTGGATGCCGCTACCGGCAATGTGGCAGCTATGGGTGTTCACGATACTGAGGCCAAGGGCATCAATGGCTATTTTGGCGTGTATGTAGGTTCAAAAGTATATGCCTATGCTTACGATATGGGCAGTGGCAGCAAGGTAGTGATGAGCACTTTTGACAAGAATTCATTGGCTAAAGAGGGCGATGACGCAGAGGTGGCTTCTTATGGCAGCAGCTTGGTGGCACCGGTAGTAGACGGCAACACCGTAGTATTGGCGAGCCGTGGCAAGGGTAATGCTACCTTCACTGGCACAGACAAGACCTTTACCGGTATTTCTACATGGGCTGTGGCTTATTATAGCTATACTGTCAACGAGACAGCTACCGCTATCAACACAGCTACTGCCAATGCAACCGTTGCCAACTACGGTGTGTACACCACAGCAGGTGTGCAGGTAAAGCAGGCTAAAAGCTTGCAGCATGCTACTGCCAACTTGCAGAAGGGTATCTATATTGTAGGTAACAAGAAAGTGGCAACAAAGTAAAGCCTTTTTATAGGGTTACTGTTTATTGGCATGGAGACGGCATGGTTCCTGCTTGTTTGCTTGTGAAGCAATGCTGTCTTCATGCCTTTTTTATATGAATTAATTTAAAACGAACGAATGAGATTAACAAAAACATTTTTCTCTCTGTCGCTATTGTTGGTGCCTGCGCTGGCTTCAGCGCAAACTGTAGCGCAAGACCCTACGGTAAGGGTAGGTAAACTGGACAATGGCTTGACCTATTATATACGCCACAATGCCAAGGATCCCAAGATAGCCGACTTCTATATTGCACAGCGGGTAGGCTCTATCTTGGAAGAACCTAACCAGCGCGGACTGGCCCATTTCTTGGAACACATGGCCTTTAACGGTACAAAGCACTTTCCTGGAGACAAACACGGATTGGGTATCGTGCCGTGGTGTGAGACCGTGGGCATAAAGTTTGGTGCCAATCTCAATGCTTATACCAGTGTAGACCAGACGGTCTACAATATCTCGTCGGCTCCTACGGTGCGTGAAGGGGTGGTAGACTCTTGCCTGCTTATACTGCACGACTGGAGCAACAGCTTGTTGCTGAAAGACAAGGAGATAGACAAGGAGCGGGGCGTGATACACGAAGAGTGGCGCACAAGGCGTGCCGGCATGGCGGTGCAGCGGCTCATGGAGCGTGTGATGCCTACCGTGTATAAAGGCACCAAGTATGAAGATTGCCTGCCTATCGGCTCTATGGATGTGGTAGACCACTTCAAATACAAGGCTCTGCGCGACTATTACAAGAAATGGTATCGCCCGGATTTGCAAGCCATTATTGTAGTGGGCGACATTGATGTGGACCAGATGGAGCAGAAGATAAAGCGGCTGTTTTCCTCCATTCCAAAGGCCAAGAACCCAGCCAAGCGTATTTACTATCCTGTGCCTGACAACGACAGGATAATAGTGGCTGTCGAGAAAGATGCCGAGCAGCCTATTGTGCTGGCCAAACTCTACATGAAGCGTGATGCTACACCCGACAACGAGAAAGACCAAGTGGCTTATCAGCGCGACGGCTACATGGAGTGGCTGGTAAAGTATATGCTGAACCAACGCATCATAGCGTTGCAGCATCAGCCTGTACCGCCCTTTATCAGTGCATCGGCAGGCAGCGGGCAGTTCTTTGTTTCACGCACAAAAGATGCCTTTGACATACAGGTGGGCTGCAAGCAAGACGATATTAATGGTTCGCTGTCGGCTGTATTGGCTGAAACAGAGCGTGCACGGCAGCACGGCTTTACAGAGGCTGAGCTGCAGCGCGCCAAAGCCAAGTATCTGAAGAGTGCCGAGCGTGCAGCTGCAGAATACAATACACGCAAGAACAGCTACTTTGTGGGCAAGTGTGTGCGCAACTTCTTGGCTTCAGAGCCTATGCTTACGGCAGCAGAAGACTTGCGTTTGGCGCAGCAGTTTGGTCAAAGCGTAACGCTGCAAGAGGTAAACAAGGCTGTGAAAGACATTATCAACGACAAAAACCAGGTGCTTACCATCTATGCTCCCGATAAAGAAGGCGTGAAGATTCCTACCGAAGCGCAGCTTGAAAGCATCGTGTTGGCTGCCCAGGCCAAGCAGTATGAACCGTATGAGGAGGAAGTGTACGACCGGAAACTAATGGAACAGATGCCCAAAGCGGGGCAAGTGGTAAGCGAAAAGGCCTATCCACGACATGGGGTCAAGCAGCTGACGCTCAGCAACGGCGTAAACGTATATATAAAGCCTACTGATTACAGTGCAGATCAGGTGATATTCAAGATGTTTGCCAAGGGCGGAACGTCCAATTTGCCTGATACTGACGTGCCCAACTTCTCTTTTGTAACTGCTACTGCCACAGAGAGCGGAGTAGGCAAGCATGATGTGCTCACGCTGCGCAAGCTGCTGGCGGACAAATTGGTAAAGGTAACGCCTGCCATTGACAACGAAACACAAGCCATCAACGCTTCATGTGCCGCTAATGACATGGAGACCATGTTGCAGATGGTGAACCTTTACTTTACAGAGCCACGCTTTGACAAGACTGCTTTTGAGAGTTTGATGGAGCGTCGCCGCTCTCTCTACAAGAACAGAGAGGCCAGTCCTACGGTAACTTATAACGATTCGGTGTCGAGCGTGCTCTACGGCAACAGTCCGCGCACGGCTCCCATGAAGTTGGCTACCTTGGATAAGGTCAGCTTTGACCGTCTGCCAGTTATCTACAAGCAGCTGTTCAGCAATGCAGCCGACTTTGACGTGCTGATTATAGGCAATGTCAATGTAGACAGCATCAAACCTCTGCTCTGCCAGTATATAGCCTCCCTGCCGTCAACAGGAAAGCGCACCTCACACATAGCCAACACTTATCCTGCCATCAGGGGTGGCAATGAGACCCACCTCTTTGTAAAGAAACAGGCCACTCCATCGGCTATGGTCAATGTGTTCTATACTGCAGACCTGCCTGTAACGGCTGCCAACGACCTCAAGCTGGATGTGCTCAAGCGCGTGTTGCAGATAGCTTACACAGACTCTGTGCGCGAAGAGAAGGGCGGAACCTATGGCGTGAGCGTCAATTTTGACCTCGACCGCTACTCAGCGCCTACGGCTATGCTGAAGATTTCATTTCGCTGCGACCCCAATCGCTATGGTGAACTGATGCCTGTGGTCTACAACCAGCTGAAGTCAATAGCACAAAAAGGTCCTGATGCTACCTCGCTCAGCAAGACAAAGAAGTATTTGGTGAAACAGCTTGGACAGAATGAGCTGACCAACGACTATTGGCGTTATGTGCTGTACAGCGAACTTTATGCGGGTGTAGACTACCATACGGGTTATACCAAGATGGTAAACAGCATTACAGCAGCCGACATCAAGACTTTGGCAACAGAACTGTTGCGCCAGAATCACCGCTTGGAGATAACCATGAAGTCGGAGTAACAGCCTTTGCAGCGGCACCTCTCATGTGCCGAATAAGAAGAATTTGAAAATCCTGAATTACCTGCATAACAGCTTGTAACTCAGGATTTTTTGCAGAATTACGGCGGATGGCTGAAGCTGCCGTAATCCTCTCGCTATCCAAGAGCACTGTTATCGGCTTGCAATAGCTATGTTTTCGTCTGTCGGTTGCTATGTTCTTGCAAGCCGATAACAGTGCTCTTGCAAGCCGATTGCATAGCTATTGAAAAGGCATGGAAAGCAGACTTGAAACGGCAAGCTGCAAAGTGCAGAATTGCTGAAGCGTAAAGGTTTTGTAAACAAGTTTGATTTTAGGCAGCTAACAGAGTGGCAAGTTTCGGAAATTAAAAAGATTTTATTAATTTTGCATCATCATATCACAACAGTGTGCAGTGTCATGCTGCTTACACTCCTAACAAATCTAACCAATGAGTATCAACCATTCTACTGCATTGCCATACAAGGTCTTGGCTTTTGACCTGGATGGCACCCTTACCAATCATGAAAAACAAGTTACGCCACTGACCCGACAGGCTCTTTTGGCGGCAGAAGCCCGTGGAGCCATTATAGTGTTGGCATCGGGCAGACCGACCTATGGCATCAAGCCTGTGGCAGACTGTCTGGAGCTATACTCGCGTGGCGGATATATCTTGTCGTATAATGGCGGAAAGGTTGTAGACTGCAAAACAGGCAATGAGCTTTATTCTGCCCATCTTCCAGCTCATGTATTGCCCGTTATCCATCAATATTCGCGCCGGCACGGGCACGCCTTGTTGGGTTATGCCGGCAACGAGATACTTACTGAGCGGGCCGAAGACGAATACGTAAGAGAGGAAGCACGTATCAACAAGATGCCTGTAAGACAGGTAGACCACCTGCTGGAGCATCTGGAAGACAAGCCCACAAAGCTGCTGATGACAGGGCATCCCCACTTGATGGAAGCCGCAGAGAAAGAATTGCAGCAGCTGTTGTCGGCAGACATGGAGATTTACCGTTCGGCTCCTTTCTTCTTGGAATTGGTGCCAAAAGGTATAGACAAGGCGCAGTCGCTGCTCCGGTTACTGGAAAACATCCATGCTACGCCTGCTGACCTGATGGCATTTGGCGATGGCTACAACGACCTCTCCATGATAGAACTGGCGGCAATGGGCGTGGCTATGGACAATGCTGCGGAAGAAGTAAAGGCAAAAGCCAACTATGTTACAGCGTCTAATGAAGACGACGGTGTGGCAGCAGCACTCCGGTACTTTGGCTTTTAGTCAAGAATGTATCATCTTGTCTATGGCGTTCATCTTGTATATGCGCTCTATTGAGTAGGTGCTGTCGTGGCGGTCGATGAATTGAAACAGCTGAAGCGAAAGCTCCAACTGCTGTGTGCGCAAGGGTTCAGACAGCAAGTCGGCTTCGGTATAGTAGAGTTCTGCCAGCATCTCCATGCGCGGCAGACGCTCTTCAGGAGCATACTGTTCAAACGATTTCATGATGTCGTCGAGAGAATAGACATGATAAAATGCATAGTCTCCAAAGTATTGGTTGTAGAGTTTGCAGAGTGCTTCCTGACGGTCGCGCCCTTCTTTCTTTTCCAGATAGCGTTGCAGGGCTGCGGTAAACTCTCTAATCAGCCGACTGATATAGTCGCGTTGTAACATGACAAGATAACATTAAAGGATAAATAAAATGCTTTCTTCGGTGGCAACAACCGCCACTGAAGAAAGCGAATATAACAGGTCTTATTCTGATGGCGACAGACTGTCGTACAGCTTCTTGTAGAAAGGGTGGCGCGTAAGAGTGGCCACATCTCCTAAAATAATCAGTTTCATGCGGGCACGGGTAATGGCCACGTTCATTCTTCGCAAGTCGTTGAGAAAGCCTATTTGCCCTTCATCGTTGGATCTGACCAATGATATAAGGATAATGTCGCGCTCTTGCCCTTGAAAACCGTCTACTGTGTTTACACTGATGCAGCTTTTGTAAGGCTTGAAAAATTCGCGCTTGCGAATCAACCGGCGCAGATACTGCACTTGGGCACGGTAAGGAGAGATAATGCCCACATCGATGTGCTCTTCCAAAATGCGCGCTTTGCCCACCTTGTTGAAATACGTTTCCAAGGTAGAAAGCGTCAGCTCAGCCTCTGCTTTGTTGATACGCCCGAAGCTTTCGCCTATAAACTCCTCCTGGCCGTCCACACTGTTGGTGTCTATCCACTGCATAGGTTCGTCATAATCCAATATGCCCCGATTCTTGATTTGTGGTGCGGAAACCACCTTTCCACCGTAAAACCAGTCGCTTGAAAAGCGCATAATCCGCTCGTTCATTCGGTATTGCACCGTCAGCAGTGTAACCACTTCAGGCTTGGTCTTGGCTATGCGCTCCATCAGAGTGGTGCCTAACCCCCCTCTTAGGGCGGCAATGCTCTTTACAGTAGGTGGCAGTTGGCAGTGGTCGCCGGCAAAGATGACTCTTGATGCACGCCTGATGGCTATCCAGCAGGCAGCTTCCAAAGCCTGGGCAGCCTCGTCTATAAAGAGCGTACCGAACTTCTGGCCCGACAGCAGACGGTTGGCACTGCCTGTAAGCGTTGAGGCTATCACGCGAGCCTCGCCAAACAGTTGTGCATTGATGCGTATCTCCAACTCCGTGGCACGGCTTTTCAGGCACTCCATCTTCTGGTGGTAGCCCTCGTCATGCCGCTTGCTGCGTGTCTTGCGCATACGTCTCATTGTCTCTCTGATGCTCCATAGCTGTGGATAGTCAGGATGGTCTTCAAAGCGCCGCTCGTAAGTAAACGACAGCATCTTGTCGTTTACCTTGGTAGGGTTGCCGATACGCAGCACATTAACGCCGCGGTCTACCAGCTGTTCACAAATCCAGTCTACCGCCATATTGCTCTGTGCGCACACCAATACTTGGTTTTCGCGGCGCAAGGTCTCATAAATGGCCTCTACAAGGGTAGTCGTCTTGCCTGTGCCTGGAGGGCCATGCACAATGGCTACGTCCTTGGCACGGAGCACAGTGTTGACAGCTCGCTCCTGGGCAGGATTGAGCCACGGAAAGCGGATGGGGGCAAAGCTGAACTGTTCGGCCTGCTGGTGAGAGGCAAACAAATCGCGCAGGTAAGCCAAGCGGTTGCCTTTGGCATTGATAACACGGTCGAGTGCTTCGAACATCAAGCGGTAACTGGTCTCGTCGAAAAACAGTTGTATGCCCACATTGGTGGCAGCTTGCAGCTCCATAATAGGCGCATTGTCGGGCACGGTTACCACCATGCGGTCGCCATCGGCATAACTTACGGTACCCGTAAAGTTCATGTACTTTATTTTCTGGGCATCTGTCTTCTGGGCATCTGTATCTTGTGTAACGGTAAAAAAGCATACAGGACGTCCAAATTCGAAGTTATGTTCAATGTCAGTGTCTGTTGTTCGGTTTACCTCTACAGCCAATTGGTTGAGCGAGTTGTAGTAGCTTTTGCCCACGTGGACAGGATACCAGGCATCGCCACGCTTTACCTTGCGTTGCACACCGATGGTTTCAGTCTGTCGGCGGAAAGCTTCCTTCTCGCAGTTGTATTCTATTTCGAGCAGCAACCGCTGCTGAATGAGTTCATGGTTCATGTCGGGTAAGTTTTAAAACGGTAGAAAACAGCAGCTTGAAAACAGTTCAAGGGCTGTTCAAATGCTGTTGGAAGGTTGTTCGAACATTATTGAAAGGATGTTCAAAAGCGGTTCAAAGGCCTTTCTTCTCATACTTTCTGCAAAAGCAGATAAACGAAACAAGACCTGTCAGCACAAAGGGTATGCCCACTAAAGCTGTGTAACGGGGCGACAAGCCATAGGCTATTGGCAAGCCGCCACAGAAAGCTCCTACGGCGTTGCCAAGGTTGAAGGCTATCTGGATGCTGGCTCCGCCTAACATCTCGCCGCCGGGAGCGTGCTTCAATATGAGGAATTGCTGTGGGCTGCTCACTGCAAAAAGGCAACCTGTGGTGATGATCATGAGGGCAGCAGACAGCCAACCGTACTGTGCAAAGAAGAATATCAGCAACAGACAGACCACAGCCAATGCCCATGTATAGGAGGCTACATGGCCAGGACGGTACTTGTCGCAGAGACGACCGCTAATCAAATTGCCTACTACCATGCCGAAACCTGCTGACACCATGAGCGGAGAAAGAGCCTCGGAGCCAAAGCCTCCTTCGGTAGTTAGCAGCGGACTGATGTAGCTGTACCAGCAAAAGATGCCGCCATTGCCACACATAGTGGCAGTAAGAATAAGCCAAGGGGCGCCATGCTTGAGAAACTTGAACTGGTGCTTGAAGCCTTCATCGGGCAGTGAACCTACGGAAGGCACCCACTTCCAGATATAATAAATAACCAAAATACTGATAAACATGACCAGTAAGAAAGGCGAACGCCAGGATATAGACGAGCTTAATGCTGTGCCAAGGGGCACACCTAACAGGTTGGCAACGGTCATGCCGGCTATCATTACAGATACAGCACTGGTCTTATGGGCTTCGTCTGCCAGCTTTACTGCCACGATAGAAGCCACGCCAAAGTAGGCTCCATGGGGCAGACCAGATATGAAACGGGCTGCCAACAGCATCCAATAGCTTTGGGAACAAACTGATAGGGTAGAACCTACGAAAATCAATGAGGCAAGCAACAGCAGGATATTTTTGAGTGGATACTTATGGCCTACTACCAATAAAGGGGCTCCGCAGCATACGCCAAGGGCGTAAGCAGAGATACAATGGCCTGCTTGCGGAATACTGATACCAAGACTTTTAGATACATCGGGCAAGATACCCATCATCACAAATTCGGCTATCCCTAACGCTAAAGTGCCGAACGCTAATGCCAATAAACTTTTCTTCATGTGTTATTATTCCTGAAATTTGGTGCAAAGGTAATGTTTTTTGCTCTATCCCTAAGTGTTTGCACAGTTTTTTATGGGTGTTTAAGGTAAGTTACTTCCAGTCAACGGTTTGACAGAAAGACGGCATGATTGTGTTAATATAATGTTAAATACCATTCTGTTGTTGTGAAATCAAGGAATTATTGCATATATTTGTGATATTAAAATAATATCATAATAAATACACTTTCTATAAAGTGATGTTTGCATTTCATAGCCATGGACAATTAATAACAGAACTAAATACATTGAATTATGGAAAACAAAGAATTTGATTTTAATGGAACCGTAGTGAATGGTATCGGCATGTTGCTGCTTAATCTATTGCTGCTATTGGGCAGTATAGGCTTAATCATTCTGGCTTGCATCAGTGAAAGCATTGCATTGAGCACATTCTTGGGCATCACAGGTGTGGTATTGTTTGTCTTGTCAATCATATTGGCATGTGGTTTCTTGATGGTAGAGCCGGGAGAGGCACGTGTGCTGATGTTCTTTGGCAAGTATCGGGGCACCTTTACCAAAGCTGGCTTTCATTGGGTGAATCCTTTCATCACACAGAAAAAACTGTCTTTAAGGGCGCGTAACCTTGATGCTGAACCTATAAAGGTAAACGACAAGACGGGTAATCCGGTGATGATAGGCATGGTATTGGTGTGGAAGCTCAAGGATACCTATAAGGCTGTGTTTGAAATTGACTCGCAAACCATGGCGCAAGCAGCTGGGCAAGTTGGCGTTTCGGCTTCGGCAGCACAGATTATGAATGCTTTTGAACGCTTTGTACGCATCCAGGCGGATGCCGCTCTCAGACAGGTGGCAGGTCAATATGCCTATGATGGCGATAGTGATGCTAAAAAGCAGGAGTTGACATTGCGCGATGGTAGCGATGAAATAAACAAGGAATTGGAAGCACGCATAGATGAACGACTGGCCATGGCGGGCATAGAAGTGGTGGAAGCACGCATCAATTATCTTGCGTATGCACCGGAGATAGCCGCCGTTATGTTGCGTCGCCAGCAGGCAACGGCTATCATTTCGGCTCGTGAAAAGATTGTAGAAGGCGCTGTTTCCATGGTAAAAATGGCACTGGATAAGCTCAGTCAGGATGATATTGTAGAGCTGGATGAAGAGAAGAAGGCTGCAATGGTGAGCAATCTGCTTGTGGTTTTGTGCGGAGATGATACGGCACAGCCCGTTATCAACACAGGCACATTGAATCATTAATTGTCAAAGAACAGCAATGATGGGGTGATATGTGCGTGAGGTTATCACCTTGTCATTGTTTGCTTGGAAACGAAATAGTCTGTTCTTCATCTGTTTGTAACAGACAGGCACAGTCTATGTGTATATCCATGTGTTTGTAGCAAAAAGATAATGGTTTGTATATGGCGTCATAGGTGAATGGAATATATGTCAGAGATGAATGGAATGTATAAAGTAGTTGGAAATGAAGATGCTGTTTAAAAGAAAGAAACGAGATATTAAGGTTTATTCATATAAGTGCAGTCCTGTACTGGAAGGATATGTATATGTGCTCTTTTCTATATTGATATTTTTACTTTATATGATGAGAGTGGCACTGAAGGGCGGCTCATGGATAGAGTATGTACTGTTTGGAACCATTCCGATGGCTCTGCTGTTAGTAGGATTATATTATATATTCAAGCGTGAGAAGCCTTTGGATAGGGCTGTGGTGATAGGCACAAGAATGAGCGATTTGTTCTTCTCTCATCAGCGTTTGTTCTTCTGTTACGTTATTGTTGCCTATATATTGTCGTATGCAGTGGTAACATTGCTGCTTTCCTTTGTTGAAAATTCTTTTGTATTTTCATTTCATGCGTGGTTTCTTGAAATACACGATTTGTCTATTCTCTTGCTGGCATTGGTCTATCATGCGGTAAGTTCATGGCTTACCTACTACCAATATGTGCAAAATAAGGTGAATGCTGTAGAGATGAAGTAACCCGTTTATTTTGTGAGGGCTATTAATAATAGATGGAACAATGGCAAAGAGAGAGTCGAGTACTAAAAGTTTTGTGCTGAGAGTGGATACAGAAACGATGGCTGCAATAGAGAAATGGGCGGCTGATGAGTTTAGGTCTACGAATGGACAGCTTCAATGGATTATCAATGAAGCGCTACGCAAGAGCGGACGTTTGAAGAAGAAACATGCAGTAAAGCAAGATAATACGATAGAAAACAAGTAGAAAAAAGGTGGAAATTACTTGAATGAAAGTGTTCTGCAAGATAAGTGTTGTTATGCTTATAAAGCTAAGGTAAAGATAAACGGGAAGATGAATTATAGAGAGATGTGGACCAGGTTGAGTCCATTGTATGGTGATGCTGAGGCAAAGGCTATTGTAAGTTATGTGCTTGATGTGCGCTATGGCATGACTATGTCTGATATATTGTGTGGCGGTGTGGATAGTCTGCCACAGGAGCAGCAGGTTGATTTGCAGACAATCATGGACCGATTGCTGTGTGCAGAACCTGTGCAGTATGTGTTAGGAAGGGCTGAGTTTGGCGGACGTTGGTTTCATGTGGCACCGGGTGTACTCATTCCACGCCCCGAAACGGAGCAGCTTTGCCAATGGATTACGGAAGACTGGAACGGAATTTCCTCGCCAAAGCTATTGGATGTGGGTACGGGCAGTGGCTGTATAGCCATTACGTTGGCTCTTGATTTGCCCCAAGCAGAGGTATCTGCTATTGACATATCGCAGCAAGCGTTAGACATTGCACAAGCTAATGCGAGGCGTTTGCTTGCCAATGTAGCTTTCAGACAGGATGATGCGTTGGCACTAAAGCCGCAATCTGACCAGTGGCAGATTGTTGTAAGCAATCCTCCTTACATTTGTAATAAAGAGAAAGTGGCTATGAATGATAATGTGTTACGCTATGAGCCGCATATAGCTTTGTTTGTGCCTGATGATGACCCCTTGCGGTTTTATCGTGCAATAGCTCGTTATGCATCCGCATCTTTGGTGTCGGGTGGGGCGCTTTATTATGAAATCAATCCTGTGTATGCAGAGCAAATGGGCGAATTACTCAAGGAGATGGGCTTTACGAAAGTGGTGGTAAAGCAAGATATGTTTGGCAAGCAACGCATGATGAAGGCTGTTATAGAAAAGTGATAGATTGTAGTTTTTATTTCATATTTATTGCAAATAATTTACTTTTGTAAGTCATTATATAAATAATGATAATTCTTTTGATATTTTTAATCGAAAGTTTTGTCGTTTGACAATTAAGTTTTATATTTGCCATGTCTCATTTTAAATAATCAATATCATGGTAGATTTTAGTGTTTTATCAGCTATTCTGAAGTGCCTTGACACTTATATGATAAAGCAAGGCAAGAAAGAAATTAATGACATTGAAGCCAACTGTGAGTTGGCGCGTGTTGGTTTGTTGACAGATTCTTTACCAAATCCGGGTAAGCCTCTAAGGGAATTACTTGTTAAACTGAGAGATTCTAATCATTTGCCACAGAACATCCATCAGAAGTATGGGGCGTGGTACATTAAAATTTCGTCTTGTATCGCAAAGTTGCCTCTTGTCAATCAGTTCCAATATTGTTGATGTATGGGGAAACAAAGGTTATAACTCCTGGTAGGGAGCATTATACTTCTTCTTTAACTGATACGCATAGCTTTGGTCAGAGATAATATACGACAAAGGCTATGCGTGTTTTTTGTGGTCAATATGTACGTGCCTTATATATGAAAAGTATCGTTAAGGCATCGTCAGAACGGTATATCTTGTTTCGGAATAATGTGATAAGGCGGAGGCGAAAAATAAAAAAGTGAGTATCTGTTGTTGGCTTGGATACTCACTTTGCTGTATTTAAAAGTGTAAAGAAATGTCGATTCCCGCTTGTATAGGGTTGCCACGTTGGGCTAAATACACTTTTTGCCCTGAGGCAGAACTGTCAAATGCAAACGTATTGTATTTGTTGTTGGTAATGTTTCTGCCCCATAGCCTGATGCTGTAATTGCCCAAGTTAAGGTCAGCATGCACATTTAGCAGTGCGTATAACGATTGGGCGTAGGTGTTCATCTCGTCCCAGTAGGTCTTGCCTTGGGCGGTAACATCTGCGCCAAAGCACAGGTTATAGGCGCGTTTTTTGTTGATTGGCAAGGTGTAATCAGCCTTTGCACTGATAGTGTTTTTAGGAATAAAGGGCACATACCTGTCTTTATAACTGATGGTTTCGCCATTTATCTCATCCTCATAGCTCTTGAATACAGAATGGGTCAAGCCGTAGCTGACAGCATAAGTCAGCCTGTCATCGAGCAATGCGCCTCTGAGAGCTACCTCAATACCGCAGCTCGTACTCTTTCCTGCATTGACCATCATGCGTCCAAAGCCATATTGGCCAGCCATAACAGACAGCTGCTGGTTGCGAATTTGCATATAATATCCAGAGAAGTCAGCATGCAATTTGTTGCCAAAAAGGTTTAAGTGCGCACCAAATTCATAGTTCCAGCTCTCTTCGGGTTTATAAGATATTGTCTTTGCTATCTTCTCATAGTCTTCTGCTGTGTGCGGTATTTCATAATCGCCGCGTTGCGCTTTGGTGCTGTTATTGTTCAGTTCCGTTTGCAAGATATCTGAAAACATCTGTATGTTATAGCCTCCTGCCCGATAGCCTTTGCTCCATGATATGTAGGCATTGCTGCCATTGTCTGATAGTTTGTACATCAGTCCTATTTTAGGCAGTAGCTGCGAAAAATGCTCTTGAGTGTTATTTTCCAGTTGAGATATCAGATGGTTGGTAGCCGTTTGCCCCATTACGTTGGCAGTCAAGGCCATGGTAGCATTTGTCTTGTACCTTAATCTGATGCTGTTATAGTCGTAGCGCAAGCCTATTGTAACTTTCCATCTGTCGTTGATGATGATGTTGGACTCATGAAACAAGCCGATATTGAATTGTGGGGTATGGAATAATCCTGGTACATCTAAGTTTACATCCATATTGATGCCGCCGGCTTTCTCTATATTTGCACTGGCTAACTTTTCGGCAGCAGCCTGAGGCATTCCGCCCTGCACCATTTTTTGCACCATGGAGTTATAAATGGCATTATACATACTTTTCTGTATGCCGGAAGCAATGCGGTTAGTGAAGGCTTCGTTGAAATACACAGGGGCGTCTGTCTTTAGCCATTGGTACGAGCCAAAAGCGCCTGCTGTCCATTGCCAAGCACTTTTCTTGCTGCTTCTTGCAGAAAACTCTTGGGTCAAGGCATTCATAAATTGGCGCTGGCACAAATGCATATAGTCTTGGGGCAGATAGTCTTGGTCCATCAGCATATAATCTTTCAGGTATTGATAGCTGGTTGTTGAGTGCAGTTCTACGTCCGAAAGGTTATATTTTAGTTGTAGTGCAGAGTTTAAGGTGTTCCTTCTGTAATTGTTCTGTCCATTCGTATTGGGGGCAGCTACGCTTTCGTCTTCGATATGATAGACACCGTATGGAAAAGCATTTTGCCTGGTATATTGATAGTCTGCTATCAGATTCATCTGAAAATCGCTGGTTGGCTGATACACTATTTTGGCTTTTCCGCCAGCTTCATTGTATAGGTCTGCATGCTCACCGGTAGCAACATTCTTGAAAAAGCCGTTTTGTCCATTATAGAATCCTGCAATGGAAAGTGCCAATTGGTTGCTTAACTTCGAGTAGTTGGCAAATTCTATGTTCCTATATAAATGTGTACCGATGCCTAATTCTATATCTGTACCTTGATACTTCATAGGGTCTTTGGAATACATGCGCACAATGCCGCCTTCTGCATTCATTCCATATAAGGTTCCTTGGGGGCCGCGCAGTACATCCACTCTGTCCAATTGATAAAAATGAGTATTGTAAGATGTCTTGTTGACCAAAGGCATATCATCTATGTATATGCCGATAGCAGGATTGTTGATACGGGCGCCTATACCTCTTATATACATAGAGGAAGTGAGCCGAGAACCGTAAGCGGGCATAGAGAAAGAGGGCACATAGAGAGACAAATCGCTTAAATCTCTAATGCCTAATGCATTGATCTCTTTGTTAGTCAATATGGATGAGCTGATAGATTGTTTTCTGAGCAATGCCGTCTCTTTGGGTTGGGATACCACCACTACTTCATCTAAATCATAAATGCGTGATGTGTCCTGTACATCAAAAGTCGTTTTTTCTATTGCATTCTCTGCAATAGGCTTGTTGCTTATTGCTGCTGGTTTAAATATTGGTGCAGCCTGAATACACGATGCAGTTCCTAAAAATGCGAGATAAATAATGTTTCGTTTCATTAGTGCTATATACCTAAACTATCTATTTATATTTTCAAATTCGGTGCAAAGGTACCTATTTGTAAGTATCTCTGCAATCCTTATTTATATGGATTATAGCATCTGCTTTCCAAAAGCTATGCAATCGGCCTCCGTTTGCATAGCTTTTAGCCTCCGATTGCA
>CALCVP010000007.1 GCA_937907705.1 uncultured Prevotella sp. | reverse complement strand
ACAATAAGCCCATTGGCAGAATTAAGTATGCACTAAATTAATTCCGCCAACGGGTCATTACTACAATAATATAAGAATACATATAATACAAATAGTTCGAGACAAGTATAGCCTTACCTCGAACTATCTGTGCAAAAATGTTTTACTATATTTGACAGATACTTAGCATATCTGCTTATTCATACATCTTGACACGTTGTGCTTTAAGCGCTTCATCATAGATGTAATCATCGTACTGCATCAACTTATCTATTGTTCCCTTAGGAGTAAGCTCTATAATACGATTGGCCACTGTCTGTATGAATTCGTGGTCATGACTACTAAACAGAATATTTCCCTTAAAACTTACAAGATTGTTATTAAAAGCCTGAATGCTTTCCAAGTCCAAATGATTGGTAGGGGTATCAAGTATTAAGCAATTTGCATTTTTAAGCTGCATTCTTGCTATCATACATCTCATCTTTTCACCTCCACTAAGTACATTTACCTTCTTTAGTACCTCTTCCCCGCTGAAAAGCATACGGCCTAAATATCCCTTCATTTGCACTTCGTTTCCTACTCCAAATTGACTCAGCCAATCAACAAGGTTCATATCGCTCTTGAAAAACTCGGTGTTGTCCAATGGTAAATAAGCTGTCGTAATAGTAACACCCCACTTATAGGTACCTGCATCTGCTTTTCTATTTCCATTAATAATTTCAAACAATGCTGTCATTGCCTTTGGATTATGGCTAAGGAACACTACTTTCTGGCCTTTTTCAATATTAAAACTTACATTGTCAAACAATACTGTTCCATCTACATCCACTGCTTTAAGACCTTCTACTTCAAGAATTTGGTTGCCTGGCTCACGATCCATTTGAAATATAATACCTGGATATTTACGTGAAGAAGGACGAATTTCTTCTACATTCAGCTTTTCAAGCATTTTTTTACGACTGGTTGTCTGCTTGCTTTTAGCCACATTAGCTGAGAATCGACGGATAAATTCTTCCAACTCTTTGCGCTTTTCTTCTGCTTTCTGACGCTGGTTTTGAGCTTGTCTTAAAGCCAACTGAGAACTCTCGTACCAAAAAGAATAGTTACCTGCAAATACAGTAACCTTACCAAAGTCTATATCTACAGTTTGAGTGCTTACGGCATCCAAGAAATGGCGGTCGTGACTTACTACAAGTACAGTTTGTTCCACATTACTTAAATACTCTTCCAACCACTCTACTGTATCCAAATCAAGGTCATTAGTTGGCTCATCAAGTAATAGATTATCAGGATGTCCAAATAAAGCTTTGGCCAGCATAACACGCACTTTCTCATTATTCGACAGTTCGCTCATCTGCTTTTGATGCATGTTTTCTTTAATGCCTAAGTTTGAAAGCATCTGTGCAGCATCGCTTTCAGCATTCCAACCATCCATTTCAGCAAACTTCTCTTCCAATTCGGCTACTCTATTTCCATCTTCATCGCTGAAGTTTTCTTTCATGTATAGGGCCTCAAGCTACTTCATGTTTTTCCATAACGGCTGGTGCCCCATGAGTACAGTATCCATGACACTGTACTCATCATATTTAAAGTGGTCTTGATCCAATACCGAAAGACGCTCACCTGGACCTAATTCAATAGAACCTTTATTGGGTTCCAACTCACCACTAATAGCTTTAAGTAAGGTTGATTTACCAGCGCCATTAGCACCAATAACACCATAGATATTGCCATTTGTAAATTTAATGTTTACATCTTTGTAAAGAACTCGTTTTCCAAATTGAATCGCGAGATTGCTAACTGTTATCATGAAATATTTATGTAAATTACTATTTATACTTTGTATACTTGCTTCTGCTCCACATCTTCATACATATAAAATTAAAAGGCTCTTCCTTTCATTTTCTTTATCAAGATGATTTGTTTTTACATTTTTCAACCAAATAAAGTTGTATATTTATGATGATAAATCATATAAGAGCATGCAAATTTACAATATTTTTTTCAATAAGTAGGTATTCCTATTCATTTAAATAATTTAGTTTCTTATTTTCAGATCATAGACTGTGGTACACTAATGAATGCCTGATGCTGATAGCTGTTGTCTAAAATCTGAACGATAATTGGGCATCCAATATATTATAGTTATGTTTTGTTGCCGATCTATCGTTCACAAAGGCATACTCCATATTAAGTTGTAAGTTCTTACAAAAGAGGTAATTGACGCCCAATTCATAGAATGTTTTACTCGTTCCCCACTCTGCACTTTGTCTATACATATCATACCGAGCTTTCACGTACAGTCTTTTAGTTGCTAATGGTGCTATCACCAATGCATACAAGCCATCTGCCTTATTACCCTTTTGAGTGTTTATCTCATCTTTACTAAGATCAGAACTTTGCTTATAGGTGGTAACAAAACCTAAGCCTGTAGAATGAATATACTCAGAGCGAAAAGTCCAGTCATTTGCAGCATATTCCCCACTAACAGCATAGCGTCTTTTTGCTACGCTCTTTATACCATCTGTGCCTTTACGAGCATACGAACCAGTCCAACCAAATGCGCCCAAACGCATACCTTTAACAGGCATCACCCAAAAACCACCAATGATATCTTTCTGATTATCTACATCTTTTACATTGATACCTTGACCATTATACACACCAACTTGATAATGTAGCAAAGCACGGCCAAACTTATTTTTTAACACGTCTCCTTGCAACTGTATACCTATATCTCGGCCATTAGAAGAGTGCTCTCCTGTCCTGTCTGTAAAGCCTGCCAAATTCATAATATTCTGAGCATAGCTCATAAAGCCTTGATCAATCGGATTCATAGGATTCTCAAAAGTAAAAGCGCGCTTAAACTGACCTATCTTCAACTTTGCAAAGTCATATCGTTGCCATTCTACAAAGGCATCCACTAACCGTGGACTTTCTCCTAACTGTGACGTATTGCCATTGATTTGTGCTTGCAACTTAAATGCGAAATCATTCAATATACGACCATCTAATGACAGTCTCACCATCCTGAGATTAAAATAGTTGCTCTCATTGCCTTTCTTGTCACTATTCCCATTATACTGGTATTGCGACATTGCATAACCACTAAACTTCATACCTTTTACAATAGGAGTGCCGGTTACAATTTGAGTAGGATTCACGTCTGTTGACTGATTTGTCTGTACAGCACTGCCATCCTCCACTTCCAAATGATCATTAGCCACTGCACCTTGCACTATCACTGTAGCACAAAGTGCCAACCATACTTTATTCTTCATTGCTGAATATATCTATACCACATTAATCTTGTTTCTTCTTTTCAAGCAGCACAACATTCTCCACATGTGGCGTATGAGGAAACATATCCACGGGTTGAACTGCCACTACCCGATATGCCACGTCCAACAATGATAAATCACGAGCTTGTGTGGCTGGATTACAGCTGACATATACAATACGATTAGGGCTGGTACGAAGTATCGTGTCTACTACATCTTGATGCATTCCTGCACGTGGAGGGTCTGTAATGACTATATCTGGACGACCATTAGCTTGAATAAAATCATCTGTCAGTATATCTTTCATATCACCAGCATAGAAAGTAGTATTGCCTATGCCATTCACTTTTGAATTTACTTTTGCATCTTCTATTGCCTCCGGCACATATTCTATGCCCACTACATGCTTTGCATAGCGTGATACAAAATTGGCTATCGTGCCTGTTCCTGTATATAAATCGTACACCAGTTCATTGCCCTTCAGTTGAGCAAAATCTTTTACAACAGAATACAAATGAAAGGCTTGCTCTGTATTGGTTTGATAAAAGCTCTTCGGACCGACTTTAAATTTCAATCCATCCATCACTTCATAAATATAATCATTGCCTTTAAACACTTCTAACCTCAAGTCGTTAAAGGTATCGTTGCATTTTTGATTGTTCACATAAAGCAATGCCGTTATTTCAGGAAAAGTATCTGCTATATGCTGTAATAAGCCTTGAGCTCGATCTTCATCTCCTTCCTCATCATAATGGAACTGTATCAAAACCATCCATTCTCCTGTATCAGAGTTTCTTACCATGATATCTCTAAGCAATCCATGCTGCTGTCTGAGATCAAAAAAACTCATACCTGTTTGATAAGCATAATCTCTAATTTCATTTCTTATTTTATTCTGCAAATCATCCATGAGCCAACATTTCTCTATGGGCAATATTTTGTCAAAGGCACCTGTTATATGAAAGCCTATTGCATTCATTTGAGTATATTCCGTACCCGCAGCAATTTCTTCTTTGGTCAGCCAACGTTTGTTACAAGCGCCAAACTCTAACTTATTTCTATAACCAAAAGTCTTTACAGAGCCTAAGATAGGTTTAAACTTTGGCAATTCAATTTTTCCAATACGCGTTAGTTGCTCATACACCTGCTTTTGCTTCATTCTAAGTTGCTCATCATAAGGTATATTCTGCCATTTACAACCTCCACACACACCAAAATGGCTACATGCAGGCTGCACTCTACGGTCGCTATAAGATATAAACCTTATAACCTCTGCCTCACAATAGCTATGTTTTTTCTTCCTTACTTGCAAATCCACCACATCGCCCGGCACGCAAAATGGCACAAACACAACCATGTCATTTACCCTTGCCAAAGCCTTTCCTTCTGCGGCATAGTCAGTTATTGTTACATTTTCTAATATTGGTAACGGCTTCTTCTTTCTACTCATTTGATTTTATCGTTTCCTTTCGTTATCACACTCCTTGAACAACTTGTATAATACTTGATACGAACTTTTTATTACCATACACCAAGTCCATTATTCAAAGATGAAAGATGACTGCACAAGACACAAATCCCCATATCTATGTAATACATGCCTATCTTCCTCATTTAGTTAGAAAGTGCAAACTTACAAATAAAATCCGAATAAAGTCAAAATATTCTCAACATTTTGCTTTCTTTAGTCCACCAACACCAAATCCCATCAATCTTATTTTTAATTAGACGTCCAACTTTTTTGAAAGATATTTTCCACAACTTCCAATGTATTGACTAATTTCCGCCACAGGACCAATGCAAAACTGTAAAAAATCAAAAAATATTCGTTGTTGTGAAACTATTGTTATACTTTTGCACGTATGAAGCAGTTTCTGAAAATCATCATATCCTATATTGCAGCTATTGTCCTATTGCCAATAGCCATCTTATGCAATATCTTTCGTAAGAAGTAGTCCAATGCTATTTTTTTCGGAACGGATTCTTATATGCCCCAACAGCTGCTTCCCGAAGTAATAGAAGAACTGCATGTCGTCCACAAAGTAACGCTTGAACAAACGCTTCGGCTCCTTCATGCAGCGATACAGCCACTCCATGCCAATTTTCTGCCAAAACTTAGGCGCACGCTTCAGCGTACCAGCCTCGAAATCGATGGTAACACCGAGTGCCATAAACACCTTCACCTCAGGCATCTTGTCCCGATACTTCATAATCCACTTCTCCTGCTTAGGAGCACCCACACCAACAAGCAGTACATTCGCCCCACTCTCATTCACAATACGAACCAATTCCTCACATTCCTTCTCATGCTTTTCAAAGCCAAAGGAAGGCGAATGAGCACCTACCACCATCTTTCTGCCCACTTTCTCATTGATACGTTCCATCGCCTTGGCAGCAATACCCTCCTTGGCTCCAAGCAGGAATATCTTGCAGTCGGCATCATCCTTGTGGTACATATAATAAGAAGTGAAGAAGCTCGAACCAGGGATAGCCTCCTTGATAGGCGTCTTTAGCAACTTGCCGAACAGATAGAGAATCTTACTGTCACAAACTACCCATTCAGATTTTTGATACACATCATAAAACTCCTTGTCCGTCTGAAGCCTAATCAGATGGTCAAGATTAGGAGTCACAAGAACACCATCCTTCAAGTTCTCCAAGAGTTCCTGACGAGTAATGTTCTGAATTTCAATATTTAACACTTTAACAGTTTCCATTCTATAGAAATTATATAATTATCGTTAATTATTACATGGAATATATCATATATATAAACTATATTACGTATCTTTGTATTGAAGTAAAACCATTTAAACAATTTTGCGTATGAGTACAGCAACAATGCCACCAACCAAAAGAAAGATTATTGACTTGAACGAAGATACCTTCAAGACCCTCTCCATCATGGCCATCCAAAAAGGAACCAACCTCAAGAAATAGACCTGCCTGATAATGCCTGAATAGGTGTTTTCAAGAAAGTCTTTGGTCTTCTGTTCCTGATACTTGTCTGTACTGATGATAAGCCACATTCTAAAATAAAGAATGAAGTAAGGGAAAGTAAAAATTACTGCCGCAAATAAAAATCCTAAAAAACATTAATTGCTTTTAGGTAAAGTATATTCCTTTATTTCTTCTGGAAAGATGTCTCTTCCCGAAGTATGGAGGGTGTGATAGGTATCACAGCATTGAAAAGCAATAGACTAACTTCCACTAATTTTCAATACTTTTATGTCTTTCAGCTATCTGTATGCATACTAATACAGGTAAGCCTGAGTTTAGCAAATTGTGTGTCATACGCTCTGCTTATATGAAAGCTATTTTTTAGTTCTTATATTCTTTTTATTATGCACCTCTGTATGAGATACACATAATTCCGTTGCAAAAATACGGAAAAGATTGTAAATAAACGAATGATAGATGTTAAAAATAAGTGTAATATTGTTTAAAAGCATTTCTATTTAAGATATGTTCCAACAGCAAATACAGACCAAGAAGAATTGCACACTTTCTTGTTTATTTACAAAAACAAGATTTTTTATGCACTAAAACTGCCGTTGATCTGCGCAAAATGATGGTTGGCACAAAATAACGGCATTTTTCGTGTGCAAAAACAAGTAACTGTTGCTCAATCTATTAACAGTATATTTGCAAGTAATGTGCAGCTTTTGACGAGTACAAACCTATGCTTTATTTTTGTAAACCTATGCTTTACGAGACTAAAGCATAGGTTTAACACATAAAAAACAATGCTTTCGGAGGGTAAAAACGGTGTTTTTGACCTCCGAAAGCATTGAAATTGCAGGAAAATGGCTATTAAAAGCAACTGACAGTACTGCCCAATCGCTCTATTTTCATCTATTTCGCGTTTTTATATTGTAAAGATTTAAGCTTGCACACTACATTAAAAAAGATGTGTGTTTTGCTTCAATCGCTATTCAATATCATCCAACAAATATTCAAGATGAAACGCATGTATGCAGAACATCTTTCCGATTAGTCTTCCATCAGTTTTCTGTATCTTCCTTTCTTTATCTCTTCCATGCCTAAGCGGCGGGCTTTGTTTATTTCATAATCAGAATAACTACCCTCAAAGAAGAATACTTCTCCATTGCCTTCAAAGGCTAAGATATGCGTACAAATACGGTCAAGGAACCAGCGGTCGTGGCTAATTACTACTGCACAACCTGCAAAGCCATCCAAACCTTCTTCCAATGCACGCAGCGTGTTTACATCTATATCATTGGTAGGCTCATCCAGCAACAGTACATTGCCCTCCTGCTTCAGGGCCAAAGCAAGCTGCAAGCGGTTGCGCTCACCACCGGAGAGCGTTCCGCAAAGCTTGTTCTGATCTGTTCCGGCAAAATTGAAACGCGAGATATAAGCACGTGCATTGATGTCTCTGCCGCCCATCCGGATGGTCTCATTGCCTTGCGAGATGGTTTCATACACCGACTTGCTGGGGTCTATGTCTTTGTGTTGCTGGTCTACATACGCCAACTTTACCGTATCGCCCACCTCAAAGGTACCTCCATCTGCCTTCTCCAATCCCATAATCAAGCGGAAAAGAGTAGTTTTGCCGGCACCGTTAGGGCCTATCACGCCTACAATACCATTAGGAGGCAACATAAAGTTGAGGTCGTTAAAGAGCACTTTATCGCCAAATGCCTTCTTTACATGCTGTGCTTCTATGACCTTATTGCCCAAACGCGGGCCGTTAGGAATAAATATCTCCAACTTCTCTTCGCGCTCTTTCTGCTCCTCGCCCAACATCTTTTCATAAGCATTCAAACGAGCCTTTCCCTTAGCCTGACGGGCTTTCGGTGCCATGTGTGCCCACTCCAACTCACGCTCAAGAGCCTTGCGACGCTTGGAAGCCTGCTTCTCTTCCTGCATCATGCGCTTGGTTTTCTGCTCCAACCATGAAGAGTAGTTGCCATGCCAAGGAATACCCTCGCCCCTATCCAGTTCCAAAATCCATTCGCTTACATCATCCAAGAAATATCTGTCGTGGGTAACAGCTATAACAGTACCTTCATACTGCTGCAAATGCTGCTCCAGCCAGTCTATGCTTTCTGCGTCAAGGTGGTTGGTAGGCTCATCCAACAGCAGCACATCGGGCTTCTGCAACAGCAGTCGGCACAAAGCCACCCTGCGTCGCTCGCCACCCGACAGATTGGTAACCGGCAAGTCGCCTTTCGGACAGCGAAGGGCTGCCATGGCACGCTCCAGTTTGGAATCCATATTCCAGGCATCCGTAGCGTCTATAATATCTTGCACCTCTGCCTGGCGCTGCATCAACTTATCCATCTTGTCGGCATCGCTGTAATACTCTTCCAAACCAAACTTTTGGTTAATCTCTTCATACTCTTGCAGTGCATCGTATGCTTTCTGCACACCTTCCATTACATTCTGCTTCACCGTCTTGGTTTCGTCAAGTGGCGGATCCTGTGGCAGATAGCCCACACTATAACCAGGACTCCACACCACTTCGCCCTGTGTGGGCTGTTCCAGTCCGGCAATAATCTTCATCAGCGTTGATTTTCCCGCACCATTAAGACCTATGATACCTATCTTAGCTCCATAAAAGAATGATAGATAGATATTCTTCAAAATCTGTTTGCGGTTTTGGGGGATTATCTTTGATACGCCCACCATGGAGAAAATAATCTTCTTGTCGTCTACTGTTGCCATAAAATTATATTATTGTTAGAAATGAATAGTAGGATACGGTTTATCTTACTATACTATTGTATCGTATTTTATCTTTGCCCAAGATAAGCTGCGGCTCGGCAATTTGAAAGTAAACTTTCATTGCGATCGCACTTGCATTATCTTTGCCAAAGATACAACAAAAAGTTGAAAATCGGTAAGAATTGGAACAAAAACGTTGAGAATGACTGAATTAGAATAGCGAAACTGCATTGTTGCAAAAACAGTAAAAGCATGGAAAAAACAGTTTGAAACAGAGTTTCGTTACTAAGTAGGTGTTTAAATACATGCCAATGTTTAGCTGTAAAGTTTACAAAACATTGGCATGTAAGTATATCAGAGAAAATTCAGATGTTACTTTTCAGGCATATCTTTCAGAATAGCCAACAGATGATCCCATACCATCTGCACTGTTGGTATCAGCAGACGCTCGTCTGGTGAATGCACACCACGAAGAGTAGGACCCATGGAAATCATATCAAGATGTGGATACTTCTCAGAGAACAAACCACACTCCAAGCCGGCATGAATACCTATTACCTTAGGCTCTTTATTAAAGAGTTCCTTGTAAGTTTTTACCACAATATCGGTAAGCTTGCTATTAGGATTCATCTTCCAAGCAGGATAAGCATCGCCCTGTGTTACCTCTGCACCAGCCAACTGGAAAGCAGCCTTGACGGTATTACCCATATTCTCCAAATTGCTCTTCACATTAGAGCGTTGTGATGCTACAACAGTTACATTATTATCAGTAGTAACCACGCTGGCCACATTGCTGGAGGTTTCTACCATCCAAGCCAATTCTTGGTCTTGACACATGGCAAGCACACCGTTATCTACGGCCTGAAGGGCCAATATAAGGTTTCTACCCACCTGCTTAGGCAACACCTTCGCAGCCTCTGCCGTTTCAAGATGGAAATGAATATCGTGTTCTGTAATGTGATACTCATCCTCCACCTCAGCAGCAAAAACATTCAAATCTGCTCTTATCGCCTCTTTGCAGTTGGCCGGAACGGCAAACACTACAACACCGTCTCTTGGTATGGCATTGTGCATACGGCCTGAGTTAAAGCTAACCAAGCGCAGGTCGTGAGCTGCCTGCTCTTTATAAAGAAAACGTGTAAGCAACTTTATGCCGTTAGCATATTTTTTGTTAATGTCATCGCCACTATGGCCTCCATGCAATCCCTTCAAAGACAAGCGCATGAAGAAATAACCTGCGGGAGCTTCTTCTCTGTCAAAGGTAAATTGAGCCTGAGTGGTCATGCCGCCGGCGCAACTGATAAAGAACTGTCCTTCGTCTTCGCTATCCAGATTAATAAGATAGTTTCCCGTCATAAAGCCTACCTCCAAGCCAAAAGCACCAGTCAAGCCTGTTTCCTCATCACGGGTAAATACGCATTCAACAGGTCCATGCTCCAAGGTATCGTCTGCCAATACAGCCAGCTCCATAGCGCAGCCTATGCCATCATCGGCACCCAAGGTAGTACCTTTGGCACGCAGCCATTCGCCATCAACATAAGTTTCAATAGGGTCATTGAAAAAATCAATGTCTACATCTACCAATTTGTCACAAACCATATCCATATGGCTTTGCAATACAACGGTTTCTCTATTCTCATAACCCTTAGAGGCTTTCTTGCGTATGATTACATTTCCGGTCTTGTCAACTTCTGTTTCCAAACCATGTTTCTTACCGAAGTCTACCAAAAACTCCATCATCTTGTCTTCATGCTTTGAAGGACGAGGAATCTTGTTAATCGCAGCAAATTGCTCAAAGACGCAACTTGGCTTTAATTCTTGTGTGTTCATAATTATATTTACTGAATATTATTTATATTTAGAAATCTAAAATTAGATGCGTTTCACTGCATTTTATTTTGCATTTCACTCGATTTGCACTATCTTTGTAGAAGATAAGTGGCATCTCGGAATAAGAAATGAATAAATTCATTTCGTTTTTCACTCGATTTGCATTATCTTTGCATGCAAAAATAAGAAAAATGATAGAAACTTTTTGCTTAAGCGTGTTAATAATTGCTATCTGCATTGCTTTACTTGCCGTGAAGTTACTTTTTAAAAAGAACGGCAAATTTTCTTCACAACACGTAAAAGACAATCCTGCACTGCGCAAACAGAAAATTCACTGTGTAATAGACCAAGACCGTGAAGCAAGGAACTTGTACACAGAAAAGCGCATAGACAAATAGACAATAGACATTTATCCGCAAGGTAAACGGTTTCCTTATACAATTGAAACAACAATATTATATTCAAATAAACTTTATAACATGAAAAAAGTATTCAGCTCAGCATTTGCCTTGGCCATGATAGCATTGACCTTGACATCATGCAACAAGCAAGCTCCTCAAGTAGACGAGAAGCCTGAAGCAGCTAAAGTTGCTAACAATGGCATGAAAATTGCCTATGTAGAGGTTGACTCTATAATGTCTCAATACAAATTTTGCAAAGAATATTCTCTTATCTTGCAGAAGAAGAGCCAAAACATACAAAACACTGTCAATGCCAAAGGCCGCTCTCTGCAAGCTGCTGCCGCTAAATTTCAACAGGATGTTCAGAGTAATAAATATACTCAACAGCAAGCTGAAGCTGTACAGGCTGGCTTGCAAAAACAAAATGCTGACCTGCAAGCTCTGCAACAGCGTCTGGGCTCTGAATTTCAGAATGAGACAGACAAGTTTAACAAGGCGCTTCGCGACAGCATACAGCACTATTTAGCTGTATACAACAAAGACAAAAAATATGGTCTTATCTTAAGCAAAGCGGGAGACAATATTCTGTATGCTGACAAAGCGTATGACATTACCAATGAGGTAATTGCCGGATTAAACAAAGCTTACAAGGGCACGAAGAAATAAGGCTTACCTGAAAGTGAATTTTTAAAGATAAAGAAACCAAAAAGGAGGGCGCATTTAAACACGCCCTCCTTTTTGTATATAAGAAGCCTCAACTTTCACGAGTCAGGGCTTTGTCATACATAAAAGCCAGCCAAATATTACCTTAAACAAAGGTTGCATTTGAAAGCATCTCAACCTTCGAAAGGCATTTGAATAGTCTTGGAATGCCATTCGAGTACCTTTCGAAGTTACTTTACGCTGAGCATACATAAACAAATACAGTTGCAAAACAAGCAACATTTGAGAATCATAACGAGACCATCATCAACTATTTTGAAAACAGGTTTACCAACGCATCCGCTAAGTCGTCCAATACTAAATAAAATTTTTAGAAAACATTTCAAGGGCATCGGAGATATTAGATTCTCTATGTATTAGATTAACAAAACTTTATTTCTAATATTCGTGGCTACCAACCGAGGATGGTGCACGCCACCGTGCAAAGTCTGTAATATACAAAAAGAGGATGTTAAATGAATAACATCCTCTTTTGCAATTTTAAATTCTTTATAATTCTCGTGAAATCCAATATAATTTCGATAAAACTATTTGTAGCTCCACTAGAATTATTTCGTGACCCCGACAGGATTCAAACCTGTAACCTTCTGATCCGTAGTCAGATGCTCTATTCAGTTGAGCCACGGGGCCTTTTCTTAAATGCGATGCAAAGGTAGTAATTTTATTTTTATCCGCCAAATGTTTTTGCTTGTTTTTTATAAAAAAGTTAAGATTTCCTGCAAAAAGTGGAATACAAGTAAAAATAAAGTGGGTAGTCAAGCGTGTAAAACAAGTACAGAAATGCTATCCCATAATTGCCACTTGGAGCGACAGAAGGTTGTGGGGGAGTTTTCAAATTCAGTTCTAATGAGCTTTTGATTTGAAGTCTGAATAGTGCTGAATGAGCAAGAAAAAAAGAAAAGAGCCGTATCTTTGCTCCATGCAGAGTTCTTGATACAGCTCTTTTAGCTTTATAATTATTGTAAATTTTAAGGAGCGACAGCCTCGGTTCTGCACTCTCCTTTTGTATAGCGAATGGCAAATAAGCTTAAATGCCCATTTTTTTGCGGATATCCTTAGGAATGGCATTCTTGTTGACCATAAAGTCCATGGTCTTGTAGGCTACATAATTCTTTGACATGTACCAAATGCCTTTATAGTCGCCATACTCTCCCCAAGAGTTCTTTACCATATAGTACTCACGCCCATGCTGGTCTTTTGCAATGCCGAAAATCAGCATACCGTGGTCATCTGTCGTCTCCCAGTTGTCATAAGCCTCTTGACGCATCTCCTGTGTAGGTACTATTTCAGGAGCATCGATGCCTAAAGAGTCGAGCTTGCTCTTCTTCTCGGTAGAAGAAAGTTTGAACCAGTGGTCAGCATCTGTGCCTGCCATACTGCGCGCCTTCTTTACATCATAGGCAATTCCAAGACCTTTGCGAGTGAAGCCATCTTCGGTAACGTCGCCGCCCCATGCTATGGTATAGCCCTGATTGACAGCATTGTCTATTACACGCATCATATCTTCCATAGGAAGGTTATAGCTCAATGGCCAGCGCCAGTTGTCTTGTACCTCTACTGCAAACTTTGACCAGAAGGGGTGATGGGTGTAACTTGTAATAGTTACATAATCGTCGAGGTTAAGGCCTAAACTCTGCACAAAGGTTTTAGGAGTGTAAGTCTTTCCCTGATACGTGAACTCCTCAGGCAGTTTGCCGAGATAAGCATCCAAAATACCATTAAAACCGGTTTTCCAAGCAGGGGAAAGCTTCTTGGAATTGCTCTTGGCAATGGCGTTTACATAAGGTTCAAGCACACTGAAGAACTCGCCGAAATTAGCCAAAGAATCGCCATAAAGTGTGCCTGGTAGTGGCATAGCTTCCTCAGGGCAGATACCGTAGTTCTGCAAGCAATAGAGCACATCATAAGCGCTGCCGCCTTGCGAGAAAGATACATCACCATGCATGCGGACAGAAGCAATAGCTCTGTCGGTATAGGTATGGTGAGCCACAAACATTTCGCAGAGGTCGTAAGTCTTGCCTGTATTCTTTAAAATCTCGCTCTCAAAATAGCTCAACGTAGAATAAGCCCAACAGGTACCACTTCTGTTTTGGTCTTTGATACTTGTAATTTTGTTTTCCTTAATGGTAGTAAACACAGGCTTGTTCTTAGTGGAATCTTTCTTTTCCTGTGCATTGGCACTCAAAGCCAAACAAGCCAAGAGAGCCATGGTAAGCATTTTCTTCATTCTGTATAATTTATAGTTGTTTGATGTCCTTGGTCTTTTATGGAGACCCTACCGGCATTTCGTGCTTAACGAGCCATAAATGCCTCTATGTCTTTGGGATGGTAAGGTATACGGTCTTTGCCTATAAAGCGGCAACCGTTGTCAGTAATCAGTACATCGTCTTCGATGCGTATGCCACCGAAATCTTTGTAAGTCTCCAACAAGTCGTAATTGATAAAGTCTTTATGTAGACCTTTTGCTTTCCACTCGTCTATCAGTGCCGGTATGAAATAGATACCTGGTTCATCTGTAACAACGAAGCCTTTTTGCAGACGGCGACCCATGCGCAGACAGTTAGTTCCAAACTGGTCTACTGGCTGTATTTCTTCATCAAAGCCTACATAAATCTGCCCAAGAGCCTCCATATCATGTACATCCATGCCCATCATGTGGCCTAAGCCATGAGGCAGAAACATGGCGTGTGCACCAGCCTTGACAGCATCATCTGTATTGCCTTTCATCAGGCCTATCTCCTTCAAGCGGTCGGTCATCAGCTTGCAAATGCTCATGTGAACATCGTAATACTTTACACCTGGTTTGGCCAACTTCAGAGTAAGGTCGTGGCAAGCCTCTACAATCTGATATATTTCCAACTGACGCTGCGTAAACTTGCCGTTGACAGGATAGGTACGTGTATTGTCTGAACAATAGCCACTGCGAGTTTCTGCACCAGCATCGCAGAGCACCAAGCGCCCACTCTCCAACTCATTGTAAGACGGGTTTCCATGCATGATTTCGCCATGCTGGGTATAAATAGTAGGGAAACTAACCATTTTTCCGTATGATTTGGCCATGCAGTCTACATGGGCACCTACAAACTTCTCTGTAACACCAGGCTTTGTCAGCGCCATGGCTGTAGTGTGCATTTTATAACCTATTACTGCTGCTTTCTCCAGCTCTTCTATCTCTGTTTCGGTCTTGGTTGAACGCATCTTTACTACGGCCTTAATCAGGTCAATAGAAGCTGCCTCTTTCTGTTGGTTTGGGTGTATGCCCAAAAGATCAAAAATCTGTAATTTGGTATCAAAGCGATAAGGGGGAAGAAAGTGTATCGTGCGCTTAGCCCTCAACGCATTGTTGCAGATAATTTGCAGCGATTTCATGGGGGCAGTATTAGCCACTCCTGCCTGTTCTGCCATGTCGTGCACACTGTCTACTGAGCCAAACCATACAATATCGTCAATGTCGATATCGTTGCCCACAAGCGTCTCCATGTCATTGTCAATGTCTATTACACCTACCAAACCGTCTCTTTCCAATCCGAAATAATAAAGAAAAGAGGAGTCTTGTCTGAAAGGATCATAGCCATTGGCAGGACCATTGGCAGGAGAATCATTGTTTCCAAAAAGAATAATCACACCGCTCTTTACAAGTTTTTTCAACTCGGCGCGACGGTTTACGTAGGTCTCTTTGCTGAACATAGAGCTAATTTTAATAATTCTACTATAAAATAATGTCTAAACCATACTTCGCATGCTGTTCTGCAGCAACTATGTACGGATGTTGTCGTTTTGCGTATGCAATACATTATGAAATAGTGGCAACAGCATGCCTCCTTATTTCATTTTTGAACGGTTACATACCATATTTTCAGCACAAAGGTAGGCATTTTTAGTTTAATTTCATTACCTTTGCAGTAGATTTTTATTATTTTATGCAAATTGACAGAAATACAGGCTTGGTTTTAGAAGGTGGAGGCATGCGAGGGGTTTTTACCAGTGGCGTGTTGGATGGCTTCATGAAGCATAATGCTTATTTTCATTATGTGGTAGCAGTCTCTGCCGGTGCATGTAACGGCTTGTCATACATGAGCCACCAGATAAGAAGGGCACGCATTTCCAATATTGACTATTTGGCTCAATACAAATACATCGGTTTACGCCATCTTGTAACCCAAGGGTGCATCTTTGACAGAAAGCTGCTCTATGACCGCTTTCCAAATTCGTTGCTGCCTTATGACTATGACACTTATTTCAACAATCCAGACGTGTTTGAAATGGTTACTACCAACTGTCTTACAGGCAGAGCCTGTTATCTTACTGAAAAGAAAGACAAGCAGCGACTGCTCGATATTGTGAGGGCAAGCAGCAGCTTGCCGTATGTAAGCAAGATAGTGCATGTAGATGGTATTCCCATGCTTGACGGAGGCATCGTAGACAGCATTCCTGTAATACGGGCTATGGGGCAGGGACACCACAAGAATGTGGTGGTTTTGACACGCAACTATGGATTCAGAAGTACGGAGCATGACCATAAGATTCCTCATTTCATTTATAAAAACTATCCCCGGTTAAGGGTAATGCTCAGCCATCGATGTGAAACATACAACCGGCAATTGGAACAGATAGAAGAAATGGAACGTATGGGGCAAATACTCTGCATCCGCCCGCAAAGGCCTATGGAAGTGGGACGCATAGACAAGGATTTGGCTAAACTGGAACGCCTATACGAAGAAGGCTTTGCATTGGGTGAGGAATTTTGTAAAAAGTATTATTAAGTAGGTAGTATGTAGCAAATTAATATTACGGGGAGTCCCTCTCTCCGCCAAAGTCAGCGTAACGAGTTATAAAACAACAAGTTACGCTGACTTTCTTTATATACATCGGACGAATTACGGACGATTTCAAACAACATGTCGGATGAACATCTTTAGGCGTACTGAAAAATGTGCAATAAAAGATGTTAAAAAAATGTGTGCAAATTTTTTATCGGGTAATGTTTCAGAGCTTGTAGGCTACACCTACCCCAAGTTACACAAAGGAAAAGAGTGGTATGTGGATTTTTATACCAGAGACCCTGACACAAACAAGATAAGACGTAAAAAGTATTGGATTGGTTCTGAACTTCGCGTTTCGGAAAGAGTAAGACGTGCTACAGAAATCATCAACGTTATAAGCAAGCAGATCATGGAAGGATGGAATCCGTTCTTTGGTTGGTAATTATGCTGCAACTTATACTTATGGTTTATTTCAAAGTTATTATTCTAACTAAACCCTTGCAAGAATAAATAAAAACATATATCTTTACAGTTGGATATTTAGCTTTATATTAAACTATGAGTGTAATATACGGAACAAAAATAAATAGGGTGTCCAGTTAGATGTTCCGAAAAACAAATGCTGAAATCACCCGTTAA
>CALCVP010000006.1 GCA_937907705.1 uncultured Prevotella sp. | reverse complement strand
GCGGAGCATAACGCCATCACGGCTAATTTCAGATTCTTTTGCTTCATAAATCAGTTTTAAATTAAGTTTGGCAAAAATAAGCTTTTTATAGAAATCCAACAAATATTATAACTAAATAATTGTTCTGCCTGTCATGCATTTTATAAATTTAACGAGTTTGTAACCAATACACACAGATTTATAGGATACAAAATTACAATAAAATAAAATTTAATGCTTACCTTTGCCCCGAAACAGAATAACAGAAAAAAATACATATACGTATGAAAAAGTTCAACATCATTTTATTTATCGCCCTGTGCCTTGCATCGCTTGGCAGCATGGCACAAAAGAAGTATTCATGTTATGGCGTGGGATTCTACAACCAGGAGAACCTCTTTGATACCTGCCACGACGAAGGAAAACGCGACTATGACTTCCTTCCCAACGGCTCATACCGCTGGAACGGAATGAAGTACACCCACAAGCTGCGCAACATGGCGCGTGCCCTTGCCGATATGGGTACAGACAAGCTTCCGGGAGTGGGCTGTGCCGTTATCGGAATGAGCGAGGTAGAAAATCACAAAGTGCTCGATGACCTTACAGCTCAAGAACCTCTGAAGGCACGCGGGTATAAGTATGTACACATTGAAGGCCCTGACCGCCGTGGCATTGACTGCGCCCTGCTTTACAACCCGGCACTTTTCAGCGTGCGCAACGCCAAGCTTGTGCCTTACATACAGGAGCTGAAGAAAGACAGTGCGTTTCTTACCCGCGGTTTTCTTACCGTTAGCGGCGACCTTGCCGGCGAGCATGTAGCCTTTGTCGTGTGCCACTGGCCAAGCCGTGCTGCCACATCCTTCTACCGTGAATCGGGCGGCAGACAAGTAAGGGCTCTGAAAGACTCACTGCTCCGTGACGACCCTAATGTGAAGGTTTTTGTAATGGGCGACATGAACGATGACCCTACAAACAAGAGCATGACCGAAGCTTTGGGCTGCAAAGCGGAAATCAATGAGGTAGGCAAAGACAACATGTACAACCCTTTCTATAATATCCTCGCCAAGGAAGGACAGGGCACATTGTTCTATTCAGGCTCATGGAACCTCTTCGACCAGATTGTAATGACCCCAAATCTGCTGAACAAGAACGGAAAGAAAGACTACTCCACTCTCAAGTTCTTCAAGAACCAGATATTCCGCCGCGAATATCTTATCCAAAGCGAGGGAAAATACAAGGGCGCTCCCAAGCGTACCCATGCAGGAGGCTCTTGGCTCGACGGATACAGCGACCACCTGCCGGTGGTGGTATATCTCTTGAAAGAAGTGAAATAAGCAGTAAATGGCTTTCTTTAAAATGCCGTAATAATAAGGTGGCAACAATCAAAAAAGCATCTTCATCACGATGAAGATGCTTTTTTATGTATCATAAGCCCGTATCAAGCAGATGTTCACAATTTATTGATTCTAAACGTCTGCTCAATACACAGACTTTTCATTCATGGACAATACTGCCCTACTGCTTACTTAGCAATAAACTTCTTGCCGTTCTGTATAAGGATGCCCTTGGCATTCTTGCTCACACGCTGACCAGCGAGATTGTAGACAGGAGCGTTTGCATTCAGCTTCTCTGCAGATACAGAGTTGTTGATACCTGTTGTACCGTTCATCTTGTAAAGAGAAGGCATGATGCCACTCTCGGTACTATATGCACCGTAAGAGCTGTATTTTGTGCTATACTGCAAATACTTGTCCATAGCCACATTTGTTATTTTGAATGTGCCGTCAGCATTAGCCTCTACTGCGAAGACATCACCGTCTGTACGGGCATCAGAAAGGTTAAAGCTGTTGTATGTACCTCTCATGTAAAGATATCTGCCGTCAGCCTGCTGAATTGTATATCCACCGTCAACAGAAGTAAATTTGAACTCGTTGCCGGCTTCCATTGCAATAACGTTGTCCGTAGCGGTAGCATCAACAACGTTTAAATAACCATATTTTCCAGAAATAGGAGTAGCAACTTTCAATGCGCCATCTGCATCTGCTACAATAAGATATGAACCATCGGCAATGGCTGTTGCCTTTGTATAGGTTGTTTTCTGAACAGGATCTACCGCAACGTCTCCATAAGAAACCTTGATAGACTTGATACGGCACTGTGTACCAAATGTCAAGGTTACAGAAGCTGCATCACCTGTCCAGATATTATTGCTGAAAGTTCCTGAGCTTGGTGTAGGAGCAGTCCATTTGTTGTCATCCACAAACTCTATTTCCTTTATGTTCTTCGGAGCTGTGATAGTCATTGTTCCACCATAGTAACGAAGAGAAGTGGCACCGCTTGCCTTAACAGTCCAAATACGGTTAGGGTTCTTTGTGCCAGAAGGAGTTACCTCAAGCGTAACACCGTCAATGGTGGCTGTTTTGTTTTCCGTGATGTCTCCATCGTGTGTCAAAGTAGACGTGTCTTGTCCGTCTTGTGTAGAGCCGACAGTAATGCCAGGGAACATTGAAAGACCATTCTTGACAAAGTCAAATGTCACTTCGTCAGCAAATGCGCCCATTGTCATAAACAATGAAGCTAATACAAGTAATGTTTTCTTCATAACTGATTAAATTAAGTTTATTAATGTTTTTGATAAGTATTGCAAAGATAGGCTTTTTATCAATACAAAGCACCTTTTGGATATTAAATTTCGAGCAACAAATGTTACAATTCTGCTTCGTGGCAGCTATTGTCAAATTCCCGAAGAGAGGGTCTTAAGGCCCATACGGCCAAGACTGCAATATTGAATGTATGTTTCATGGCTTCCTTATGTCTTTTAGCATTCAAAGATAAGCATTTTTCAAGAAACAAGCAAATATAATACAAACT
>CALCVP010000005.1 GCA_937907705.1 uncultured Prevotella sp. | reverse complement strand
TTAACGGGTGATTTCAGCATTTGTTTTTCGGAACATCTAACTGGACACCCTACCTATTTGCATTGCAGTCTTTTCTACTGATGACGCATTACGCATTATTTCTATATCAGCTTGCATGGCAGGTGCAGTGTGTGGCGATCATATTTCACCCATATCCGACACTACCATTATGGCGAGTGCAGGTGCAGAGTGCAAGCATGTTCACCATGTATCATCGCAGCTGCCTTATGCGCTTACTGTGGCAGGAGTTTCATTCCTCACCTTTATTGTGGCTGGCTTTACTCAATGTCTTGGCATTGTGGCGAGTGCTGTTGTGTCATGGGTGTTTGGTATCACCCTGTTGATGATTACTTTGGCGGTTATCAGAAAGAGGATAGCAGCCACATAGAAAAGCCTTTCTGTGTGGCAGATTCGTTTGTCTGCTGTTGGCTATGGTGCAATGCAGGCATGAAACTTTCTGATATTTATGAAAGCAGTGCTGTTACACACTGGCTATACGCCTAATAAGGGTATAATAGAAGGTGTCAGCAAAGCTGTAAATATGCCGTTAAGCGTAAGTCCCAAACTGGCGTAAGCTCCGTGCACATTGCTTATATCCATTGATGTGGCAGTGCCAAGCGCGTGTGCTGCGGTGCCCATGGACAGACCTTGGGCCACGGGAGTGTTGACATGGGCAAAGCCCATGGTTTTGTAACCGCATACGGCACAAAGCAATCCTACGCTTACTACTACTGCTGCGGTGAGTGAAGGAATGCCACCTACAGCCTTGGTTACCTCCATGGCGATAGGTGTTGTAACTGATTTTGACGCCAAGGATAGTATTACCTCTTTAGAGGCCCCCATCTCTTTGGCTATGTAAACTACAGATACTATGCCGACTACACAGCCTGCCAACTCTGAAATGAGTATGGGTACAAATTCTTTCTTTATCTTTTCCAATTGCATATAGAGCGGTACCCCTAAGGCTACAACGGCAGGGCGCAGCCAAAACTCAATCATGTGGCCACCTGCATTGTAGGTTTCATAGCTCACACCTGTTATCTCAAGAAAGCCTATAATGCACACGATAGCCACCAAGATGGGATTCATGATGACCCAACCTGTGTAGCGTCTGAGCAGTTTGCCTAAGAAGTAAGTGCCAAAGGTAAGTGCTATCAAGAAAAACTCATTGTTGAAATAGCTCATTTTTTGCCTCCTATTTTGTTGTGGATAGTGTGTCCTGCTTTGCCATACATTTGATGTACCCATCCTGTAACAGCCAATACCAATACGGTAGATACCACTGAAGCTATTACAATGGACCAAAACTGGGCTTGGATAATCTTGAAATAAAGCATGATAGCTACGCCTGGCGGTACAAAGAAAAAGCCGATGTTGGTTACTAAGAAGTCGGAAATGCTACGCACCCATTCAAGACGTATAATTTTAAGCTTGAGCAATAGTGTAAGCAAAAGCATGCCAAGAATGCTGGACGGCAGCGGAATGTGGGTAAAGTAGATAATGAGTTCGCCTAATGCAAGGCAGCCAAAAAGAATGGCCAGTTGTCGAATCATCATAGCTGAAAACGATTTTTTTATCCTGAATTAAATGAATATAATCTTTTAGTGGCTGCAAAGTTAACGCTTTTTAATGAAATGAAAAGACTTTTTATTGTTTTTTTTAACAGAGAATGGCTATGGATGCTTTTTTTGTCTTGTCCCGACAGAGCCGCCTTATGTTCGAAAGTGGTATGGAAGGCGGTAACTGTGTGGAATTGATTTGATGAAAAATGTTAAATAATTAGTCTGCAACTGAAAAGTGAAACCAAAATAGTTTATATTCATGAATATTTTCAGTAACTTCGCAAAAGAAAGAGAATTATAGCTCTTTTCACTGTTAGAATATGGCACTTAATACAGACAAAAATCTCAAGCTCTACTATTCTATCAAAGAGGTGGCAGCTATGCTCAATGTGTCTGAAAGCATGTTGCGCTTTTGGGAGAAAGAAATACCGATGATCAAACCTAAGACCACCGGCAATAATGTGCGTCAATATACCGAGAGTGATATAGAGAACATAAAGACTGTGTATAATCTTGTGAAGGTAAGAGGCTTCAAGTTGCAAGCAGCTCGCAAGATGCTACGCGAGAATAGACAGGGCGCAGACAGTAAAGCGCGTGTGTTGGAAGGACTGATAAAGGTCCGTGATGAATTGAAGGAACTGAAGAAGCGCCTTGATTATCTGTAAGTCTTGGATAATCAATGACGGCTTTTCCTGAGAAAGTGCAGCCCCTTGTAAACAACATTATGCTTACAAGGGGCTGCACTTTTTTGTTCTTTAAGGTAGAATATATTGTCTGTTTAGCTGAACATGGCAATGCTGTACAGATACACGACGGCAGCAGGCATAGCCATTAATGATGAGTCGAAGCGGTCAAGCATACCGCCATGGCCCGGCAGTATCTTGCCACTGTCTTTGATGCCAAGTGTGCGCTTGAACAGCGATTCTACCAAATCGCCCCATGTGCCGAACACTGCTACTGTCAAACCAAGTCCTAGCCATTGTATTATGTTTAGACCTACTTGTACACCGTAGGCATCGCAGGCATAGCTGATGATAACGGCTGCCGCCATTACAGTGATGAATCCACCGATGGAACCCTCCCAACTCTTACCTGGAGAAACACGTGGAAATAACTTATGCTTGCCTAACATGGATCCGAAACAGTAAGCACCGCTGTCGTTGGTCCATAAGAAGACGAATACGCTTAACGGCAACATGAAGTTGAACGCTATCTGATTGTCGGGCGTGTTGTTGAAAGCCAACACATTGATAGTAGAGAAAGGCAAGGCAATATACATCTGTCCTAACATGGTATATGCCCAATTGTTGATGGAATTTTCAGCTTTGGTGTAAAGCTCGCTGATGAACAGGTAAATGACTGTGAGCAGGTAAGGAATAAACACAGCTCCAGTCTGCGTCCATCCGCTACAGAATCCGCCCACCGCCAAGAAGAAGTAAACACCTGCAATGGTGCTGATAAAGCGGTTGACCTGTACACCTTTTATATTGTTTACCAAGCCACAATATTCCCAAATGGTGAGTCCTGTTACAAGGGCAAAGAGAAATTCCATGGCGGTAGGGTCTAAAAAGCATGTTACGATGGCAGCCACAAAGATGACGCCTGTAATGGTTCTGACTATAAGATTATTCATTGTTGAATGACTTTTTTTGACGCATGGTTGCTTTTAATCATGCTATTTGTATTTGTAAGGTAAGTTTTTCTATCTGTGCAGTGAGCGTTGGCTCATCTGTGAAAACAAATGTCAGCTTGCTTGAAAAGCGCTTGCTTGTATGTCTGAAAAAGTAAAGGGCATGCCTAAACGATGGTTCGGGCACACCCCTTAGCTGTTTTGTTCTTAGCTGTTTTTATTATGCTGTTCCTCTACTTCTTTTTCTTCAGCAGTGCTTGCCGGCTTTTCTGTTTTCAGTTCGGCTGTACTGCCGTTTGCAGAAGAGCTGTCTGCATCAGTCTGATGGTCTGTTGCAACTGTTGTGGCGTCCGCTTTTTCACTGCCATTTTTAGCTGTTGCAGCTTCATCGTTTTGGCTTGTAGCGGTGTTGCTGTCAGTATGGGACTCTGCTTGAGCCTCAGTGTCAGCAGCGTTTTGCGCTTTTTTGTTGCCTTCTTCCTCTTCCATTATTTCCTGAGAGCGGCTAATCCAAGGCCTTTTGCCAAATATCTTCTCCACATCTTCGGCAAAGATAACTTCGCGTTCGAGCAGCAGCTGTGCCAACTTGTTGTGGCCTTCCTTGTGCTCTGTCAGTATCTTCTTGGCCCTGTCATATTGCTCATTGATCATCTTCAGCACCTCATCGTCCATTATTTTGGCGGTAGTTTCAGAATAGGGCTTTTGGAAGTTGTATTCATTGTTGTTGTAATAGCAGATATTAGGCAACTTGTCTCCCATACCCGCATAGGCAATCATGCCATAGGCACTCTTCGTTACGCGTTCCAAATCGTTCATGGCACCTGTTGATATGTGGCCTGTAAACAGTTCTTCGGCAGCACGTCCACCCAATGTAGCACACATCTCGTCGAGCATTTCTTCCTTGGTTGTAATTTGCCGCTCCTCGGGCATGTACCATGCTGCGCCCAATGAGCGTCCGCGTGGCACGATAGATACTTTGACCAGAGGATTGGCATGTTCCAAGAACCATGATATAGTAGCGTGTCCAGCTTCATGCAGTGCGATGGTTCGGCGTTCGCCTTCAGTCATCACCTTTGTTTTCTTCTCTAATCCACCGATGATACGGTCTACTGCATCCAAGAAGTCTTGACGTCCCACATGTGTTTTGTTGTGGCGAGCGGCTATCAGCGCGGCTTCATTACATACATTTGCAATGTCTGCACCAGAGAAACCAGGGGTCTGGCGGGCCAGCATGTCTACATCAACAGTAGGGTCTATCTTGATAGGACGCAGGTGAACCTTGAATATTTCTTTGCGCTCATTGAGGTCAGGCAGGTCAACATTAATCTGTCTGTCAAAGCGTCCGGCACGCAGCAAGGCCGAGTCAAGCATGTCGGCACGGTTGGTAGCGGCCAATATGATAACACCACTGTTGGTGCCAAAGCCATCCATCTCTGTGAGCAGTGCGTTCAGCGTGTTTTCGCGTTCATCATTACCACCCATGTTAGGACTCTTGCTTCGTGCGCGTCCTACGGCATCTATCTCGTCAATAAAGATGATGCAGGGGGCTTTCTCTTTTGCCTGTCGGAACAAGTCGCGTACACGGCTGGCACCTACACCTACAAACATTTCGACAAAGTCTGAACCACTCATAGAGAAGAAAGGTACGCCAGCCTCGCCGGCAACGGCTTTAGCCAGCAGTGTCTTACCTGTTCCTGGAGGGCCAACCAGCAAGGCACCCTTTGGTATTTTGCCGCCCAATTCGGTGTATTTACTTGGATTCTTCAAGAAGTCTACAATCTCTTGCACCTCCTGTTTTGCACCTTCCTGTCCTGCTACGTCTTTGAATGTGATGTTGATTTCTCCGCCTTTTTCATACATCTTTGCTTTGCTCTTGCCTACGTTGAATACGCCGGCGCCACCGGCACCGCCGCCTCCCATACGCTTCATGAAAAGCATCCAGATGACAAAGAAAAATATGATGGGGCCAAATGAATAGAGCAGGGTAGTCCAAATGTTGTCTTTGCTGTTTTCGTAATCTAATTTACCCGTAAATTTTCCTGTTTTCTGTTCGGCTGTAAGATACGATTCTACTTGGTCTACGCTACCAAACTCTACATCAAGCCACGGTTGCTTGCCCATTTGGTCGGCACCACGCTTGAATACAGTTCTGATGTATTCAGGCTTGACATACATTCTTAAGGTGCTCTTGTCTTTATTGATAACTACTTTAGAAGCATATCCTTTGTTAACAAAGGCCTTGAAGTCAGTGTAGGTAGCTGTTTGGCTGGCACTGCCAGCTAAGCCGTCGCCCCCCATAAAATAAACCGACATCAAACCGATGATAACAAGAATATAAATCCAGCTCATGCTGAACTTAGGCATCTTGTTGTTTTTATTTTGCTCCATAGCTAATATGCTTGATTAATAATTCTCTATGTAATAATGTGCCAAGGTTTGTTTGGAGAAACCTTTCTGCCATGCCTTGCTGTGGCTTTCGGTTCTTGCTCTTGTGCTGTTTGCACTGTTGTCATAAGGGGCAAGGGTTGCAAAACCACGGCAAAAGTTGCAGATAGATTAGTCGAGGTCGGGTATCTCGGTCATCTTGGCATCTTCCCAAAGGTTTTCCAAGTCGTAGTATTCACGCACTTCAGGCAAGAATATGTGTACCATCACGTCAGTATAATCCATGGCTACCCACTGTGCATTGTCGGTGCCGGTTACGTGTACAGGTTTTTCGCCAGCTTCCAAGCGCGCATGTTCTTCTACCGATTCAGTGATGGCATCTACTTGCGAGGGTGAGTTTCCTTGACAAATAACAAAGTAATGGCAGATAGAACCTTCGATAGTACTCAGGTCTACAATTGTTATTTTTGAACCTTTTTTGTCTTGAATTCCGTTTGTTATTGCTTCTACTAATTTATTTATTTGTTCCATTAATATAATAATGTATTATTGATTTTCATGCACAGAAAGAGGCGCTTGTCTGCAACCTTCTTTTGGGGCTGTTTCCATTGTCTGCGAAAGCACTGCTTTCGGCTCCTGATTGCACTGCTTTTGGCCTTTGAAAGCATAGCTATCAGAAGCTGAAAGCATAGCTGTTGCGACGGCTCCTTGTGGATAGCGCTTACTTGCAAAGGTATGTTGGCGTAATGAACCAGACTAAAGGTATTTTCCAAAGGAAATAATAACCCTCTTTAATTTATGCAAAGGTACACTGATTTATCGTAAATCGGGTATAAATACGTGTTATTTTGATGTTTTTTAGAAAAAAAATCGTAAAATGCTTGTGGGTATAACATAAATTGTGTACCTTTGCATCGCAATTCGGAAAGATACTGATTGAGTTGTAAATTGGGATATGGTGTAATGGTAACACTACAGATTCTGGTCCTGTCATTC
>CALCVP010000004.1 GCA_937907705.1 uncultured Prevotella sp. | reverse complement strand
TTGCGCTATACGGGCAAGTTGGGCTTGCAGGCCACCAAGCGCTGGTATTATACTTTCCAGATGATAGCTTCCACCCAGTTTATGCGTGGCTATAAGAGCAATGACAACAATGTATATTCGGATTTCTTGTCGCCGTTTAATGTAAACTTGTCTTTAGGTATGAGCTATTCAGTGAGTGCACTGGGCAATAAACTGACTGGTTCCATACAGTTGGCCCCATTGGCTTATAATTTCAGGTATGTAGGCCGGAAAGCCTTGGCTACCCGATATGGGCTTGATGAGGGCAAGCACACCATGAACGACTTCGGTTCCGAGTGTACCTTTGACTTGACATGGGTTATCAACAATATGATAAAGTGGAAGACCCGCCTGTACGGCTATACTACTTATAAACGTACTGAGATGGAGTGGGAAAATACCATATCGTTCTTCTTCAACAAGTATATCTCTTCCAACATATTTATTTATCCTCGCTTTGATGACGGCTCTTCAAAGCGTGATGACCATCATGGCTATTGGCAGTTTAAAGAATATGCTTCCATAGGCTTTGCCTATTCTTTCTAATCAGCTCTTCAGAAATGTAAGCTGTGTCTTTAGCGTAGATGTGTTGTCCTCGTGAAAAGACAATGGGGAAATGACAGTCATAGGATTGTCATTTCCCTATTATTTTGAGCAATATCCAAAAAATAACTTGAGTCAGATGATTATTTAAATTACGCAGAATACCTGTTTGCGCGGAATTTACACATTGGCCCTTACCCTGCTGAGTGTTTCAGGAGTCATCTGCAAATAGCTGGCAATATAGTTTTGAGGTGCGCGCAATACTACCTGTGGACTTAATTTGCACATTTTCTTGTATCTGTCTTGCGCTGTTTCAAATCTGACAAGGTCTGCGTGGATTTGCGACAGGATAAGGGATTCCTCCAATATTTTCCTGTATAGTATCTGTATATTTACATTATGCAGTGCCACCTCTTCCAATCTGTCTTTGGGCAAACCATAGACAAGTGTAGGCTCCAATGCCTCTACCTGCAAGTGGGTAGGTTCCTCTTTGAACAAACTTTCGATACACATGAATATAGTGCCTTCTACTGCCAAGTGCTCTGTAACTTCTTTTCCTTTCTTGAAGTAGAATTGTCTTACCAATCCGCGGTCTATATAAAAGATGTGTTTACAGTAGCCGCCCTCCTTCAGAATCATTTGCCCTTTGGCAAATTTCATAGGTTCCAGTATCGACTCTAACGTGTCGAGTTCTTCATGGGTCATGGTACTGTATTTTCGGGCCAACTCACGTGCTATGTCACGAGTTGTTTTTGCATCTTCTTTCATGTGTAATCCTCCATATATTAGAATGTTTTAGTTCGGTTTAATCAAGTTTCAATACTGCAAGGAAAGCCTTTTGTGGAACTTCCACGTTACCTATTTGCTTCATTCTCTTCTTTCCTTTTTTCTGCTTTTCCAGCAATTTGCGCTTACGGCTTACGTCGCCTCCGTAACATTTTGCAGTAACATCCTTGCGGACACATTTAATGGTTTCGCGTGCCACTATCTTTGCACCTATTGCTGCTTGTATGGCTATGTCAAACTGCTGCCGCGGAATAAGCTCCTTTAGCTTTTCGCACATCCTGCGGCCAAAAGCTACGGCATTGTCTTGGTGGGTAAGGGTAGACAGTGCGTCTACAGGCTCGCTATTGAGCAATATGTCTAACTTTATGAGCTTTGACGGGCGGAAGCAATCCACATGATAGTCGAAAGAGGCATATCCCTTGGAAATGCTTTTCAGCTTGTCGTAGAAATCAATCACAATTTCGCCCAACGGCAACATAAAGTGCAGTTCTACTCTGTTTCCGCTGATATAATTTTGGTTAATCAGCTCACCCCGCTTGTCCAGACAGAGCTTCATGATAGGACCTATATAGTTGCTGCTTGTAATGATAGATGCTCTGATGTAAGGCTCTTCTATATGGTCTATGGCTGTAACTTCAGGCAGCCCTGAAGGGTTATGTACCTCTTTGCAGTTGCCGTGCTTGTCATATACCATGTATGAAACATTAGGCACGGTGGTAATCACATCCATATTGAACTCTCTGTCCAGTCTCTCTTGCACAATTTCCATGTGCAGCAAGCCTAAGAAACCGCATCTGAATCCAAATCCTAAGGCTACGGATGATTCCGGAGAGAAGGTGAGGGATGCGTCGTTGAGTTGCAACTTTTCAAGCGAAGCGCGTAAATTCTCATATTCGGCAGGGTCAATGGGGTAGACACCGGCAAAGACCATCGACTTTACCTCTTGGAAACCTGCTATGGCTTTGTCGCATGGGCATGCCACATGGGTAATTGTATCACCCACTTTTACTTCCTTGCTGTCCTTTATTCCACTGATGATGTAGCCTACATCGCCCGTCTTCAATTCGTTGCGTGGTATCATATCCATTTTCAATACGCCTATTTCATCGGCATCGTATTCCATGCCCGTATTGAAGAACTTTACCTTGTCCCCTTTGCGGATGGTGCCGTTTTCTATTTTGAAATACGCTATAATACCTCTGAATGAATTGAATACAGAGTCGAAAATGAGCGCTTGCAGCGGAGCTGTGGCATCGCCTTCAGGGTGTGGCACACGCTCTACAACGGCGCGAAGTATCTCGTCTACACCCTCGCCTGTTTTACCGGATGATCTGATGATATCTTTCGGGTCGCAACCTATAAGGTCTACAATCTCGTCTTCCACTTCGTCTGGCATGGCAGACGGCATGTCGATCTTGTTGATGACAGGAATAATCTCAAGGTTGTGCTCTAATGCCATATAGAGGTTGCTGATAGTCTGTGCTTGCACACCTTGTGTGGCATCCACCACTAACAGCGCACCCTCACAGGCTGCAATACTTCTCGATACCTCATACGAAAAATCGACGTGTCCCGGAGTGTCAATGAGGTTAAGAATATATTTCTCGTTATTGTACATATATTCCATTTGTATGGCATGGCTTTTGATAGTAATGCCTCTTTCTCTTTCCAAATCCATATCGTCCAGCATCTGACCTTCTGTAATTTGGATAGTCTTTGTTTTCTCAAGCAGCCTGTCTGCTAAAGTTGATTTACCGTGGTCGATATGTGCAATAATGCAGAAATTTCTTATTTCGTTCATGTAAACAGTTCTTTTTTATTGGCAAAAATACAAAAAAATACGCTTCTGTCCCAATAAAAAGCCCCTTTTTATAAATTTATGCAAAAAATAATATTGTAAATAGCTTGGAGATGGAAGATAATTTTTATTTTTGCAAGTCAATAAGAGCATATTGAATGAATATGAAGAAATGTATTTTAGGTGTGTTGTCAATCCTTACACTTTGTGCATGCCATGAGAGTTTAGAAGATAGGGCAGCGCGTGAAGCTGCTGATTTTACGAAAAAAAATTGTCCAATGAAGGTTTCTGAGGGCATTACTATTGATAGCATGGTCTTTGAAAAAAGTAGTAAGACACTACATTATTTCTATACGCTAAGCGGAAAGGCCGATACGGCAGCCATTAAAAGGCCCAGCGCCCAAAAAGAGCTGCTGGAAGCTTTCAAAGGCGATACTTCTGTTCGAAAGTATAAGGAAGAAAACTTCAATTTCGCATACACATATTTTTCAAAAAAACACGCCAATCAGAAACTGATAGAGGTTACCATTACTCCTAAAGAGTATAAGTAAGCAGACATAATCATGTAGGTATAGACTTTTTTTGAACATTAATGAAACTTATGTGGTTGATTAGATAAAAAATATTGTTTTTATGAGATCCGTCTTAACATGTTAAGGCGGCTATTTCTGCGTTGTTTGTAACTTTGCACTGAGTAAGATAGACTTCGGCTCGGCAATTGAAGGAAAACTTTATTGCATTTGCCTCGTACTGTCTTGATAATTAACAAGTTGTCAGAAATATATCAACCAAATGTTCAAAATAATTATGAATATTGTCAATGTCGTGTTCTGTAAGGCACCGTTCCATTACGTCCTTGCATATATCGCTGCTCTCATGCAGGGCTATAAAGATACCAATGTTTTTGCTGCGGCATGCTGTAAAACAAACAGACAAATATTAAGAATAGAATATTTGTCTCTCTCTAACAAAAAACTCATGAAGTGTAAATTGTTGATAACAAGTAAGATAAATATAAAAATATATAGAAAATATAGGCGATTCCCTTCAATAGGCTGCGTCAGGTGAATTTGTTAACTTTCCTACGCGCGCGAGCAGGAAAATTCATTTTATTTTTATTTTTCCATGTATTATATTTCATAAATATTTAGAAAACTACCTGTCGCACCTGTCGCGTCTGCTTGTCAAGTTTTTAGAGTGTAAGGAATAGGTGGTATGGATAGTTTTCATGATAAAGATGCCTAACCCTATGGTTTACGATGCCTAAAGTTATGCTTTTGAAAAGTTGCTTCTGCTGGCTGATTGAGCTTTTTACTTTTCGGCTACAAAATGCATGGATAATTATAATAAAATGAATGTGTATTCGTTATAATTAAGATGAAGAAAATACTATTATATATACTATTCACAGTGCAGGCTTTAAGCCTACGTGCCCAAAATTTTACGCTTCAGGGAAGGGTAACAGACAGCCAGTCAAAACCTATCGAGCTGGCTACGGTATTAGTTTTAGGGCAAGGTAAGATTACCATGACCAACTTGCAGGGCGAATATTCCATGCATCTTAGAAGTGCAGACAGCGTGGTGGTGCGCTTTTCTATGGTTGGTTATAAGAGTAAAACGCGGGTTTTAAGGCGACCGAGGGGCAAGCAGACTTTACAGATACAACTGTTGGATGACGGGCAGTTGGAAGGAGTTACTGTTACAGCCCAAAAAAGGCAGACAGGCAGTACGCAGGAGTTGGATGTGAAAGATATGAAAAATACGCCCAGTGTTACAGGCAATGCCGTGGAAGAATTGATACAGGCTCAAGCCGGTGTGTCTACTCACAGCGAGCTGTCTTCTCAATACAATGTGCGAGGTGGTAGCTTTGACGAGAATAGCGTGTATATCAATGGAGTAGAGGTGTACCGACCTTTTTTAGTGAGAAGCGGGCAGCAAGAAGGTCTGTCTATTATCAATCCGGATATGGTAGAGAAAATACGATTCTCTTCGGGCGGATTTGAAGCAAAATACGGAGACAAGATGTCATCGGCTCTTGACATACAGTATCGCAGACCCCGGAAGCTGGAGGCGAAAGTGTCGGCAAGCTTATTGGGAGCCAATGCTTTTGTTGGTATTAGCAACAAAAAAATGAGCTGGAGCAACGGACTGAGATATAAAACCAATAAATATCTGTTGGGTTCATTGGACACGAAGGGCGAATATAGCCCAAACTTTCTTGATTATCAAACGTATTTTACATATAGTCCAAACAAACGGTGGGAGATACAGCTGATAGGAGATGTATCGGAAAATCATTATAATTTTGAGCCGGAAGACAGGGAAACCACGTTTGGTACGATGGAAAACGTGAAAGCATTCAAGGTCTATTTTGATGGTCATGAAAAAGATATATTCAGAACTTATTTCGGGTCTGCCAATATAAAGTATAATCTGAGTGCAAAAACAAATGTATCTTTGAACTTTTCTGCTTTCCATACCAATGAACAGGAAAAGTATGATATACAAGGGCAATATTGGCTCAATCAGACAGAAACAAGCGAAAATTTGGGCGTGGGTACATATATGGAGCATGCCCGTAACTACCTTGAAGCGAATGTGAAAAGCCTGCAGGCAAAGGTAATGCACAAAAGTAAAAGACACGAGATACAAGGCGGCATTACTTACAATATAGAAGAAATAACAGAGCATAGCAAGGAGTATGAAATGCGCGATTCCAGTGGATACAGTATTCCGCATACAGGCGAAGAACTCTATCTCGTTTATTCAATGAAAGCCTATAATAAACTGAAAGCCAATAGATTGGAAAGCTATATACAAGATACTTACAAGTTTAGCAGTAAGGGCGAGCACACCTTCTTTACCCTTAATTACGGTGTGCGGTTCAGTCATTGGAATTTCAATAAGGAAAGCATTTTCAGTCCGCGTGTGTCATTGGGCATTGTTCCTGCATTTAACCATGATGTAACCTTGCGCTTTGCAACAGGACTGTATTACCAATCCTCTTTCTTCAAGGAGTTAAGAGATACGTCTACTGTCAACGGCATAACGTATGCCACGTTGAATAAAAAGATAAAGAGCCAGCGGTCTATCCATTTTATAGCAGCTTTTGATTATCGCTTTAAGCTCAACCAGCGTCCGTTTAAGTTTACGGCAGAGGCATACTACAAGGCCTTGTCCAATATGGTGCCTTATAGCGTTAATAACGTAAAGATAGTTTATAATTCAGACCAGCAGTGCAGTGGTCATGCCTATGGCTTGGATTTAAAGCTTTATGGCGAGTTTGTGCCGGAGACGGATTCGTGGATAAGCTTGTCTTTGATGAACACAAAACTGAATATCGGCGGCAATAGCGTGCCGATGCCTACCGACCAGCGCTATTCATTGAACATGTTCTTTACAGACTATTTTCCAGGAACAGATCGTTGGCGTATGTCTTTGAAATTGGCTTATGCAGATGGCTTGCCCTTTGGCGCGCCACACAGAAACCTGGCAGATCAGCCTTTCCGCGCTCCAGCCTATAAGCGTGTGGACTTGGGAATGAGCTATAGAGTGCTGAACAATGAGGGGCATGAAAAGAAAACAATGTTAAAGAATATTTGGATAGGTTTGGACTGCTTGAATCTATTGGGCATCAGCAATGTCAATTCCTACTATTGGATTACGGATGTAACCAATCAGCAGTATGCTGTGCCAAATTATCTTACAGGTAGGCAAATCAATTTAAAGGCAACTTTTGAATTCTAAATGTCAGGGTAGCTATGATGGTTACAGTAATAATAGCATTGGGAAGCAATACCGATAGGGAATGCAGAATAGAACAAGCTAAGGAAAAACTGGTTGCCCTGTTTGGCGAAGGTCATGTGCAGTTTACTCAAACAGTGGAATCGGAAGCAATAGGTATCGTTTCACCGGCATTTGGAAATTGCTTGTGTAAAGCGGAATCCAATTATCCGTTAGCTTATTTGTTGCATGCACTGAAAGATATAGAGACCGCATGCGGCAACACGGAAGAAAAGCGGTTGAAAGACAAGATAGAAATGGATATTGACCTATTGAAGTATGACAGTCGGAAGTTCCATGTAGATGATTGGGAGAGGGTGTATATAAAAATGCTGTTAAAGCAATTGTCCGAAACCTGTGGGTTGCATTTGCATTAAAAAAGTAAGCAGGTGCTCGCAGAATTAAAGCATCCTGCTTGTCAGTATAAATCGTGGGTTAATCAGGAACTGTTTTTCGGCTCACCCGATAAAACAGGGGGATTAAGCATATAGTTTAGAAAGTCTGAAGAGAAAGAATTTTATATCTGTTACTCCTCTTAAAGCAGTTCTAAACGCCTTGATTTTAGCATTGAATGACTCAGCAAAGGCATTAGTGGCTCTGTTAACAAAGAAGTTCAATACTTCATCACTGAAGTTTTCCACCCCTTTATTATCAGAGAGTGAGCACTATACAAAATTTCT
>CALCVP010000003.1 GCA_937907705.1 uncultured Prevotella sp. | reverse complement strand
AAAAAATGCTTACCTTTGCAATGTTTTAATAAACAAATGATTGTTTTACAGATTTAAAAAGCAAAGAAAATGAAAAGTTTTAATGTTCGTAGCTATTGCAGCTATCTCTTTCGCATCATGTGGTAACAAGACAGCTCAGGGTACTGGTGCTGACACAACTGATACAACTTCAGTTGACACTGTTTCTGCTGATACAACAGCTGCTGCTGATACAACAGCTGCTGATTCTGCTAAATAATTTAGCTACAACAGTAAAAGGAGAAAAGAAAGCCTCAGGACCTCAGTCTTGGGGCTTTTGTGTTTATTAACAATCTAACATATAGACTTTACCAATGACATTCAAAAATCTGATACCTAAGAAAATAATAAATAGGCTAATTTAGTCTCTTAATAATCAAAATTTACAACAGTAAGGCTCTTGCCTAACTAAATTATTAATACCATAAGAAACCAATTCATCGAAAGAATGAAGTTTTATCAACTTATTTTCTTACGTAATTTTACTCGATAACTATTACTATGAATACATCTAATTTATTAAAGGCAACATCTTGCCTTCTCATGACTACAGTTTTTAACGCTTGCTCTAATGATGCTATTACAACTGATTTAGAAGATTCTACAAGCAACAGTATGTTAATTGTCAAAGCAGCTCGCAATTTAGAAAGCTCTGAAGTAGACAATAAAATAAGCTATCCCATTAATGTATATGTGATGAAAAGTACAAAATGTGTTGCTAACCAAGTGTTAAATGATAAAGATGCCTCATTACAGTTTAGTGTCCCCAGTGGAAATTATCAAGTTTATGCTATCGCAGGTGCTTCAGACACAAAATACGAGTTGCCAACTTTCAGTACCGCAACAAGTACATCTATCGTTAAATTAAAAGATGGCATGTCTCATGATGATTTAATGGCAGCAAATGCCGACTTATGTGTAGCCGATCAAGAAGTTAACACATTAACTTTAGGCCTTAAAAGAAAAGTTCTATTATTACAGAATGTTACAATGTCTAATATACCCACTAATATAAAAGGCGTATCTATAACATTGATGCCTATATATTCAAACTTATTATTAAATGGCAATTATACAAAAGACACAGAAGACGCACAATCATCAACGATAAATTTAGTACAGCAGGAAGACAAGCAAAATTGGAAACTGGTTGACGGCAAATACCTTTTGCCTGCATCAGGAAAAGCCACCATCAAAATATCATTGACAAATGAAGATAATTCAGTAACTTCTTTTTCTTATCAAACAAAAGACAGTGAATCATTTGATGCCAACTACAAGATAAACATTACAGGTACTTATAAGAACAAAGAGATTAGCATACAAGGCACTATCACAGGACCCACATGGGGAGGCGAAAAAAATATCGCATTTGTATTGGATGAAAGTACAGGAACTACAACAGAAAGCGATAATAATGAAAACGGTGAAAACGAACCGTCTACACCCAACAACACTATAGATGATGTAGCCCCACAGGAAAATACCATCTACAAAGGTGCTTATGTTGTTTCATCATCAAAAGAAAGCAATGGAAATACAACTGTAACCTTAATGAGTACGACAAGCTCGCGAGCATTAAAATTTAATCCTCTGACTCAAGAGAATATAAAGAACGTTATAGAAAAGAAACTTAAAGAGCTTCCTTCCATAGATGGTGGGTCATGGCGATTACCATCATTGGATGAAATAAAAAAAGCAATAGCAGACAGAGACAAAATCAATGCTGTTTTAGAAGCCAACGGTGTCCAAACCCTTGTCACGGGAACGACATCTACCAGTGCAGTAAAATATTATTATCTTGAAGAAGATGGAATGATTTCTGTCCTTAGCGCATATAACTTAACATCTTATGATGTTGCATCTGAAAAGACAGCTTTGCACTTAAGAGGGTTTATCACTGTAACCTTTACGAAATAATTAAAATTGCGAAAGCATAACTGCTTGGTATTATAAGTAAAATGCCATAACAACATGACTGACTTTATTTCTATATACAATGTAAAAGAGCGGCAAGATGACTTATTCATCTTGTCGCTTCTTCATTTAAATATACTCAGGCACCACCTAAACGTATGAATCCCAACAAAGCCAATTGTAACTTTTACTATACGATTGTTTCCATTTAAGTACTATATAACCAAAAGAAAACATTCCAATACTTAAGCAATTGACACATTTTATAATTGATATTTATTAATTAAAAAACTAATTATTGGTTAATATTGATAAAATATAAAGAAATTATTAACAAAAAGAGCAAGGCGTATTTTTTTTTGCGATATATTTGCCGTCATGAAGAAAACAACGATTTGGACAATTGCAATAGTAATGGGACTTTCGTTCCTTGTACTGCTCTTTATGCAGCTGAAATACATCCAGGCGATGGTTCAGATGAAGAAGGAGCAGTTCGACGAGTCTGTCAACAAGGCTCTCTATCAAGCTTCCCGCAATTTGGAACTGAACGAGACTTTACGATACTTGGAAAAGGATATTAATGAAACAGAGCGCAAGGCTTATCGCCAAGACTCTACAGGCACTCGCTCTAAAAGCATTGACGGGACGATACAACACTCTCATCAATACTCCGTAACTGGAAAAGACGGCACTGTCTATTCTTCGTTTGAACTGAAAACCATGTCAACCAAACCATCATCTATGCCTAAGGCGATGATACTGAGAAATGACAAAAATACAATCTCTGAGGCAACAAAATCAATGAGAGAAATTGTCAAGAACAGATACATCTACCAAAAAGCATTGCTTGATGAAGTTGTATACAGTATTCTCTATCAAGCCTCAGACAAGCCCTTAAAAGAAAGAATCAACTTCAAAATGCTGGATCAAGACCTAAAAACGGAGTTGATGAACAATGGCATAGATATACCTTATCACTTTACGGTGTCAACACAAGACGGACGGGAGGTTTATAGATGTCCTGACTACAGCGAAGACGGTGAGGACTGTACCTACTCACAAGTACTGTTCCGCAACGATCCTTCCAATAAGATGGGTATTGTAAGAATACATTTCCCCGATATGGACAGCTACATATTCAGAAGTGTGCGCTTCATGATACCTTCTATTGTGTTTACCATTGTACTACTGGTAACGTTTATTTTCACCATCGTGGTCATTTTCAGACAGAAGAGATACACAGAGATAAAGAATGACTTTATCAACAACATGACACATGAGCTGAAAACACCTATCAGCAGCATCTCATTGGCAGCACAAATGCTCAATGACGAAAGCGTAACAAAGAGTCCTACCATGATGAAGCATCTTGGCGGAGTGATTAACGACGAGTCGAAACGGCTACGCTTCTTGGTAGAGAAGGTGCTGCAAATGTCAATGTTTGACCGCAAAAAAGCTATATTCAAGAAAAAAGAACTGAACCTTAATGAGTTGGCAGAAAATGTAGCCAATACGTTTACGTTGCGTGTAGAACACACTGGCGGACATATTGAAACAGAGATGAAGGCCACAGAACCTACTATTTATGTAGACGAAATGCACTTTACCAATGTCATCTTCAATCTGCTTGACAATGCTATAAAATACAGAGATACTGAACGCCCCATAGAACTCAAGATAAAGACTTGGAACGACAAAGAAAAACTATACCTTGCCATTAAAGATAACGGTCTGGGCATTAAGAAAGAAAACCTTAAAAAGATTTTCGAGAAATTCTATCGCGTACACACAGGAAATGTGCATGACGTAAAAGGCTTTGGATTGGGCTTGGCTTATGTCAAGAAAATAGTAGAACTGCACAAAGGAGAAATCCGGGCAGAAAGTGAAAAAGGAAAAGGAACGACATTTATAATAACATTACCTATCATAAAAAAATAAGATTATGGACGATAAACTGAAAATTCTATTGTGCGAAGATGACGAAAATCTCGGCATGTTGCTTCGTGAATATTTGCAAGCTAAAGGTTACAGCGCTGAGTTGTGCCCTGATGGTGAAGCTGGATACAAGGCTTTTCTTAAAAGCAAATTCGACATCTGTGTGCTGGATGTAATGATGCCTAAAAAGGATGGATTCACCTTGGCACAGGAAATCAGACAGGTAAACGCTGAGATACCTATCATCTTCTTGACAGCAAAGACACTGAAAGAGGATATATTGGAAGGATTCAAAATCGGTGCAGATGACTATATTACCAAACCTTTCTCTATGGAAGAATTGGTATTCCGTATTGAGGCTATTCTCAGACGTGTGCGCGGAAAGAAAAACAAGGAGAACACCATTTACCATATTGGCCGTTTTACCTTTGATACACAAAAGCAACTGCTTACGATTGATGACAAGCAGACCAAACTTACAACAAAGGAAAACGAGCTATTGGCACTGCTTTGCTCGCATGCCAATGAAATTCTGCAACGTGATTTCGCACTGAAAACCATCTGGATTGACGACAACTATTTCAACGCACGTTCAATGGATGTATATATTACAAAGCTGCGTAAACACTTGAAAGATGATGATCAGATTGAAATCATCAACATACACGGAAAAGGCTACAAACTGATTACGCCTGAGCAAGACTAAAGCGTAACAATATCCATATTTGAATAGGAGGAAGATGATATGGTCTTCTTCCTATTTTCGTTTACTATTTCAATAAAGCCAATGCTTTTTCTCAAATACAAGTAGGTCTTCAAAATTATGCTAAAGTAATGTTCAAGAGCTGCTTAAAGTAGATTTTCAACTATTATTATTACTTAAAATAAAAAGGATGAAGGTTGTAATACTTAATTTTTCGGGAGTTTATAATTACGAACAGTTCAGCCAATCGCCCTATATCAGCCATATAGACTGCACACCACTGATGGGAACAGACTGCTATTGCGATGAAGACAGTGCCAACAAACTACGCCAACTATTAGCCCCCTATCCTGTCAAAGCTCTTCATTTCATTGATTCCGGCGACTATCATTACGTTACCAAATTTTGGATTGAGCGCATCCACCACCCTTTTTCTTTAGTGGTATTTGACCATCACCCCGACATGCAGCCACCAGTATGGCCAGGAGTATTGTCGTGTGGCGACTGGATAGCCGATGTGCTGCACACCAACCCTATGCTGAAACATGTTGTTTGCGTAGGCACTTCAGATCAATTAATCAAGCAATTACCACCTGCATTACGCAGCAGAGTCATTTTTTACAGTCAAGACATGATCGACCACCATCAGGCATGGCCCTCCATAGCAGGACGCGTCATCCATGAACCCGTATACATATCAATAGACAAGGATGTGTTGCAGCGTAGCGCTGCTCCCACCGATTGGGACAATGGTAATATGACACTTCAAAAGATGGAGGCTGTATTGCGCATCATCATTCATCATGAGCAGATAGTAGGCATAGATATTACAGGGGAGTGCAAGGCTAACCTTGACTTATATGAAGAAGAGAAAGAAGCAGATGTCAACAACAAAACCAACAGCGAACTCATGAACCTGCTTATTCAATTGGAAAATAATGCCGCTGAGCAATTATAATCTTTAAAAAGAAACGTATTGAAAGTTGTATACTAGGCAACAAGTATTTTCTAATGGGTACAAGCCCCGAATGAGCCCCAATAGCGGAAATGACATTTGAAAGGTATTGAAACGGCTTGCAAATGTCATTTTTTATGCCCCAGTTCGGGATAAGGATGAAGTAAAATAGTAAAAGAAAACGTTGGTAGTCTAAAAACTCACATTTATAGGTAATAATCCATTAATTACAAATACAATTATTAATACTACCGATTACAAAGTTACTGCTTTATTTTGTGTTATTGACGATTTCTGCAAACATTT
>CALCVP010000002.1 GCA_937907705.1 uncultured Prevotella sp. | reverse complement strand
TAATTACTTTTTCAAATAGGCGTTCTCCATTTGCACCTGTAGTAAGCTGAAAGTCGGAAGAGCCTTTATTGCTTGTTAATGCAAGTAAAATAACCCATTTTCCTGCATAACTTAAAAATGGAGAAACGCTGTCTTTTCCCATGTAAGGTGCTACTGTAAGAGAATCTATATCATATTCTTCAAAAAAAGTACGAGCATACATGGCTGATGTATTGCCTATATCACCACGTTTAGCATCTGCAATAATAAAATGGGATGGATAGTTTTCTTTTAAAAATTTTATTGTCTTTTCAAATGAAATCATTCCTTTTATGCCCATACTTTCATAAAATGCCAAATTGGGCTTATATGCTACACAATAAGGAGCCGTAGCCTCAATTATAGCTTTATTGAATGAAAAAATAGGATCTACATCTGTTAAAAGAAAAGAAGGTATTTTTTTTATGTCAGCATCAAGACCTACACATAAAAAGGAATTCTTATTAAATATTTCTGCTACTAATTGCTGTCTATTCATTGCATTGAATAATATTAAATTTATAACTCTGCTTCATTCATGCGTTCTGCATTTTCTGCTACAGTAAGAGCATCTATCATATCTTGAATGTTTCCATTGAGGAATCCTTGCAAGTCATGAGTCGTATAACCGATTCTATGGTCTGTTACGCGACCTTGTTGAAAATTATACGTTCGTATTTTAGCACTTCTGTCACCAGTTGACACCAATGTCTTGCGACGGTTGGCAATATCATCTACATATTTTTGGTGTTCTCTATCATAAATAAAAGTGCGTAAGCGAGAGAGGGCTCTCTCTTTGTTTTTAGGCTGATCACGTGTTTCTGTACATTCGATCAAAATTTCTTCAACTGCACCTGTATTGGGATTTTTCCAAGGATAACGAAGGCGAACGCCAGATTCTACCTTATTAACATTTTGACCGCCTGCACCAGAGCTGCGGAAAGTATCCCATTTTATATCACCTTCATTAATATTTACTTCAAATTTATCTGCTTCAGGCAATACTGCAACAGTTGCAGCACTTGTATGCATTCTTCCTTGTGTTTCTGTGGCAGGAACTCTTTGCACACGATGTACACCTGATTCATATTTAAGCGTACCATAAACATTAACTCCACTAATAGCAAAGTCTATTTCTTTATAGCCACCTACTGCGCCTTCACTAACGCTCGTTACAGATAAATTCCATCCCTTTGAATCGCAAAATTTTTTATACATCTGGAATAAATCTCCAGCAAAAAGAGCTGCTTCGTCTCCTCCTGTTCCAGCTCTAATTTCCATTTGCACGTTTTTTGCATCTTCAGGATCTTTGGGGACTAATGCAAGCTTTATCTCTTCTTCTATCTTTGGGCGTAAGGCTTCATTTGTTTGCAACTCTTCACGTGCCATGTCTTTAAGATCTGCATCACTTTCATTAGCCAAAATGTCTTTTGCTTCTTTGATTGAGTTTAAGCATGTAATGTATTTCTTACGTGCTTTCATTATATCATCAAGGTCTTTGTATTCTCTTGTCAGTCTTACATATCGTTCTTGATCAGCTATTACAGATGGATCTGTTATCAATGTTGATACTTCTTCATAGCGGCTTTCTAAACCTTCAAGCTTTTCAAGTATGCTATTATTGTTTGGCATTGTTCTTATCTATTAATTAATAATCAAAGCATCCATATTCAGACTTAATGGTAAGGCTCTTAGGACCTTCTTCTATATGTCCTATTACTTGTGCGTCTATATTGAATGACTTACTAATAGCTATCACACGATTAGCAATTTCCGGTTTTACATAAATCTCCATTCTATGCCCCATATTAAATACTTTATACATCTCTTTCCAATCAGTACCACTTTGAGCTTGTATAGCCTTAAACAATGGTGGCACTGCAAACATGTTATCTTTTATAACTTTACAATTGTCATTCACAAAATGAAGGACCTTAGTTTGAGCGCCACCTGTGCAATGTACCATTCCATGAATTTCAGAACGAAGTTCATCAAGTACTTTTTTTATAACAGGTGCATAAGTGCGCGTTGGCGATAAAACTAACTTTCCGGCATTAATTGGCGAGTCTTCTACAGAATCACCTAAGTGATAGCTACCGCTATATACTAATTCTTCTGGTACAGCGTGATCATAACTTTCAGGATATTTCTCTGCAAGGTATTTGGCAAATACATCATGACGTGCACTTGTAAGCCCATTACTACCCATGCCTCCATTATAGTAATGTTCGTAAGTAGCTTGTCCAAAAGATGCTAAACCAACTATGACGTCGCCCGGACATATGTTTGCGTTATTAATAACATCACTTTTCCTCATTCTACAAGTTACTGTAGAATCTACAATGATGGTTCTAACAAGGTCACCTACGTCTGCTGTTTCACCACCTGTAGCATAAATACCTATGCCCATTTTACGCATATCTGATAATAATTCGTCTGTTCCATTAATGATAGCTGAAATGACTTCACCAGGGACCAACATCTTATTTCTTCCAATAGTGCTAGATACTAAAATATTGTCAACAGCACCTACACAAAGCAAATCATCTGTATTCATTATTAAAGCATCTTGAGCAATTCCTTTCCATACGCTCAAATCGCCAGTTTCTTTCCAATACATGTATGCCAAAGAAGATTTTGTCCCAGCTCCATCTGCATGCATGATATTGCAATATTCAGAATTACCGCCCAGAATATCTGGTATTATTTTACAAAAAGCTTGTGGAAAGATTCCTTTATCAATATTTTTTATGGCGTTATGCACATCTTCTTTTGCTGCAGAAACGCCACGCAGCATATAACGATTATGTAAATCCATTAGTATTATTATTTAGTGATCAAATATTAGTATCATTATTGGATTGGTTCCAAAATTTCCAACCTGCAAATGCTTGCAATAATAGCATTTCAAGTCCATTTTTTACAGTTGCGCCATGTTCTATACCTTTACGCATAAACATAGTTGTATCTGGATTGTAAATTAAATCATATAGTATATTTTTGCTATCAAGAGCTTCATAAGGTAAATTAGGACATTCATTAAAATGTGGATACATGCCGCAAGGCGTACAATTTACTATAACATTATATTCCTTTACTGTATCAGGAGTTATATTGTCATATTGGATAGTATTAGGACGCTCATATCTACTAACATATACGGTTTCTAATCCTAATGCTCTTAATCCAAAATTGATAGCCTTAGAAGCACCACCTGTTCCTAAAATAAGGGCCTTTTTATGAAATCTTTCTAAAAGAGGTTCAATACTTTGAGTAAAACCTATCACATCACTATTATAACCTTTCAGTATAATGTCACTTCCTTTGTGTTCTATTTTTATTACATTAACAGCACCTATGGCACGTGCTTCAGGACTTACAGAGTCAAGAAAACTAATAACTTTCTCTTTATAAGGTATAGTAACATTTAAGCCTTTCAGCTCAGGATTGGATGCCAAAATTTCAGGTAAAGAATCAATTGTTGGTATTTCAAAGTTAATATACTCAGCATCGATACCTTCATTTACAAACTTTTCGTTAAAATAATTTTTTGAAAATGAATGGATTAGAGGATAACCAATAAGACCATATTTATCCATAGTACAATTATTTTTATTTAGTAGCTAAGTAACAGGTGCATATTCCAAAGGTGAGACGTTTATATTCTGCCTTTTTGAATCCTGCGTTCTTTAATATTTTTATCATAGCTTTTCCTTGAGGAAAAGCTTCTATTGTATTAATTAAATATCGATAGGCCTTATTATCTTTTGAAACAGCTTTCCCATATATAGGCAAAACAGAATGTGAGTATATCCCAAATAGCTGTTTCATTGGAAATGTCAGAGGATAACTAAATTCTAATATACATGCATGCCCACCAGTCTTTAAAACTCTACACATTTCTGAAAGTCCCTTATCCAAATTCTGAAAATTACGAACCCCAAAAGCCACTGTAACAGCATCGAAAGAATTATCCTTAAAAGACAAATTTTCACAATCTTCTTTTGAAAAATGAATAATTTTATCTAATCCTATACGCTTTACTTTTCCTTTACCAATATTCATCATGCCTTCTGAAATATCTATTCCTTCTATAGAAATAGGCAAAATTTGCTTTGCAGCCATAATAGCAAAATCTCCCGTACCAGTAGCTATATCTAACATGATTTTGGGTTGAAACTTTTTAATCTCTCTAATGGCGGTTTTACGCCAAATGAAATCTACACCAAAAGACAATTGATGATTAAGCTGGTCATAAGAGTGTGCTATACTATTAAACATCTGTTCCACTTGAAGACGTTTTGTCTTTCCATCAGAATATGGAGTAATTTTTTCTTGTTTATAAGGCATTATATCTATATATTTTATAATAGCAAATAATAGGTTATAAGTATTTAAGAACTTAACGGATTATTTTCTATCAATAATCCATCTTATTGATATTTATTTGGCGACATAAAACTGTAGAAATCATATAATAACCATCAATTTATCTATCAAATATTTTCTTTTGCGATTTTGATGTATAAGTATCAAAATCGCAAAAGAAAATATTTTTATACTGTATATTGGATAAATATATCTTGTATTAAATAATGACATTCTATAAATGTACTTTATGTAACTGAATTGTTATTTAATATCCATCTCATTCATAAGCACTTACCGAAAAATTATTTGTTATTTAATGTGTCAAGATAATTAGATACATTTTTCTCTATACGCATGGCAATATCGCCATTTTCTGTTGCCTTATCAAATGTATCACCCGTAATATGCTCAAAGAGTTCTATATATCGTTCACTTACACTTTCTGCATAGTCATCCGTAATTTCCGGCATTTTCTCACCAGGTTGATTCATGAAATGATGTTCTATTAGCCATTGTCTAACAAATTCTTTTGAAAGTTGGCGTTGTGGCTCACCTTTTGCCAATTTTTCTTCATAACCATCAGCATAAAAATAGCGACTGCTATCTGGTGTATGAACCTCATCTATTAAATAGACTGTGTCGCCACGTTTACCAAATTCATACTTAGTATCAACAAGTATCAATCCGTGTTTTGCCGCTATTTCCTGACCTCTCGTAAAAATTTTACGTGTATAATTTTCCATCTTCTCATAATCTTCTTTTGATACAATACCTTGAGCAATGATTTCTTCTTTTGAAATATTCATATCATGTCCTTCATCGGCTTTGGTCGTAGGAGTAATTATAGGCTCAGGAAACCGCTCGTTTTCTTTCATTCCATCAGGAAGCTTAACGCCACATAATTCTCTACATCCATTTTTATATTCACGCCATGCAGAACCAGTAAGTATTGAACGAATTATCATTTCTACACGAAAGCCCTCACATCTAAGTCCTACAGTTACCATCGGATCTGGAGTCGCGAGTTTCCAATTTGGACAAATATCTTTAGTTTGATCCAAAAATTTAGCAGCGATTTGATTTAATACTTGTCCTTTAAAAGGAATACCTTTAGGAAGAACTACGTCAAATGCCGAAATTCTATCTGTTGCAATCATTACAATAATGTCATCATTGATGTTATACACATCACGAACTTTACCATGATACACACTTTTTTGTCCTTTAAAGTGAAAATCTGTTCTTGTTAATGCTTTCATTGTCGTTATTTTAAATTTTTATTAAAGTCTTTTTATTAAATCGGGATAAACTATATAGGCTATTTCTTGGTATTGTCCTTTCCAAGTGCATTTCTATGTATAGCATCTTGCTTCTCATACGCTTTCACAATGCGTGAAACCAATTTATGCCTTATGATGTCTTTTCCTCCCATTTTTACAAAAGATATACCTTCTACACCCTGTAAAATATGCATTGCCTCTGCTAACCCACTTGCTGTGCCATGTGGTAAATCAATTTGAGTAAGGTCACCTGTAATTATCATTTTCGTATTCCATCCCATGCGTGTAAGGAACATTTTAATTTGTGCAGAAGTGGTGTTCTGTGCTTCATCAAGAATTACAATTGCATCATTTAGTGTCCTTCCTCTCATAAATGCTAAAGGTGCTATTTGGATGATATGTTTTTCCATCATATCTTGCAACTTAACTGCCGGTATCATATCTTCAAGGGCATCATAAAGAGGTTGCAAATAAGGATCTATTTTTTCTTTCATATCCCCTGGTAAGAAACCTAATTTTTCGCCAGCTTCTACAGCAGGTCTACTTAGTATAATTTTCTTTGCAGCTTTTTCTTTTAAAGCTTTTACTGCTAACGCTATACTTAAATATGTTTTTCCCGTACCTGCAGGACCTACTGCAAATATCATATCATTTTTTGCATAAGCGTCTATCATTTTTTGTTGATTTTCACTTTTACTTTTAATAGGTTTACCAGATAAATTGTAAACAACAACATCCTTTACAAACTCTTCATCTGTCTTGTTGCCTTTTACAATATTTATTATATCTTTATCTTGAATGGAATTAAATCTTAATACATGAAGCCGTATTTTTTCTATGCACTCTTCAAAAGCAGTCATCTGCTCCTCATCTCCTAATACACGCATAACGTTATCTCTTGCCACTATTCGCAACTTAGGAAATAGTGCCTTTATAATCTGTATATGTGCATTATTTACTCCATATAAGATTACAGGATCAATGTCTTCTAAGACAATATGCTTTTCTATCAATGCTCTTTTTCAATTAATTTTTTGCAAAATTACAAAAAGCTTTCGATATTTCGCTATTTTTTTAATATCTTTGTGCTAATTAAAATGAAGATTTTCTATGAAAATTACCAAAAATAAATATCTTGCATATTTTTCTATTATAGTAATATTGCTTGCAATATTACGGTGTATGTTTCCTAATATAGCAAAAGAAAGACATTTTATCAATAGCAATCAAAATAAAGATATTAAGTCCACAACAGATTCAGATAATGACCTTACCATATTTTTCAATTCAAGAGGTCAAGTTATTAAAAGCAGAATATACAGTGTGCCACATTTTTATGAAGCATTTCCTGATAGTCAAAATGTCCAGCTGGCAACAGCATATAAATATGGAGTCAAACCTGTAGAAAATCGACAAGATGCAGAGATGCGTAAAAATGAATTAGTATACATAGGTGCATGCCCATATTTTCATGTTGACAAATTAAAAAATAGTATACCATATTTGATACCCCGTGCAGCTATTTTACTTAACGATATTGGTAAAACTTTTTATGACAGTTTGCAAATTAAGAATATACCTTTGCACCAAATCATAGTAACAAGTGTTTTGCGGTCCCAAGAAGACATATTGAAACTTAGAACGTATAATGGTAATGCTACTCAAAACTCGTGTCATTTATATGGTACAACGTTTGATATTTGTTATAATCGATACAAAACAATACAAGATCCAGATAAAAAAAATAGGCGTAAAGTACAAAATGATACACTGAAATGGATTTTGAGTGAAGTGCTAAATGATTTGAGAAAACATAAACGTTGCTATATAAAATATGAAGTGAAGCAAGGATGTTTTCATATCACTACAAGGTAAGTCTATTTCATTGTAAAAAGTTCTATAACCAGCCAAAAACGATATTTTTGTGATGAATATAAAGTTTGATAATTTATGAAGTTAAGTCCTATATTTATTGTATCTATTATCATTCTATGGCTTACACCATGTGCAAACAATCTCTTACAAAAGCAAGTGGCGACTTTTGTGAGCAACAGGCAAGCACACATTGGAGTCGATATATCTTATGACGGCAAGACCATTTGTTGTGTCAATGCCGATAAAAGGTTCTCGATGATGAGTGTTTACAAGTTATACCAAGCTCTTGCCGTGCTTGATTCTACTGGCAACGACACTACAAAAGAAAGAATATTTGTTGGGAAGGGAATGTCGCACGAAAACACATACAGTCCCTTGAGAGAGAAATATCCAGAAGGTAATGTCAATCTTACACTTGCCGGGTTTTTACAATACTCCCTTTGGCTAAGCGACAATAATGTTTGCGATATTCTATTTGAAAAATGGGGTGTCAAAATACGTGAACAATCGTTTAAAAACACATAAACTACTTGGCAGTCAAGTACTATGGACAGAAGCGGATATGCATGAATGTGTCTAACGATGCTCAGACAACTATACCACCCCAAAAGACGCATTGCTGGTACTAAAAATGACTTACGAAAACAGTGGCTTCATAAATGCTTGACAGAATGTAAGACGGGACAAAATCGTATTCCAGCCCAGTTGACACTTCTTACCATCATAGGTCATAAGACTGGCACGGGAGGCAAGAATTCCCAAAGATTATATCGAGGCATAAATGACATAGGATTCATAGAACAGCCAAATGACAAACCTATCTTGATAGCCATATTTTGTAATGAATCAAAGATGACGGTAGAAAACACCGAATCGGTTATAGCAAAAATGGCATATTATTCAGTGAGTAAAAAGCATGAATGATGCCTACCTATTCCAAATTGTCCTTGCAACGTTGTAAGTCACCAAGATTTACCTTTTTAATTGATACATTCAACTAATTGCATGGGGTTTGATATAAGTGTTTCCGCACCATGTTTAATTAAAAAATCTTTGTCTTTAAACCCCCATAATACACTGACACATGGTATTCCACAATTTTTTGCAGTTTCGATATCAACTTCACTGTCACCGATGTATACAGCATCATCCAGCGTTGTATTTAGTCGTTTGACAGCTTCCAATACTGTATCTGGAGCTGGCTTTTTTCGGACATTAGCACTTTCACCTATAGCTACATGTATATACTTAGAAAAAAAGTGCTTACATAAAGTCTCTGTTGCTACACAATACTTGTTACTAACAATTGCAATTTTCTTATTATGCGACTTTAACACCTGTAACATAGGATCTATTCCTACATATGGAACTGTAGTGTCTAACTTATGCTCCAAATAATATTCTATAAATTTTTGATATGCATCTGTATAGTGAGGATTATTTATTCCATTTGGAATAGCTCGCTCAATTAATTTGGGAATACCATTACCAACAAAGTTTCTTACTTCATCTACACTGTATTCTGGGAAATGAAATGTTCTCATCGTATAATTTGTACTCAATGTTAAGTCGTTCAACGTTGACAACAAAGTCCCATCAAGATCAAATATATAAGTACTGTATTCTTTTATCATTTTAAATTTAATTTTTCTTTTAGATAATATCCTGTTATACTTCGCTTATTTTTAGCTATTTCTTCGGGAGTTCCTAATGCAACTAAATACCCGCCATCATTACCTCCTTCTGGTCCCAAGTCAATAATATAATCTGCACATTTTGCAACATCTAAATTATGTTCAATAACTATAACCGTATGGCCTTTCCGTAATAACGCATCAAAAGAATCTAATAATTTTTTTATATCGTGCAAATGCAAACCTGTAGTGGGTTCATCAAAAATAAAAAGGGTAGGGAGTATTTTCGCCTGTCCCAAGAAGTAGGCTAATTTTACTCGCTGATTTTCACCGCCAGACAAAGTTGAAGAACTCTGCCCAAGCTTTATATATCCTAACCCAACATCACTTAACGGTTGTAATTTCTTAGCAATAGCCAATAACTTATTTTCTTCAAAAAAAGTTATCGCATCTTGAACAGTCATATTTAAAATATCATTGATATTCTTTCCTCTATATTTAACTTCAAGAATATCTTTTTTAAAACGTTTACCATGACAACTATCACAGACTAACTCTATATCTGCCATAAATTGCATCTCCACAGTTATAGTGCCTGTTCCTTTGCAGGTCTCACATCTTCCCCCTTCGGTGTTAAAGGAAAAATATTGAGCTGTAAGTCCCATTTGCTGAGCCAATGGCTGTTCTGCAAATAGTTGTCGTATATCATCAAAAGCTTTAACGTATGTAACAGGATTTGAACGAGAGCTTTTTCCAATTGGACTTTGATTAACTATTTCTACGTGTTTAATAGAATTCCAATCTCCATCTAATGAACTAAATTCACCTGGAATATCAGCCACTTCATCCAATTTTCTTTTCAACGCTGGATAGAGAATACCCCTTATTAAAGAGGATTTGCCAGATCCAGAAACACCTGTTACTACTGTAAGAACATTCAGAGGTATACTGACATCAATATTTTTCAGATTGTTCATCAACGCCCCCTTAATTGTAATTTTTTTATTCCATCTTCGATGAGATGTTGGAATATGTATTTTGTCTTTACCAGCAAGATAACGAATAGTATAACTTTTAGGGAATTTCGTAACAACGTTATCTGCTATTAAATTTTTTAAAGTACCTGCATAAACTACTTCCCCTCCCAAGTTTCCTGCATAGGGTCCCATATCAATCAAATAATCTGCTGCTTTGATTATATCTTCGTCATGCTCAACTACAATTACAGTGTTTCCCAAAGACTGTAACCTTTTTAGCACACTTATAAGTTTAAAAGTATCTCTGCTATGTAGACCAATGCTTGGCTCATCTAATATATAAAGAGAACCAACTAAGCTGCTTCCCAAAGTAGTAGTAAGATTCATTCTTTGGCTTTCACCACCACTTAAAGTATTTGCAGCCCGGTTTAATGTGATATAGCCTAATCCAACATCTATTAAGAATTGTAATCTGTTATTTATTTCTTGTAATAAGCGCTTTGCTATTTTCAATTCTGTGGCATCTAACTTTATATTTTCGAACCATTTTTTTAATTGATAAATAGACATTTCAACTAAATTCCCTATATTTTTTCCATTGATCTTTACATATAAAGCTTCTTTTTTAAGGCGTGTACCTTTACAATCTGGGCAGATAGTTTTGCCACGATATCTACTTTGTAAAACTCTATATTGAATTTTATATTGATTATTTCTTACCATCATAAAAAAAGCATCTATGCAAACTTTATCCTCATTAGTTTTGCTTTTCTCTGATGGCAATCCATGCCACAACCAATTCTTGTATTTCTCAGATAATTTATAGTATGGTTCGAAAACTGGAAAACCATTTTTTCCTGCTCTAACACAAAATTCATCTTTCCACAATTTCATCTTCTCACCATGCCAACATTGCACGCACCCATCATAGACACTTAGGGTAGGGTTGGGTATAACTAACTTTTCATCAATACCAATAACACTTCCAAATCCTTCGCATGTAGGGCACGCACCTATAGGTGAATTAAAAGAGAACATGTTATCACTTGGAACTTCAAAATGCATTCCATCTGCCGTAAACTCATTAGAAAAATCATAACTTATACCAGCGGGTAGAAAAACAACTCTACAGCAGCCATTCCCTTCATAAAAAGCAGTCTCCAGAGAATCTGACATTCTTGAAATTACACTGGAAGTATTATCAACAGATAGTCGATCTATCAGTATATATAGTTCAGATTGCTTTTTAGAGATATTTTCTATTTCATTTTCATTATTTAAAAGCTCTTCAATCTTTATGAATTCATTATTATGATAAATACGTGCATACCCCTGTTGAAGATACATTTGAAGTTGAGCCGTTAAAGTGGCATTATTGTGTAAATTGATTTTTGATAAGATGACAAATTTTGTGCCAATTGAAAATGATTGAATTACAGATAGGACATCATCAATAGTGTGCTTCTTCACTTCAATACCACTAATAGGTGAAAAAGTGTGTCCGATGCGAGCAAATAACATTCTCAAATAATCGTAAATCTCTGTACTTGTTCCGACAGTCGATCGAGGATTTCTTGTATTTACCTTTTGCTCTACAGCAATGGCAGGTGGAAGCCCCTTTATGTAATCTAAATCAGGCTTGCCCATTTTTCCCAAAAATTGTCGAGCATAAGCTGATAAGCTTTCAACATATCTACGTTGTCCTTCTGCATACAATGTGTCAAATGCCAAAGAAGATTTTCCAGACCCACTAACTCCTGTAATGACTATAAATTGGTTATGAGGTATATTAAGAGAAATATTTTTTAAATTATTTACTCTAACATTTTTCAGTTCTATAAATTCGTTCATAATTCATTTTATCTCTTTATGGGGAGCATTTTATAAAATTACGTTTAATAAGCTATTTAGATTGTGTTTATATAATTCTATTTATCATAATAGCTATAATATTTTCAGTGGCAATAAAAGTTATCTTACCTTCAGTTCATCTCCGACTTTAATGCCATAGGAAGGTCGAATATGGTTCATTTTGTATAGTGCTTTTATTCTGATGCCATAATATTGTGCTATGGAATACATGCTTTCACCTGCTTTTACGCGATGCAATCTATGCTTATAAACTTTATCTGCTTTATTTTGTTTCTTCTTAAGGTAAATAATTTCTCCAACAGCTAAATTGTCGTTTTTATTGCGCTCATTATACTTAGCTATTTTTTTGTAAGAAATACCAGTTTCTTTTGCTAACGTTTTAAAGCTATCACCTTCACGAACAATGACATAATAATTTTTATTATATAAATGTATTCTATGTAATCCGTTGTTTGGTATAACTTCTTTTACTTCCGAACGCTTCACCATAAATCGGTCATATTTATCAGCCTTGTCATATTGGTGAAGCTTGTATAGTTCAATTATGTTAATAAGTTTTGTTGCATATGTAGGATTTGTAGCATAACCGCACTTTTTTAATCCTTTAGCCCAACCAACATAGTCAGTTCTTTTTAGCTGGAACAAACTTTTATACCGCTGATGATGGTTTAAAAATTTGCTATGATCTTCATAGCTTTGATAAACATCATCATAAGCTCTAAAGCATTCTTGTTTTTCATCGTCATCATGATATGTTGTAGCTCCTAACCATTCATGACATTTTATACCAAAATGATTATTCCCTTTAAGGGATAGTTCACTCCTTCCTGCATTACTTTCCAATAAGCCTTGAGCCAAGGTAATACTCGCAGGAATATTATATTTCAGCATTTCGGCGATTGCCAAATCTTTATATTGATCTATATAATTTTGAAAGCGTTCATTCCATTTCATTTGCCCTTTAATGGGCAAAATAATTACACTGCAAAATAATAAAGTGAAAATAACTTTCTTATTCATATATTAACCCGTTGGAAGAATTAAGTTGATAAATATTTATGTATAAAGAGTTGCATGTACATTTATTGCTAACTTAGTGGTATCAAAATCATAAAGTTCAGATTAAATATGCAAACCTGTATTACAAAATTCGTCAAAATACTTGAGATATGCAAACAAAATTCGTGAAATATCATCAATAAAAGGTAATATCCTCATGTAATTTTCATATATTATCAGAGAATATGGCAAAGAAACAAAGGTACAAAAAAACACTGCGTATAATTCACAAAATTTAAATGCTCAATAGAAAACTATACACATTGTTTTTATCATATAAATATCTAACGTATTTCAAATATCTATTAATTTAATTCTGTAGATGAGTTAATATAATCAACCTTTATCACAATAACTCTAATGTTCTGGTTACTTGTATCATTGCATATTTTTGCAATATGCCAATCTGATGGAAAGAATATAAAAAATTTATCTGTTGTAGAGTCATAGAATTTCGTTTTACCGAGGTCATAATCATAATGAATAACATCAGGCTTATATTTACAATTAGGTATGCTTGAATGATGTTCCAATATGCCAAAGCGTTCTACGCCCTTTACTACATACTGAAAATCTATGTGATGATAATGGCTTTCACTTGTTCGTTTGGACAAAACTTCATTCTTTGAATCTTCCACACTTGCAACAAGATTAGAGCCTGGAATAGAATGCTTACCCTTTGAAATGGAGAGTAAATCCGTTGTAGCAAGCCAATGAAATAAAGCTTTCCATTGCTTGGGATTCTTCTTATATTGCAAATAGAATTCTGTGATATTTAAGCTTTCATGTGGATTTGCCTTCATAAATCCGTTACGCCATTTTCCCTTTTTGCCCCATTTCTCAGCTTTCTCTATCAGTTTAGTATCTGTAAATTGCCTTGTATAGATATTTTGTGCATTAATATTAATAACGTTCACACAAAATATTAGGATAAAGCATGTTAGTAGAATCTTCTTTTTTGCCATAACTATATAAATTTTAATATATTTCGAATATATCGAATTTCGATTACATTCAATATTGAGAAAATGATAAGTCAAGAAGAATATATGCAATGCGTATAGCTTTAGAAGAAAGAAACGCCCCAAATAGTGCTATACGCATTGCATAATTCTAAATTATATTCGCTACCTATTTTGGCTGTTTTATCTCAGCATATTTGGCAAATGGAACGAATAAGAGTGGTTAAACACATCACCCACTTTATTTATTTCAAGGAAGCTGGTTCCTCCACCATTGCCAAAGCTGCCACTTAGATAAGCAACTTTATCTTCATTCTGCAAATAGCCTTTTTGTCGTAGCATGCGCAATGCTGCAAGGAATTGCTCTTGTGGTCCGATCTGCTCATGTTGAGCTACAGCTATCACTCCATAGCTTAATGCCAACCAGCGTTGTACTTTTTCTTTAAAGCAAATGGCCAAAACAGGGTTAGGCCCTCTAAAGGCAGCTAAGTTTCGTGCAGTTTGTCCTGTTTTGCTGTCGGTAATAATACCTTTAACACCTAACTTTTCTGTAGCTTCAATTGCATTATGTGCCAAGAACTCTGTAACATCACAATTTTCGCTTAATGGAATATCTATTTCCGATATAGAATGCCTGTCATTTTCGGCCTGTTCTGCAACCGCAGCCATCGTTTTTACAGCTTCAACAGGGTATTTTCCAGAAGCTGTCTCACCACTTAGCATCAAAGCATCCGTGCGATAATAAATGGCATTAGCTATATCAGTTACTTCTGCTCGTGTAGGACGAGGGTTGGTAATCATAGTATGAAGCATCTGAGTAGCTACGATAACTGGCTTCTTGGCGAGGATACATTTATTGATAATCATTCTCTGAATGCCAGGTATTTTTTCTATTGGCACTTCAATTCCAAGATCTCCTCGAGCTATCATTATTCCATAAGAAGCTTCGATAATCTCGTCTATATTATCAACACCTTCTTGATTTTCGATTTTAGAAATTATTTTAATATCACTATTGTGCTCATCAAGTATTTTCTGCACAGCCATTACGTCAGCTTTGCTCCGTACAAAAGAGTGAGCAATGAAGTCTATATCCTCTTCTATTGCCAACAATATATTTCTTTTGTCTTTTTCGGTAAGGGCAGGTAAATCAATATGGACACCAGGAACATTCACACTTTTATGCGATCCTAACTGTCCGTCATTTTGCACTTGGGCAACGACGGCAGGACCGTTAATGCCAATTACTTTCATATCGATAGCACCATCATCAAATAAGATGTCATCATTGACATGAATGTCATTGGCAAAATTCTCATACGAAAGGTTTATTATATCATGTTCTGTATCCATTTCCGGTCTGCCAAAGATGTTTACCACTTCACCTGCTTTATAATCAATGGGAGTTTCGTTACCTGTAGTACGAACTTCTGGACCCTTCGTATCTATAAGTATGCCTATATGCTTGCTAACAGCACGTGTATTGTGGATGATTTGTCTAATACCTTCAGGAGTAGCATGTGCAGTATTCATTCTTACTACATTAATACCGGCATCAAAAAGTTGTCGAATGAAATTAACATCACACCTACGATCGCTTATAGAAGCTACAATTTTGGTTTGTTTCATACTAATTATATAAGTCTTAAAAGAATATGCTCATACGAAAATTGTAATTTTATATAAATAGAGATCTTACGCACAAGCATAAATGAGTTTGCCTAAAATATTATCCGTTGCAAAGTTACAAATATTCAATGATAATAAAGAATGTTTTAATCAATATATTGTAGAATACACTAAAGTGTTGCCATTGCTTCTGGCTTCTATTCTTTTTTTTCAGAATGAGCAAATGGAAATTATCATTCATCTTTATTCAAAATTTGTCATTGATTAGTCATCCATGGAATTGCATTTTAAATGCAAATCATATAGCTAATATAGTTGAATAAAAGGATAAGAAAAAAGCATTAAATACGTTTACCTTCAATTAGTTATTTTTATGAAGATTTCAACGTTTAATGCTTTCTATGAGTAAAAATCCAAACGAACTATCTTGGATTGCAAACACACTTCTACTATCTTGCATTTTTGTTTTGAAGCAAGAATGCTTTAAAAGAATTGAAATCAGCAGCAAGTTCTACTGCAGATTTCTTTCCTTTCATGAAATCAGCTAATTTCTGAGGTATTCCAATCTCTGTATCAAGAATCTTGTCCACGGTTTGTTTGAATTTTGCAGGGTGTGCAGTTTCTAAGAAAACCCCTACTTCACTTTCAGACAATCCGTCTTTAAGGGCCTGATAACCACAAGCTCCATGTGGGTCCAATACATAATGATTATTTCGGAAGCACTCTTTTATTGCATTTTTGATTTGCTCATCTGTATATGTAGCACCACTGATTCTATTTGAAATTTCAGCATGCGAGCCATGATATAAATCCAATATGCGTGCAAAATTACTTGGATTACCGACATCCATTGCATTTGCAATAGTCTGTACACTTGGTTTAGGGCTATAAATGCCAGTCTCTAAATATTTATAAAAAATATTGTTGGCATTGTTAGCTGCTATAAACCGCTTGATAGGCAGACCCATTTGTTGTGCAAACAAACCTGCTGTAATGTTGCCAAAATTGCCACTTGGCACACAGATTACAACATTATTATGTAAATTCAAGGTCTTTAATTGAGCATAAGCATAGAAATAATAAAAAGCCTGGGGCAAAAAACGTGCAACATTGATTGAATTGGCCGAAGTCAATTTCATAACATGGTTAAGTTCCTTGTCCATAAAAGCATTTTTTACCAGTGCTTGGCAATCATCAAAAGTCCCATTTACTTCTATGGCTGTAATATTTTGGCCTAATGTTGTAAACTGGCTTTCTTGAATTTTACTTACTTTGCCTTTCGGATAAAGTACATAAACATGTATACCTTTAACGCCTAAAAAGCCGTTTGCTACCGCAGAACCTGTGTCTCCACTTGTTGCCACGAGTACGTTAACTTCCTCTTTTATATCATCTTTGTGGATGAAATACGATAAAAGACGGGCCATAAACCGTGCGCCAACATCTTTGAACGCAAGCGTAGGACCATGAAACAATTCAAGTGCATAGATATTTTTTTCAACAGGAACGACAGGACAATCAAAAGCAAGAGTGTCATATACAATTCCTTTTAGCGCATTTTCTTCCACATCTTCTCCAAAAAATGCTTTTGCTACTTCAAAAGCGATTTCTTGAAATGTAAACTTATCTATGTGCTCAAAAAAGGTATCAGGAAGTTTCTTGATTTCAGCAGGCATGTACAAGCCCTTGTCACTTGCCAATCCTTTAACTACCGCTTCATGCAGGCTTGCTATAGGTGCTTCTTTATTTGTGCTGTAATATTTCATCGTTTTTTCTATTTTAATAATTGCAATTTCTTTAAATTTTCATGAGCATATCCATAAATTCATGAAGCTTTAACAGCCCATAACTTCCGTTTACACAGCTTATTTCATCATATAGTTGAACATTGTCCGGAACAATTCCTGGGTACCAGATGATAAACGGAACCGGCTCACTTACGTGTGTTCTGATTTCCACCGGAGTAGGATGATCAGGAAGAATAGCTATGCAAACTGGCGTGTTCCATGTCTTCACTTCATTGTAAATAGGTTCAACTATACGATGATCCAAATACTCTATAGTTTTGATTTTCAAGTCAATATCTCCGTCATGCCCTGCTTCATCACTGGCCTCCAAATGCAAGAATACAAAATCTTCTTTTTTTAATGCGTCAATGGCTGCCTGTGCTTTACCTTCATAATTGGTATTCGCTAACCCTGTTGCACCTTTTACTTTTATAACGTTCAGCCCTGCATAGTGTCCGATACCACGAATGAGGTCAACCGCTGATATAACAGAACCAGTTTTGATTTGTGGATATTTATGAGCCAAGGTGTCCATCTCAGGGCGATAGCCCCCACCCCATGGCCATATGCAGTTTGCCATGTCTTGATGATTTGCATGGCGGTTCTTGTTAAATGGACATTCCCCAAGAATCTTTTGCGACTTTAATATTAAGTCATTTAGCAAATCTGCCGTTTCTTGTGCCGTCATCCTCTCACTTTGCGGATTGTCAACCCAATTCTTCTCAGGCTTTATCAGTAATTCCTTCCAAGGCTCACCAGGATGGTCATGAGGAGGTGCACATTCAATATGCTTGTTGCCACCTTTTATAATCAACAAATGACGGTATTGAATGCCTGTGATAAATTTGACCTTGTCAGACCCCAATTTCTTGTTAAGCAGTTGTACGAGTTCGTCTCCTTCTTCCGTTGTTAAATGCCCTCCATGATGGTTCTTTATAACACCGTTTTCTATGGTTATCAAATTACAGCGTAAAGCCAAATCATCGGGTTGCATCTCATAGCCGATACTTGCAGCTTCCAAGGGTCCTCTTCCTTCATATACTTTATTTAAATCGTACCCTAATATGGCAGTATTGGCCACTTCACTGCCTGGATGGAAACCTTCTGGAATGGTTATGAGTCTTCCTGTTTTACCTTTACGTGCCAACATATCCATATAGGGTTTGTCTGCATACTGTAATAAGGTCTTGTTGCCAAGGGCGCGAACAGCATGGTCTGCCATTCCATCGCCCAATATAATAATATGTTTCATTGTGGTTTGTGTTTAATTGTTTACTGGCGAAGTTATACAACAAATAAAGGATTTTTTCCACTCTCTAACCTTCTAAACACTGCATACAGCATCCATTGGGGGTAGAGAATGGCAATACCTTATTTATATGACTTACTTGTAAGACTAAATGTGCAAAATTAAATAGATTAAATATTTGCAATGCTCATAATATTGGCAAATACACCAGCTGCTGTAACACTGGCACCTGCGCCATAGCCTTGAATTAACATAGGATACTCTTTATATCTTTCCGTATTCAGCATTACAATATTATTGGACCCTTCCAGAATATAGAATTCATGACTCTTGTCCACGGCTTGCAGGGAAACACTTGCATGTCCTTTTACCATTTTAGCTACAAACCGCCACTTCTTGCCTTGCTTCTCCAACGCTTGTCGCTGCTGTTCAAAGTCTTTGTCTAAACTTGGAAGATTCTTCCAAAAATCATCCAAACTGCCTTTAAAGAAGCTTTCGGGTATAAAGAGCTTTTTTTCTACATCATCGACTTCAATTTTATATCCAGCTTCTCTGGTCAATATAACCAATTTTCTAATAACGTCTTTTCCGCTCAAATCTATGCGTGGGTCAGGCTCACTGTATCCTAATTCTTTCGCCTTTCTTACTGCATCGGAAAATGGTACCGTGGCAGACAGTTCATTAAATATATAGTTTAACGTTCCACTTAAAACAGCTTCTATTTTCAATATCTTGTCACCAGAATTTCTCAAGTCATTGATAGTGCCGATAATAGGAAGTCCTGCACCCACATTTGTCTCAAACCTGAATTTTACACCACGCGCTAAAGCCGTCTTTTTAAGTTTTATATAACTCTCATAGTCTGAAGATGCAGCTATTTTGTTGGCTGCTATAACAGATATATTATGCTCAAGAAAATCTTGATAGAGATCTGCCACATCTTTACTTGCAGTGCAGTCTACAAATACGCTGTTAAAGATATTCATACCTATAACCTCGTCATGCAACTTTCTGACATCGCTGTTGCCTGATGCTTCAAGTAGGGTTTTATATTGGTTTAAATCAATACCGTCTCTATTGAAAATGGCTTTATGACTGCTTGCTATGCCTACGACATTCAACTTTAGGCGCCGAGTTTCTTTCAGCTCTTCAAATTGCTTTTTGATTTGCTCTATCAACATACCGCCTACCGTACCCACGCCACAGATAAACAGATTAAGCACATTGTATTCAGACAAAAAGAAAGAGTCATGCAACACATTCAGCGCTTTACGCAGATATTTTCCGTTGATGACAAATGAAATATTTGTTTCTGATGCACCTTGAGCACATGCAATGACACTGACACCACTTCGGCCAAGTGTACCAAACAACTTACCTGCAATGCCAGGCGTATGCTTCATATTCTCACCTACAATGGCAATTGTAGCCAGACCACTTTCTGCGTGCATAGGAAACATGGCACCAGTTTCTATTTCTTTGGCAAATTCGTGGTTTAAGACCTCCACAGCCTGCTGGGCATCAGAGTCTTTAACACCTATGGAAGTAGAGTTCTCAGATGATGCCTGGCTTACCAAAAATACAGAAATGCCTTTTTCTGCCAAAGCCGTAAAAATTCTTCTGTTTACGCCTATTACACCAACCATAGACAAACCAGTTACGGTAATAAGTGTAGTGCCACTGATGCTGGATATGCCCTTGATTACTTTACTGTCATCATCTATCTTATTCTTGATAATCGTTCCAGAATACTTCGGATTAAAAGTATTTTTTACCCGAATAGGAATATTCTTGACACAGACAGGGTATATTGTTGGCGGATAAATGACTTTAGCACCAAAGTTGCATAATTCCATAGCCTCTACATAGCTTAGTTCATTGATGGTATAAGCAGAATGTATCATTTTGGGGTCTGCTGTCATAAAGCCATCAACATCAGTCCATATTTCCAGTACTTCAGCATCAAGGGCAGCAGCTATGATTGCCGCTGTATAGTCGCTACCGCCACGTCCTAAATTGGTCGTTTCGTTCGTCTTCTTGTCTTTGCTGATAAATCCTGGAACAACAGATATGCGTGGTAACTCACTAAATGTTTCACAAACCAATTGGTTTGTAAGCTCACTGTCCAATCGGTGCTTGCCGTTTTTATATTCTGTTTTTATAAATTGTCTTGAATCAAACAGTTTTGCTCCCTTTATCAATGAAGCTGTGATATTAGAACTAAGTCTCTCTCCATAGCTTACAATTGCATTTTGAGTTTTCTCACTTAGATCATGAATAAGATAAACGCCATAATAGATACTTCTCAACTGTTCAAAAAGGGCATCTACAGAATTGAAAAGATTTTCCCTTCCTTTAGGGTCTGTAATGATGGTATCTATCATTTGGTGATGTCTTTTCACCATTGCTTCAAACTGCACTTTGTACTGTTCATCACCAATCAGTGCCATTTTAGAGGTTTCCAATAGCTTGTCTGTTATACCTCCAAGTGCGCTTACCACTACAACCACAGGTTGCTTTTTAGCTTCATTTTCTACAATTCTCTTTAAGCATAAAATGCTTTTTACGGAACCTACGGATGTTCCTCCAAATTTTAATACTTTCATTTGCAATTCTTTTAATGGTATGAGAACCCTTTAACAAGTAGGGCATATTCTCGATTAAATTTCCGCAAAATTAGTAATAATTCTTGTTTTAGCAGCATTTTTCTATAATAAAATACCAAAAATGTACAAAATATTTGTTTTTCCGTGTATTCCAACAATATATGTAATTTAAACGAAACCTCATTAATTATGTTAAGATGGATGCAGCGGATTGACAAGAAGAGCCAAATAGTTATGCAAGAGGATAGGTTTATTATCTCACACCGTTCGATACGCACGTTCATATCGAACGGTGTGAATGTGTGCATCGAACGAAATGAAAGCGCGTATCGAACGGTGTGAGACAATAATGCGGAGGTTTTACACGACTTAATGACTTCTTCAAGTCATTCATCTGCACCGATTAAACGTAACATTCTCTTTTTGCAGGAAGATACATTGATTTCTGCTTTTGAAAAATATTCATAACCTATTTGCAGAAATATACAAAAGCTAATTCTATTCAATGGGCCAAGAAAGAACATCTATTCGGCCATTCAATTGTGCTGAAGATGAATAATTAACGGCATTCGAAATGTATTCGAACGCTGTCCAAATGGCATTTGTGTATTCATGCAATAGCAGTAAGAAGCAATCATCATGGGGAACGTTTCACATCATGAAGCCGGGCACTAAAACTGTGGTGCCATTAAACTGACAAATCAGATGAGAAATGAAATACGTTTTTTGTCTTTTAGACTGATATTGTGTAACTTTGCATAGTAAAACCCAAAAGGTTAGAATATGGAATAATTTGTCATTACAGACAATAATGCTTTTAAATTGAATTTGAAGTTCCCTTAACTTATATATTTGCAATATGATTAATGAATATCAATTAAGAGTTTTGCCACAGCAAGCAGTCAATGAGGCTACACTGAGAGAGTATATTGCGCAAGAGAAAGGAATTGATGCACGTACGATTAAACATATCAGAGTGTTAAAACGAAGCATCGATGCCCGTCAGCGCACTATTTTTATTAATCTCAAAGTAAGAACTTATATTAATGAATTACCAGAAGACGATGAAATAGAATATACAACATATAATGATGTCTCATCATCGCCCGCTGTAATTGTTGTGGGAGAAGGCCCTGGCGGCTTGTTTGCTGCCCTTCGCTTAATAGAACTCGGTGTGAAACCCATTGTGATAGAAAGAGGAAAAGATGTAAGAGAGCGTAAAAAAGACATTGCTGCCATATCAAGAACTCACAAGGTTAATGGGGAAAGCAACTATTGCTTTGGCGAAGGAGGTGCAGGCGCATATTCAGATGGAAAACTTTATACAAGAAGTAAAAAACGTGGCAACATCAATAAAATACTGAATGTATTTTGTCAACACGGAGCATCAACATCTATTCTTGTTGACGCTCACCCACACATAGGAACAGACAAGCTGCCGCGAGTAATAGAAAACATGCGCAACACTATTGTTAAATGTGGTGGTGAAGTGCATTTTCAAACTAAAATGACGGAGCTGTTGATAGAACGGGATACAGTTGTCGGAGTGAAAGCAATATTGCTTACCACGCAACAGCAGCAGACTTTCAAAGGACCTGTAATTTTAGCTACTGGCCATTCAGGTAGAGACGTTTACCAATACTTATATAATCAAGGTATTGAAATGGAAGCAAAATCATTGGCCATAGGAGTAAGATTGGAGCATCCGGCAGAATTAATTGACAGGATACAATATCATAACAAAAACGGCAGAGGAAAATACCTTCCTGCGGCAGAATATAGCTTTGTAACGCAAGTTGACGGTAGAGGTGTCTATTCGTTTTGTATGTGTCCTGGTGGATTTGTTATACCAGCAGCTACCGGTCCACAACAGATAGTGGTGAATGGCATGAGCCCCAGCAATAGAGGTTCGCAGTGGTCTAATAGTGGTATGGTGGTGGAAGTGCATCCTGAAGATATTGACGAGCATCATGATGTACTGTCAATGATGAAGTTCCAGCAGGAAATAGAGCAGCATTGTTGGCAGCAAGGCAATATGAGGCAAACTGCGCCAGCACAGCGTATGGTTGACTTTACGAAAGGAAAGTTAAGTTATGACCTGCCAAAGACGTCTTATTCGCCAGGACTTATTTCCAGTCCGCTTCATTTTTGGCTTCCATCCATTATCAGCAATAGATTGAAACAGGGCTTTTTAAAGTTCGGGCAAATGAGTCATGGATTTTTGACGAATGAAGCCACCTTGATAGCCGTTGAAACAAGAACATCATCACCAGTAAGGATACTTAGAAATTCAGACACTTTGCAACATGTTAGAATACAAGGGCTTTTCCCTTGTGGCGAAGGAGCCGGATATGCAGGAGGCATTGTATCAGCAGGTGTGGATGGTGAGCGATGCGCTAATGCGGCTGCTGAATATATCAAGGCTACACATTTGGTATGATAAAAAGCCCCTTTATTCTGTATAAGCAGGCGGTCGGAATCAATTTAAATAATAGTACTGTTAATAAAAGTTCAATTACATGCAGCTAATTTTGAACTTCTACTTATGCAAACCTGTATGCAAAATAAAGTGGGTCTTTAATATTACATTGATTCTATGGATAAATTGTTTCACGTTATCAAGCCATTGGCTTCTTTTGTTTGCTTCATAGCCCCTTCATTTCCCATACATGCTCAAGTGCAAGTATGTAATGCTTATCCTCAGCAAAGCATTAACAGATTAGTGCCAGCAGGGAATTATAGTGGAATAACGCATATAAAGGATGACACCTATGCAGTAGTTTCTGATAAATCAGAGTCTGACGGATTTTTTATATTTGATATCGTTTACGATTCTTTACAGCATAAAGTCAATATAACCAATAAAGGGTTCTATGGTGATTCTTCTCTGAGCAAGGGCGATTGTGAAGGCATAACATACTGTAAAACAACTAACACCTTATGGATTAGCAAAGAAGCTACCAATACAATAGTTGAATACGATTTGAAGGGCAATCTAACAGGACGCTGTTTGTCTCCTTTTGCTCATTCAAATATTCGATCTAATTATGGATTGGAGGCTTTAGCTTATTGCCCTGCAACAAATCTTATGTGGACTACGACAGAAAGTACGTTACCCACAGATGGACAAGCTGCAACATCAGCAAATAAGGTAAGTAATTATTTGCGACTGCAAGCTTTTGACATGGCATCACTAAAACCATATAAGCAGTATGCGTACAGAATGGATGCTCCTGTTGCTCATAAAAAATCTCGTTTCTACGCAATGGGAGTAAGCGAGATAGCAACAATGGCAGATGGACGTTTATTAATTCTTGAAAGGGAGTTTTTTGTTCCTGAAAAATATTTTGGCGCCTTTGTCAATTGTAAAATATATGAAGTAAATCCCGATAAAGGCAAGAGCATTAATTCTCAAACTCCCATTGGGGCTGATAGCCCATTTCTAAAAAAACGATTGGTCTATCAAGTTAAGACGAAGCTAAATTTATTAAAACAAGATTTAGCCAATTATGAAGGCATGTGTATAACTCCATTACATAACAATAAATATTTGTTGTATCTTATTGCTGATTCGCAAAATAGATATAAAGGTATTCTGAAGGATTGGATGAAAGTAATAGAGTTAAAGTAATAATTGTTAAGTAGGTGCTTGGAATGAATTTAAACACCTACTTAACCCATTTTACTCTTCTATGTTAGCCAGACTAATAACCACATTGGATATCAATTTGCTTGAAGCTTCAAGTGGATATAAATTCAAATTTTTTAAAGGCGTAAGATTCTTCCAATCATGTTGCCTTGACACTATATCCTTGTATTTTGCTACTTTGTTTTTTTTGTCTAACAAATAAAAGCGCTTATCAATCCATCTATTAATTTTTGTGTCTTTTTTATATTGATAGGCACTCAGAAAAGGAAACTCATTATTGGTAAAGCCAAAATAGGTTGTAAGTATATCGCACATGGCAATTGTTGCATGCCTCATGTGCAATAAGTTTATCCAAGATTCACATTTTACATAATCAATACTATCACCCTTGTTTCTGAGATATAGACCTAAGTCTATAATATATTTTAGATTTACATTATTATAAAGTATAGCATTGATGGCATCTATAATCTTAAATAATAATATTAACGTATAAGTAGAAGTGTCAATGCTATGTATCTCATTATATATAATTCTCCTTAGTTTTTTCCTAAGAAAAATATTATTCATCATATTAGCTTTCTCTATAGAGCATTTCATATTTTGGAGACATTTGCTATTTGCTGCTTCATCCTTTTTATGAAGGTCTACTATATCAATAATACTCTGTGGAAAGAAGTGCGTATGTTCTCGGTGATATTGCAAGATTCCTGTAATGGCAATATGGCAAACATCCTGTTCTTCTGCGACATTCAATAGTTGTTTCCATTTGTATGTAGACATGCGTTCAAGTTTGCAAGTTGTGTTAAAGGAGCCGAATGCCAACAACTTTATAAAATTTCTACTTACTATTTCCATTCTGTCAATCTGATTGTAAATCTACGAATGTTATAAAAGAATAATAGCAATTAGCTAAATTTCTTCGGATATCTAAAATAGATAGATAATAATGCAAATATCCCGAGCAAGAATGGATAATATAAATATCCGATGAAATGAATAGGGTTGACCTTGGACAATCCTGAAGCCATTAGAATTTGTGCCCCATAAGGCAATATACCTTGCACAACGCATGAAAATGTATCAAGCAGACTTGCACTTTTTCGATTGTCTATTCCATACCGGTCGCTGATTTTCTTTGCTATATCACCTACAGTAATAATGGCTACAGTATTATTGGCTGTACAAACATTTACAAGACTCACTAATACTGAAATAGAAAATTCTGCACCACTTTTGGAGTGGACATGCCCCATTATCTTCTTTATGATGTAATCTATTCCTCCATTTTCCTTAATCATTTCAAGTAGACCACCTGCTAATATTGTAACAATAATAAGTTCACCCATAGAAACTATACCGTCTCCAAGTGTTTTCAGCCACTGAAAGAAATCATAGGCTCCTTCAGATACACCGATAACTCCCGTTAATATAATGCCCAGTGTAAGCACTGCCATTACATTCATACCTAAAATAGCCGTTACCAAAACAGCGATATAAGGGATTATATTTACAACATTGATGTCGCTTTGAGGATGACTATAATTGGCATTGTTTCCTATAATGAGATAAAGAAGAAAAACGATGGTTGCAACAGGAAATACTATATATGAGTTAACTCTAAATTTATCATTCAATTTGCACCCTTGCGTGCTTGTAGAAACAATGGTAGTGTCTGATATAAAAGACAAATTATCGCCAAAGAAAGAACCACCTATAACGATAGCTATCAGCATGGGGATATTTTGATTGATTGTATTTCCTATGCCCATGGCTATTGGAACAAGAGCAACAATAGTACCCACACTTGTACCTATTGAAAGCGAAATAATGCATGATGCCAAGAATAATCCTGCATAAAGCAAATTATCAGGCAATAGGCTTAATGTTAAATTTACAGTACTGTCTATGCACCCCATTGCTTTGGCAGAGTTGGCAAAAGCACCTGCCAATATAAAAATCCAAACCATTAAGAGCAAATTGGAATTTCCTGCTCCTCTATTAAATATTTCAATACGCCTTTTTATAGGATATTTGGTAGAAATGCAAATAGAATAAATACTTGCTATGAGAAATGTTATTGTAATAGGTATCGCATAAAAGTCATGCGCTATAATTGAAGTAGATAAATACACCAGTATTAAAACAATTAACGGTGAAAGGGCTATTATGCCATTTTTATTGCTCATAGATAATAAATTTTTATGCCAATATACGGCTTTATATTTAATGAAAAATCGGGTATTGTTGGTTAAAACATTATTCGACCACTTGTCATTTGCCTTTGGTTTATCAACACTTACCTGTTTTTATGCCGTATATACCATTGATGAGTAAATGCGATATACATGATTAGTGCCACTGCTGTTATTATTAAAGCAATGGAACTCAATAAAGAAGGATTATTATAAAAGCGTCCACAGCCTAAGAACAATCCACAACCCAGGCCAAATTCAGAAGCTAAGAAATAAGTACTTTGTGAAGTTCCTCGTTGACAATGATCACTCAATTTTATGAAAAACAATAAAAAACGAGCACTCGTTATTCCTATTCCGCATCCAAACAAGATGGGAGATATATACAACAATGCCTCTACCCTATCTGATAGCCGCAATAATAGGGATATGGCTATAAGTATTAATCCTGTTATAACCTCACTCTTCAGTTCTGCATTTGCAAAAAGAAAGCGCTGAGCCAACAATGACAGCAAAAAGCCGATGGCCATTACTACATAATATTCCATGGAATGCGTCATTGAAAGAGTGATGCCCAATACCGTTGTTATCATGGCATAATTAATAAAAAGCCATTTGCCTTGTGGCAGAAAGAATCTATCAAGCGACATCTTGCATGACATATCCTCAGGAGCTCTAAAAGGAAACTTTACCATTAAAATCAAAATAGCGGAAAATGCACATAATATAGCACTAACAAGCAGAACCCATTGTGGCTGTTGGTGACGCTCAACAATAAAACAAATTATTGGACCTAATGAGAGGGATAAACGTGAGAACCATGCGGCAGAATGATTGGCTTCTGTACGCTGAAAGGATTCGCTTGAGTCTATAATCAAAGTACTGCATAATACCATATTAGCAAGGCCATAAGCAACACCTTGCAGCAAGCGTATAAACATCAATGCATATATCCATGACGCAGTTATTTCAATATGGGTATAAACATAATACATTGACAGTATCAATGCTATTAATATTGCTATTGCCCTTATGCATACAATATTTCTTCTAAAGCGCTGCACAAGATAAGCGATAAAGCATCCCATGAAAAATATTCCGATACCAGGAATACCCATTAATACGCCAACATCCATTGGTTGCACGTGGATGCTATACAGCCACTTTGGTAGCATAGGTATCAACATATAAATTGATGCCGACATCAGCATATTTGCTACTGACATCAGCCAAAATTCCTTATGCCATAATTTTACATGAACTGGTGTGTTTTGAGTGTACATAAAGTAGCTGTTTTGTAAGTTTAATAATAAGTTAAGGTTGGTTCTGTTCCTACTGACCATTCCTTGTCAATACACAATAGAACCAACCTTAAAGATTGTATGTAAATTACGGTATTAATATGACTCGCTCTCATTGGGGAATGCTACATCCTTTACATCTGTAACATATTGTCCAATTGCGTCTGTCATGGTTTCGTAAAGATTTGCATAGCGTCTAAGAAATTTTGGAGCGAAACCTTGATTCTTGCCCAGCATATCATCTACAACCAAAATCTGGCCATCAGTTCCATTTCCTGCCCCGATGCCGATTGTAGGTATAGATATTTCTTGGCTAACAACAGTAGCCAGCTTTGCCGGAACTTTTTCTAAGACTACAGAAAAACAGCCTGCTTCAGCCAAAAGCTTTGCGTCATTTACAAGTTTTTCTGCTTCGGCATCTTCTTTTGCCCTTACTGCATAGGTTCCAAATTTATTTATACTTTGTGGGGTAAGACCTAAGTGCCCCATAACAGGAATACCAGCATCCAATATACCTTTTACAGTATCGATGATTTCTATACCCCCTTCTAACTTCAAAGCATCGCATCCGCTTTCTTTCATCATTCGAATGGCATTCTTAACACCTTCTTTTCGATCAACTTGATAGCTTCCAAAAGGCATATCACAAACTACCAATGCTCGTTTAACCCCTTTTACCACAGAACGCGCATGATATATCATTTGATCAATAGTTATAGGCAAAGTTGTTGTATTTCCTGCCATTACATTCGATGCAGAATCACCAATCAGTATACCATCTATCCCTGCACCATCAACAATGCCAGCTGTAGTAAAATCATAAGATGTTAACATGGCTATCTTTTCACCACGCTGTTTCATTTCTATAAAGCGATGAGTCGTAACTTTACGATTATCACTAACTAAATATCCTGCCATTATTTTATTATTTATGAATATAATTAAAGTATTAAACTTTTACTCTTAGAAAAGCATTTAAATTTTACATCAAAATTTATCCATCAAAGCTTTTTAAATATTTACATATTCTACAAAAGTAAAGTAGATAAAACTAAGTAGCACCAAATTTGGGTGCAAAAGTACAATTTTTATGTTATATTTCCAACATTTCTTTCATCTTTTGGTAATTGACTCCCTCATAATTGGTTATTACATAATTGCAATAAGGAGCTATGAGATTGGCAGAATTTGTTGTTGATAATCCAATTACCCACATACCAGCTGCTTTGCCTGCTTTTAAGCCATTAAAACTATCCTCAAAAACAACACATTCTTTAGGCTCAGCATTAAATCTGTTAGCTGCTTTAAAATAGCAATCAGGGTCAGGCTTGCTTTTGTCAAAGTCTTCAGATGTCAAAATAGCATCAAACATACTGCAAAATTCTGGATGATATGTATATACTGCGCTCATCTTTGCTTTGTTAGAACTTGTAACGACCGCTGTATGAATATTTTTTTTCCTCAAATCTCCAATAAAGTCAACAAAACCGTCTACATATTCAAATTGCATGTGACTTTCAAAATCATTAAGTCTTTTAATGATATTATTTTGCTCCTTTACAAGTTCTGGCGTAGAAAAATATTTATCAAATATTTGAACCAGAGTTTGTCCCTTAATTTTGTATTCAAGGCCTAAATTGTCTGGATGATATAACCTACATTGGCTACCCCAGAACTTTGTATATTGAGACTCCGTATCAAAGACCACTCCATCCAAATCAAACAATGCTGTTGTTATTTGCAATTCTTTCATCTTTATTATATTTATACGATTTCAAATAATAAAAGCGTTAAAACAAATGACTCATTTTTATATGTTATCATCAACGTAACAGTTGATAACTCAACATAAAATATTAAATAATCTCTGCAAAAGTAATCATTTTATAAATATAAATAGAAAATAATTTGTTAATTTCCTATGTTTGCTATATATTTGCATATATAATTAGGTTATAACAAAAGGTTGCATACAGTATAATTTGTAGTTTTATAATCATTGGTATGATTTGTATTAAGCACATCAAAGTACATTAATATTTGAATGCATACATATACTGGCATGCAATATATTAAACTGTAAATTTATTAAGGAATGAAAAAACTTTTAATATTTGTCGCCATTGCTTTTATTGGAGCAACTTTTTCTTGCACGTCAAATACGAAAAGAAACGCAAATAATAATAATGACAGCATAATGTTTGATAGTATCAAAATTGATTCTACCCTATCATTATCTTCTGATACGGGTTCTCATTGTCATATCAAATTATGCATGACTTTTGCAACTGGCAAAAATGCAGAAAAGATAAATGAGGCTATCGTTAACTCTGGCATATTAAGCAGTGATTTTATGCCAACTGTTGCTTTAAAAAATAATATACCTGGCATTATCGATTCTTTTGTAACCAATTATTTGAAAGATTACAAAGATACATATAAAGAATTATATGATGCAAATACTTATAAAGAGTATAACTGTGAATATGACCTAAAAACGCATATAGAGCAAAACAGCGATAAGTATTATACTTATGTTGCATCCGTATATGCTTATAGTGGAGGAGCTCATGGATCGACTCTTATGATTAATAAAAACATTGATGCGAAATCAGGAAAGGTCGTGTTGCTAAAAGATTTATTTGTCCCTGGATATGAGAAGGCTCTAAATGACATTATAATAAAAACTCTTTGTGAAAAATACAAAGTTAAAAATCTAACTGAATTACAAGAAAAGACAACCATATTTTCTGGAATAGATGCCTATGCTCCTGAAAATTTCATCATAAAGAAGAATAGCATTATTTTCATTTATTCATCAGATGAAATAGCATGTCATGCTATAGGAGAAATCTGCGTAGAAGTTAAAAATGATGTATTAAAAGATTTATTAAAAAAATAACAACCTACTAAACAAAGTTTTTAGCATGGAAGAGATTATAAAATATTTTCCTCAAATTGATAAAAATCAGCAACAACAATTTGCTGCACTATATGAGTTATATAAAGATTGGAATACAAAGATAAATGTGATTTCTCGCAAAGATATCGATATGCTTTACCTTCACCATGTATTACATTCTTTGTCTATAGCAAAGGCTATTAATTTTAGACCTGATACAAAAATACTTGATTTAGGAACAGGAGGCGGATTTCCAGGAATACCATTGGCTATTATGTTTCCTCACGCACAGTTTGAATTAATAGATGGTACAGGAAAGAAAATTTTAGTTGTGCAAGAAGTGGCAAAAGCAATAGGCCTAAAAAATTGCAATGCTGAGCATATTAGAGGAGAAAATGAACATAGTAAATATGACTTTATAGTTAGTCGTGCTGTTATGCCCCTACCCGATTTGGTAAAATTAATCAAAAAAAATATTTCCACGCAACAACACAATTCATTACCCAATGGTTTATTATGCTTAAAAGGCGGTAATTTATCCGCAGAACTTCAACCATTAAAAAAAATTGTTGAAGTAACTGAATTGACAACCTATTTTGAAGAAGAATGGTTTAAAAATAAATATTTAATTTATTTACCTCTTTAAATATAATAAATTATTCAAGTTACATGGCTTTGACTATACAGAAATTTGAATGCAACATGTTTGGTGAAAATTGTTATGTTGCACATGATGAAACAAAGCAATGTGTTATTATAGATTGTGGAGCATTCTACGCAGAAGAAAAGCTTGCTATCAGCAATTATATAAAGACGCATGAATTGATTCCAAAACATTTAGTTTGTACACATGCACATATAGATCATAATTTTGGAGACAACTATATTTATGACAATTATGGGCTACAAGTAGAAGTCTCATCAAAAGATAAATTTTTGATGAAAAAACTAAAAGAACAAGCGCAATCTTTTATTGGCATGGATTACAAAGAAAAAACGCCCAAAATTGCACATTGTTTTAATGAAAATGATACCATATCATTTGGCAATCATTTTATTGATATTATAGCAACACCTGGACATACTCCAGGCTCTGTACTATTTTGGATTAAAGATGAAAATGTTGCTTTTTCTGGTGATACTTTATTCAAAATGAGTATTGGACGTACAGATTTTGAATTTGGCAGTTATCCCGATATTATAAACAGCTTACATAAAATTATTTCTATACTTCCAACTGAAACTATTATACTTCCTGGGCATGGTCCACAGACAAGCATAAAAGAGGAGAAGCAATTTAATCCATATCTAAAATAATGAGCGAAAAAATAATCTTAGGAGTGGATCCAGGTACCAATATAATGGGATATGGTTTGCTAAAAATTACTGATAATAAAGTAGCAATGATGACTATGGGAGTTATAGATATGAGGAAGATTTCTGATCCCTATCTGAGATTAGGACGTATTTTTGAAAGAATTTCAGGCATCATTGAAGAATTCCAACCGAATGAAATGGCAATAGAAGCCCCTTTTTTTGGTAAGAATATCCAGTCTATGTTGAAATTAGGAAGGGCTCAAGGAGTAGCTATTGCTGCTGCTATCCACCATAATATACCAATTCATGAATATGCTCCTTTAAAAATTAAAATGGCACTAACCGGACGTGGTTTAGCGAGCAAAGAACAAGTGGCAGATATGTTAAGCAGATTACTACATTTAAAGAAAAATGACATGACACCATTTTTTGATTCCACAGATGCCTTAGCTGCTGCATATTGTCACTTTATGCAGTCAAATACACCAACTATTTCGCATAGCTACAAAAGTTGGAAAGATTTCGCATTAAGAAATAAAGATAAGATACGGATGTAAAATACTATAATCTACTTAATTAAAGAATGCACACGATTATAAACATTTCACATGGAGTTGCAAAAATGGAGGCCTGGCGTATGGCTGCACCCATTAATTTCCAATTAAACAGTAATGAGCATTTAGCTATTGTCGGTCCTAATGGAAGTGGAAAATCTATGTTTGTAGATATTCTAACTGGAAAACATCCCCTTTTAGGCGATGAACCTGAATATAATTTCTCACCCAGCAAAAAAGAATTAGTATCTGATAATATAAAGTACATCGCATTTAGAGATTCTTATGGGCCTATTGACAGCACTTACTATTTGCAAAAACGCTGGAACCAACATGATATAGACAGCGAAACCCCTACTGTTGGGGAATTACTTGAAGATGTTTATAAACTTTCCACAGAAAATACTTTAGAGCATGAGCAATTAAGGAAGCATTTGTACCAGCTTTTTCATATTGAAGATTTGATAGATAAATATATTATTTCACTATCAAGTGGTGAACTGCGCAAATTTCAACTTACAAAAGCTTTACTGTCATCACCAAGAGTATTGATAATAGATAATCCATTTATAGGGCTTGATACAAAAAGTCAACAACAATTAGCTGCATTATTAGATATTCTTTCTAAAGAGAATAATTTGCAAATAATTCTTGTATTGTCAAAAAGTGAGGACATACCAAAATTTATCACGCATGTAGTGCAAGTACAATATATGAAAATATCAAAGAAAGTATCACTTTGTGAATATCTTAGTATCAATAGAAGCAGAATAAACAATTGTCCATCATACTCAGAGAAAGTTAAGGAGATAATAAATTTGCCATATAAAGATTTTAATTATAAGGCAAATATAATAGTCAAGATGGATAATGTTAATATCAAGTATGGAAAGAATACAATATTACATAATCTAAATTTGACAATTAAAAGAGGAGAATGTTGGGCGCTATCTGGAGAAAATGGGGCAGGAAAATCAACGCTTCTTAGCCTTATTTGTGCCGATAATCCTCAAAGTTATGCGTGTGATATAGAATTATTTGGCAAAAAGCGAGGTACAGGTGAAAGTATATGGGATATTAAAAAGCATATTGGATATGTATCACCTGAAATGCACAGGGCCTATCATCGAGATATGCCAGCCATTCGTATAATGGCAAGTGGATTTAAAGATTCAATAGGATTATTTACAAAGCCAAATGAAGAAGAATACAATACTTGCTACTTATGGCTTAAGATATTCGGTATTGAACATTTAGCAGAAAAGAATTTTCTAAAACTTTCAAGTGGCGAACAGCGTTTGATTCTATTAGCAAGGGCTTTCGTTAAGGACCCGGAATTACTTATCTTAGACGAGCCTTTTCATGGACTTGATAATGATAATAGATTGCTGACGACAGAAATTATCAATGCTTTCTGCAAAAGAAGGGTTAAAACATTACTTATGGTGAGCCACCATGATGCAGAATTGCCGTCTTGCATTAATCATCGTTTGATATTAAAAAAATATAAATAGGTAAATCTATTTCAATAGTATTTAAGATAGCAATATGCAAATAATTATTGTCTTTATTATTTTAACTCTTGCTTTAATTTATATCGTGGCATATATATATAAAGCCATGACTGCTAAAGATAAGCATTGTTACGGTTGTCCATTAAAGTCAACATGTGAAAAAAGAAAACATAGGAAAAATAACATTACTCATATATAAATAATATAAAACTAATAGGTACAAAGATTATGGATCCTAATCACAAAATCAACAAGGTAGCTTTAAGGAATCTTCGAATGGAAGATTATGACCAATTAGCAAAATCCTTTAAGCGCATATATGCAGACTCTGATGTATTTTGGACGCATGCACAGATAAAGAAACTCATTACTATTTTTCCTGAGGGTCAAGTTGTTATTTTAGTAGATGACAAGATTGTTGGATGTGCTTTATCCATTATTGTTGACTATGATATGGTAAAAGGCGACCATACTTATGCCAAAGTAACGGGTAATGAAACATTTAATACGCATAATCCTAAAGGCAACATTTTATATGGAATAGAGGTTTTTATTCATCCTGATTATAGAGGTTTGAGGTTAGCTCGGCGCATGTATGAATATAGAAAAGAGTTATGCGAAAAGCTTAATTTGAAAGCTATTATGTTTGGAGGACGCATTCCAAACTATCATAAATATGCCGATAGCATGAGACCAAAGGAATATATTGAGAAAGTGCGATCGCGAGAAATTTACGATCCTGTTCTTACTTTCCAATTGTCCAATGATTTTCATGTTAGACGCGTTATTAGAAATTATTTGCCTAATGATGAAGAATCAAAGCATTGTGCAACCTTATTGCAATGGGACAATATCTATTATCAACCACCAACCAACTCTTATGTTGACAGAAAGCCTACAGTGCGAATTGGACTTGTACAATGGCAAATGCGTCCATATAGTTCTGTTGACGATCTCTTTGAGCAAGTAGAATTCTTTGTTGATTCTGTTTCTGATTATAAAAGTGATTTTATTTTGTTCCCAGAATATTTTAATGCGCCTTTAATGGCGAAATTTAATGACATGGGCGAAGCACAATCTATCAGGTCTATGGCTCAATATACAGATAAGATTCGTGAACGCTTTATTGAATTGGCTATTAGCTACAATATAAATATCATAACAGGCAGTATGCCTTATGTAAAAGATGATGGAGCTCTATATAATGTGGGATTCCTATGCAGACGAGACGGCTCATATGATATGTATGAAAAAATACATGTAACGCCAGATGAGCAAAAATGCTGGGGACTTACAGGAGGAAAACATATACAGACTTTTGATACTGATTGCGGTAAAATAGGTATTGTAATATGTTATGATGTCGAATTTCCTGAACTGTCCAGATTAATGGCTAATGATGGCATGCAAATTCTTTTCGTGCCATTTATGACAGATACTCAAAATGCTTATTCACGTGTAAGAGTCTGCGCACAGGCTCGTGCCATAGAAAATGAATGTTATGTTGCCATAGCAGGTAGCGTTGGAAACCTGCCACGTGTACATAATATGGATATTCAATATGCACAATCGGCCGTATTTACGCCATGTGATTTTGCATTCCCCAATGATGGTAAACGCTCAGAAGCAACACCTAATACAGAAATGATTCTTGTTTCTGATGTTGATTTGAATCTTTTAAATGAATTACACACTTATGGATCTGTAAGAAATCTGCGAGATAGACGTACAGATTTATATGAAATCCATATGAAGAAATCTGCTATTGAATAACCCCAAAAAAATTTTAAACAGCAAAAACAGTTCTTATAGAAGATTTTCAAGGGTAAGACTTAGTACAAATATCTATGGGTATAAGAAAAAAATCGTGTAACAAAGAAATTTGTTACACGATTTTTTTTCTTATTATACAGTTTAATAATCAAGTTACTCCTCTTCTGTAGGCTTCATGTTAGTATAAACATTCTGCACATCATCATCATCTTCAAGCAAGTCAACCATCTTATCAATTGTTTCACGAACTTCAGGAGTAACCTCTTTTAAATCATTAGGGATGCGGGTAAACTCTGCACCAGTTATTTCAAAACCATTTTCTTCAAGATGTTTCTGAATTTCACCGAAGCTTTTTGGATCGCCATAAATGGTAATTTCGTTAGTTTCTTCATCATAATCGTACTCGTCGTCCACTCCATAGTCAATCAAATCAAGGATGAGCTCTTCCATATCCAGTCCCTCTTTTTTCTTAAAGGTAAATACGCATTTCTGATCGAAAAGGAAAGACAAACTTCCCATAGTACCTAAGTTACCGCTAAATTTGTTGAAAATTGCACGAACATTACCAACAGTACGCGTGGTATTATCTGTTGCCGCATCTACAAATATAGCTACTCCATGAGGTCCATATCCCTCATAAGTTACCTCTTTATAATCACTTTGGTCCTTACCCATCGCATTCTTAATAGCACGCTTTACATTCTCTAATGGCATGTTTTCGCGCTTTGCATTAAGAATAATAGAACGCAAGTGAGGATTATTATCCGGTTCTGGTCCACCTGCTCTTACAGCAATAGCAATTTGTTTTCCTATCTTTGTAAATGTTCTTGCCATATGGCCCCATCTCTTTAATTTGGTAGCCTTACGATATTCAAATGCTCTTCCCATTTTGTTTTATCTTTATTATTAATTATCTTAGTTCTGCGTGAAGTTGTTTTTTCAAATTATTAATAAGCTTGTTCATGATAGCATCTATCTGCTTGTCATTTAAAGTTTTCTCCTCATCTTGGAGTATGAAGTTTACGGCATAGCTTTTTTTACCAGCAGGTAAATTCTTGCCTTCATAAACATCAAAGAGCTCTACGCTCTTCAGATATTTCTTCTCCGACTGATAAGCTATTCGCTCTATTGCTTCAAATTCCACATTATTATCAAGAAGTAATGCCAAATCTCGACTTACAGGAGGATATTTGCTTATTTCTTTATACAATACTTCTGATTTGCGAACAGCCTTAGTTACTGCACTCCAATTAATATCTGCATAATATACTGGAGCATCTATATCTTGAGTCTTCAACAATTTCTTTGCCAATATGCCAAGCTCTAATAACAACTTTCCACCTTTATTATATACAGCCAAAGCTTTGTGGAATATATTGTTTTCGCTTTGCTTTACCACTAAAGAATGTAGTGGCATACCTATGCGACGGAGTATGTTTTCAACATATGCTTTTAGTTCATAGAATGAAGACTCTTCTTCAGGATGTGCCCAATTGCCAGAAACTCTCTTTCCCGTGAGCCAGATGCCAAGATGATTTTCTTCTTTATATGCTTGCATCGGATTCTCATGGTTTTGCTTTTCCGGTGAGAAGAGATAGACATTACCAAATTCAAAGAAACGAAGATTCGAATTTTTTCTGTTTACATTGTGAGCAATACTTTCTAAGCCACCAAATAACAATGTCTCTCTTAGCACATTCAAGTCAGAACTTAATGGATTCATTATCCGTACCAAGTTTTCTGCTGGATAATGATTTAATTCCGTATAGTATGAAGCCTTTGTAAGAGAATTGTTTAATATCTCATTAAAGCCACAACCCACCAATTGCTCACCTACAAGATTCTCTAAATTGTGTTTTTGGTCTTCTGCACCTTTTATAACTAAAGAGCTTTTTAATTGTGTTGGTATTTCTACGTTGTTATATCCATATATACGTAAAATGTCTTCTACTACGTCACATGGGCGCTGTACATCAACGCGATATGCAGGAACCAGCAAATCTAAACCGTCTGCTGTTTCATTTTCTATTTTCATTTCAAGGTCAGTAACAATCTCTTTGACAGTGTCTACTGGTATTACCTTTCCTATCAATGAATTAACATAACTATATTTTAACGAAACTTTAAAATCAGGTAATGGCGCAGGATATATATCTTTTATCTTCATCGAAATTTTGCCTCCAGCCAATTGCTTGCACAAAATAGCGGCTTGTTTCAATGCGTAAATTGTACCATTAGGATCGATTCCTCTTTCAAATCTAAAAGAAGCATCTGTACTTAATCCATGGCGACGTGCACTTTTGCGTATCCATGTAGGATGAAAATAAGCACTCTCTAAAACTATATGCTTGGTTGTATCATAAGTTCCACTACCCTTTCCCCCAAATACACCAGCTATGCACATAGGCTCTTCTTCATTGCATATGGCCAAATCACGTTCACTCAACTTATGTTCCTCGCCGTCAAGTGTGACGAAAGGTGTTCCTTTTGGCATTGTTTTCACAATGATATGATGTCCTTTAATCATATCAGCATCAAAACAGTGCAATGGCTGTCCATAGGCCATCATTATATAATTAGTAATATCCACAATGTTATTAATAGGTCGTAGACCTATTACCTTGAGCTTTTCTTGCAACCATTTTGGACTTTCTGCTACATTACAATCAGTTATGCTTACACATGCATAGCGCTTACATGCATCTGTATTCTGTATTGTTACATCAATAGGCAAATTTTCATTGTCTACTTTAAATTCGCTACAATCAGGACGATGCAATGCAGTTTGATAGCCATTATGCTTTAACCACGCATATAAATCACGTGCTACGCCCCAATGAGAGAGAGCATCTGCACGGTTTGCTGTAATATCTATCTCTATAAGCCAATCACTTTCCAAGTGATAATACTCTGCTGCAGGCATACCCACAGGGGCATCTTCTGGCAATACGATAATACCGTCATGACTTGTACCGACACCAATTTCATCTTCAGCACAAATCATGCCGTAACTTTCAACTCCACGAAGTTTTGATTTTCTTATAGTAAATTCTTTGTCGCCATCGTATAATATGCAACCCAAGTCAGCTACAATAACCTTTTGTCCAGCTGCCACATTAGGTGCACCACACACAATTTGAGAAGGCGTATCATGACCGAGATCTACTGTAGTTACATGTAAGTGGTCTGAATTAGGATGCATCTCGCATGTAAGTACTTTGCCTACATACAGTCCCTTTAATCCACCTTTAATACTTTGTACTTCTTCAAGAGCGTCAACTTCCAGTCCTTCAGATGTGAGCGCATCACATACTTCCTGAGGAGTCAAGTCGAAGTCGACATACTCTTTAAGCCATTTGTAAGATATATTCATTATAGTGAAATTTAATAATGTCGTTAAAAACGTTGCAAAATTACTATTTTTTAGCCATTTAAACAAACCTTTTTCGGCAAAAGTATTTGTGTAATAGTCTATTTACAATTTATTATTGAACACATTGCCAATTATTTTCCTACTCAGTTTTCTACTATTCTTTATTATCTATATTTTGCTCTCCGTTTAGTGGCAAAAAGTTTCAACTTATAAGGAATAGCACTTGTTATACTTAA
>CALCVP010000001.1 GCA_937907705.1 uncultured Prevotella sp. | reverse complement strand
AAACGAGCAGAAGTCCGCTCGTTTCCATATTGTTACCTATATAATATAGGCAAACTCCCAACTTCTTGATATTCACTCAAAGTCCAATTTAGAGCGAGTTAGATTTGTAAATTTTATCCTATCAGAAATAGATACAGCCACTCAAAAGCCGCCAACGTTTCTTTACTCTTTTAACAAGACAATACAGAGTGGCTTTCTATTGAGCATTTCCTTTGCGCTCAACTGGTACAGTCGCCTTGCCAGCAGTTGATACAGCACGTTTATCGCCTTTCTTTCCTTGCTTTATTGCCACCTTTTCGATAGCTTTTATGCCCTTTATTCTTACTGTTTTCAATTCGTTTTCCTTTAGCTGAGAAACGTTTTTTACCCATTATCTTATATTCGGGAGCTTTTCCCAATCCCTTTGGAAGTGGAACCTTCTCTACTTCTTTTCCCAAGAATTTCTCTATCTGCATAAAGTTTCCCACTTCTTTACCTCTCACCAAGGTAATGGCTGTACCATCGTGATCTGCACGTGCCGTACGACCTATACGGTGAACATAATCTTCAGAGTCGTGTGGAACATCATAGTTAATGACCATGGAAATGTCATCTATGTCAATGCCTCTTGCTACAATGTCAGTAGCTACAAGCACATCAATCTGTCCGCTCTTAAACTGATACATGGTTTCATCCCTTTCCACTTGAGTAAGGTCAGAATGCATCTCTCCACTTTTAATATGCAAAGTGTGTAAAGCCCTGTTTATCTCCTTCACTTTCACTTTAGAGCTTGAGAATATGATGATACGCTTTAGCTGCTTATCTTTGAAGATAGTGCGAAGCACACCCATCTTTTGGTTTTCGTGGCATACATAAGCCAGTTGCTTGATCTTCTCTGCCGGCTTATTGACTGCAAGTTTGATAATAGCAGGATTTTTCAGTATCGTTTTAGCCAGCTTCTCTATCTTGTCGGGCATAGTAGCCGAGAACAAAATGGTTTGGCAGGTGTCGGGAAGCAGCTTTGCTATAGACATGATATCTTCAGAAAAGCCCATATCCAACATTCTGTCAGCCTCATCAAGCACAAAGAAAGACACTTTACCAAGATCTACATTTCCCATTGTAATGTGGCTTATCAGTCGGCCTGGGGTAGCAATAACGATGTCGCACCCCATCTTCATACCTTTGCTTTCCTGTTCATATCTATTGCCGTCGTTGCCACCATACACAGCTACACTGCTAACACCCGGTATATAATAGGAAAAGCCCTGCATAGCCTGATCTATCTGTTGTGCCAGCTCGCGTGTAGGACTCATTATTACACAATTGATGGCATCTTCAGGAAAATCTTCTTCATCCAACAAGCTCAATATTGGCAACAAATAGGCAGCGGTTTTGCCTGTACCTGTCTGTGCTATACCCAACAAGTCTCTGCCATCCAATATCTCAGGAATACATTTCTCCTGAATAGGAGTGCATGTTGTCCATCCCATATCGTCAATGGCATCAAGGGTATTATCGCTTAAATCTAAATCATAAAAATCCATATTCTATTAATTTGGTGCTTTGCGGTAACAGAAGTAAGCTACCACAGTAAATATTATATTAGGCATCCATGCCGCCAACATAGGTGGGGTATCGGCATTGATAGCAAAAGTAGACGACACTGCTTGCAGCAAAATATAGCCGAAGCTCAATGCCAGGCCGATACCAAGATACATGCCCATTCCACCTTTCCGCTTTCTTGAAGACAACGAAACACCTATTGTTGTCAATATGAAAGAGGCAAAAGAGGTGGCTATTCGCTTATGATACTCTACTTCATACTGTACTACATTGCTTGAGCCACGGTCTATCTGCTTACTGATATATTCTTTCAGTTGAGGACTGGTAAAGGTCTCTTGCTGTCCTTTAGAAAACACCAGGTCTGTAGGCTCCATCATAATCACCGTGTCTTTAACCGATCCACTGGTGATATTCTCACGCATACCTCTAAGTTGCCTGATACGCCATCCTGTAGCTTTCCAATGATATTTAGAGTCAGATATCGTGTCATATTGCACTTGCGATGCGGTCATATGGCTCACCAGTTTCTTGTTTTCAAACTTGTCAAGGCAAAAGCCATACCCACATTTTCTGTTGTCATCATAGTGCTGAATATAGGCTATGACACCTTTGCCCACCTGCAACTGCACATTATCGGCCGATGTATTCTTCTTCTTGTTCATATACATGGTCTTGAAGTTTTGCATCTCGATTGTGCCTTTTGGTATTACATAGGCTCCCAACACGAAAGTAAGTATAGAGATGAACGTAGCCGAAATCATATAAGGCCGCATCAACCGCTTAAAACTCATGCCGGCAGCCAACATGGCAATAATCTCTGAATTGCCTGCCAACTTGGAAGTAAAGAATATAACAGCAATAAAGACAAACAGTGGACTGAAAAGATTTGCAAAATAAGGCACAAAGTTCATGTAATAATCAAAAACGATGCCTCTCAATGGAGCATGATACTGTGCAAACTTAGCCAAGTTTTCGTTGACATCAAATACAATAGATATACTGATAATCAATACGATGGCAAAGAAATAGGTACCAATAAATTTCTTGATGATATACCAATCCAGCCGCTTTATATAGTGGAATGGATTAATGACCCTCAGCCAAAGCAGATGCCTACCCATACATGCCAAAGCAACCACAAGCCAATGAAAATGGCTCTTGAGCGTTCTAAGCAACTTTAACAGTTGAAGATACTTTCTAATTTGAGAATTTTTCATATTGCTTTTGCCTCAACAAATCTGTTTGTTTTCCTACACTCTCCTGCCCAACTGGTCTATAACAGATGCTTTCCACTGTACAAAATCGCCCGCCTCTATATGCATACGTGCGTCAGTAACCAGTCTAAGATAGAACGCAAGGTTGTGTACAGAGGCTATCTGCATGGCCAGCAGCTCTTGAGCCTTGAACAAGTGATGCAAGTAAGCCTTGGAATAGATTCTGTCATATTCACAGCCGTCAGGGTCAATAGGCGAAAAATCGTTTTCCCATTTCTTGTTTCTCATGTTCATGGTGCCATTGTATGTAAACAACATGGCGTTGCGTCCATTGCGTGTAGGCATTACGCAGTCAAACATATCCACGCCTCGCTCTATCGCCTCCAGTATGTTTTGCGGCGTGCCCACTCCCATCAGGTATCGAGGTTTGTCTTTAGGCAGTATCCCGTTTACCACTTCAATCATCTCATACATTACCTCGGTAGGTTCGCCTACGGCCAATCCACCGATGGCATTGCCGTCGGCCCCTTTATCTGCTACATATTTGGCAGCTTCTCTTCTAAGGTCTTTAAAGGTGCATCCCTGTACGATGGGGAACAGGCTTTGGCTGTATCCATAGAGGGGTTGCGTTTCGTTCATCCGTTTGATGCAGCGGTCCAGCCATCGCTGGGTAAGCATAAGACTCTTCTTGGCATACTGATAGTCGCTTTGTCCTGGAGGGCACTCGTCAAAAGCCATCATGATATCCGCTCCTATCACGCGCTCTGTATCTATCACGCTTTCTGGCGTAAAGAAGTGTTTTGAGCCGTCTATATGTGAGCGAAACTCACAGCCTTCTTCTTTCAGCTTGCGAATGCCTGTAAGCGAAAACACCTGAAAACCACCACTATCTGTCAAAATAGGTCTGTCCCATGTGTTGAACTTGTGCAAACCACCTGCCGCTTTCAATACATCCAAACCCGGACGCAGGTACAAATGGTAAGTGTTGCCCAATATGATTTGAGCCTTTACTTGCTCTTTCAGTTCGTTAAAGTGTACTCCTTTTACACTGCCCACTGTTCCTACAGGCATAAAGACAGGTGTCTTTATCTGTCCATGGTCAGTCGTTATAATACCAGTTCTGGCATCGCTTGCCGAATCTGTGTGTTGAAGTTGAAATTGCATATTTTCTGTCTGTCGTGTCTTCATGCGCTCTATGGTCTGTTACGGTTCAACCGCAGCAGACCACAGAACTCATTCATCACTGTTTTTCTTTATCATCGTCAATATCAAATGTTACAGGATTGTCTACCAACTCATCCGTCAGTGCAAAGTTCCACACATCCTGCACATTCTCCACATAATGGAAGTTAACCCCATTCAAATATTCAGGAGCTATCTCTTCTATATCCTTTTTGTTGTCTTTACACATCACTATATCCGTGATTCCTGCACGCTTGGCTGCCAATATCTTTTCTTTTATACCTCCTACGGGCAACACTTTACCTCTCAGCGTTATCTCACCAGTCATAGCCGTGTTCTTTCTTACCTTGCGTTGTGTCAGAGCCGAAGCTATTGAGGTGGCTATTGTAATACCTGCTGATGGTCCGTCTTTTGGAGTAGCCCCTTCAGGCACATGTATATGTATGTTCCAATGGTCAAAGATACGATAGTCTATATGAAGCGTTTCCGCATGGGCTTTAACATATTCCAGAGCCAATACGGCAGACTCTTTCATCACATCGCCCAAATTACCTGTCAAGGTCAGCTTGGAACCTTTGCCCTTGCTCAGGCTTGTTTCTATAAACAGTATCTCGCCTCCCACACTTGTCCATGCCAAGCCCGTTACTACGCCTGCATAACTGTTGCCTTGGTAAATGTCGCGGTAGAAGGGAGGGTTGCCCAGCAACTCCACTATCTCGTTAGGCGTTATCTTATAGTAAGGCAATGCACCTTCTTTCGCTTTAGCAAAAGCCAACTTTCGAAGTGCCTTGTTAATCTGCTTCTCCAGTTGTCTCACACCGCTTTCTCTGGTATATTGCTCTATAATTTTCTCAATGGCAGCTTTGTTGAATGCCAATTGCTTTTCATCGCCCAGCCCTGTATTTTCCTTTTCCTTAGGTATCAGGTGTCGTTTGGCTATCTCCACCTTCTCTTCTGTAATATAACCACTCACCTCTATTATCTCCATACGGTCGAGCAAAGGACGTGGTATAGTGTTCAAGTCGTTGGCAGTAGCTATAAAGAGCACCTTTGACAGGTCATAATCCACATCCAGATAGTTGTCATGAAAGGCAAAGTTCTGCTCAGGGTCAAGCACTTCAAGCAGCGCTGAAGCAGGGTCGCCGTTTACCGTATTTTGAGTTATCTTGTCTATCTCGTCCAGTATAAACACCGGATTGGACGAACCTACCTTCTGCAAGTTCTTGATGATGCGTCCTGGCATGGCGCCGATATAAGTGCGGCGGTGTCCTCTTATCTCAGACTCATCGTGCAAACCGCCCAACGATATGCGTGCATACTTGCGCTTCATGGCCTCTGCTATACTCTTGCCCAAGCTGGTTTTACCCACTCCTGGAGGGCCATACAGGCAGATGATGGGCGATTTGAGGTCTTTACGCAGGTTGAGTACTGCCATGTATTCCAATATACGCTCTTTCACCTTCTTCATGCCATAATGGTCTTTATTCAATATTCGCTCCGCACGCTTCAGGTTAAGGTCGTCTTCAGTGTAGGTGCCCCAAGGCAGATTGACCATTGTCTGCAAATAGGTTAGCTGTACACTGAACTCAGGACTCTGCGGATTCAGTATATCCAGCTTGTCCAGTTCGCGCTTAAACACAGCATCTACCTCATCAGGCCAGTTCTTCTTGCTTGCCTTCTCCATCAATTCTTTGCGTTCGGGGTATCCTTCATTACCGCCCAACTCTTCTTTGATGTTCTTTATCTGCTGCTGCAAGAAGTATTCACGCTGCTGCTCATCTATATCTTCGCGGGTGCGTGTACGAATATCTTGCTTTATCTTGAGCAGCTGCATCTCTTTGTTGAGCACTTTCAGCATCTCAAAGATGCGCTGCTTCATGTCGTCAATCTTGAGCAAGGCAATCTTGTCGACAATGCTGATAGGCAGACTGGTGCAGATAAAGTTCAGCAGTATTACCTTATTATTGATATTCTGCAAGGCAAACTGAGCCTCATCAGGTATCTCGTCGTTTTGCTTTACATAGCTTACTGCATTGTTTCTGAGGTCTTCCACCGCAGCTCCAAACTCTGCATCCTTGTCTGTGGGCAAAACTTCCGGCACTGTCTCCACCAAGCCTTTCAGGTAAGGTTTCTTCTTTGTGATGTCTTTCAGCTTGCATTTTCCCATGCCCTGCACTATCACAGTAAGGTTGTTGCCAGGACCAGGCATCTCAAGTACCCTTACTATCTTGGCATATACACCATATTCAAACAAGTCAGCGGTCGATGGCGACTCCACTTCCGGGTCTTTTTGACAGAACACCGCAAAGACACCGTTCTCCTTGTCTTTCAGTTTATTCACTAAACTGACACTTGAAGGACGACCTATCAACACTGGCGATACCACCCCTGGAAAGAGCACCAAATTGCGGGTGGCCAGCACCGGCAGCTCACCTGCATAGTCTATATTAAGGAGTTTTGAGATATCACCCTCGTAGTCGGCAATCATCGAGAATGTACTATTCGTATTTTTTTTCATAAAAAGAATTTCCGTTTTAAGGGTGCAAAGTTACGTAATTAAATCGAGATAATATCTTAGGTTACTGATTATTTTGTTTTTTTGACTATTTCACAATCACTTATTAAGCAGGTGTTCATAATTACACTATTCATTTGAAGCATCTACTTGCAATCCGTCAGCCGTCATACTCCACTTGTTTTAGCGGTTTTATTCACGCAGTGTGCAAGCATTAATCTTTACAATCAAAATGTTTAAAGTAGATAAAAACTGAATGGCTTAGCAGTACTTTCAATTATTCTTTACTGCTGTTTATTGACAACTTCAGTGTTTTCAGAGGGCAATATCAGTGTTTTTGCCCTCTAAAAGCACTGATATTGCAACGTCAAAGTACCGCTTTACGAAGCTAAAGCATAGCTTTACAAAAATAACGCACTGCTTTATGCCCAATAAAAACTGCACAATATCGGTCTTTACAATACTAATACACTGAACAATAACCATTTATATTTGCACACAGAAACTGCGGTTATTTCACGTCAATCATCATTTCATGCAGAGCTAAGGCAGTTTCAAGGCATTAAAATTCTTATTTTTGTAAATAAACAAGAAAGTGTGCAATTTTATCTGTTACGCATTTTTACAGAGATAGCAGCATGCAACAAACTGTTATCTACGGCGAAAGCCTGTCTCAAAATTCGTTTCAAGCGTCTACTTATAGGTCTGCATGCTTGGATATATAATAAATTTGCAGTATCTTTGCAGTAATAAAAGAACAGGACAAGAGGGGGTGCAGCATCGTTGTGCTGCTGAGATGATACCCATAGAACCTGACGCAGACAATGCTGCCGTAGGGAAGTTGTATGTCAAATCATTCAAAAAGCTTTTAACGCAACAGCATTGTTGTCTGTACCCTATATGCAAATGCTTTCATTTCGTATAATCAACAAAGCTTTCATAACCCTCTATCTCTTGAACACATTATTAAAAGAACTATAAAATGAGATACATCACAGCTCTAACAATAGCAGGGTCTGACAGTTGCGGAGGTGCAGGTCTGCAAGCAGACATCAAAACCATGACAGCTCTGGGCGTAGATGCAGCCTCAGTGGTTACTGCCATAACCGCCCAAAACACTTTAGGCGTCAATCAAGTGCAAACTGTTACGCCGGATATGGTAGAAGCACAGATAGATGCAGTAATGAATGACCTGAAGGTCGATGCAGTCAAGATTGGCATGCTCAACAATGAGCCTACGATACAAGCCGTAGCCCACGCCCTTAGCCGTCACCAACCCCGCTGGACTGTAATAGACCCTGTTATGGTATCTACCAGTGGACATGCTCTGATGGCCCTTAGCGCTATGGATACTTTTGTTAACCAGCTTCTGCCGTTGGCTTCATTGCTTACGCCCAATGTACCGGAAGCTGAGATACTGTCGGGCATTCATATTCATTCTGCTTCTGACATGGACCAAGCTGCAGCACTGATAGCTCAAAAAGGTGGCAAAGCTATTCTTATTAAAGGAGGGCATTTGGAGGGTGTCCATAAGATAGACAAGCTTTACATAGACGGAAAATTAATGCAAACATTTGCACACGACAGCATTGATACAAAGAATACACATGGTACAGGCTGCACCTTGTCGTCTGCCATTGCTTCTTTCCTGGCACGGGGCGAAGAACTTGACAGCGCCGTAGCTCACGCGGTACAATACATCAATGGTGCCTTATTACGAAACAAAGACATCATAATAGGTCATGGACACGGCTCTGTCGGGCACAACCCTTTATATACCACCGCACATGACGACAGCTATGTAAAGATACTCCAGCATGTAAAATTACAATTCATCACGCATTGCAACGAACAGCACAACTATATGGAAGGAGCGAAATTGGCGCTTGAAGGGGGCTGCCAGTGGATACAGCTGCGCATGAAAGATGCCACTGACGAGCAGTTTATAGATGAAGCAAAACGCATAAAGGCTCTTTGCGCTGCCTATGACGCCACCTTTATCATTGACGACCGTGTGCACTTGGCCAAAACAGTAGGTGCCGATGGCGTGCATCTGGGGCGCAATGACATGCCTATACACCAAGCACGCACCTTATTGGGCTATGACAGCATCATAGGCGGCACCGCCAACACCATAGACGACATAACGAGATTGCATGCCGAAGGCGCAGACTACATAGGCTGCGGTCCTTTCAGATTTACAAGCACCAAGAAGAAGCTATCCCCGATATTGGGCATCAATGGGTATCGGCACATTGTACAACAAATGAAGCAAAGAGGCATCTGTCTGCCCATCGTAGCCATTGGTGGCATACTGACAGAGGATGTATCCGCTATTATAGCCACTGGCATCAATGGCATTGCCGTCAGCGGTGCTGTGCTCAACGCTGGAAATCCTGTTGCTGAGATGAAGGAGTTCTGCCAACGGTTGACAGAATAGAATAACAAGCAGGTATGGCAAGTCTCTCTCGCCATACCTATATTAATAGGTATCCAAACTAATTTTAAGCACATACTTATGAAATGGATTGTTATTACTCCGCCACAATTTCTGCCCAATGAGGCAACATTTATCAACCTAATGTTCACACATGGGCTTGATGTGCTGCACTTACGCAAGCCTCACGCTTCGGCTACCGACTGCGAGCAGCTATTACAACAGATAGACAGCCAGTGGCTGCCACAAGTAGTAGTGCACGACCATTTTGACCTTTGCCGGCAATATGGACTAATGGGTGTACACCTCAATCAACGCAATCCTCAGCCTCCTATCCAGCATCAAGGCAGCATTTCGCGCTCATGCCATAGCCTAAGCGAAGTGAAACAGTATAGCGCCACGTGCCAGTATGTTACGCTTAGCCCTATCTTCAACAGCATATCCAAGCAAGGTTACCAAGCCGCTTTCAGTCAACAGGCACTGACAGAAGCCACTCAGCAAGGCATTGTCAACGATAAAGTAATAGCGCTTGGTGGCATATCGCTCGACAATATTGCCATTATCAAACAATACGGATTTGGCGGTGCGGCACTTTTAGGGGATGTATGGCAACGCATCAACGACAAAAATATAGACAGGTATCTGTGCAAATTGCAACAAGCATTAATCTAACCGGCATGTACAAAAATCGGTCAGCCAAGACTATTAATCAATCATTTATGTCGTTATTACACTTATTTTCATAACTTTTAATAAAAAAGAACCCTAATATAGCCTTGTTCTTCTTATTAAAATCGTACCTTTACAGATGGAAACAAGATGTTATGAATGATAGCAAAAGTTTCTTAACACCTGATATACCATTATTTTTTAACTAACCATAGCAATGAAAACAGCTAAGATTACAACTATCTTTTTAGGTGCAGCATTGGGAGTAAGTGCCCAGACATTTACTGAATGGCACGATTTACAGGTTAATCAAGTAAACCGGTATCCTATGCACACCAACTTTTTTGCATACGATACGTCTGGTAAAGATGCGGATGCTTTAGCCAATGATGCGCGCGAAAAGTCTGTTAACTACCTGTCGCTTGACGGACAATGGAAATTCAACTGGGTTGCCAATGCAGACCAGCGTCCTACCAAGTTTTATGAAACCAACTTTGACGACAGTAGCTGGAAAACCATGGCAGTACCCGGTATGTGGGAACTCAACGGGTATGGCGACCCTGAATATGTAAACATTGGTTTTGCCTGGCGCGGACACTTTAAGGAGCAGCCACCTGCAGTGCCAACTAAAGACAACCATGTTGGCTCATACAGAAGAGTAATTACCCTACCCGACAACTGGAATGGCAAGCAAGTAATAGCCCATTTCGGCAGTGTTACCTCTAACATCTATCTATGGGTTAACGGCCATTATGTAGGCTATGCTGAAGACAGCAAGGTAGCAGCAGAATTTGACATCACTCCTTACTTAAAGAAAGGCAACAACCTTATAGCCTTTCAGACATTCCGCTGGTGCGATGGTTCTTGGGACGAAGACCAAGACTTCTGGCGCCTGAGCGGTGTAGCCCGTCAGAGCTATCTCTATGCAAAAAATGCAAAGAACCAATTGACAGACTTGAGAGTAACTCCTGACTTGACCGACAACTACACAAACGGTACACTGCACATCAAAGCAACACTGAAGGGAAAGACAAGTGCCAAGTTTACTTTATTGGACCATGAGGGTAATGTGGTAGCTCAGCAAGCGGTAAGCAAAGCGCCTAATGGCATAGCCGAGACAACACTGACCATCAACAATCCACACAAATGGACTGCTGAAACGCCTTACCTATATACCTTGATTGCCAGTGCTACCACTGCCGACAAGCAGCAAAAACCCTACGAAACGGCACCCGTAAAAGTAGGATTCCGCAAAATAGAAATTAAAAATAGCCAGCTATTGGTCAACGGAAAGCCTATCCTTATAAAAGGTGCAGACCGACATGAGATAGACCCTGACGGTGGATATGTGCTGACATTGGAGCGAATGATACAAGACATCAAGATAATGAAGCGTCTTAACATCAACGCTGTACGTACCAGCCACTATCCTAATGACCCCCGTTGGTATGACTTATGCGACCAATATGGCATTTATGTAGTGGCTGAAGCCAATCAAGAGAGCCATGGCTTTGAATATGGCAAAGACGCAATCAGCGGTACGCCACTCTTTGCCAAGCAGATATTGGAGCGCAACCAGCATAATGTGGACATCCACTTCAATCATCCCAGTATCATAGTATGGAGCCTTGGCAACGAAACAAAATACAGCAAGAACTTCGATGATGCCTATGACTGGATTAAAAGCCAAGACAGTAGCCGTCCTGTACAATATGAGCAGGCTGGTAAAACAGGGCATGCCACCGATATTTTCTGCCCAATGTACTACAGTGTGAGTGATACGAAAGCCTATGCTACCAACAACAGCTACACCAAACCACTCATACAGTGTGAATACAACCATACAATGGGTAACTCTGGCGGTAATCTGAAAGACTATTGGGAACTGATACGCAAGTATCCTAAACTGCAAGGAGGCTTCGATTGGGACTTCTCTGACCAGGCTCTGCACCTCAAACCCGATTTCAAAGCAAACCGTACTGTAGCCGACTACGAAACAATAGCCAGCACGTTGGACCCAGGAACAGGGCAGCAAGAAAAGTATTGCTATGGCGGCGACTACAACAAGTACGACCCTTCAGACAATAACTTCAACTGCAATGGTATTCTTGGACCTGACCGTCAGCTTAATCCTCATGCCTATGAATTAGCTTATCAGTATCAGGATATATGGGCTAAAGCATTGTCTTTTACTGAAAAAGGGACGCGTGTCAGTGTCTACAATGAATATTTCTTCAGAGATTTAAGCAATTATACCTTGGAATGGACACTGCTCAATGATGGAAAAGCCATTGAAAATGGCACTATCGACAATTTGGATGTAGCACCTCAATCTACAAAGATTATCGACATTGCATTCAATCGCACCGCAGCTGCTGCCCCAAAAGGCGAATGGCTACTTAATGTTGACTTCAAACTCAAAAAGGCAGAGCCACTGATGGAAGCCAACCAAACAGTAGCATACGCTCAATTTGCACGCACTGACTTACCTAAAACAGCCAATGTTGCAAATCAGGAAAGTGCTGCTACGGACAAAGAGACACCCAAGCTGAAAATTGAAGACAAGAAAAAGGCAAGTCAACTTATCATAAAAGGCAATCAGTTAACCGTAGCTTTCAACAAGTCAACAGGTCTTTTGGAGCAATATAACGTTGCAGGAAAGAGTCTATTGGCTGAGGGTGGCACATTACAGCCTAACTTCTGGCGTGCTCCAACCGACAATGATATGGGTGCCAACCTGCAAAACAAGTTTGCTGTTTGGCGTAATCCTCAGTTGCAGCTCACCTCTATCAAAGCAGCCAAAAACAAAAACAGCCATGCGATTGATGTAGTGGCTACCTACAACATGCCTGAGGTAAAAGCGACACTCACCATTACTTACAGCCTTATTGACAATCAAGGCACGATGCGTGTTACACAAAAGATGGATGCTACCGACGGCGAAAAGGTGGCAGACATGTTCCGCTTCGGCATGCAGATGCAATTGCCTTACAATATGGATCAAAGCCTTTACTATGGCCGTGGACCAATAGAGAACTACTCTGACCGTAAAGATTGCATGCGCATCGGTATTTACAAGCAGACTGCTGACCAGCAATTCTTCCCCTACATACGTCCACAAGAGAATGGAACCAAAAGCGATATCCGCCGATGGACCCAAACCACAGCTGACGGTTTTGGCTTTACCGTAGTGGCAGACAAGCCTTTCTATGCTTCTGCTCTACACTACAACATCAGCGACCTTGATGACGGCAAGGGAAAAGAGCAACGCCACAGCTACCAGGTAGCTCAGTCTAAATACACCAATCTCTATATAGACAGCGACCACTACGGCGTAGGAGGAACCAACTCATGGGGCGCATGGCCATTAGACCAGTATCGCCTGCACTATGGCAACCATAGCTTCTCGTTTACCATTACTCCTAAATTGCCATAAACTGAGTAAGCATTCGACCAATCTATGCAGCCACAAACTGAGGCTGAGAAAATAGAATGACGTAGGTATCCAAAAGTGCATATCATGCCTTTTGGATACCTATATCTTTCATTTACACTAAAGATACTATTAATAAGGCATGTATGATTAAAACCATAATTCTCGACTTTGACGGCACTATGGGCGACTCTAAAGCGCTCATAGTAAAAACCATGCAGGAAACCATGGCACAGCTACAATTAGACGTGAAAGATGCTGATACTTGCGCAGCCACCATTGGACTGCCGCTGAGCAAGAGTTTTGAGGTAATGTATGGCATGAACAGTGAGCAAGCAGATAAATGTGCCAATACCTATCGTAAGATATTCATGGCCAACAAAGGCTCTATGGTCGTGCACCCCTTTCCTCATGTCATCAGCACTGTCAAGCTTTTGAATCACTATGGCATAACAATAGCATTGGCCAGCAGCCGCAGCCGTGCATCGTTAGAAGAGTATGTCAAGTTGTATAGCATAGAATCATGTATTTCTTGCATCGTGGCCGCTGATGATGTAGTACACGCCAAGCCTGCTCCCGACATGGTATTAAAGATTTTGAAAGAGACCCATAGCAAGCCGGAAGAAACCTTGGTAGTAGGCGATATGTCTTATGATATTGACATGGGACATGCCGCTCACACAACCACTTGTGGCGTAACCTACGGCAACGGAACCCGAAAAGAACTGCAAGAAGCAGATTTCTTGGTTGATGATTTTAAGGACATAGCTTGCCTTACGGCATGTATGTTAAGCCACAATGACAATAATGTGCAGCCACAAGAGGCATCCTCGCTCCATAAAGCAGGACAACAAGACGCCTAAGTTGAACAGGAATACGCAAGCGATATACTCCTTTTTCTTTACGAGTGTATCGCTTTTCTTTTTTAACAAGTCAAAATCATGTGCTTATTCCTTTTTACTTCCAATACCAAAGCACAAACAAATGAGTATGTAAGGCAGGTGTCAACCATGAATAAACAGATGATTTTAGCCCTGAAAACACTGCTAAAACAGCATAAAAAGACTATATTGCACCCAAGAAAGAAACAAATCCACCCAGAAATTAACATCTCTATGTACTTTTGCAACACAAATTAATAACATAACTAATCACTAACTTTAAATTGTTATATGAGAAACATGCAACAACATTGCAAACTCATTCTAATGGTGTTTTCATTTATCTTTCTAAACACACTGAATGTCTTTGCACAAAACTCGGCCGTTTCCGGCACTGTTTATGATAACACTGGCGAACCTATTATAGGCGCAAGTGTCAAGATAGTAGGGAGCTCTGCTGGTGGCACCATTACCGATATTGACGGTAAATTCAGCCTTCAAGTAGCTTCCAATTACAAGAAATTGGAAATTAGCTACATTGGCATGAAGACAGAATTGGTTGACATCAAACGTGGAACAACCATGAAAGTAATGCTTAAAGACAACACCGAAGCACTGGATGAGGTAGTAGTCATAGGCTACGGTACCGTAAAGAAACGAGACCTTACAGGCTCTATGACCTCCATCAAGGCCGAAGACATTGTGGCTGTGCCTACGACCAATGCCTTGGAAAGTCTGCAAGGAAAGGTAGCTGGATTGGACATGACAAAATCAAGCGGTCAAACAGGCTCCGGCCTGTCATTCTCTATCCGTGGTAACAGATCGCTGAATGCCTCCAACACCCCTCTTATTATCGTAGATGGCATACCTTATGGAACAGACATTGACATCAACCCCAATGTCATTGAATCCATGGAAGTACTGAAAGATGCCTCTTCTACCGCTATCTATGGCTCGCGTGGTGCAAACGGTGTAATCCTTATCACTACCAAGAAAGGTGCTTTTGGCAAAACCAAAGTATCTTACAACGGCTACTACTCTACCAACTCGGTGGCTTCTTTTCCTGAAAGAATGAACTTACAGGAGTGGGCCAACTTCAAAAGAGAGGCTTACAGAGCCGATGGACAGTGGGCAAGCACGGAAGATGATGCCAAGATATTTGGATCGGCTTACGATGCTGTAAAGAGCAACCAAGATGTAGATTGGGTTGACTTACTGCTCAAAGATGGCAGCCAGACCTCTCATTCGCTGAGTATCTCAAGTGGTTCTGACAAGACTACCTTTAACCTCTCGTTTGAATACATGAAAGAAGAGGGATTGGTACGCCTTGACAACTTGAGCCGCTATAACACCACCATGTCGTTACAACACAAAGTTACCAAAGACTTGAAACTTAACTTTAACATGGTATACACCTTTTTAAACCAGAATATCAGACGCAACCCTCTGAACCGTGCCCTCTATGATGCGCCTTACGGTGATGTGTACAACGAGGACGGAAGCATCAACACCTTGCCTTTCAACGACGGACAGACTATCAGCCCTCTGGCAGAAGAGGTGCCGGGAGCTTACAAGAACAACAAGCACACCAGCCATTTGGTAGGCAATGTAGGCATCAATTGGAACATACTGAAAGGTCTTACGTTTACATCTACCTTTGGTCTTGACAAAAAAGATGTACGCACAGGCCACTTTGCCGACAAGTACACATTGGACGGTGCTGGCGACTACTCTGTGGCAGACGCTACCAATGGCAATGACATCAACTGGTCATGGGAAAGCACCTTGAACTATCATTTCAACCTAAAGAAGCACGACTTCTCCCTCATGGCTGGTAATGCGCTTTATCAGAATGAAGCTGAAACCTTCAATGCTTCAGGCCACGAGCTGATTTCATCCAGCATGCTATTCTACAATTTGGGAGCACTGCAAAGCAGCCAAAAGATAGGCAGCAACTATGTCAAGACCAATATGGCCTCTTTCTTTGGCCGTATCAACTATAAGTTCAACGAAAGATACCTGCTTACACTTACCTTCCGCGAAGACGGCTCTTCGGTATTGGCCAGCGACCATAAATGGGGCTTCTTCCCGTCTGTTGCCGCAGCATGGCGCATGAAAGAAGAAAAATGGCTCAAAGATGTCAGTTGGCTCTACAACCTTAAACTCAGAGCAAGTTACGGTATCTCTGGCAACAGTGCCGTATCTGCCTATCAGACACAAGGCGGACTGGGCAAGACGATGTACTCTTGGCTGGTAAGTGGCGTAGAATCGGGAGCCTATGGCTACTTCCCTGCCCTGACACCTAACTACAACCTCGGTTGGGAAAAGACAGCCACCACCAACATTGGCATCGACTTTGGCTTCCTCAACAACCGTATCAGCGGTTCTATCGACATGTATCTGCAAAACACTTACGACTTGCTGATGCAGAAAAAGGTACCGACATCTACCGGCTATTCCATTGCTTGGGACAATGTGGGCAAGACAGAGAATAAAGGTGTGGAGATTGTTTTAAACACTCAAAACATTGTCAGCAAAGACTTTAACTGGAACACCGACATTACCTTTACCCTCAACCGCGAGAAAATAAAAGAGCTGGCAGACGGATCACAACAGGATATCAGCAACGGTTGGTTTGTAGGACATCCTATCAAAACCTTCTACGGACTGAAAAAATTGGGTATATGGCAACTGGATGAAGCTGAGGAAGCAGCCAAATATGGCGAAAAGCCTGGCCGTATCAAGATTTACGACAAGAACGGCGACTTCAAAATTGACAACGACAACGACCGCATTATCTTAGGAGCTGAGGTGCCAGACTTTGTAATGGGTATGAACAACACCTTCAGATACAAAGGCTTTGACCTGCGCGTGTTTATGTACTGGCGCCAAGGACAGATGCTTCATTCTGAGGCTAACGGCTACGGGTCGTTCCGCAATCAGGGCGACCCAGGTCTCAAGTTTGACTATTGGACACCTGAAAACCCGACCAATGCCTTTCCTCGCCCGGAAAAGAGTTTCTCGTCTGACGATATACGCTTGAAGTCTTTAGGCTATGTTGACGGTTCTTATCTGAAGATAAAGGAAATAACCTTGGGATACACACTGCCCAAGTCATGGCTCGACAAGATACATGCCTCTAAGATTCGTTTGTACTGTTCACTGAAGAACTTCCTCACTTTCAGTCATCTGAAAGACTACGACCCGGAACGTGGAGGATCATTAAGCTATCCTATGACAAAGCAAGCTGTATTTGGTATTAATGTTGACTTTTAAATCAAAAAAACTACTATGAACAAAATATTTAAATGGTGCATGTTGGCATGTGTTGCCACAACACTTGGCTCATGCAGTGATTTTCTAGAAGAAGAGAACCGAAGTGGACTCACCGCAGACACCTTTTATAAAACAGAATCGGGTGCCAATGCACTGATTAATTCCTGCTATACCCCGCTGAGATTTTGGTACGGACAGGAGTATGCCATCTCTATGACTGAGGTAGGAACCGATATCTTTACACGTGCCAATGGTTGCGGGCAACCTGAACTCTCAGACTATAACAGTTCTTTACAGGGTTCCAGCAATGCAATCACCAAGGAATGGGAGCGACTCTACTCTGCTCTCAACTCTTGCAATACAGCTTTAGACCGTTTGCCTAATGCAGCATTAGGTGAAAGCGAGAAGAACATACGCATGGGAGAAGCCCATTTCTTGCGTGCACTCTACCTTTGGCATATCGTTGAAACATGGGGAAATGTGTATCTTACCACCAAAGAATGTACCTCACCCAGCGGATATGTGTACCGCTCTTCAGAAGAAGACTTCTACAAGCAGATAACAACCGATCTGGAAAATGCCATGAACCTGCTGCCCGAAAAGACTGCCGAATATGGACGCGCTACCAAAGGGGCTGCCGAAGCGCTATTGGCACGTATATGTCTTTACAAAAAAGACTATGAAGGTGCACTGAAGCATGCCGACCATGTAATCAGTAACTATGATTACAAGCTGGCAGATACCTATGAAGAACTGTGCAACATCAACACTTGCAACGATGTAAAGGAAAATATCTTTGTGTGTGTCTATGACAAGAACGAAATTTTTGGCACCTCCATTGAGGAGGGTCCAGACGGCAAACCTATCATTTGGCGCACGCCAGGCAATAACCCGTCGCATCTGTTTTGGGTCATGTGCTACGACCAAGTGCTTGACAAAGACGGCAAGAAACCTGTTACACGCTCTATCGAATACGGACGTGGCTTTAACCGATATATGCCTACTGCCCACTATCTTGACCTGTTCAACGAAAGGATAGACGCACGTTACAATGCCGTATTCCAGCAAGCATGGATTTGCAATAACAATAACAGCTCGTACATTCATAAGGGCGACACCGCTATCGTGTTTACCAAATACAGCATGAGTGAGGAGGAACAAGCCAAACACAACTATATCGTGATAGACCGCGACAAGGTGTACAACGCTGACGGCAGCGTGAAAAACCGTGTGCAAAACGTTACTTTCAAAAAGTTTCTTGACCCAACACGCGAGTCGATTAACTACACAGGCAGTAAACGACACGGTGTTGTGCTGCGGCTGGCAGAGATGTATCTTATTGCCGCAGAAGCTGAAATGAACCTTGGAAAAAAGAAAGAAGGTGCTGAATACATCAACTGGGTACGCCGCAGAGCGGCACTACCCGGACACGAAAGCGAAATGGAGATACAGCCAGACCAACTGACTATCGACTTTATATTAGAGGAACGCGCACGCGAATTGGGCGGAGAACAGCAACGCTGGTTCGATCTTAAGCGCACCGGTAAGCTGATTGAATATGTTAAGAAGTACAATCCTGATGCTAAAGACAACATTAAAGAATACCATCATTTGCGTCCTATACCACAGACTCAGCTTGATGCCGTAATCAATAAAGACGATTTTAGCCAAAACGATGGCTACAGCGCAGAGAAATAAATATTCTTCTAACTGATTGATATCTTATACACCACGACCTTGGCAGATTAACGAGAGACTGTCAAGGTCGTGTTTTTTATGCCACTCCACCATTCTTCCCCACTCCAATAACAGTGTAATCAGGACGCAATAGCACTGCTTTCGCAAACCTATTACACTGCTATTGGCTCTTGATTGCACTGCTTTCGCAAGCCGATTGCAGTGCTTTCATAGTACAACAATATTGTATCCGCATCACACAGTTATCTCTCATTTCTACCAATCTCCAATAAGCAACAGATACCCAAAACCTTAAATTTATAAAAAAGTAAAAAAGTTAGTTCTCTGACGCCATGACAAGTAGTTTTATATCAAATTGTTTTTACCTTTGCAAGATTAAGAATGAACAATAAGCACTGCAAGGCTTTCTACATTGAACACCTGCTTAACTATCAGCCTAAGATGCTTAAACATAAAGACATGAAGAAAAAAAGACAGAAAGATAAACATCTCACGCATGGAGTTGCAACAGCTCAGTGTGTTTTTATGCTTCAACAATAAGTAGACTGCCCAATTAATTGAACAAAAATTGTACTTGAACTTATATTTTACACACACACATTCAAAAGAACAATGAACAAAACACCCAAAGCTATCGTAATAGGAGCCACGTCAGGAATAGGCATGGAAGTGGCAAAATGCCTTGCCAACAAAGGGTGGCAAGTAGGTATTGCAGGGCGACGCACAGAACGCTTGGCAGCACTGCAACAGCAAGTGGCAGACATTACCTGCTATAAGCAGATAGATATTACCGACAACCAAGCTGCCACACAGCTCTATGATCTTATTGAACAAACAGGAGGCATGGACCTTTACTTTCACAGTTCAGGCATAGGTTGGCAAAACACCCAACTGGACCTTGACAAAGAACTGAACACAACCCTCACCAATGGCGTAGGCTTTGTCAGAATGATAGATGCTGCATTCCAATGGTTTGCCACTCATCAGCACGCTGGTCGCATAGCTTGTATCAGCTCAATAGCAGGCACAAAGGGTTTAGGAGCTGCTCCTGCTTATTCTTCCACCAAACGCTTTCAAAGCCACTACATGGAATGTCTGAGCCAATTGGCACACATGCACCACCTTCCCATTTCATTTACTGACATCAGGCCCGGATTCGTAGCCACTGACTTGATTGCAGGCAGCCACTTTCCGCTACAACTGGATGCCAAAAAGGTGGCACACAATATAGTAAAAGCCATTGAACAAGGCAAAGGTATCAAGATAATAGACTGGCGCTATTGGTTGCTTACAAAACTATGGCAACTGATACCAAGAAGTATTTGGACAAGACTACCTATCCAATAATGCTGATTAATATGATAACTATCACTTTTCTGCATCAATACAAACGATCCAAACAAACAGAATAAGCGCCATTTAAAAAGAATGGTACGGAAAAGAAACAACTATGAAAATATGATAAAAGCAGTGATGTATTTCATATTTAGTCTATAATAATAAATGCCCTCATCTTCACAGATAAGGGCATTCAATCTCAATAGGTATTAGCTTTTTTTAAGGTAAAAAGATTGTATTCAGGATAACGATTGCAAAGGTAAGCCTTTTTTCAATACAGAACAAATAAAATTATATGTTAGAAAACATGTTTTTGACAATTATTTAAAATCTTTTACAGCAACAGAAAGAGCAGACAGTTTTTAAATCACATGCTTTTATCTATATAATTTGCCTTAACGTAAATGATAAACACAAATTATCAACATTCGTTTAACTATGAGCAACAAGTTAAAGCACATTGTAATTTACAACTAACGCATTTAGTCTTGACAAAGAATAAGCAAGCAATCAAAGCATGAAAAATATTGTCATTCCATCTTAACGATATTGTCTTACGTTTTATCAAATACGTTTTCATTAAAAGAGTAAAATGTTTTCATCAGTATTTACCACGACAATTGCCACTGGATAACTTACTTAAGCATGTATCAATAGGTAGCTGTCCTCTGATAACTGCACAATGCTATAAGCCTTACAGGTACTCACTGATAAGGCTATAATCAAAGTCTTCAAGACGCTTACGGGCATTGGCCAATGCCCAACGGTTTTTAAAGCCACACTTCTCTGCCACTATCTCTTGGCTCAAGTTGGCAGAACCAGACTGCATCAATTGTTCATAATGCCGAATGCGGAAAGCATTTACCAACTTATAGAAGCCCACTTCAGTGATAAAACTGCCTGCTACGGCTTGAGTAGAATTTTGAACATCTCGTATTACTTCTATACGTTTCAGACTGGGTTCCAGATAGCGATGGCTCACAATAGCAAGTACCTCTTCCTTGGCTTGCTTCCAATCCGCCTCAGATATAGCTTTTTTATTTGTTTCTTCTGCTGCTATTGTAGAGCTGTCGTATACATCTATGCCAGAAGTCAGTTCAAAAGTCTCTGCAGCTTTCTTTACTGCAGCCATACTGGCTTGCTCTATCTTATCCATGTCTTCGTTCATTTCTTTAGAGCGTATCATGCGGTTAGGATGTAATATCATGCAAAGAAAGCGGAGCATCCATACAGCAAACACAAGGTCTACCACCATCTTCACCATTCTGCTATCTGCCAAAAAGACCACCCACATAATCAAAAACCAGACAATAGGTTGATAGAGTACTTTCTTGGCAAACTTGTAAGGAAAATCACTCTCGTTTGAATAGTTTTGCGTGTGATAGTTGTCTATCTGCTTGTTGAGCCACCATCCTTCCCTTACAAACTCTATGGTAAGCAAGATGCTTACTGCTCCCATTATCCATTCGCACTCCAATTGATAGCAATCTATCCAAAAAGATTGACTGGAAACAGCCAAGCATAAAAGGGCTATAAGCATTAAAAACGGGATAAAGAATACCAACCGGAAATGCCAGTTGTAGCTGAATTGGCCCAAACGGAAATAGCGATGAAAAAGCATCGCAAAACAAACAGGATAATAAATCATGCCAAAAGAACGCACATAGAACCATATATGGTTATCTGACGGGCACAATACATAAGGCAGTTGCAATACTATGGCTACGAAGAAGAATGTTACCTGTCGCCGGGCTGGATAAAAGAAATCGCCTTGTTTGTCAAAGGGATGGCACATGTGGAACCATCTTACCACGCCACAAAATACGCCTACCAATATGTAGGCAAAGCAAGCTAATGAATAAAATATATCTGGAGCAGCAAATTCTATCGTCATGTCTTTCTTCTTTTTTCAGTAATCTACATGCAAAAGTAATAAAAGTATTTTTACATATCATACTTTTAAGATTATATTTTAAGTAACATTGCCCCATCGCAACTTCTGCAAATACTGATATAAGTTTGCTTGCATCATTCCATCACCGAAAAAAAAGCCACTCCGTTCACACGGAATGGCTTTCCATAAAACAATTTAAACTTCTATTTTAAATAGTCTGTAGTACTAATTTTTGTGCCGTAAGGCCCGTAATCTCCCAAAGCTAAATGTGCCAACTGCTTTTCAGGTTCTGTAACATGGTCTATTGGCTCGCCCGTAGCGTCTTTGTAGGCAGTAGCTTTCATTCTGCTAATGGAATATTCAAAATCTTTATTGGGCAAGATGTTGCGATACATAATGACAATAATCTCGCCTATTGGTTTACCGTCAATGTTCTTTTTCTCGCTATCCCACACGATTAGGTTTACCCTACCCCCTTGAGCGTTCAGGCTGTTAACCTTAGCTTGTATCTCTGCCAGACGTGGATTATTCTTCAAACAGACAACGAAGTCTGACTTTTTGCCAGCACTAAACCGTGCATCACGATCGCAGATGGAATAATAAGAGCGTGTGTCCGCACCTGAACCCAAGCAGATAGACCAATAGCGAGCAGGGGCAGCAGCATACTCTTCGGGCTTGGCAGGAGCCGTAACGGGTATAAAGCTGAAGGTCAACACTGAGTCGGTACGCAAGTGTGTGCGTGCATACAGATAGTCTGTGTTCTTATTTGGATAATACCTACTGGCTGGAGCCAAGAAGAACGGTACATTTTTGAACTCGTCAGACCGCTGCTGAAACACCTGAGAAGTAATCTTATACACATTAGATTCTACATGGGCAGGAGGAGTTACATGCTTCAGTGTCTGTGCATCCAAGGCTGAAATCTGTGGCAAGTCAACACCACCATACTCGTCCAATGTCTGCCCATCAGCTTTAGTACCTAAGTATTGGCGCAGGCATACCATAACTTTCTTTACGTTAGCATCTACCTTTACAATGTTCTCTGTGCCCAATTTATCGAGTGTTGCCTGGCTTACATCGCTCGAAACTACATATACCGTGAAGTAATGCAGCCCTGTTATCGTTTTCTCAAACGGGTTTTGCGAACCTTTATCCGGCTGTATATTCACATCATCGATACCTTTTATGGCTGTACCTGTCTCATCATTATAGATAGAGAAGCTCATATAACGACAATGAGGATATTGACCTTTAAAGCAGATTATCTTATCGGCATTCTCATCTTGGCGGTAGGTATACTCCCAATAGTTGCTATATAAATCAGGATAAGCCCCTAACTCCTCACCATTTCCTTTCATCGTCTTGCTCCACAGCGCTGTGGGATAAGTGCCGGGCTCCTCCGGCTGTTGGCTATCGTCATCGCTACAACTCAGCATTGTACAAGCTGTAACACACATTGTCAGGCATATAAATGCCAACTCTATAATATTTTTCATTCCTATAATACTTTTCATATTAACTACTATTTTAATGCGGCGCGGAAAGGTCCTGCCACAGAATTAAACAACAAATCTCCATTTGGGAAATATTGCAAGATGGCATACGCTCCGTTGCCTCTGTTGCTCTTGCCCAACTTAACCTGGTGGCGTGTCTTTCCTGTTTGCCAGTCAAGACCTGTAATCTCCCAACCACTGTTGTCGTACCAGCCGTTGACAAACACCATGTCTGAAGCTGTGCTTACGGCTGGTATCATGCTAACGGAGCTGACATCAGCCCTACTCCAATGTGCTTTCCACTTGTTTTCTTTGGTGTTCCAGCGCACGCTCTCCACTCCATGAGGTCCTGCCAACAATGGACCAATAGCCAGCACACCTATAATCTTGTCGATTGTCTTTTGGGCATTCACATTGATATTGTTCACCACAAAAGCATCATAACCTCCTGCCACAACAGATTGTTCAGACTGCACCCACTCTGTAGATACAGGCAAGCCACAAGTAACATTAAACAAGCCTGCCAATCTTGGGTTGCCTTTCTCTATTTCTTTTGCGTCTGCCGGTATCTCATCACGCCAGAAAGCAGCCAACTTCATGCGCTTGGCACCATCTGTAATCACCACCAACTTGTCTTCGTCACTACCGAAACCCATCAAAGTTGGGGTTGAACCTGTACCAAAGCCTAACTTGATGCAAGGTGCTGCCGGACCACCATCGTACTGTGCTTGCCATGCTCCATCTTCTGTGTTGGTTGAGAACTTGCCTCCTTTACATATTATCTTCTGTATCAAGCCTTTGCCATTAGCTTCAGTACTGTTGCTTGCCACGTATACGGCATTCTCGTCTACGGTAACAGAATTGGTAAGTATCTGCCCTGCCGGTAACGGATAAGAATCCTCTATTGTAGTCAAGCCACGGTCCAACAACAGCAAGCCGCGCTGTGCAGCAACTATAACGTGCCCGTCAAAAGTCATGGTGGCTCCCACCAATGTATAAGAGTTAAATATGTGGGCAGACAGGTCTATCTGGCTATCCATCACTATACCTTCTTCCGGTTTTGATGCGTTGGCCAAGCGATAGCGCACCATCTTTCGGCCTGCATTAGAGTAAACATAATTGTCTTTGTCGCAGAAAACATAGTTACCGTTGGCCATTGACATCTGAGGCTGCTGCCCCAATATGCCGGTAGCAGTGCGGGTAAGCTCATCTACCGAAGCATAATCAGCCGACAGTTGCTCCAACTGCTCTTTCGTGCGCATGGTTACTCCAGGCAAGGCAGCCTCAGCCACACGCTCAAACTTGCCGTCAGCCACACGGATATAAGACACTCTGTCTGAACTCATGCCCCACATATAGTCGTCTGAGGTAGACGATAGGGTCATCAGATTGACCGGACCGCTCCAAGTGGAAGGATAATCTGCCGGATTAACCGTATAGACACCATCCTTTACTGCATAAGGAAAGGCATCTGTCTGAGCCGAGTTAAAATGGGTAATGCTATAATAGCCCTTTGCCAAATAAGGATTAAGAGGAGCTACCTGGACAGTAGACAATGGCACATTTCCAGAATTCGGAGTATTCTCGTCAGTGTCATTATCACTACAGGCAGACACTGTTGCGATTAATCCCAATGCCATTACCGTTGCAGCTGCCTGGTCTACCAAATTGGTTAATGAATTTCTTCTCTTCATAGTTATTTGTTTTTGTTATAATACATAATAGATAAACTTCTACTTCACACTACTTTCATTTATACACTATGCAGACAGAAGGCCATATAGCTCCATTCAATCTGCGCCTACTGATTGAACAATTGCAAAGTTAACACCAATGGTGGTAACAGTATGTGAGTCTCAGTTTTTTCTCGTGATTGTCAGTTATCCTGTGTGAACAGCCGTATTATATTACATATTTTAACGCATTACAACTCATACTCACATGTATTTTACATAAGTAAACATTTAACTCGCGCTAACTTTACACGAAGTAAAATAAAGATAACAAAACCTAAAACGCAAACAAAATATCCGCAATACTATCAATAAGTATTGCGGATACACCCAGAACAAGTCTGTATTCCATTGAGTTTTTGTCTCACATCGTTCGATGCGCGTGCTCGTAACGTTCGATACACGCATTCATAACGTTCAACATGAACACGCGTATCGAACGGTGTGAGACAAAAAAGCAAAGCTTCTTGCCTACCCTTTCATCACTATCTGGTTATAATAAGGATAAGGTATCTCTATATGTTCTGCATCAAAACGCTCTTTGATGCTCTTCAGCAAATCATATTTCATGTTGAGTGCATTAGCTGAGGTAGAGGCCCAGGCCCAAGCCCGCAGTGTAATGGCAGAGTCGCCAAGGTTGATAACCTTGATAATTACTTGCGGTATGCCTTTGGATTTTTCTTCTGCTGTACGATGGTCTATCAACAATGGGCTCTTCATTATCTCTTCCCGCATCACTTGTATGGCAAAATCAAGCTGTGTGTTGTAAGATACACCTATCTCTATAAACGAGCAGGTAGAGCTGTCGCCATAAGAAGAGTTGATGATTGTGCTGGAATTGATTTTGCTATTAGGTATCAATATCATCCTGTTCTCTATATTCCTGATAATCGTATGCCTAAGTGTTATTTCCACTACCGTTCCTATCACATCGCCATCGTCTACCTTGATGAAATCGCCTACTTTGAATGGATGGGAGAAAACGATGAATAGCCCACCTACAATGTTGGACAATGCCTCTTGCGAGGCTAAACCTACAGCCATGGCCATGATACCTGCACTGGCCAATATAGAGTTACTGATTTTCTCCATACCAGGCACGAGAGACAGGAATGCGGCTATACCGATGATATAAATGCCAGCTACCACCATTTGCCTGATAAAGGCTACCTTGGTCTCATCAAGCACCCGCTTGCCATTTCTGACAGAAGAGCGGTAAAACAAATGCTTGGCAAGTGCTGTAAACACGCGCACTACCAAATATATAACAGTAGCTTTGATAAGGAATACAAGCATGTAGCGAATGGATACGCCAAAGACCGTGAAACGCAATATCTCATGAATATCGTGTTGAAAAAGAGCATGTAGCATCATAATTATCGTTAAAAGTATCTTTGATTAATATCATATAGCAATTCATTTTTCAGTAGATGCCTATCAATAAGCTATCTTCTCATTGCACCTACAAAAAGCACAAGGGTAAACCCTTCAATGAGTCTACCCTTGTAATCTTTATCTATTATAACATAAAAACCATTATATTAAAACTGTCATGACTAAGAATTCATCGTGGCAAGGAACTCGTCATTGTCATGCGTACGCACCATTCTGTCGTGAATAGTATTCATAGCCTCTATTGGATTCATGTCTGATATATACTTGCGCAGTATCCACATGCGGTCCAGTGTAGTCTTGTCCTGAAGCAAATCATCACGACGCGTGCTTGAAGCCACAAGGTTTACTGACGGGAATATGCGCTTGTTGCTCAAGCTGCGATCCAATTGCAGCTCCATATTGCCTGTTCCCTTGAATTCCTCAAAGATGACTTCATCCATCTTACTGCCGGTATCAATCAATGCCGTAGCTACAATAGTAAGAGAGCCGCCGCCTTCTATATTGCGCGCAGCACCGAAGAAACGCTTTGGCTTTTGCAGCGCATTGGCATCAACACCACCGGTAAGCACCTTGCCACTGGCAGGAGATACAGTGTTATAAGCACGTGCCAAGCGCGTAATGGAGTCTAAGAATATTACTACATCATGACCACATTCTACCATGCGCTTCGCTTTCTCAAGTACGATGCCTGCTATTTTTACATGACGTTCTGCCGGTTCATCAAAAGTAGATGCTATTACTTCTGCATTAACCGTACGTGCCATATCTGTTACTTCCTCCGGACGCTCGTCAATCAGAAGCATCATGAGATAAGCCTCTGGATGATTGGCAGCTATCGCATTGGCTATATCTTTCATCAAGATAGTTTTACCTGTCTTTGGCTGAGCTACAATCAGCGCACGCTGTCCCTTGCCGATTGGCGAGAAAAGGTCTACAATACGAGTGCTGAGATTAGTGGTAGCACGGTCGCCGCAAAGAGAGAATTTCTCGTCAGGAAAAAGCGGTGTAAGGTGATCAAACGGTATACGGTCGCGCACTTCCATAGGATCACGGCCGTTAATCTTGTCTATCGTAGTAAGCGGGAAATACTTCTCGCCGTCATGAGGAGGTCTAACATGGCACTCTACCACATCGCCTGTTTTCAAGCCATAGCGCTTTATCTGCGCAATAGACACATAAATATCATCGGGTGATGAAAGATAATTGTAATCGCTTGAACGCAAGAAGCCGTAACCATCAGGCATAACCTCCAACACTCCGTTAGCTGTTACAATGTCCGAGAAATCATATTGTCCTGTTTCCTCCGCCTCAGCAGAAGCAGCTGCATAGTTAACAGGAGGCACACTAACAGGGGTAGAAGTAGGATTGTCAAACATGTCAAAATTAGGAACAGCGGTTTGATCTTCTATCGGCAAATCCACCACAGGGATAAAGTCGGTGCCATCCCCTGGGTCTCCCTCCCAAACGGCATCTGCTACGGGCTCTCTATTTTCGTCCATCCGCTCATTATGCGCATTTACCTTTGCCTGTAATTGGGCTATAAGGTCTGAAGGTCCCAACTGGTTTTCATTGCTATCGTGGGCAGGTGTATATGCTTCTTCCGGCACCAAGCCATCTTCCGGCACAGCAGTTTCTACTTCTTTCTTTGAAGTGTCAGGTTGCTGGTCTGCCTCAACAGTAGCTGCCGGCTCTGCTGCCGGAAGAGTTGCAGCTACTGGCTCAGCCACAGGTGCAGGCAAATTCTCAACAGGAGTCTCTTCCTTTGGCAACTCTGTAGGCGCCGGTGCTGCTGCAACAGCTTTTTTCTTACGCGTGCGTGTTTTTGTCGTGGTAGGTTCTGCTGACACATCAGTAGCCTCTGCTGCAACAGTATCAGCCTTCTTTGTACGTGTTTTTTTTGTTTTGGTTGGTGCTGGAGCAGGTTCATCGTTAAAAAGAGAAGGTATTTCTGCTGACACTTTATTCTTCTTCAAGTCAAAATTTTCGCCTTCTTTTCCATTGACAGAATAGACTCTGTCAGTATCTTTCTTAACAATTCTTACGCGACGGCGCTTGGCTCCAAGTGGAGCTTTGTTGCTTTCCACTTCAGCTTGTTTATCCAATATGGAATAAATAATATCTTCTTGATTTTCGCTTGGATTGATAGTCAGACCCAACTCTTGGGCTATACTTTCAAGTTCAGCTATATCCTTAGATAATAGTTCATCTTTGCTATACATATACTATTATGATGTATGTGAGAAATTTATTGATTATTTTAAATGATAGAATTTGTTTCACGATAGGGAAACAAATAGTTGACTTATTATTTGCATGCAAAAGTAGCAATAATAATTGACTTTATGAAATGTTATGTTAAATATTATCGTAGTATTTAACTATTTTTTATGGTAACTTGCATGCACAAAGAGCAACAGTTAGCCTCCAATCTCAGAAAGTTCAAGCCATCGCATTTCCTTGGCATCAAGTTCTTCCTTTATTTGTGGAAGTCGCTTACTCTTTTCAGTCAACTCTTCAACAGACAGTTCACCACTACATAAGGCTGTCTCCAGTTGCTTCTGCTCCTCTTCCAAACGAGCCATATCTTTTTCAAGCTGGTTAAATTCCTGTTTTTCTTTATACGTCATCTTGCGATGCTCTTGCGGCGTTTTTTCCCTCTGCTTTGTTTCTTTCTTTACAGCAGATTCTCCTGTCTTGCTTTTAAGATTGCTCCACTCCCTATACTGGGTATAGTTGCCAGGAAAATCTTGCACCTCTCCATTGCCTTTGAATACTAACAAATGGTCTACCACCTTATCCATAAAGTAGCGATCATGGCTCACAATGATTACGCAACCAGGAAAATCAGCCAAGTATTCTTCAAAGATTTGCAGTGTTTGAATGTCAAGATCGTTTGTCGGCTCGTCCAAAACAAGGAAGTTTGGATTACGCATCAACACTGTACATAGATATAACTTACGCTTCTCGCCGCCACTCAATTTATACACATAATTATGTTGCTGCTCTGGAGTAAAAAGGAAATGCTGCAAAAACTGGGATGCCGACAGATGCTTGCCACCGCCTAAATCTATATAATCGGCTATTTCGGTGATTACATCAATCACTTTTTTCTGTTCGTCAAACTGCATACCCTCTTGCGAAAAATAGCCGAACTTAACGGTTGTGCCAATGTCAAAACAGCCTGAATCTGGCTGTTCTATGCCTAACAACATCTTTAAAAATGTAGACTTTCCAGTTCCATTATTGCCCACAATGCCCATTTTCTCATAACGAGCAAAGTTGTAATAAAAGTCTTTTAAAATAACATGATTAGGACCAAAACTCTTTGAGATGTATTTACATTCAAATATTTTACTGCCTATATATACATTTTTTGACTTTAATCTTACCTGTCGCTCTTCAATGCGCTGCTTCGCTACTTTCTCCAATTCGTAGAAAGCATCTTCACGATAGCGTGCTTTATGCCCACGAGCTTGAGGCATACGCCTCATCCAGTCTAATTCTTTACGATAGAGATTGTTCGCACGAGCTATCTCTGCACGAGTGTTATCTATGCGTTCCTGACGTTTCTCCAAATAATAGCTATAATTGCCACGATAGGTGTAAATGGTTTTATTGTCAAGTTCAAGTATTACAGAACATACTTTATCCAGGAAAAAACGGTCATGAGTTACCATCAACAATGTCTTGTTGCCACGAGACAGGAAACCTTCAAGCCATTCAATCATGTCTAAATCGAGATGATTGGTAGGCTCATCCATCAAAAACAAATCTGGCTCTGTAATAAGAACATTGGCCAAGGCCACACGGCGTTGTTGACCGCCACTAAGAGTACCCATTTTCTGAGAGAGATCTGTAATGTGCAATTGTGTCAATATCTGCTTGGCTTTCAGTATTTTCTCATCGTCTCCATGATGGTTAAAACATGCATCAAGCACCGTTTCATCAGATTCAAAATGAGGGGATTGTTCCAAATAGCCAATCTTTAAATCACGCCGAAAGATTATATTGCCAGAGTCGCAACTTTCTTTACCGGTAAGTATAGACATCAAAGTCGACTTGCCTGTACCATTTTGGGCCACCAGACCCACTCTTTGTCCTTCTGCAACACTGAACGAAATGTCTTGAAATAACACATGTGCACCAAATGATTTGGTTAAATTCTGCACATCAAGATATGGTAATTGTGTAGCCATTAATATATATTGTATTTATTGGTTATAGGTGGACTCAAAAAAAATCTCTACTGTAACTATGTTGACGAATTGGCGGGTTTCACTTTGTTTAGACCCACCTATGGCTATCTGTAGAGATTAGCCCATCGTAATATACAGTTGTAAGCAATGCCATCAAAGAAAAACACGAATACAACTGTATAGTAATATAAATTAAATTGTATCAAGAGAAAGTTGATGCATCATATACAGGAAGCACATAAGCTGCCTGATAAACTACTGATGCTTTCTAATCTACTCTGCCATATTGTTTTTCAATTGAAGGTTGATGTCTTCAATATAGTCAAGCACCTCATGTTGCCCTAAACGCTGCTCACTACTTGTGATAAAATAAGGAGGTAACTCTTCCCACGTTTCTTTGAGTTTATTCATATAAGCATTTGCAGCAGCCTTTATTTTTGTTGTGGGCAACTTGTCAGCTTTGGTAAAGACAATAGAAAATGGAACCTTGCTTTGGCCTAACCAGTCAATGAACTCTAAATCTATCTGCTGAGGAGCATGGCGTATATCTATCAGCACAAATACATTGATAAGCTGCTTACGTTGCAAGATATATGAAGAAATCATCTGCTCCAACTTCTGCTGTACCGTCTTTGACCTCTTTGCATAGCCATAACCAGGAAGATCGACTAAATACCACTCATTATTGATGATGAAATGATTGATAAGCAGCGTTTTGCCCGGCGTAGCAGAAGTTTTGGCAAGATTTTTTCGATTGCAAAGCATATTGATAAGACTTGACTTTCCTACATTGCTCCTGCCTATAAAGGCGTACTCAGGCTTGGTGTCGGCAGGACAACCATGAAAAGTTGGACTACTGATTACAAATTCTGATTTCTTTATTTCCATGTTTATAGTTGAAATAATACAATTACATTATCGGTAAAACAAGATAATAGACAGGCAACTCGCCTTCTTTTTGCATATAAATAATATTATCTTGCTGCTGCAAAATTAACAAATTTCTACTTAACACACGAATAAATAGTAAAAAAATAAATGTTCAAAGTTAACCTGACACTAACATGGCGCTAACTTTGAACATTATGTATAGGCATTTCTAAAAATCAAATTTGTATTACAAGCTACCTTTCTTTTTCCAAAAACGCGATGTAATATCCGTAAAGCCGTCTCCTACCGCCTTCTTGTAAAGCCTCTGATTAGTTGTATCACTTTTTAAGCACCCTAAATGTTCTATATAAGGTCCTACTTTTATATAGTCGAATATAGTTTTATCGATATCTTTTGGCAAACACTGGCGACCGCTATACCAGCCGACCTTAAGCGAAGGATGCTTTTTATGTAAATATTTGGCTAACATTACTACATAATCCGGTTCTGCATCACCCCCCATAAAGCAGACACAAGTAATATCATCACCATAATCATGCATAAACTTATCCAGCACTAATGGAGTAAGTGGATTACCTATATTTTCCCAAAGATATTGGCTATGACAACCAGGACAATGACATGGACAATTAGAGATATTAATGGAAAGCGTTACTTCATCGGGAATCTCCTGAAAAACGATACCCGTATTTACATACTTTAGCACGATATAAAGATTTTATTTCATTAAATAGGTGTTGCAAACACTATAAGCCTCGCAACACCTCTATTAGATAATGATTTATAGAAAATACTATGCTTCTTGTTCTACAAGCTTATCTTTACCTGCATAATAGCGATGACTTGCCTCTTCTTGACGAGCTGCCGAAAAATTGCTAACACGCTTTAAGTAGCCGATAATACGAGTCATGTAATCAATATTCTTGCTGTGGCAATGAGGACATTCCTTAAGATAACGCTTATCGATATAACCGCAATCATTGCAAATCGTATTAGGTATATTAAAAGTGAAATAGTTGCATCCCTCTTTTGCTGCTACGCGTAACAATTGACGATATTGAGGTTTTGACAAATGTTCATCAAGATTCATATGAAGAGCTGACCCACCTGTCAGATGCTGGATGTAAGGAGCTCCATGCAACTTAAACTTGTCTATTATGTTAAGAGAATCATCTTCTACTATATAGAAGTAGCTATTATAGCACTTTCTTGGAACAAAATATCCATCTTCTTTATCCCACTTGGCATGCTTTACACCTACATTCTCCGCAGGTATCATTTCACAGTTAAATAGTACATCTTTCGTACGATACTGTTTGTTATATTTCTCAACCAAGCCTAAAACCGTCTGAACGAACTTCAAATAATCTGGATTATCATTAATTTTCAAGCCCAAGAACTCGGCTGCCTCGACTAAACCATTGATACCTATTGTGAGATATTGACGGCCTATATTAATATATCCTGCATCAAATAATGGCAACATGCCACTCTTTTGCAATTCTTTTAGATTCTCATTATAAGCCAATTGAACCTTGTGGGTAAGATCTATAACTTCTGACAAGAAATCGGTATAGGCAATCTTATTATTCACTGCATATTGTACGCAACGGTTAAGGTTAACTGTAAGCACACTCTTTGAACCTGTGGAAACGCCACCCGCTCCTAATGTATAGCTAAAACCATTGTCTTGTATTTCGTTTCTTAAACGACAGCATGAGCTTAAAGAATCAGCATTATCACTCATATAGGTAAAGAATGAATGACCATCTGAATACATCTCAGCTGTAAAATCTCCCCACTCTTTATCTATAACATCCCCATCTTTAGTCAGCAATGCCATTGTTTCTACAGGAAATGTGAGCATTGTTTTGGTACGCTCATGATTAAACCATTTCATAAAACGCTTCTGAAGCCAGCTCAATCCGGCCCAATCAGGCTTGCTTCCATCCGGAAAATAGAAATCGCCAAACAGGCTCTCAAAGTAAGGTTTATCATAGTAAGCTATATTCCAAAACACAGCTTGATAATTACGAGCGCCCGTAGGCTGATTGATAGAATATACAATCTGCTCAAAACAATCGGTAATCATCTTGTCTATAGTGCGCTGTTTCTTCGATAAATCCACTACCTTGGTTACATCTTTCCAATATTCCTTACCATATTCAAGACCTATAAAATAGTTAAGATACATTAAAAACTCTGGAGTAGCACAGGCACCGCTAAGCATACTTGACACCATAAAGACCATATTAACGAAACCGCCACAGAAAGATTTCAAATTAGTCGGAGCCGTAGAATTACCGCCTATTGAAGTTGTGCCACCTATTAACCAAGGATACATAGTAATGGAAGCGCAATAATTAGCAAGGCTGGTCTCATCGTTTTTATAAATAAAATGATGATTTAGCAAATCAAGATATTTGTTTGCCAAATCTTTATCGTACATTTTTTTGATACGGTCTGTAAGCAAACGACGGTTTAGCCTGATAAAGTTAGACTTAGGTAACTCACCTATTAAAGTGGCAATATTTTTGTGCTCTACATTAGCATTGGCATCATATTTAGAGCCAGTAGCCGCATTTGTAGCATCACAATAATCAGCCAAGAACTTTAACTTATCCATTGTTTCACGGTCTTCCATGTGTCGTTGTCTATACAACATGAAACTTTTAGCCACGCTATAATAGCCTTCTTTCATTAAAGCTTCTTCTACTTGATTCTGTATATCTTCAACCTTGATACCTTCTTTTATCTCTAAATGACTTATTATTTTAGATATACAACTCAGATTTGAAGGTTGATTTACAGACTCAAATGCTTTAATAATTGCATTCATTATTTTGTCTAAACTAAAACGGTCTTTGCTACCGTCTCTCTTGGTAATAGTAAAGTTCTTTATCTCCATTTCTTTTGCATTTTAGAAAACTTTTAAAAAATCGCAATTAAAAAAGTTTTCCATTTTGGACAACTTTAAAGACAGTGAAATAAAAAAGTTTTCCGATTCCGTTTTTATTTTCGAATGCAAAGATAAAAATAAAAATCGATACTATGTACCGATTTCCATTAAAATATAGCAATAAAAATTTCAATGTTTTTAAAGTTTCACAGATGAAATGTCTACCAAGTTATTTACAATAGCATAAATAGTAAGTCCTGCTGCACTGTGTATCTGCAATTTACGCACGATATTGCGTCTATGAGTAATGACAGTATTGATTGCTATACACAAATGGTCTGCAATCTCTTTATTGGTCATTCCTTGTACCAAACTCACAATTACATCTTTTTCTCTATCACTCAAAGTTTCGCTATTCTCATGTGTCTGATTAATCATACGAGAAATCTTCACACTCACATCATTCTGCTTATATTTATGCTCCAATTTACGAATAGCAGGAATGAAGATATTGTCTTCTACCTGCGAATGTTGATGCAACCACTCTTCACTATTATAAATATCATACAATGTATTGATTAGTTGATTGTTGTGTTTTGCATCACTTGGCAAATATTTGATAATGATATTCTTTAACTCTGTTAACTTTTTATCAATCTGTCCATGATGTTTGGAAAAGGTCTCTATATCATACTCACTATTCACTTTTCCATTTAACAAATCATCAACGTAAGGAAATACCATCTTTTCTTCATACTGCATATGATGCTTTATCTCATGGGCATACTCATCATAGAGCTTCACGATAAGGCGTGCCAAATTATCATTTTCATCCAACGCTGTTACCAACTTTGTGCGAATAAATGGTAATTGGAAATTAATATAATACTCATGAGATGCCTTCAAATAATGCAGAAGCGTAGGAATGGAAAAGCGATCACTATCATCAAAATCACGATAACCATTAATAGAATAGTTTACCACAGCAAGGAAAGTATAAGTGTCTACATGTTGATCTTCACACACTTCTTGCACTGTCTTATCACCAAAGCCTAAATTTAAGCCAAATCTACCAAGGCTTTGCAAAATATTGTAATTGTCAGCAATAAGCGAAATCATCTTATCGTTGGCTTCATACATCTTATGATTTTTCATTATTCGCTACTATTATATTCACCAATTTGGTTTCCTAAAGCAATATATTGCCTATCATGACTGTGCAAAATAACAAAAAAAAAATCAATTTTCCAATAACAACATGTAGGTATTTTTAATAAAAGCGATATAAATACGTACCAAGAAATAAGTAATTTACATAAATAATTTTAACACGTAAGTTGCAAACAAAATACAAAATCCTCATAAAAACAAGCATGTAGTGATTAAAAAAGATAAGTACAAACGAATGCTCATAATTAAACTATAATAAGGTTATACGTTATCAAAAGTCTCTCGTAGAAAATAACGATTTTACATATACACTCCCAAACGAAATGTTTTGGTATTTTTGAATAAAGTGCTTAAATTTTATGGTTGGAATGTATTGTATTGAAAATCCCTACATGAGAGGATTTATGTATAACCTTTGAGCAGTCTTGGAATGGCATTCAAATGTCATTCCAAGACTGCTCAAAGGCAAAAACAAGCTCAAAGTAAAATAATGCCATTACTTTTTTATATATTGATAAAATTTATTCATACAAGACTACATTTAATTTTGAATTTCAAACTGACAAGTTCTAATCAATCGCCAAATTGCTCACAATTAATTTCAAAGTCCCCTACACAAAAGAGGCCACAACATCTCTGCTATGACCTCTTTTTATATTTATGAATAAGACATAATACTATTTTGCGTATGCTACGCTTCTTGTTTCACGGATAACAGTAATCTTTACTTGACCAGGATAAGTCATCTCATTCTGTATCTTAGTAGCTATCTCACTTGAAAGCTTTTCAGTTTCCTTATCATCCATCTTATCTGCACCTACAATCACACGGAGTTCACGACCTGCTTGAATAGCATAAGTCTTTGTAACGCCAGGATAGCTCATTGCAATGGCTTCAAGATCGTTCAATCGCTTGATATAAGCCTCTACGATTTCTCTTCGAGCACCTGGACGAGCACCACTAATGGCATCACATACTTGAACTATAGGAGCCAACAATGTATTCATCTCCATCTCATCATGGTGAGCACCGATAGCATTTACTATATCAGGTTTTTCCTTGTATTTCTCTGCTATTTTGGCTCCATACAATGCATGAGGTAGTTCACTTTCCTCATCCGGCACCTTTCCTATATCATGCAACAGACCTGCACGTTTTGCTTTCTTAGGATTAAGTCCTAATTCTGCTGCCATCACTGCACACAGATTAGCCGTTTCACGTGCATGCTGAAGCAGATTCTGACCATAACTTGAGCGATATTTCATCTTGCCTACTATGCGGATAAGTTCAGGGTGCAGCCCATGTATACCTAAGTCAATAGCAGTACGCTTACCTGTTTCTATGATTTCATTGTCGAGTTGTTTTTTTACTTTTGCAACCACCTCTTCTATACGAGCTGGATGAATACGTCCATCTGTAACCAGCTGATGTAATGCCAAACGACAAACTTCACGGCGAATAGGGTCAAAAGCAGATATTACAATAGCCTCTGGCGTATCATCAACTACAATCTCTACTCCTGTTGCAGCCTCCAACGCTCGGATATTTCGACCCTCTCTACCAATGATACGACCCTTAACTTCATCATTGTCAATATGGAAAACACTCACAGAGTTTTCTATTGCAGTTTCCGTCGCTACACGTTGAATAGTTTGTATTACGATTTTCTTTGCTTGAGCATTAGCATTCAGCTTTGCATCATCCATAATCTCATTAATATAGCTGGCTGCATCTGTACGAGCCTCATCTTTCAAACTTTCTACCAAACGGCTTTTTGCTTCCTCTGCACTAAGTCCCGACAATTCTTCCAGCTTTTCGCGTTCCTGCAACTGCATCTTATCCAATTCTTCTTGTTTAATCTGCAATAGTTTCTTATCATTATCAACGCGCTGCTGTTGCTGATCAACATCTTGTTTGCGACGTCCCAATTCCTCTTGACGTTGATTCAAGGAAATCTCACGTTGTTTTAATCTGTTTTCACTTTGCTGGATTTTTTGGTTACGACTTTGCACTTCCTTTTCAAGTTCTGCTTTCTTATTAAGGAATTTCTCCTTCACTTCCAGCATTTTCTTTTCTTTCAGTACTTCAGCTTCCTTTTGAGCAGCAGCTATCATCTCCTTGTATTTTCCAGTAATAACATACTTAAAAATAAAGTATCCGCCTATGCCTCCTATTATAAGACCTACTACGGCAAGAATAATATTTAATATCATTTGCTTATTATATAATGTTAATATTCTTACTTTTATTCTCCGCCACATTAGTTTGTTTTACGCCTAAAGCGCCTTCAATCTCCGTAGTAATTTTAGCAAGAATATCATCATAAGGAGCGGTATCATTGCGTGTTTTCTGTGTTTCAAGATTAACAGCAAGATCAATCATTGCCATATACAGAACTTCTTTTTCACTTTTAGAAGTTCTATATCTATCAGCATAAGCGTTAACAGTTTCACGAATAAGCTTTGCAGCATTCCTATAAATGGGTTCATCTTCCGGATTAACATACACAGGAAGATCTACGCCATTTAGGTTTAACCTTATATGAAGTTTTTTGTTCTCGTCTGCCATTACCACGTTATTTTTCACTAAGCAACGTGATACATTTGTTCACCTCTCTGATAAGTATTGCCAAACGGTGCTTGGCGGCTTCTATATCGCCATCGCTTATTTCCATCATTTTGGCCATCTTGAGGCTTTCTATATCCCTATTAGCCTGTTCCAGACTGGCTTTAAGCCGCTTTACTTCGTTATCACGCTCATCTACCATCGCATACAATTCCTCATTTTCCTTCTTTATTTCCTCATATTGAAGTATAAGTTGCCTTACACGCGTCGTAAACAAGTTTAACGTTTTGTCTTTATCAGTCATTTCAAGGATTTTGCCCACAAATGTAACAATTTTATATTATAAAACAAAATTAATTTGCCAAAATCAGACAAAGGTATTTATCTATTTCTTTTTATTATCGTTTTGTCCGTCTTTTGGCTTGGGCTCTTTTTTAGCCAACATCACAACTTGATAAACAAACCCTGTAATCCATTTTTCACTGAATCCCAATCGCTTATCATAGTTCCTCACAGCTACCACAGCCTTCATAACCCCCATATCAGAATAATCGTTTTTATTAAATATATCTGATACTGTTTTTTCTGTCATACTGTAAATTGCTTTTTTCATGAATGAAGGCACACGAAGTTTAAACTTCATCAAGTTGCCCATCAGCATCATCAATTCTTGTGTAAAATTCTGAAACTGTAATAGATAGGCCTGTATATCTTGTGCTTTCCTGCAATTTCTACGTATGCTTTGGTCTAACTCCTTAAAGAAATAATCTTCAATACCATAAAGATTTTTCAGCATTTTTTTGCAGTGCAGTTTTTCTCCTGCCCCCAATTTGTTATTTAATGTAGGTATATGCAAGGTCATTTTGAACATACGCAAGTCTGGAAGTGCAGCCAGATTAGTTATACCTGCACTTTCTGCTATTACAGCCTGCATGTAAACCCTAACCAAGGTCATATAATCTTCCATTCCTCCAGCCTTCTGTTCTTCTGATTTCTTGCCAAACAGCTTATTCAATAATCCCATATATATTATTTTTTGTTTTTTAAGAACGAGTTATTACTCCTTAATATAAATTTTAACTGCAAAATTACATCAAATACATCAAAAATCAAAATAAAATTTGATTATTATCAACTTTTATTATACCTTTGCAAAGCAATGGAAAAGTTATAGCGCATATCATCATAACTTTCAGTTTGATAAGACCATACGTTAAATTACAAATCATAACCATTTTGATTTGCGCAAGCCAACATCTATGCTTTAGCATCTCCCATTGCAACTGAATGGTACATAAATGTATCTTCATTTTTAAATATTCGCAATAACTATAACTCTACACAACATGAAAGGAATTGTACTGGCTGGCGGCTCTGGAACACGCCTTTACCCAATTACAAAAGGTATTAGCAAGCAGTTGATACCTATTTTCGACAAGCCAATGATCTATTATCCTATTTCAGTACTTATGCTTGCTGGAATCAAAGACATTCTCATTATCTCTACTCCTCACGATTTGCCAGGTTTCAAAAGGTTGTTGGGCGATGGATCTGACTTTGGCATTCACTTCGAATATGCAGAGCAACCCTCACCTGATGGCTTGGCCCAAGCGTTTATAATTGGTGAAAAGTTTATTGGGAATGACAGTGTCTGTCTGGTTCTTGGTGACAATATATTCTATGGTTCAGGATTTTCAGCTTTGTTAAAAGACAGCGTTGCCGATGCGGAACAAAACAACAAGGCTACCGTATTTGGATATTACGTTAACGATCCAGAACGCTATGGCGTAGCTGAATTTGACAAAGACGGCAACTGCCTTAGTATAGAAGAAAAGCCACAGCAGCCCAAGAGCAATTATGCAGTTGTAGGTTTGTATTTCTACCCCAACAGTGTAGTAAAGATAGCCAAGAATATCAAGCCAAGTGCACGTGGCGAGCTTGAAATAACTTCTGTAAATCAGGAATATCTCCAACACAAAGATTTAAAAGTCAAGACACTGCAACGCGGTTTTGCTTGGTTAGACACTGGTACGCACGACAGCTTAAGTGAGGCATCTACTTTTATTGAAGTGATAGAAAAAAGACAAGGTCAGAAGATTGCTTGTCTTGAAGAAATAGCTTATCAAAGAGGCTGGATTACAACTGAGAAGCTCAAGGAAGTAGCTAAGCCTATGCTAAAAAACGGTTATGGACAATACTTAATGAAATTGGCGGAGAACAAGGAGTTTTAATCTACCTGACAAGTTTTCTTCTACTGAATGCCACATTTAGTTACCGAATAAAAGAATCGCATTCAGCATAGGATATTAAAACAGAGAATAACCTTTGGTCTTTGCAAACTGCTTCATAAAACAATTGACTGCAACTGTGGATAAGTATCAAACATATTCTGCATAATACAGATGCATGCGTTTATTTACCAGAAAGAGTTCTTCAAACAAAACAAATAAGACGAGCAATAGCAAAAACCAACATTTAAAATAAGACAATTAACAAGAAACATTCATGAGTGAGACAATCAACAATCAAGAAGTTCAGGAAAGCAATGAAGAACAGTCTTCGTTGAATTTTGAAACTATCTACACTACCCTTATCCTCAATTGGAAATGGTATCTTCTGTCTGTGTTCATCTGTTTGGGCATAGCATTCCTTTATTTGCGTTATACTACACCTATCTATAATACAACAGCCAAACTGCTTATCAAAGATGACGACAACAAAAGCGGCTCTGCCCGTGGCGGATTGCAGGCACTTGAAAGCATGAGCAATCTCGGTATTATCAGCAATAGTTATGGCGTTGAAAATGAGGAAGAAATTCTTACCTCATCTACCATTGCCGAACAGGCTGTACGCGACCTCAAGCTTTATGTTAACTATTATGTCAAAGGTAACGTAAAGAATAAATTAGTATACAAGGAACAACCTATCAATGTCAATATGGACTTTGCCCATCTTGATAAGTTGAACGCACCTATTACACTGAAAATCGAGAGAGACGGCAACACTTACAACGTAGAAGGAACTTATAGCATACCTCTCAATGAGATTGAAGCATCTGCCCCCATTAAGATAGAGAAAACATTCAACACGCTACCTGCTCTCATCCGCACACGCATAGGTGTTATCTCACTCACTCCAAATGCTCCTTATTCATTGGAAGACGGCAAAACCATGACAGCCATCATCAATTCACCAAGATTGACTTCGTATGCCTACGTAAAGGCTCTTACCGTAGAACAGACTTCCAAAACGTCTTCGGTATTCAATCTCCAGTTTAAAGATCCAAGCATCAGCCGCAGTATTGACTATCTGAAGCAATTGGCTATCTGCTATAACAGACAAGCTAACGAAGACAAAAATGAGATAGCTGTTCGCACAGAAGAGTTCATCAACGACCGTTTAGCAAAAATCAATGCAGAATTAAGTAGCACTGACGGTGCATTGGAAAGTTATAAAAAGCGCAACCGGTTGATGGAGTTGAAACTGGACGCTACGGCAACCTCTACCAACAACTCTGTATATGAGCAAAAACTAAACGATGCCAATACTCAGATTTCGCTGATTAACAGTCTCATACAGTTCGCTAATCGCCCAGGTAACAAGCACCAAGTGTTGCCGTCAAATGTAGGCTTGCAAGACGAGGCGTCTACCTCTCTTATCAATGAGTACAACAAGATAGCATTGGAGCGCAACCGCTTGTTGCGCACTGCCTCTGAGAATAGCCCTGTTGTAACTGAACTCACCTCACAATTAGACGATATGCAGCGTAGCATCCGTCAAGCCTTGAACCAAGCTCGTAAAGGCCTTGAAATACAGCGCAACTCTGTGCGTTCGCAGTTAGGAACATACAGCGGCGAGGTAACCAAGGCACCTGAACAAGAGCGTATCTTAACCCAAATAGGCCGTCAGCAAGAAGTTAAATCAGGCCTCTACTTGATGTTGCTTCAGAAGCGCGAAGAGAATTCTATTTCTTTAGCAGCTACTGCCGACAAAGGTAAACTTATCGAGATGCCACGATTTGATGCCAAAGTAAGCCCAAAGAGCAGCATTATCATGCTGATAGGTCTTGTCTTAGGTATAGCCATTCCATCTGGCATCATCTTTATCATCAACTTCTTCCGCTACCGCATTGAGGGACACGATGACGTGGCAAGCCTTACCAAACTGCCTATCATTGCCGATGTGCCTGTGGCCAACGATGAGATAAAGACAAGAGGCGACATTGTAATTCACGAGAACCAGAACAACCAAATGGAAGAAATATTCCGTTCTATGCGTACCAACATCCAGTTTATGTTGAAGCCTGGTGAAAAGACTATTCTCTTTACATCTTCTACTTCAGGTGAAGGCAAGACATTTACCGCTGCCAACTTAGCTGTAAGTTTTGCTTTGCTTGGCAAGAAGGTTATATTGGTAGGTCTTGACATCCGTAAACCTCGTTTGGCAGAGTTGTTCCAAATCAATGTTCACAACAAGGGTATTACCAATCTGCTCATAAAGGATTATCCTACAGAGAGTGAACTCAACTCACAGATTATCCCATCAGAGGTTAACAAAAATCTTGACTTGCTGATGGCAGGTCCTATACCTCCTAACCCAGCAGAGTTGGTTACCCGTCAATCTCTTGACATTGTCATCGACATGCTGAAGCAGAAATATGACTATGTATTGATTGATACTGCTCCTGCCGGTCTTGTTACCGATACTTTGCAGATTGCCCGTGTAGCAAACATCAGCGTTTACATGTGCCGTGCCGACTATACTCCAAAGGCAAACTTCGGCATGATCAACAGTTTTGCTGCCGAGAAGAAGTTGCCTAACCTCTGTATTACTATCAATGGCATTGATATGTCAAAGAAGAAATATGGTTACTACTACGGTTACGGAAAATATGGTAAATACGGAAAATACGGTAGCTATGGCAAATATGGGCATTCTTATGGAAGTTATGGCAGCTATGGCGATTACAAAAACAGCCACTACGGTAACGCCAACGACAATTCTATAAAACAAAAATAATCAACAATTATTAAAACAACTTTAAGGCGTGGTACTAACAAGACTGCTTAGTGCCACGCTTTTCTTCATAACACATTTAAAAACATGACAATAGCAATAGATTTTGATGGAACCATCGTAGAGCACAGATACCCTGCTATCGGCAATGAGATACCCTTTGCCACTGAAACGCTTAAGATGCTGATTGCCGATCACCACAAGCTCATTCTCTGGTCTGTACGCGAAGGCAAACTGCTCGACGAGGCTGTAAATTGGTGCAAAGAGCATGGCGTAGAGTTTTATGCCGTTAACCGAGACTACCCGGAAGAGAATGGAACAAGCAACAACAACCACTTCTCTCGTAAACTAAAAGTAGATATGTTTATAGACGACCGCAACTTGGGTGGTCTACCTGATTGGGGCACAATCTATCGGATGATTAAAGAACACAAGACCTACCAAGACATCATTATGGAGCGACAGGGTCATTATAAGCATGAAACTCCAAAAAAGAAGCACTGGTGGCAAATCTAATTACACAGAGCATGATATAATAAAAAAGAACAAGGGCTGAAGACAACTACATTAAATATAGTCTTCAGCCTTTGCTCTTCATAGAAAAATACACTGAAACAACAAGATAATAATATTTCGAATACCATTTAGTAGGTTTCCAAGGTTAAATGAAACAAGAATACGCTTTGTTTTTAGACTACATTTAAATTTTGAACACCTACGGAGTTACACAACATAACATTTAAGAGATATATTAATACAATTCAGAATAATATAGTATCTTTGCAGAAAATAAACTATTATGATAAAGTGAATCATTCAAAACTAATTTCAATAAGCCACAATATCATTGATTTTTTTTCATAAGACTGTATCATATATATGTTTATACGTTGAGTACCTATTTACCCATTTTACAAGAGACAGTTTAACATGAATAGATTTCTTGCACAAAGCATAGATTACGCATCACAGTGTTCATATCTTGACGATTTATTTCAAGTTTATCCAACAGCTCCAAATGGATTAAGAGCTTTAAATGAACAAATTTGGAATAACGTAGAATATGCGTATAACGAAAGAAACAATGAAGAGCTCATAAGATCCCTATTAAAACTTGACTTGTTTCCTATTAAAGACAGTTATATTGCATACCTAAAGCATGACAAAAACGCAATAGGAAGGAATCCTGATACTATTCATCGAATAGCCTCAGAAATATATAACCTAAGCATAGGTGAATTGTATAAAAAATGTACTTTTCCTAAAGAATCAAATAGGCAAATAGGCCCAATGTTTAAAAATTGGATAAAATATACTTCATTTGGCTTTCCTGTTTTCAATATGGATGATTTTAATTCAACAAATAAAGATGCCATTTTATATGCCAATGATAAAGAAATGAAAGATTTTGCAAATAAGGTATTGGGATACAATCACGACAAAGGTTTAGACTTTATTGCACGCATTAAAAATAAATATGTTATTGGTGAAGCTAAATTTCTCACGGATTTTGGCGGACATCAAAATGCACAATTTAATGATGCCATTGCGACCATAGAATCCAGTGTTAATAGCAATGTGATCAAAATTGCTATCTTAGATGGTGTACTTTATATTAAGAGCAACAATAAAATGTATAAAGACATCACTACTAAATATCAAGATTATAATATTATGAGTGCTCTCATGCTAAAAACTTTTTTATATACAATAAGATGAATACGCTAATAAAAGGAGACAACATTGACGCCTTAGATTACCTATTAAAAGAAACAAATTTACGTGGAAAAATAGATTTAATATATACAGATCCACCATTTGCGACAAATGGAAATTTCACTATTACTAATGGAAGAGCATCCACCATTAGTAACTCTGCATCAGGTAACATTGCGTACTCAGATAAGCTATTAGGTAAAGACTTTATAAAGTATATTAAAGAGAGACTTCTACTCATGAAAGAATTACTTTCTGACAAGGGATCCATATATTTACATACAGATTATAAAATAGGACATTATATGAAAGTAATGATGGATGAAATATTTGGCATAGAAAACTTTCGAAATGATATAACAAGAGTAAAGTGTAATCCCAAGAACTTTAAACGTATTGGATATGGAAATATAAAAGATATGATTTTATTCTATACCAAGTCAGAAAATCCAATATGGCATGAGCCGAAAGAGCCTTACACAAAAGAAGATATAGAACGTCTTTATAAAAAAATTGACAAAAATGGACGCCATTATACAACAGTGCCAATACATGCACCTGGCGAGATTTCAGATACAAAACGCTTTAATGGTCTACTTCCTCCTGCGGGGCGACATTGGAGAACAGATGTGCAAACTCTTGAAAAATGGGATAAAGAAGGGCTTATAGAATGGTCTCAGAATGGAAATCCAAGAAAGATTGTATACGCAGACAGTAGTGAAGGAAAACGAGTTCAAGATATTTGGCTTAATTATAAAGACCCACAATATCCTATTTATCCTACAGAAAAGAATATAAATTTTATAAAATTAATTATCAATACGTCATCTGATTTAGATAGCATTGTATTAGATCCATTCTGTGGATCAGGTACAACGCTACAAGCAGCTAATTCGTGTGGCAGAAAATGGATAGGTATCGATAAGTCAGATTTAGCCATAGGCATTACAAAGAACAGAATGAAATACAATGACGACACTTTCTATGGACCTGATATAGAATACATAGATTTAATGCAAAAAACAAATTAAATATGACATCTGCTGCTTTATAAAGGTCAAATCACTGTCATTACCTTTCAATAGCTGTGCTTTCGCCAAGTAAAAGCATAGTTATCGCTCGACAATATCTATACTCTTAGAAAGCAAGAACATAGATATTGCATTATCATAATGCGTAAACAAAGATAAAGACAAGCATACATCAAAAAGCGCAAACCATAAAAAGCTATTTACCCCACAATAAGGAAAACAGTGTCTTGTATGTTTCCCTATTGTGGGGTAAATAGCTTTTATGACTTAATCTTCAGACAAGTCTGCCACCATTTTACGATACATAGCATACATGTGGGTACGCGATATATAACCACGCAAATGATGGTCTGTATCTAACACAGGCAGCATTGTAGCATCCGTTTGCTCAAACCGTTTCATCACCACATCCATTTTGTCACTGACAAGCAGTGTCGCTTCTGGCTGAGACATTAGCTGTCGCACCTTGAAATGATGATACAGCTCTGTACGGAAGATGATGTGCCGTAACTTGGTCATATCTATTTCGCCCAACAAGTTGCCTGCACTGTCCAATACCGGCAACACATTGGTATGACTCTTGCTGATAGCATGTACCAACGAAGCCAAATCCATATCAGAACTTACGGATGTATAGTTACGGTCTATTACCGAGTCAAGACTCATCAGGGTAAGCACAGCCCTGTCTGTATGGTGAGTAATGAGTTTTCCTTGCCGTGCCAAACGCATGCCATAAATGCTATGAGGCTCAAAGATAAAGATGGTAAGGTAAGAGCAGATGCATACAATCATCAGTGGTATGAACATTTGATAGCCACCCGTAATCTCTGCTATCAAGAAAATGCCGGTCAAGGGTGCATGCATCACACCAGCCATCACACCAGCCATACCTAACAATGCGAAATTCTTTTCCGGTACATAGACGCCTATACCATACATATTCCATAATCGTGCAAAGAGGAAACCTGCAAAAGCGCCAATAAAGAGAGAGGGTGCAAAAGTACCGCCACAGCCACCACCGCCGTTGGTGGCTGATGTAGCAAACACCTTGGTCAACAACACCATTGCTATATAGGGGAGCAACATGTTGTCATTACCAGAGAAAGGTGAGTTATGCAGAATATTGCTCCAGTCTGCCATGGTATGACCACTCAGCAATATATTGATACTGCTGTATCCTTCACCGTAAAGTGAGGGGAACAAAAAGATGAGTGGGCTCAGTATGCCTGCTCCCAATAGAAGCTTGCCAACAGGATGATTCTTCAGTTTACCAAACACGCCTTCACATGCTGTCATCGCGCGTATAAAATACAGACTCACAATGCCTCCAAAAATGCCTAACAGTATATTAGCAGGCACATGGCTTACAGGCCAAGGACTGTCCAAATGGAAACTGAACATCGACTGTGAACCTGTAAAAATGTATGTAAAGCACGTAGCCGTAACACTGGCTATCAAAATGGGCAGAAGTGATGCCATGGTAAGGTCTATCATAAGCACCTCAAGTGTAAACACCAGTCCCGCTATCGGGGCTTTGAAGATACCACCGATAGCTGCCGCTGCACCGCAACCTACCAACAGCATCAGCGTCTTGTTATCCATCTTAAACAATTGCCCCAAATTACTGCCGATAGCAGAACCCGTAAGCACAATAGGTGCCTCTGCCCCCACACTGCCACCAAAGCCAATGGTAATGGCCGAAGCTATGACAGAGGTATAACAGTTGTGCCCCTTCAAGCGGCTACGCTTGCTGCTGATGGCATACAATATGCGCGTGATACCATGACTAATTTCGTCTTTTACCACATAGCGCACAAAAAGAGAAGTAAGATAAATGCCTATTACCGGATATACAAGATACATCCAGTTAAATGTGTTTCGCTCAAAACTATCGGTCAACAGCAATTGAATTTCTTCAATGAGCCAATGAAGCACAAAGGCTGCAACAGCAGCAAAGAAACCTACAAGAAAGCTCAAGAAGATTACAAACTGCCGGTCGCCAATATGTTCTTGTCGCCACTTGACTACCTTAGCCATATAAGATGTATCGGAATATCCCAACTCATCGTAAGTAGCGGCGGTTGAACTGTTTTTCATATATGCCTGTAAATATGGATGTTATAAATTAGCTTTGTCTGCTTTCAGATAAATTCCAAGCACATGTACTACTTCAGCATAAAGCCTATAAGCCACTTATTGCCATGCAAAGTCTATAAAATCGGCTTAGAAGATATGTCAAGAGAAGCAGAAAAGCACAACTTTTTATATTTTGGTTCCTTATGGTGATTATTTATATAGCTCACCATTTTCTTTGGCGATACAGCATTGATATGTGCTGTACCGCCATCAATATTTATCTTATTATTTTTATTCCGCCATCATTTTTCAGTTTGATAATGCTGGATGGCGTATGAGGTTTATGCTCTTGTCTGCGTGAAAAGCATACATAATCAACTGCATGAAGCAGTTCTTCTGCTATATCACAATAATTGGCAGCCGCGGGTTGACCACTGATATTGGCACTGGTAGACACGATAGGCTTCTGGAAGCGGTAGCACAACTCTTTCGAAAAAGCCTCTTTCGTTATGCGCATAGCTATGCTACCATCCTCCGCTATCAAGTTAGGAGCCAAATTTACAGCACGATCAAAAATAACGGTTGTAGGTTTAGTTGCATATTCCATTAAATTCCAAGCTACATCAGGCACATCTCTTACATATCTTTGCAAACGGCCATCAGAATCGACCAAACATATAAGAGCCTTGGAATCGTCTCTCTTCTTGATTTTATACACTTTGGCCACAGCCTCTTCATTGGTAGCATCACAGCCTATTCCCCATACAGTATCCGTAGGGTAAAGAATTACTCCGCCACGCTTCATTACTTCTATGGCGTTTTTTATATCCTCTTGTTGTGTCATTTTACTATTATAATAACTATCGCACAGAATTACAATTCTTGTACTTAACAAATTGCAAAAATAGGAAAAAAAAACATAACTGCATAGCTTTCACATACTATTTTTAAGCATTTTCCATGCTATTGCAATAACTGAAGAAGAGCTGAAATACGAAGACAAGACCTGAACTTTATTCAAAAAAAAGGAAATGGACACAAATCTTGCTTTCGCCAACCTGGCATCATCGCCCAAAGAAAACAATATTGGGCTGCAATGAGTAGACGTTTTGTCTACTCATTGCAGCCCACTCATACGGTGCATACCTCATAAAAAGGTTTGCGATGGCTTTTTATTGGATATCCCAACCAATGGCACTGGCGCCCAACACTGCAGCAGAAGAACCATCCAAACCACTGATTAAGAATTGTGCCTTACCTTTAAATACATTCAGTACATGCTCATCATAGCTTTTCTTGATAGGATTCATAATCAAATCGCCAGCCTTTACAAGACCGCCAAAGAAGATAAAGGCCTCAGGAGACGAGAATGCAGCAAAATCAGCGCAAGCCTCACCTAACATCTCACCGGTAAAATCAAACACGCGATGCGCCAATGCATCACCTTTGCCAGCGGCAATAGACACATCAAGAGAAGTTATCTTGTTTGGATCAAGCCCACGAAGCAGTGATGGCTCATCAGATTCTGAGAGAAATTCGCGTGCCGTGCGTGCTACGCCCGTAGCAGAACAGTAAGCCTCCAGACACCCTTTGCGGCCGCAACCACACAGGCGCCCGTTCTCACGGCGCATGATTACATGACCTAACTCGCCTGCAAAGCCATCACAGCCATAAAGCAACTGACCGTTCACCACGATGCCAGAACCTACACCTGTGCCCAATGTAAGCACAATAAAGTTCTTCATACCACGAGCTACGCCATAGGTCATTTCGCCAATGGCTGCAGCATTAGCATCATTGGTAATGCCTACAGGTATGCCCAACTTCTTGCTAAACAAGTCTGCCAATGGCACTACACACTCATGTGCCCATACTATATTAGGAGCATATTCTATAGTTCCCTTATAATAGTTGGCATTAGGTGCACCTATACCCATTGCTTTAATCTTATCGATTCCGCCCACCTGATCTATAATAATATGAAGAGCCTCAACAGAAGCGTTTACATAGTCCTCCACATTGTCATATGTTTGGGTCTTTATGGCCGTTGTAGCCTTAATCTCTCCACGGCTGTCTACAATGCCAAAAACAGAATTTGTTCCACCTAAGTCAAGCCCTATTACATAAGGTTTTAATTGTTGTGCAATCATGTTATTTTATAAATTTAGTTAAAAAATACATCTTATTCAGTTAGTATTTGCGCTGAATCTTTATATTCTCGGCAAGAATATAGCAACGACCCAGCCCTCTACAACATCAAGTTAGGCAATAAGCATACATGCAAGGTGTAAATATTCCTGATTCTACAAGACGATACCGACAGCCCAAAAGATGTACCGAAATTAAAAGAAACTACTTGCATTAAGGCGTAATAGCATACAAAACGCAAGCTAATTCAGTACCAATCAGCAGTTTTTGCCTGTTTGCAAAGTTATGAAAAATCTCTTATGCCACAAAGTTTTGCCTGTAAAATTTGCTACTCTCATAAAAAATTAGGACCTTTGCACCCACTATGCCGTTTCAAATTCATTTAGATATACTTAACTGGATATTCAAAGGTATCCTTATAGGCATCGTTGCCTCGGCCCCTATGGGGCCAGTTGGCGTACTTTGCATACAGCGAACTCTTAACAAAGGGCGCTGGTATGGCTTTGTTACAGGCGTGGGGGCAGCCATTAGCGACTTGTTTTATGCGCTTGTTACAGGGTTGGGCATGAGTTTTGTAATGGACCTTGTCAACAACACTCAAAACAGATTTTTTCTGCAAATCATGGGTAGTATACTGCTCATGGCGTTTGGAATATACTGCTATAAATCAGACCCCACAAAGAAAATACATGTCAGTGGCAGCAAGAAAGGGTCACTCATCCACAATGGAGTAACAGGATTTCTGGTAACATTCTCTAATCCTTTAATCATATTCTTGTTCATGGCTACTTTCGCCCAATTTGCCTTTGTCATACCCAAGCATCCTTTACAGATGTGTGTGGGTTATGCCAGTATTATATGTGGAGCCTTACTATGGTGGTTTGGTCTAACATGGCTTATCGACAAAGTACGCAACAAGTTCGACAATAGTGCCATATTGCTTATCAACAGGGTAATTGGTAGTATCGTCATCATATTCTCTATCATTGTGCTTTTAGGCACAGTGTTCAATCTCTACACTTTTCATTATTAGCACAACAACCCGTAAGCCCATTTGAAAGCTTACTGGCTGTTTTGCTAATTACGCTTATCCAAGCGGTTCTGTATCAAGAATAACCATTAAAATTCAATCATATAAATGTTCATATCACAAGAGTTAAGAAAGAAAAGTATTGCCGAATACCTTCTGTATATGTGGCAAATAGAAGACCTTATCCGTGCTTATGGATGCAACCTCAGCCGCATACGTCATGAGTATGTAGACCAGTTTGACTATACTGATGATCAAAAAGAAGAGATGACAGATTGGTATGGCAATCTGGTGAAGATGATGAATCAAGAAGGTTGCCGTGAAAGTGGACACCTGCAAATCAACAAGATTGTAATGCAACAACTCATTGAGCTACATGCCCAGTTGCTGCAAAGCACCAAATTTCCATTCTATACCAGCGAATATTATAAGGTTTTGCCATTTATCGTGGAGCTACGCAAGCGTGGAGCCAACAATGATGAGAATGAAATAGAGACATGCTTTAATGCACTGTACGGCATGATGATGCTACGATTGCAGAAAAAGAAAATCAGTCCTGATACTGAACATGCTATCAAGGAAATAACAACCTTCATAGGCATGCTCTCCGATTACTATATCAAAGACAAAAAAGAACTGTTGGAATTTGAGTAGAAGCCACACTTGTGGCTCTGCCCGTATAACAGACATTCAAGGTACACATCATTACATTTATGAATAGCGAAATAGAAAGAAGAAGAACCTTTGCCATCATCTCGCACCCTGATGCTGGTAAAACAACGCTTACAGAGAAGTTTCTTCTGTTTGGTGGACAAATCCAAGTGGCAGGAGCTGTAAAGAACAACAAAATAAGGAAGACAGCCACTTCCGACTGGATGGACATCGAGAAGCAGCGTGGTATATCTGTATCCACCTCTGTCATGGAGTTTGATTACGAAGGATACAAGGTCAATATCCTTGATACCCCAGGCCACCAAGACTTTGCAGAAGACACATATCGTACACTAACGGCTGTTGATTCTGCTATTATTGTGGTAGACGGTGCAAAAGGTGTAGAGGCACAAACACGCAAGTTGATGAATGTTTGCCGCATGCGCAACACACCAGTTATCATCTTCATCAACAAGATGGACCGTGAAGGTCGCGACCCTTTCGACCTTCTTGACGAGTTGGAAGAAGAACTTGGCATACACGTTCGCCCCTTATCATGGCCTATCAACCAAGGAGCCAAGTTTAAAGGCGTGTACAATATCTATGAAAATAAGCTCGACTTGTTTAAGCCCGACAAGCAACGTGTAACCGAAAAGGTAGAAGTTGACATCAACAGTACTGACTTAGAGGCACATATTGGTGAGGATGAGGCAAGCAAACTACGTGAAGATTTGGAATTGGTAGAAGGTGTCTATCCAGAATTTAATATCGATGATTATCGTGAAGCCAAAGTAGCTCCTGTATTCTTTGGTAGTGCTCTCAACAACTTTGGCGTGCAAGAGCTTCTTAACTGCTTTGTAAAGATAGCCCCAAGTCCACGTCCTACTCAAGCCGAAGAACGTCTGGTTATGCCAGATGAGCCCAAATTTTCAGGCTTTATCTTCAAGATAACTGCCAATATAGACCCCAACCACCGCTCATGCATAGCTTTCTGCAAGGTATGTAGCGGCAAATTTGAACGCAATCACCCTTATCTGCATGTTCGTTTAGGCAAGAGCGTTCGCTTCTCATCGCCTACTCAGTTCATGGCACAGCGCAAAAGCACGATAGAAGAGGCTTATCCAGGCGACATTGTAGGCTTGCCGGACAATGGAATCTTCAAGATTGGCGACACCTTGACTGATGGTGAGCAATTGCATTTCCGCGGATTGCCATCTTTCTCACCAGAGATGTTCAAATACATAGAAAACGATGACCCCATGAAGAGCAAGCAACTCAACAAAGGTATCGACCAACTCATGGACGAAGGCGTTGCCCAGATGTTTGTCAATCAGTTCAATGGCCGTAAGATTATTGGCACAGTGGGCCAATTACAGTTTGAAGTCATTCAGTATCGTCTGCAAAATGAATACAATGCAAAATGCCGATGGGAGCCCATCCACTTGTACAAAGCATGCTGGATTGAATCTGATGATCCCGATGAATTGGAAAATTTCAAAAAGCGTAAATATCAATATATGGCCAAAGATAAAGACGGTAGAGATGTATTCTTGGCAGATTCAAGCTACGTTTTACAGATGGCACAGCAAGACTTCAAGCACATCAAGTTCCACTTTACAAGTGAATTCTGATGCCACAAGAAAGAAAACGGAAGCTCTTTTCTGCTGAATAAAGAGCTAATAAAAAACCCAACAATCCAAAATGCACATTTGTTTTTGGACTGTTGGGGGTTAAACTTGATATAAAAAGTTATAAAATCTCCTTTATTATCCCTTAAAGAATACTATTTCAGCTTTCTAAACACCAACCTTACAATAAGAAAATTGCTGGGTACAGCAATACAATATACAGGCACAGGAGCCAAACTACGGCCCACGCCTAACCACAAGAACAAATTGAGCAAGCCCAATTGCAAGCAATAGTTAAATGCATGTGCACCACAAAATCCCAAACCATTCTTTACAGATTCCTTCTTTTTAAAAGTAAAACGTGCCGATGATATATAATTGAACACAAAGCTAACAAAATAGCCTACCGTATAAGCCACATTCACATTGATATAATGTTGCAATACAAGATAAATGCCATAATGTAAGGCTGTGGCCAATGCGCCTACGATACCAAAGCGCAATATCTCGTTCACCGTTTGTTTATTGAGTTTCATTCGTAAGTTTTTCTATTTCTATTTAGTTTCTATTATTTTTTCATATAAACAGATATAGCATCTCGATTTGGGGCATAACACGTCATACCTTGATAACTACTTTATACATTCAGACTATCCTCAAATATCTGCTTACCATTGATTAGTTAACGCAGAATAAAACTATTAAGTATATAAAACTACAAATAATTTGCTTTCATCACCATACTTGCATATTTATATGTTAAAGAGCATTAATCCATGTTGATAATATGAGACCTTGTTCGTTTATATATCAGAAAGCAAAAAGAATACATCAGCCAAAGGAGCATGGAGAAAACAGAGTTTGAAAGCATAGCAAGACAGATTAGACAACGCGCCATTACAGTAGCCCGTGCCTACACATTAGACGCCAACCAGGCAGAAGATGTGGCTCAAGACGTAATGCTAAAGCTCTGGACACTGCGAGAAGAACTGACCACAGCCAACCATATAGAACGTATGGCCACCGTAATGGCTCGGAACATAGCCATTGACAGCTATCGCAGTAACCACACAGTGCCATTGGAGACCACACTAAACATCAAAGATGATAGGCAAGCAAAACCTGACATTGCATTGGAAGAAAAAGACAACGCACTATGGTTAACCAAAAAATTGCAGTCATTGCCTTCTAAAGAATATCAAGTGCTGCAGCTCAGACAAGTGGAGCACAAGAGCAATGAGGATATAGCCAACATCATGGGCATAGAGAAGGCATCAGTAGCTACAACGCTATCAAGAGCCAGAAAGAAGATGCTCTGCCAAATAATGAAGTGGATAGAATAATGCAAAACAGTACTACTCATTGCAAACAGCAGAAAAATACGATATATTCAGCTAATGGATTTGCCACAGAAAGCTATCATGCTATCTGCTATCATAAGTAGGTATTCAAAATCAACCGCATATATGAAGCCGTTATGATAAACGTCATGAACACCTACTTAACAAAGAACTTCGTTATAACAATCAATAGACAACAAAGATGGAAAAAGATATAAAGCAACTCGTTGACAAATTTCTGTCTGGAGAAACCACTTTAGAAGAAGAGGAGATGTTAGCCAAATACTTCGCCAAGACACCAGCCTTAACTTCTAAAGAGCAAGCCCTGAAACAAATGTTTGCATGGTTTGACGAAGGGATGCCTACAGGAACCATCCCTGAAACAACAGACACACAGTTCCAACAGGCTACCATTAAGGCATACCATGCCACCAAAAAGATACGCTTAAAATGGCTGTGGACAAGCATAGCCACAGTAGCGGCGACAATAATGGCTATATTCATGCTGCACTATCGTCCTAATGAGCCTACCTATACAGCTCAACAGCAACCGATGAAGCCCACGACAGTAGCAGCTTTGCCCACTTTTCAGCCAGATACAATGGCCACAGACAGTGCTACAGCCGAACCAAAAGTCCGGACAAGGAAACGAACATTGAAAAAGTATCGCTATCAATTAGCACCTCCGGAAGTGCTGTTGGCAGAAAATGAAGCAGACTCCATCATTCAAAGCAACAACAAACAAGTAGACAAATTGTTAGAAAACATTGTAGCAGAGCAACAGTCTTATTTAGACTCCATACAGGAGCGATATAACATGAAGCTGCAAAACATCAACAATATGATAGCTTCTATGGATGATGAAGAAGACATACCAGAAACTTATTAATACGTTGCCATTGCCTAAAGACAGCAGCACTGCTGTTTGGTAGTAGCAATAAAAGTAACAAAAAACAGTGAATTCACCTTTATATAAACCCAATTAAAATTTAAACGACATGAAACATATTATTTATATCATAGCCATTCTATTGGCCAGTACAATGCCTGTAACCGGCATGGCACAGAGTATTATCGATAAAGCCATCAGTGATTTCTTGGCGAATAGTGCCCTCAGCAGTCATAATCAAGCTAAAAAAACTATACAATCCGGACAAACGGACATTACGGAGTACCACTATACCTACTACTTCTCCTTGCCTGCCAACAAAGAAAAGCCTATCAAGCAGTTACAAAAAGCATTTGACCAAGAAAGCGCCAATGCCTACAACTACCAGACAAGACCTGCGGGATTGAATGAAGACTTGATTACAACTGTAGGCTTTGGAGAGAACAATCAATCTTTCTCGTTTGGCGAATTTAAAAACCGCAACTATACTGTCATGTTTCTACACGACAAAAAGCAGCCTAAATACCGCTATGCATACGTACTGTTATGGTACACCGACAACAAAGGGAAAGATATAACAGGACAGATACATAAGTTCTACTCCATAGATCCCAAGAAAAAAAGAGATGACTTTCAGCGTGAATACAATAATATAGTAGCGGTATTACCCTCTGTTACTTACCCTTTCTATGAAAGTCAGCTCAAAAAAATCACCAACCTTGCTGATTTAAGAAAAGCGGTAAAAAGCATACAAGAAGGCAATTGGAATGTGGACAAATCCATTTCACAAAAAGGCATTTCAAGTCTTCAAAAAGGAACGGAAACAATACTTTCTCTCACGAGAGATGATGAAAGCGCCAAAAATATCAATGACAAAAACTTTCTGACAGTATTCAATCTATTGCGCTCAACCATCAGCGAATCCTGGAAAGACCCAGACATTGAGAAAGAATCGGTGCGTAGCACTTTAGCAACCAAGTTGCTGGAGCTTTGCAAAAATAACACATCAAAGCTGGAACCTGCCGAAAAAAAATTGTGTATCAACAGCATCAATACACTTATCAAAGAAAATTATAACAGAACTTACGGTGATGGTGAAATGGAATTTACCAAAGGTTTGCTCAATCTCTGCATAGAACAGCTGAAGAAATAAGCATAATATACTCTCTTACATAATTTATACCAAAATGTTACAGTTAGAGCGTCAACATCCTTTTGCTGAGATGCTGACGCTCTTTTTTATGCCTATTGCAATGCGATGGTGAACCGATAGCAATGCAATCAACCCATTTATCTATGCAAATTTGCACTGAAAAGATTTGCTTTTTCGCTCATTTTCTTTGTTTTGTATTGTAATTGCACTATATTTGCACCCGAAATAAAAACTCTGTTACAGTTTTTATACATAGAAAACAGGCATCAAAAAGCAACATTATTGATGCCCATTATTATTAATTAAGGATAATATATGTGCGGAATTGTAGGATACATTGGATTTAGGGACGCATACCCTATACTTATTCAAGGTCTTAAACGTTTAGAATATCGCGGCTACGACTCGGCAGGCGTAGCACTTATTACGGCCAACAACAAACTGAATGTATATAAGGAAAAAGGCAAAGTCAGCAACTTGGAAGAGATAGCTTCCAAGCAAGACACCAATGGCTGCATAGGTATAGCCCACACCCGCTGGGCTACCCACGGCGAGCCTTCCACCATCAATGCGCATCCTCATGTATCGCAAAGTGGTCGATTGGCAATCGTTCACAATGGCATCATTGAGAATTATGCCAGTTTGAAAGCTCTATTGGCCAAAGAAGGCTTTACCTTCAAAAGCGACACAGACACTGAGGTATTGGTGCAACTGATAGAATACATGATGCAGAAGTACCAGAAGAGTCTTGAAAACGCTACCATCATGGCCCTGCGCATGGTAGTGGGTGCCTACTCTATTGCTGTGATAGACCGCAACTGCCCCGACAAGATAGTTGTTGCCCGCAAGAGCAGTCCTCTTGTCATAGGCATTGGAAAGGATATGAAAGAATACTTCATTGCTTCAGATGCTGTACCTATTGTACAATATACCAAGCAGATGGTATATCTTAACGACAATGAAGTGGCCTTGCTGCGCATAGGCAAAAAAATTGAAATCAACAATCTTGACTATCAAGACATTACCCCAGAGATAAAAGAAGTGAACATTAGCTTGGAGTCGCTTGAAAAGGGAGGCTATCCTCACTATATGCTGAAAGAGATATATGACCAGCCTCGCTGCATAGCCGATTGCATGCGTGGCCGCTTGTTAGTAAAAGAAAAGCGCATCATGTTAAGTGCTATCAATCTGCACCGTGAGCAGTTAGTCAATGCCGAACGCTTTATCATTGTGGCTTGTGGCACATCATGGCATGCTGGCTTAATAGGCAAGCAACTCATTGAGCAGTGGGCAAAAGTGCCGGTAGAAGTAGAATATGCATCAGAGTTTCGCTATCGCAACCCTGTCATTCTGCCTGGCGATGTAGTCATAGCAGTATCTCAGAGCGGCGAAACAGCAGACACTTTTGCTGCCTTTGAACTGGCAAAAAAGAACCATGCACTGTGCTTTGGCATCGTAAACGTGGTAGGCTCCAGCATTGCCCGTGCCTCGGATACAGGAATTTACATCCATGTAGGTCCGGAAATTGGTGTAGCATCGACCAAAGCATTTACAGGACAGGTAACTGTGTTCACCCTCTTTGCGCTGGCTTTAGGCCATGAGCGTGGCACCATTAGCCAGCAAGAATATGAAGAAACAATAGAAGAATTAGGACGCATACCCGACAAGATGAAAGAGGTATTGGCCGAAAACGATTGCATCAAAACCATTGCACGCACCCTTACCTATGCCCACAACGCACTGTATATGGGTCGTGGTTTCAACTATCCTGTGGCATTGGAAGGAGCATTGAAACTAAAGGAAATCAGCTACATACACGCTGAAGGCTATCCCGCAGCTGAAATGAAGCACGGCCCTATCGCATTGATAGACGAAGATATGCCGGTAGTGTTTGTAGCTACACATCACCAACTCTATAAAAAGATACTGAGTAACATTCAAGAGGTAAAGGCTCGCAACGGAAGAATTATCGCTGTGGTAACCAAAGGCGATGAGTCTGTAAAAAAGATGGCTGAAGCCTGCATAGAGATTCCACCTACCTTGGCAGCGTTGGCACCACTTCTGTCAGTCATTCCGCTGCAGCTCATAGCGTATCATGTGGCAGTGGAAAAGGGACTGAATGTAGACCAGCCACGCAATTTGGCCAAATCAGTAACCGTAGAGTAACTCATCAGAACTCATTTATATCATCATATAAGCTGTAAACAAGCAACAAGCGAACGAATAATACATACACACGATTGCTTAGCACAGTGCATCAACACAATTGTATATTTAAGTAGGTATTCAAAATTAAACGTATATATGAAACCGGTATTAACTATATGATACTTTCAACTTAATTTTGAACACCTACTTATATATTAACCTATTGATTAATAGTTATACATAACAAGGTAAAAAGTATGGAAAAGAAAGACTTGAGAGTTGTTTTCATGGGTACACCAGAATTTGCCGTTGAAACGCTCAAAGCATTAGTGGAAGGTGGCTACAACGTAGTAGCTGTGGTAACACAACCCGATAAACCAGTAGGTCGCCACCAGGACACATTACAACCATCACAAGTAAAACAATACGCAGTGGAAAAGGGGATGCCGGTGTTGCAGCCTGTAAAGATGAAAGACCCCGACTTTGTAGAGCAATTGCGTGCTTACAAGGCCGATTTGCAAGTGGTAGTAGCCTTCAGAATGCTCCCTAAGGTGGTATGGGATATGCCACGCTTCGGCACATTCAATGTGCATGCTGCCCTATTGCCACAATATCGTGGTGCAGCCCCTATCAACTGGGCTATTATCAATGGCGAGAAACAGACAGGTGTTACCACTTTTTTCTTGGACCATGATATTGACACAGGACGCATTATCATGCAAGAGCCTTTTGAAATCAAAGACGATTATAACGCTGAAGATGTCTATAACGGACTCATGCATTTGGGTGCAGACATAGCCATCAAGACTATCGACAAGATTATTGCCGGCAATGGCGTGGTCAGCTCATTGCCACAACACGAGCTGACAGAAGCAGGCTTCAAACTGCATGATGCGCCCAAGATATTCAAGGAGACTTGTTTTATTGACTGGAACAGAACCTCAACAGAGATACATAACTTCGTACGCGGGCTTGCTCCCTATCCTGGTGCATGGACCAACCTTATCGGCAAAGACGGAAAGCAAACGATTCTGAAAATATTCAAGACTACTAATGTACTCATTCCCTGTAATGGCAAGCAACCAGGGGAGTTGATGATCTATAACAACAACTTGCTGGTGGCTACCTGTAACGCCTGGTTGCAGCTGGACGAAATACAGCTTAGCGGCAAGAAACGCATGGATGCCAAAACATTCTTGAATGGTTTCCGCAATATAGAAGATTATCATACAGGCGGCAAATGTTAAGTATTTGCCACTATAATAGTAGGTGTTCAAAATCAATCGCATATATGAACACCCACTTATTAAAAAGCACTGCCACACAAGGACAGTGCTTTTTTTGTTGATGCAGTGATGTTCTAATTCTAACGCATCAACTGCCCTGTTTTTTAAAAGCTATGCAATCGATTGCCAAGAGCCATACAATCGCATTGCAAAAGCGGTGCAATCGGCAGCCGAAAGCTATGCAATCGAAAGCTAATTGCACTGCTTTTGCAACCCTCTTCATTTTCTTCAATAAAGACAAAACATACGTGCCATCATCTGCCACCTTTGGTTTGAAGTCGCATTCTCCTCACATTTTGAAAGTTATCATTGTTTATTTTCATTGCAATTTACTACTTATCCATACCAGCCAACGGGGCAACATTCCCTCTTGCCATGACCTCATAAATAGCAAAAGCCATTAAAAGAAAAGAGGTTGGTGCAGGATGCTACCAACCTCGGCGATTTCGTTAAACTTCGAAATCATAAATAAGATGTCGCAAATATATTCAATTTATAGTCCAAACACAAATAATTAATTGAAAAACTTCAAGTTTTAACACTTAAATATGTTATGCGACATAAATTTAACTACTTTTATCTACTAACTCTCTACTACCCTTGCACATAAAGAAAAAGCATCCATTTGTACCGAAACTTAAATAAAAATAAATAAGTAATGATAAATTTTCATATTCATAAATTATTAAGTAAATTTGCCAAGAAATGTGTATGTGCGTAATAAAAATCGCTGCAACAGTCTGATAACCATAATAAACTACATTACAAAATTGCCTTTTCGGCGTCTTTCTACTAAAACTCACTTGACCATGTGCTATCGCTTGCCAAAGGCGGAAGCATACTTTGCTCCACCACAAGCCCATAGCCACACATGCTAACTACATGCAAGCAGAATGCTACTAAAACAATAATAACCAGATACATCGTAACAAACAATTTTTTATGAAACATTTACAGACATTATTATTATGCCTATTGTTTCCGCTGATGCTATCGGCATCGGCATGGGAAACGCAGTACAAGCAGATTGAGCAGAGCATCAGAGAGCCTCAATTTGCCAACCGCACTTTTCTGATTACCAAGTATGGTGCCAAACTGACCAATACTGCTGCCAAAAACCAAAAGGCTATCAACAAGGCCATTGAGGCTTGTTCCAAAGCAGGTGGCGGTAAAGTGGTAGTGCCTGCCGGTACATGGAAAACCGGAGCTATACGCTTGAAAAGCCATGTTAACCTGGTAATTGAAAAAGATGCTACCCTCTTCTTTGAGTTCGACAGAGCTTTGTATCCACTCGTTGAAACCCGCTGGGAAGGGTTAGACTGCATCAACTACTCACCTCTTATCTACGCATTTAAAGAAACTGACATAGCTATCACCGGCCAAGGCATCATCGACGGAAACGGCTCTGACGACACATGGTGGCTCATGAGTGGAAAAACGCCAAAGAGCCGCGATGTAGTAGTGAAAGAAAAGCAGCAAAACCCTGGCGGACGTGCAGACCTGCTGAAGTTTGCCGAAGAGGGTGTGCCCGTTGAAAAGCGTGTGTTTGGCCCTTGGAAAGGTTTGCGCCCACAGACCATCAACCTCAACCAATGCGACGGTATCCTGATAGAGGGTGTAAAGATGATACGTTCACCATTCTGGGTAATGCATCCATTGCTCAGCAAGAACATTACTGTAAGACGCGTGCATGTAGAAAACCATGGACCTAACGGTGATGGCTGCGATCCGGAATCATGTGAAAACGTGCTGATAGAAAACTGTATTTTTGACACGGGCGATGACTGTATCGCTATCAAGAGTGGCCGCAATGAAGACGGCCGCGCTGGAGGCAAAGGCAAATACGCTGGCCGCCCCAGCAAAAACATCATCATCCGCAACTGCGAAATGAAGGATGGACACGGTGGTGTGGTACTCGGTTCTGAAATATCGGGTGGATGCAGCAATGTGTTTGTAGAAAACTGCACGATGGACAGCCCCGACCTTGACCGCGTACTCCGCATCAAGACCAACTCTTGTCGTGGTGGTGTAATAGAGAATATCTATTTCCGCAATGTTACAGTAGGCCAGTGTGGCGAAGCCGTATTGAAGATCAATACCAACTATGAACCTAAAGAAATAGGTCGCCGTGGCTTCTATCCTACCGTACAGAATGTATATATGGAGAATGTTACTTGCCAAAAGAGCAAGTATGGCGTAATGATTGTGGGCTTTGACGACCGCAACACCATTCACAACATTAATCTCAAGAACTGTAAATTTGAAGGCGTTTACAGCAAGCCTGTATACATTACAGGACAGACAGACCAACCTAACTACGACAATGTAACCATTAACGGATCACAGGTGCTCAGCAAGGCACCTTACACCACGTACAGTCAATGGATGGCCAAGTCTGAAATGCAACGCACACCAAACCCTTGCTATCTCGACTTTGCCAAGAGTCCAAAGTGGGGTTATGTTACAGGCATTGAACAAGAGGCCCTGTTGGATGCTTATTTGGCTTGTAAAGACGAGAGCATCATTGACTATCTGAAGCAATATCCTGCCCAAATGATTGACAACAAAGGCAACATTACAGGCTATGACTATAACGCATTCAACCTTGACAACACGCGTCCTGCACGCTTCATTCTGCGTATGAACCAGCTCTTTCCCGAGAAAAAGAACGAGTTGGCACTCAATACTATCTTCAAACAACTGGAAAAACAGCCCCGCACTACTGACGGTGTGTGGTGGCACAAGGCTATCTATGCTTACCAGGTATGGCTCGATGGCGTCTACATGGGACATCCTTTCTACACCATGGCAGCTCCAATACTGAAAGGCGAAAAAAAAGCCAAGAAGTATTATGATGACACTTTTGAACAGATTTCCAAGACCTTCAAACGCACTTACGACGAAAAGACGGGTCTATGGAAACACGCTTGGGACGAAACAGGTGAAATGTTTTGGGCCAACAAGCAGACAGGACTCTCACAGCACACCTGGGCACGCGCTCAGGGTTGGTATGCAATGGCCATTCTTGAGGTGCTCGATGCACTGCCAAAAGACTATGTTCACCGTCAGGAACTGATTGACATGCTCAACACGGTCATGCAACACACCGTAAAATACCAAGACTCAAAAACCGGTCTTTGGTATGACGTGATGGATGTAAACGATAACCGCAACTATTTAGAGGCCACAGCATCAAGCATGTTTACATATGTATTGCTCAAAGGTGCACGCTTAGGCTACTTTGACAACAGCTTGAAAGAGGCTGGTCTGAAAGGCTATAAAGGCATTATCAATAACTTTATCAAGGTCAATGCCGACAAGACTATCTCGCTCACACGCTGCTGCGAGGTGTCAGGACTGGGTCCAGGCATCAGTGCCAAGGTACTGAAAGCCGCACCAAAGGTAAAGGAGAACAGACGCCGCGACGGTTCTTTTGAATACTACATCAGCGAACCTATCCGCGACAACGACGGCAAAGGTGTTGGTCCTTTCATCTGGGCATCGCTTGAAATGGAGCAATTGGGCTACAATGTGGCTGCACTCAACAAATAAGCAAAGGCATTTAGGCGCATAAGAAGCGAAATAATAAAGTATTAAGTTAAAAAAACGGCATAAGCATTAAACCTTATGCCGTTTTTTTGTTCTTTAACCAATAAAGATATATCTTTGCAAAGAACAAATGGCTTAACTGCTTACAGCAGTGCCAAGACTTAGTTTTATTACTATATAATCTACTAAAATAAACTTACATGAAGAAGTTATTCTTATCAATGGTGGCTTTAGCCTTGACTGGCACCACCATGGCACAAGATGCTGTGCCTGCTTTTCCCGGTGCAGAAGGCTTTGCACGCTACACCACTACGGGTGGCCGCAAGGCTGATGGTACTACCAACGTATATCATGTTACTAACCTTAACGACAGCGGTACTGGCTCTTTAAGATGGGCTTTAAGCAAAGCTGGACCAAGAACCATAGTGTTTGACGTAAGTGGATACATAGATCTGAAATCAAACTTGAAGATTACAAGCAATACCACTATTGCTGGACAAACCGCTCCAGGATGTGGTATCACGCTAAGATACTATACCATTGAATTTACCAATTGCGACAATGTAATCGTGCGTTTCATACGTTTCCGCCGCTCACAAGTAAAACATGTAGACGATGGAGCTGATGCAGCGTGGGGGCGCTATCATAAGAATATTATCTTGGACCACTGCTCTTTCTCATGGAGTATTGATGAGTTAGCGTCATTCTATGATAACCGCAACTTTACTTTGCAATGGTGCATGATGGCAGAGGGGCTGAATGCCGGACACGAAAAGGGCGACCACAGCTATGGAGGCATCTGGGGTGGCAAGCCTGCTTCATTCCACCACAATTTCTTGGCCCATGTACAAAATCGTGCACCACGATTTAACGGAGCAAGATATAATTGGAGTGGATACGACAAAACGCAATACGCCAACTCCATTCAAGCCGAACGCGTAGACTTCCGCAACTGTGTAATGTACAATTGGGGTAACGGCAATGGCTGCTATGGCGGACCTGGCGGTGGCTATATCAATATAATCAATAACTATTACAAGGCTGGACCTGGCACAAAAAACAAGACCCGTGTTACACAGATTTCGTTTTCTGACGCTTCCAATGGTGGCAACAACCCGTTTCCTGAGTACGCCAGCCGCTATTATATCAACGGAAACTACGTGGCAGCAGCAGGAAGCAATGCTGAAAACTACGACTGGAAAGGTGTTATCTACGATAAAAGTTTCAAAATTAATGGCGAATATTATATAAAAGATGCCAAGCACTATTATGGTGATGACCAGACTTACGTAAAGAACAGCGATGGCATTGACTGCATCAGGATAAAATGTGACGAACCGTTTGATGCTGGCGATGTTACCACACACACGGCTCAAGAGGCTTACAACAAAGTGTTGGCTTATGGTGGAGCAAGTCTCTATCGCGATGCTGCCGATGCACGCTATGTAGAAGAAGCTACCAATGGCACTACTACTTACAACGCTTCGCATGCCAAAGTGCCAGGCATCATTGATGTAATCAACGACCCAGAATCGGCTACACAAGACGAGTCAACAGCCAGTTTCCCCGTGCTCAACGCTGAAACAAGAGCAGAAGGCTACGATACAGATGGAGATGGCATGCCTGATGAATGGGAATTGGCCAACGGACTTGACCCTAACAATCCTGATGATGCCAATTTGAAGACACTTGACACAGAAAAAGGATGGTACAGCAATTTAGAGGTTTATCTTAATTCTATTGTTGAACCTATCGTAAAAGCGCAAAATGCAGATGCCATCAATGCTGTAAATGAGTATTATCCTACATGTAAAACAGCAGGTATTGCTCAGACAAAAGTCAAAGGAGACATTGCCCAAATAAGCTATTACTCTCTCAATGGCATGAAACTTTCTGCACCTCAGAAGGGCATTAACATCAGAAAGATAACCTATACTAACGGACAAACCGTAACAGACAAGGTATTAAAATAACATATTAGCTACAAAAGTCATTTGCCTAAAACCTGTCTATTTTAGTTACAGGCAGAGCAAATGACTTTTTAAATGAGAGACTGCCACACTCATTTTGTGGCGCTTGCCTGTATAAACACATGCTTTACAAGCAATAAGCCTATGGTTTACAAGAGCTAAACCTATGCTTTATTATCTGCAAGTTACTACTTTATCTATACAACATTAACAATATGAAAACAAGAATCGCCTTTATGGCCATTGCTGTGGCATTCTCTATCACTGCCACAGCACAGCAATTTCCATACAAAAATTCACAATTGAGTCCACATGAACGTGCCGTAGACTTGTGTAGCAGGCTTACTTTACAAGAGAAAGCCACTTTGATGATGGACGGCTCTAAACCCATCAAGCGTCTCGGCATCCCATCATTTGCATGGTGGAGCGAAGCACTGCATGGCGTAGGGCGCAACGGACTAAGCACTGTATTCCCCTCTTGCATTGGCATGGCAGGGTCTTTTGATGATGCCTTGCTACAACGTATCTACACAGCTGTGAGCGATGAAGCCCGCGCCAAGAATACAGCACAACGCAAGAAAGGAACCGTTGACAAATACCAAGGCTTGTCTTTCTGGACGCCTAACATCAATATATTCAGAGATCCACGGTGGGGACGAGGGCAGGAAACCTATGGTGAAGACCCTTATATGAACGCACGCATGGGACTGGCAGTGGTAAAAGGACTGCAAGGACCGTCTGACCACAAATACATGAAGCTGTATGCTTGTGCCAAACACTTTGCCGTACACAGTGGACCCGAGAAGACACGCCACCACTTTGACATAGAAAATCTGTCGCCACGGCAGCTTTGGGAAACCTATCTTCCTGCTTTCAAGACCTTGGTAACCGAAGGTAACGTAAAGGAAGTAATGTGTGCTTACCAACGCTTTGAGGGGCAACCCTGCTGCAGTAGCAACCGGTTGCTACAACAAATCTTACGCGATGAATGGGGATTTAAAGGATTAGTAGTCAGCGATTGTGGTGCAATCTCAGACTTCTGGGTACCTGGCAGACATGGTGTTTCAGTCAATAAGGAGCAAGCAGCAGCCAAAGCTGTTATCAGTGGCACTGATGTGGAGTGCGGAAGCAACTACAAAAGTTTGCCTGAAGCCGTAAAAGCAGGTGAGATAACAGAACAACAGATAGACAAAAGCATAATAAGACTATTGGAGGCACGCTTTGAATTAGGCGATTTTGATGACGACAGTCTGGTGGAATGGACCAAAATACCAGAAAGTGTTATAGCCAGCAAGGAGCATGAAGCGTTGGCATTGCAGATGGCACGCGAACAAACGGTGCTGCTACAAAACAAGAACAACACGCTACCACTTGCAAAAGATGCGTCAAAACTAATGGTCATAGGACCCAATGCCGCAGATTCTGTGATGCTATGGGGCATCTATTATGGACAGCCCAAGCACTCTGTAACCATATTAGAAGGCATTCAGAATAAGCTGAACGCACCAGTAAGCTATACAAAAGGGTGCGACATTACCACTGCTACTGACCAACAGAGTATCTTTAATCTGCTCATAGGCGATAATGGCAAACCTGGCATGAGCGCACAGTTTTGGAACAATACCGCCATGGAGGGCAAACCCGTGGCAGAAAACAACTATACAGCACCACTCCACTTCGACAATGGAGGCAACACAGCCTTTGCTCCTGGGGTTAACCTCACGCATTTTACTGCCCGCTTCAAGGGGCATTTCACGGCAAAAAAGAGCGAGACGCTCAACATTATCTATCAAAACGATGACGGTTTCCGACTGATTATCAATGGCGACACAGTGGCCAACAGGTGGAAAACAGACCCTATGCGCTATACCAAACGCTTCATAAAGGTAGAAGCTGGTAAACAATACAATGTGCAGGTAGACTATATGCAGTTGGAAGGAGGCGCTACACTTAACTTTGACATGGCCGCTATCCACCAAACTTCACCTGAAGAGATTGTCAAAAAGGCTAAAGATAAAGACATCATTGTATTTGTTGGCGGTATATCTCCTAACTTGGAGCGGGAGGAAGCCAAAGTTACAGAACCTGGTTTTGACAATGGAGACCGCACCAGTATTGAGCTTCCACAGGTACAGCGCACGCTTATCAAAGCGCTGCATGATGCAGGCAAAAAGGTAATACTCATCAACTGTAGTGGCTCTGCGGTAGCCTTAACACCAGAAACAGAGACCTGCGATGCCATCATTCAAGCATGGTATCCTGGTGAACAAGGCGGAAACGGTGTGGCAGATGTGCTCTTTGGCGACTATAACCCCAGTGCCAAACTTCCTGTTACCTTCTATAAGGACGACAGCCAATTACCAGACTTTGATGATTATGATATGAGCAATCGCACCTATCGCTTCTTTAAGGATACCCCACTTTTCGCTTTTGGTTATGGCCTAAGTTATACTTCATTTGCCATTGGCAAGCCAAACTACAATGCGAAACAAGGTGAAGTGAGCGTAAAAGTAACCAATACAGGCAAGAAAGACGGCACAGAAGTAGTGCAAGTGTATCTCAAAAAGGTAAACGATACAAATGGACCCATCAAGACTTTACGTGGTTTCTGTAGGATAAATGTAAAAGCCGGTGAAACAAAAACTGCCAAAATCAAACTTCCGAAATCAGCTTTTGAATGGTGGGATGAACAGAGTAACACCATGAGAGTAATGCCAGGAAAGTATGAAATAATGGTTGGCTCATCCAGTTTACAAAAGGATTTAAAGACGTTAACAGTCCAACTGTAAGCTAATAATTCCAAAAGCAACAATACATTCCAACAAACAGAAAGGGGAAAAGCAGTTTAACAAAAGCTTCTTTTCCCCTTTTTTATTGCGTTATATGTAAGTTACTCGCTGATATAAAGAGCAACTTACACATATAATAAGTATCAATTAGCTGGCAACCAGCGTTGGTCTCCATAATACTTATAGGTACTGTTGAGCACTGTAAAGTCTGCATCAACAGTAGCAGGATTAACCCACAATTGTTTAGAAGATGACTCTATTTGAGAGCCAATCTCGTAACCTGCATTCCAATTGAAGTCATTGGTGTAGACAGTACCTGTTCCATCAATATCTTTCAAGCTGTTACCTTTCACTGTTTTCTCACCATTCGCCTCGTAATAGGCACCTATCAGTGAGTTGGTGCAAGACACTTGCACACCAGTTTGCTTCTGAACATCAAAGAAAGGCTTGCCACCAGGCACACAATTCCATATCGTACAGTGATCTACAGCTATGCTGAAGTTAGGCTGAGAAGTATTGGTCAATACAGAATTGATGGTGTTCAATGTTGAATTAGCTATGGAAACGGAGCCCAAAGTCAGCTTAGACTGGTCTTTTGTATTTACAACACCATACGAACCTATGTCTGTCAACACGCAATCATTGATGGTAATATTACGGCAAGTGGCTTGAGTAATGTTCTGGAAACGTATGACACCGCGTATCTTTTGAATGTTACATTTCTCAAATTCGATAGAATTGACAGTAAAAGAACCCGACTGATTGAGCACATAACCATCAGTATTGCTGCCGCATTGAATGTTCAAGTTGTAGAAACGTACCACATCCATGTCTGTTCCTTCAAAAGAAGAGCCCTTAAAGGTAAGGCTTGGTTTGCTTTCACCTGCGGCACCCCAGAAATAAATAGACTTGATATTTTCAGGTATTTTGACGGTAGACATCACACCGTCTTCAGACTTTACTGTATAGTCAAGACCCTGTGGCAATACAACTACCACCTTATCAGTAGTGGCATTAGCCAGCAAGTCTTTCAAGCTTTCATCACTTGTAAGGGTCAATACCTCATATCCGTCAGGATAAGCTTCTGTGGTTGAGAACTTCATTGTGCCGCGAACATTCTCTCCATTGAGCAATTGCACTGTATAAGAAGTCTTTGGTGTCAAGCCTTCAAGTACAATACTGCCCGCCTCAACAGCACTTGCAGGAATATCATAAGCCAACGGTTCATCGTCACCATGCAACACCAAGGCTTTGTTTACAGCCTTTCCAGGTGTAAACTTCACGGTTGCTGTTTTAGAACCAGCTACTACTTCGCTGATAATTTGTTCAGCCTTGGTGGTAAAACTATAATTATAGTCGCTGCCGTCAAGGTATTTCCAGGTAGAACCTTTGCCCGTTGTAGCACAGCTCTTGATACGAAGGAAATACTTGGTAGAGCCTTCCAAGCCTGTAATAGTATAAGGCGATGTGGTGATAGACTTGTCTTCACCCAACACCACACTATGAGCTGTGGTTTCCACCTCATCCGACAAAGAGTCGGTACTGTATTCTATTACATAATATTCTACATTAGGCATCTTCTTGAATGTAACCTCTGCATTGTCTTCACCCACCTTTACTTCCAATTTAGAAGAGTGGAACAAGCGGTCGTAAGCAGGGTCTACATCCCAATCGTTCGTCTCAGTACAAGCTGTAAACGATGCGCCTTCCAAAAGCAAGAGTGCTCCAAAGAGCACCTTGCTGATATATGATTTGTTCAGTTTCATTGTATTATTATTAAATATTATTTATGGATAAAGCCATAAGAGTTTTGCAATGTACCCTCAGAATCATTGACAGTAGTGCTGTAAATGGGCAGCAAATAGCGATTCTTTACGGTTTCATTGAGTCCACCACTTATAAATTCGAGATTATTAAGATTGGTTTTCTTGGTGTTTGACTCTTTTGCCTCATCACCCCAGAAAGTAACATACTGATAGTCGGCAGCATTTTCTGGAGCCTCCTTATCATACCAACGAATAGACTTCATATCTATTTTTACCAATCCATTCTCAGTGTATGTCTTGTAATAAAGCTTTTCCGGATATTCATAAATCTGCTGTTTATAGTCTGCTTTCATCTGTTCTATCTTGTCACTCAGCAGATTCCAGCGCTCCAATTCATACTTACGCACGCCTTCGCCCGCAAATTCCAGCTCGTTTTCATCAACAATAGCATTGAAGAAAGCATCCTTATTAGCTGGTATAGCATCTACATAAGCCTTGGCAACAGCCTTGTCTGCAGCTGCATAAGCACGCTCATGTACAGCTCCCAAAGCCTGACGTGCAGTCATACCACAACCACCTGTGGCTACATCAGGGTTGCCATTAAGCTCATTCATCACCTCAGCATACCACAAAAGAACCTGAGAATAGCGCAGCTTTACATAGTTAATACCTGTACCAAACTTCACACCTTTCACCTTGGCAATGGCTTTCCACTCATCAGAAAACTTACGAACGTCCCATTTTCCGCAATAAAGATTGAAAGGATTATTGCCCTTCATCGTCTCTGTGGTTACCCCATTGTTAAGCTGAATCTCATAGTTTACGCAAGTAATGTCACGGCGTGTATCCTTGCCACTGTGATCATACATCCAAAATAAGGTAGACGGCAACTGTACATTAGACGAAGAGTTGCCTTTCAAAGCATAAGCACATTTGTCGGCAAAACGCACGCCTATGCCATAGCCTAACTCGCTTGAATTGTCCAAACCCATAGGAACCTCAAAGATATTCTCTTGATACTGTGTATCCAGTTCACGCTTATTGATAAGATCCCACTCATTTTCAAAGCTTGGGTTAAGCTGGTGCTTACCTGAAGAAATGACAGCATTAAGGTGTGTAAGTGCCAACTCATAATACTTCTTGCGGTCGGCATCGCCACAACGCTGGGTTGGATAGTTGGCATCACTGTTAGTTGCCGCAGTAACATAGCCATCCTTTGCAGCCTCTCTGATGGCCCATCCTGAACGCTGTAAAGCAATCTGAGCCAACAGCGCATGAGCGTAACCCTTGGTCATGTGCTCTGTTGTATAGCTGTTTTCTCCAGCCCAAGGAAGATAGTCAATGGCCTCTTCCAGGTCTTTAATCAAGCCATCCATAATAACATCACGGTCGGTCTTGCCTACATTTACGTTGGAAAGGTCGTCATTGGTAGGTTCTGTCTTGTAAGGTACATCACCCCAATTGCGCACCAACTCATGGAAGATCATGGCTCTCAAAGTCAATGCTTCACCTTTATAGCGCAGCAATTGCTTATCTGCAGTAGACGATGCATTGTCCAATGAAAGATTCTTAAGACCTTCAATTATCAAGTTACAATACTCGATACTTTCATAAAGATGATCCCATGTGTTGCCGATATTCGCAAACGAGTCATCACTCTTGGCGTAGTAGTTGTTAAGGTCTTTACCCTTACCTTCTGCTTTAGCATTAGATTCTCCGTAAGCGTTGGTAAACTCGCAATCGGTGTTTACCATGAAGTTATAGCAGAGATTTCTTGAATAAGTGTGGTCTTCGCAAAGTAAGCCATAGGCTTTATTCAGCACATTCTCTGTATAATAAGTAGACTGCCACACGTTGCTGGCGTCTGTATCAGAAGGAGAACGCTGGTCAAGAAAGTCGCTGCACGATGTCATTGTGCTTAAAACGACACCTCCCAATATGATTGTCTTGAATATATTTTTCATTTTTTCTACTCTTATATTGTATTTAGAATGATACATTTACACCGAACACATAGAGGCGGCTCTTAGGATAAGATGCGTAGTCTACACCCGGTGACATAGGTGATTTCTGGCTACTTGAGTCTACTTCAGGGTCATTGCCGGAATAACCGGTAATAGTCAGCAGATTGTAACCAGTAAAGTAGAAGCGCACATTGTTCAAGAAAATGCTCTTCAGCAAGTTCTTTGGCAAGGTATAACCAATGGTAAGGTTCTGCAAGCGCAAGAACGAAGCACCCTCTACTGCATAATCAGTAAGGTACATTTTAGACACTAATACTGGGTTATAAATAGTTGCATTGGCATTTATCTCATTCAAGCGAGCGATGGCGTTGGCCTCACTGCCATATACGCCAGCCACTGTGGTAGGATTAGCAAGCGACAAACCATTTTCAGGGTCAATGTTGGTGTATCTTGACACGAAGTCAGCATTGAGGTTATAGCCTTTTCTTGTATCATGATAGAATGACGATCCCAACTTTGTAGCATTGACAATCTTGTTGCCAATCTGATAATTGAAGAACACAGATGCGTCAAAGCCGTAGAATGTAGCGTTCAAGCCAAAACCACCAGCCCAAGGAGCTATCGTGTTGCCCAATCGTTCTTTTACGACATTGCCCTCTTCGTCCACTTTTAATTTAGGTGAACCTGGAGCCAATGTGCCCATTACAGTTGAACTTTTGTCTACCAAGCCATCGCGCAACTTCCAGTTTTTGCCGTTCCATACCAACTCTCCGTTAGGGTTCTTCTCGGCATCATACGCTGTATAATAGCCTTTCAAGCGATATCCCCACACCTCACCGAGGGATCCACCTTCTACCACGCGGAAGTTCTGACCTGTGTTTACGTCAGGGATAGTATAGTTAGTATCCCATTCTGAACCTGTGTTCAGCTTGTCAATTTTGTTCTTGTTGTATGAAATATTGCCTGTAAAGTTAAGCGTAAAGTTCTTCTTCTCTACTATAATAGCATTGAAAGCCAACTCCACACCTTTGTTAGAGGTCTGCCCGAAGTTCCTATACTGATAGGTATAGCCTGAGTTTGCAGCAATCTTGCTCTTCATGAGCAAGTCTTTGGTAGTATTCCAATAAAAGTCTAAAGTACCGTTGATGCGGCTGTTGAAGAAGCCGAAGTCTATACCGGCATTACGTGTAATGGTGGTTTCCCACTTCAGCTTTGTGTTTGCCTTGGTGTTTCCCAGCTCCATTACAGAACTCATCTTATCGCCGAAATAAGGTTCTTTCAGCTTGCTGTAATCCTTCGGGAAAGAGAATGGCTGGAAGATGCTACCCGATGGAATACGGTTGTTACCTGCCTCACCATAGCTCAAGCGCAACTTCAGGTTAGAGAGCCACTTGACTGAACGCATAAAGTTTTCTTCACTCATGCGCCATCCTAAAGCTACAGCCGGGAAATAGCCCCAACGGTTGCCTGCTGCAAACTTGCTTGAACCATCGGCACGGAAAGTGGCGGTAAGCAAGTAGCGGTCGTCATAGGTATAGTTAATACGGCCAAAGAAAGACATCATGTTGTCTTTAGCACCAATCTTGTTAGCCTGTGGCTGTGCATCACCAGCACCTTGGTTGGCCAGCACTTCGCCCAGTGTAAAGTCTGAAGGGAAATTGATAGTAGACGAATAATAGTCTTTCTGCAAAGAGCTTGACCATTCCTGGCCTGCCATCACATTCAACTTGTCCTTCTTCAAGAAAGCATCTTTGGTGTCGTAAGTAACGGTATTGGCATTGCGCCAGTTTCTCACGTCTGTACGTGAAATCTTAGACTTAGGCAGACCTGCTCCTTGAGAGTCGTTTTTAGTAGCCAACTTGTCCCATGCCTGGTCTGTATTTTCATATCTCCAAGTATAGCCAAACTCAGAGCGGAAGGTAAAATGCTTGAAAGGTTTCCAGTTTAAGCCAGCATTGTAGTCCTGACGGAAGCGGCGCTGCTGCTTATAAGTACCATTCATGCGATCGTAAGGGTCTACATCTGTTGATGAAGTTTCGTCGCCATCATCATCCGTCGCGTTCAGCGGCTCTACCGGACGATAGGTTATCGCCTTGTTTATAATGGAGTTTGAAGCATTGGAATCGTTGGTGTCGCCACCTGAGTTCAGTCCGTCTACGACAGAATAAGCCAAGCGTGCATTAAAGTCGAGGGTCAACCATTTGTTTAAGGTTGAGTTTAACTTGGCATTAATGTTGTTCTTGGAATAGTCTGAACCCATCATGATGCTCTTGTCATCGGTGCGAGAATAGCTGACATTGAACTTGGTGTCTTTGGATCCACCGCTTACAGAAACATTGTAAATCTGCTGGAAACCGGTGCGGCCAAAGAGCTCATCCTGCCAGTTGCGGCCTGCTACAGATTTCCATATATCCATGTCTTGCCAGTCACCATACTCCTGGTCTTTGCCATATTGGGTTTCATACTGATATTTGGCATATTCATAAGGCGAGAGCACACCCAGCTCTTTCATCACCTTTCTGATACCCAATGATGCACCAAAGTTTACTTGTATCTTGCCTTCTTTACCGCTTTTGGTAGTAACAATTACTACACCGTTGGCACCACGGGCACCATAGATAGCGGTAGAAGAGGCATCTTTCAGTACATCAATAGACTCAATATCGTTAGGAGCTATATCGCTGATAGAGTTAACAGGAAATCCGTCTACAATATAAAGAGGTGAATTGTCTTGTGAAAGTGAACCTCCACCACGCACACGTATCTTTACGTCAGCGTCAGGCGAACCCTCAGTAGTGGTTACTGTTACACCTGCCATCTTGCCTTGAATAGCTTCAGAAGCTGTGGCAACAGGCAGATTGGCCAAATCTTTGGCAGAAACAGATGCCACAGAACCCGTCAGGTCTTTCTTCTTTACGGTTCCATAGCCGATTACTACCACATCATTCAATGTGGTGGCTTCTTCTTCAAGCACTACATCAACACTTGATTTGCCAGCCACTGCCACTGTCTTGGCCTTCATACCTATGTATGAAACCACGATAGGGTTCTTGCCGGTCATCTTGATTGTGAAGTTACCGTCAATATCGGTTACTGCCAAATTCTTGGTTCCTTTCTCGGAAACGGTAGCACCGATGATAGGTTCGCCATTGGCATCCTTCACATTACCTTTCACTGTTTGTGCTGAAAGGCTTCCCACCATCACAGTGAAGAGCACGAGCAGCGCAATTCGTAATGTTTTTAATTTACCAGACATAAAATTTTTAAAAGTTATTAATTAATGAAGTTTATAAGTGTTTGCTACTTTTAACTGTATGCATCATGCACATCTGTTGCCCTGCACTGAAATGCTTTAATTACAGTGCCAACAATACAATTACAGCATAAACCTATGACACACTATTGTGTATCAGCTCACTTGTAATAGCAACAAAAGATACGTATAAAGAGAAATCACACCACCCTATACCTTGTTCACATAAATAATACAGGTCCTGTACAGTACTTTTTTATAAAACAGTCAACATACAGGCGTGTAAAGTCTCATGCCTTTTCACCTTAATTTTACAGTAAATACAACAATTTGTTAATTATATATTTTTTTGATTTGTCGGTAGTTTTACATCACATAAAAATCTCTGTATAATGATTTTTACCATCATTTTTTGATTTATGTCTGCAAATTTAATAATTATTTAAATAGCAGCAAAATAAAATCCATAAAATATTGCAATATTTTAACGTTGTGTTTTTAATACCAATACTCTGTTAATTCTAATGTAATCGTTTGAAAATGAGAGAGTTAATTAACGT